>CALKHN010000028.1 GCA_937991535.1 uncultured Sphingobacteriales bacterium
TAGTCTCCGCAATGTATTATCTTTAGTTTGAGGTCATTCTACCTAATCCTATAAATAAAAAGCCGCCCGCAATTACCAGTATCACTTTGTATAACGTACCATCATCCACTAATCTATACTCCTTTTTTTCACCTTACCTTCCATTCACGTAAACATTCTTTTAATACAATAATGTAAAATCAACTCGTACGCCGTATTGCTTCTTTCAATTTTTAAACATCAAAACAACTATTATGATTAAAATGCATCTACACACCTCCTATGGAGGTAAGCGCATAATGGCGTTTATTGTGGCCGTGCTGTTCAGTGCCGCCCTCTTCGCCCAGCAAAATCTTACCATTTCGGGTAAGGTTGTTGCCGCATCAAACGGAAGTGCCTTATCGGGCGTAACCGTTACAGTTAAAAACACACAAAATGGAACAACGACCGATGAAGCAGGAAACTTTAGCATTACAGCGCCACAGGGTGCTACGCTGGTCTTTAGTTCTGTTGGTTTCCAGGAAAGCGAAGTAAAGGTAAGCAGCAATACCAGTCTTACTATAAGGCTTATTGCGGCAGACAAAGGATTGGAAGAAGTGGTAGTAGTAGGTTATGGCTCTCAGCGTAAGAGAGATATTACAGCAGCCGTATCCAGCGTTAACATTGACGATTTGGGTGAACTCCCTTCGAGAAATGTTACGCAAATGATACAGGGTCAGGCGCCGGGGGTTGTTGCCACGCAAAGAAACGGAACGCCAGGCGGAGAATTTGAGGTAAGGATAAGAGGTATCGGTTCCCTGGGTGCAGGAAGTTCCCCTTTATATGTTATTGACGGCTTTGCCGTTGGTACCAGTGTAGGGCAGAATCTAAATCCCAATGACATTCAAAGTATTTCTGTTTTAAAAGATGCCGCCGCCTCGGCTATTTATGGCGCCCGCGGATCCAATGGCGTGGTATTGATTACCACAAAAAACGCAAAAGCAGGACAGACCAGCTTAAATCTGTCGGTTGATTATGGTATACAAAACGTTCCCAAATCAAGAAGAATAAAGGTATTGAACGGGGTGGAATTCGCCCAGTTCAAGAAAGATGTATTCATGGATAAAATCCGCATCCTCGAACACAGAGAACCTTCTATTGATGAAGTTCCGGAAGGCTACCGTTACCCGGAACAAACAAAATATTCTACCAATTGGTTTAATGAAATACTCCATAATAACGCCCCTTACACTGATGTAAACCTTACGCTGTCATCGGGTAAAGGCGATGTCAATTCCCTATTATCTATAGGTTATTATAAAGAAGACGGGGCGCTTAAAGTAACGAATTATGACCGTTTTTCAGCCCGTGCGAACATATCAGGTAAAGTAAGGAATTTTATTACCCTTGGACTGAATGTAAACGGCAGTTATACAAGACAAAACCAGGCCAGCACAGACGGACGTGATGCCATTGTAGGTTCCAGCTATCTCATAGACCCCAGGGAACCGGCATACGATGAAAATGGAAAAATACGGCCTTTCATCGGGGGCAAGGACGGTGTATTTGCTTATCCCAGCCCGCTTTTCCTGCTGGAAAACTACTCCAAAAAAAGGGATATAGCCGATGTACTGTCGAACGCTTATGTTGAAGTGGCGATTTTGAAAAATTTAAAATTCCGCTCTTCGGTAAACATCAGGGTAAACTACAATACATATAAGGAGTATAAGCCTTCTACTATTGGAAGGGGGCTTTCCACCGGCACCTCCGGAGCGCCGCCTCAAATAGCCAGCGCTATTGAAATAAATGACCGGCTGCTGAATTATTCGGCGGACCAGTTGCTTACCTATGCGCCCAATATCGGCGATGATCACTCTCTGGATTTCCTTGCAGGCTTAACCGCACAGGAAGAAGTTGTAAAAAATATCAGGGGAGATGCGAATACCTTCCCGGATGATTTGACGCCTTTTCTTAATTCAGGCGCTATCAGGTCTTCTTCTTCATACGAACTGGGCTGGAGCCTGCTGGCTTATATAGCAAGAGCAAACTATTCGTATAAAGATAAATATTTATTATCCGCCTCTTTCCGCAGAGAAGGCAGTTCCCGGTTTGGAGCTCAGAACAAATACGGAGATTTTCCTTCCGCTTCCGTAGGATGGAGGATAAGCGGAGAGGAATTTATGTCGAACGTTAACTGGGTGTCGGACCTAAAGCTAAGAGCCAGTTATGGTAAAACCGGTAACAATGATATCGGAAACTATAACAGCCTTTCATTCCTAAGTGCGAATAATTATATTCTCAATAACTCATTTGCACCTGGTGTAGTGGTTAGTGCTTTCGCCAATTCTTCGCTGCAATGGGAAAAATCCGATCAAACGAATATTGGGCTTGATCTTTCGATGTTTCGGAATAAAGTAACGGTTACCGCCGAATACTACAACAAGCAAACCAATGATATGTTACTAAACGTAAGTATTCCCGCTATTTCAGGCTTTACTACCAGTTTAACCAATATCGGAAAAGTACAAAACAGGGGTGTGGAACTGGCTGTTAATTACAGGGAAAGCGTTGGAGAGGTAAATATCAGATCCGGTTTCAATATCGCTTTCAACAAGAGCAAAGTGCTTGAAATTAACGGCGCCAACGATATATTATGGTTTGGTAGTTTTTATGGCGGGTACAATGTGCAAAAAGTAGGAAGGCCTATTGGTATGATCTACGGTTACGATAAGATAGGCATTTTTAACACGCAGGAAGAGATTGACAAATCGCCGAAGCAGGATGGCGTAATTCCGGGTGGTATGAAGTTCCGTGATGCCGATGGAAACGGAGAAATTACTTACGACACCAAAGACATGGTGGAAATAGGTAACCCCAATCCCAAATTTACCTGGGGTTTAAATATTGATGCGGACTACAAGCGATTTGACTTCAACGTGTTGTTTATGGGCGCGCAGGGTTTTGATGTATACAGAAACATCGAAGCTTCCACCATGAATATGGATGGCGTATTTAATGTATTAGACAAGGCAAAAGACAGGTGGAGATCGGCTGAGAACCCCGGTACCAATCCCACAGATGTTCATGCACAGGGAGGGACGAGCTACTTCAAGTGGTCGCGTGAAAGCAGTAACAGGTATGTGTACGATGCCAGTTATGGCTGGGTAAAAAATGTAACACTTGGCTATAATTTTCCCAGAACAAAATACTTCAATAATATTCGCGTATTTGTAAGCGCCAATAACCTGTTCATCATTACCAATTACCCCGGTAATAACCCGGATGTAAGCCAGAGAGGCAGCCTCCAGGGAGGAAACGATGATGAAGCGTATCCGGTTCCAAGAACCTTTGCAATAGGTGCTAAACTTAACTTTTAAAGCTATTACACATGAAATATTTAATCGCGATAATCAGTTTGGTCTTTTGTTCAGCTCTTTTTTCGTGCAAAAAAGATTTTTTGAACAAAACAGACCCCACCAGAATTGGTACAGGAGTATTTTACCAGGATGCGGCCCAGGTAAACCGGGCTATTAACGGCATCTACGGCCAAATACAGGGTATTACCGGTGTTAATTACATTTTTAAAGAAATGATATCCGATAATACCACTATTGACCTCAACCCTTCCGACCGTGGCGGCGCCGCGGGATGGGAAGCTTTCGAATATTCTACCGTTAACTCAGGAAACGGAGAAATTTCGAATTTATGGAACAGGTACTACAGCGCCATGTACAATATTAATTTAAGCCTTGAAAAATTGGCGGAATCAACTATTGATGATGCGGCAAAAAAGCCTCTCGTTGGGGAGTTAAAATTTTTGCGTGCCTTCCTGTATTTTGACCTGGTGCGCTATTTTGGCAATGTTGTGCTGGTGACCAATACCTTTAAAACGCCGGACGAAGCTTTTGAGCTGGTGAGAACCGGATCGGTAGACCAGGTATATGCACTAATTGAAAGCGATCTTACTGACGCGGTTGCTTCACTTCCTGCCAAAGCAGATCAGCCTGCGGCGTTAAAAGGACGTGCCACAAAAGGGGCTGCGCTTGCAATGCTGGGAGAAATGTATTTAACCGTTAAAAAGTATCCGGAAGCGGTAAGTACGCTGCAGAGTATATTGTCAATGGGCTACAGTTTAATACCGGATTATGCGGATGTTTTCAGCACAGAGAATAAAAACAATGCAGAGTCTGTTTTTGAAATACAATACCAGGGCAATAATGATCTCGGCGAATGGAGCAACTTCATGTATGTATTTGCCCCAAGAGAATCATCCAGTTCCATCGTTGGCTTTGCCGGCCAGGGTTTGGGTGGACGCAATATTCCCACCAACAATATGATTGCCGCTTATGAGGCCGGAGATTTACGTAAAGATGTATCACTAAAAACCGGGTTTACAAAAAATGGCGTCTTTTATCCTATCCCTTATGTTAACAAATACAATCATGCGCATACGATTCCCGGCCGCACCAATGATAACTGGCCCATTTACAGGTATGCTGATGTATTGCTGATGCTGGCAGAGGCTATTAATGAAGCCACTGGCCCGGGTTCGGCTGAAGAATACCTGAACACGGTACGCGACAGGGCAGGACTTGATCCACTGAACGGGTTAAGCAAGGATGCTTTCAGAACCGCCGTACTCAAAGAAAGAAGGGTAGAGCTGGCATTTGAAAATCATCGCTGGTTTGATTTGAAAAGAACGATGACACCTGCAGAACTTGCTGCATTTATGAACGCGCATGGTGCGGAAGAAAAAGCAAACCCCACCGTTGCAAGAGGCGGTGTGGCTTTTAATAACTTAGATTATGTATACGAAGCCACTGAATACATTCTCCCCATCCCGGCCCCCCAAATACTGATCAATGACAAATTGGGCCAGAATGACGGGTACTAGTGACAAGTCAAGTAGATTATGTCTGTATGTTATCGTGAAAAGTGAGAAGGTGAAGGTGAGAGGCATGTCTCACTTCTCACACCAGCCTGCCGGCTGGCAGGTTTCACGTTTGACATAGCACCAGTGAACTAAGAATAAGGTAAGTGTGTTTGTAAAAATAATTACAGGGATTCCCAAAAAACCGTTCCGCAATGGAACGGTTTTTTTTACGGATAAACAGCGTATTCAAGCCTATTCATTTCCTGCACAACAGGCTTTGCAACGGAACTTTTTGAAATTACAATAGGGAGGAGCTATTTCTTACTATCATCGCGGAACTGCTTAAAATCTTTGGCCGCGGGGGCAATGTATTTTATACCCGCAAGAATATCTTTCACCGCTTTTAAAAGTGTTTCTGGCGCAGCGTCTTTATTAAGATAACCGGAAGCCCCTGCAAGCAATACACGCAGCGCAAACTGATCTTCGGGGTAAATGCTCAATACCAGTACTGGCATCGCGGGTAACTGTTGTTTAATTATACTCAACGCCTCCAGACCACCTCCTCCCGGCATGGAAATATCTGATATCACCAGATTCCATGGTTCTGAAAAAACCATTGACAGTAAAGTTCCCTTATCATCCGCCTCCCCTATATATACGTCAGGATATTCTTCTGTAAGTATTTGTTTAAGTCCCTTACGAATAAATTCATGATCATCTGCAATTAATATCCTGAGCATACGATGTACGCGGGTTTAACGCGCACAGAAAATTAGACAACTATTACCGCTTGAGGTGTAGAGTGAAAAGCCGAAAATTTGTAGACAAACTACTACAGTGAGGGTGGGTAAGAGGTAAGTGGTAAGTTGCTCAAAGCTGATAGCTGAAAGCCGACTGCTGAAAGCCGACTGCTGATAGCCGACTGCTGATAGCTCAAACCTCATACCCCATGCCTCATACCTCAGATAAGCTTATTGTTGAGGGCATACCGTGTAAGATCGGCATTTGATTTCATATTCATTTTTTCGAGTACGCGTGCCCGGTAGGTGCTTACCGTGGTTACACTTAATGAAAGTTGTTCTGCAATATCGGAAACAGCCTTACCCGCAGCCAGGAGTTTAAACACATCAAACTCCCGGTCTGAAAGTTTTTCGTGGAGGTCGAGTTCCTGGTTTTTGGATTCAAAGGCCTGCGCTAATTTCTCAGCTATTGAAGGTGTAATAAATTTTTTACCCAGCAAAACGGCACGGATCGCCTTAATAATATCTTCGTGAATATTATCCTTACCCAAATAGCCCGAAGCACCGGCTTTTAATACCCGCAGGGCATACTGGTCTTCGGGGTACATGCTCATAATCAGCACAGGCAGCGAAGGATAGGACAGCCTGATCTGGTGCAGCGCATCCAGGCCGCTTCGTCCGGGCATATTCAGATCACAGATTACAATATCCCATGGCTCCTCCATTAGTTTGGACATGAGTTCTTCTGTATCTTTCGCCCCGGCTAACTCTGCAGAAGGATATTCTTCATGAATCAGTTGTTTTAATCCTCTTCGTACAATAGCATGATCGTCAGCAATAAGAATTCTCATCATAATACCTGGTTTTCGGATTTAGATAATCGTATCTTTCTTTTTCATGGGAACGAATACTTTTACCGTTGTGCCTTTCCCCGGTTGGCTTTCAATTACATATTTTCCACCCATCATCAAACTTCTTTCTTCCATTCCCAGGATACCCAGCGTACGCTTTCCATTCAGCATAGACGTATCGAACCCTTTGCCGTTATCCCCGATATTTAATACAAGCACTTGATCCTTTTCCTGTAAATCCACCTTTACCTGCTGCGCTTGCGCATGGCGCGCAACATTGGTAAGTGACTCCTGAAATATACGGAATAAGCCCGTTCTAATTTCAGGCAAAAGATTCAGGGCTTCAACAGGCAATCTTAATTCCACAATGATGCCGGTATTCTTTTCAAACTCGCGCGCCTGCCATTCCATAGCCGCAACCAGACCAAGGTCGTCTAATAATGCCGGGCGCAACTCCGAACACATTCTGCGAACAGATTTCATTGTGCCATCAATAGTATCAAGCAAACCTTTTAGCTGAGACAGTAAAATTTCATCAGAACGCTGTAATTTTTTTATAATCCATGATACATCCATTTTTAAAACGGTGAGCTGCTGCCCCAGTTCATCATGAATATCTCTTGCAATATTTTTGCGTTCTTCCTCCCTCACTTCCTGCAGATGCCCGGTAAGCATCCGTATTTGTACAAGCGATTGTTTGAGCTTTTTTTCGGATTCTATTTTTTGAGTAATATCATGAGACAAAACCAGCCTAATATCCCTGCCTTCCAGCTTCATGCTGTATGCATAGATTTCAACAAAAATAATACTCCGGTTTTTTTTGTAGTGGCGCCAAACTCCTGCATTATGATGCCCCGAAGGCTGTTCCTTCATATAGCGCAAAAAAGCATTAACCTCCGACTGGGGATGTATATCCCGCAAGTTCAGATTCAAAAATTCCTGTCTCGCGTAACCATAATGATGTACCGCCGCGGCGTTCACATCCGTTATGTTCATGTCGGGCATGGTGATCATCCACATGGGTAAAGGATTGTTCTCAAACAACAGCTTGTATTTTTTTTCTGATCCCAGTAACTGATCCACTACGCGTTTTACTTCCAATGTGCGATCTTCAACCTGTTTGCCCAGTTCCGAATTAAACTTTGTTAACTGCGCTTCCAGTTGCTTTTGCGCGCTGATGTCTCTAATAATAGCTACAATTCCTTTTAGCTTGCCATTATAGTCTTTTACAATCGCAGCCGAAACCAGCACGGTAGCCTGCTCACCATTCCTTTTTTGAAAACTCGTTTCTCCTTCCCAGGATTCATTTTTGAGCAGTTCCTTTACAACAACTGATTCTGTACCTTCTTCCCCGTACACAGGTTTTACAATCTTAACAATATTTTTTCCCTGCATCTCTCCTTCGCTCCAACCTGAAAGCTTTTCTGCCTTCCGGTTCCAGCTTACTATAGCAAAATTCTTATCCGTAGAAATAACGGCATCCTTAATATGTTCCATCAGCAATGCATTGTACTGCATTGCCGCATTTGCTTTTTTACCTATCAGCACATCAATTCTTAACTTTTGGGTAAGCATAATTATAAGCACTATCAGCAGCGCTGTTACTATATACCATGCTTTTTTGAAACCCGCCATAGCAACTGCATTGTTCGCCTGCCTTAGCTCCAGCAGCTTTTGCTCTTGCATTTCAATACCAGCTATGAGTTCATTCGTTTTGCTTAGCAGGTTTTTTACAGTATCGCTTACCATCCATTGGACTGCCTCTGCCTGCCTCTGGTTACGGCGCATAGCTATTATACTATCAGACCACAAATGAACAATTTGAATATAAGCCGAAAGCGAGTCCATTTTTTTATGCTGGAGGGAATTGCTTTTGGTAAAAGCTGCCAGTTGCTCATATTCGCTTTCAACAGCAGTATAAATTCCCGGAAGAGAAGCAAGGACACTTTCATCGCCTGTTATAACATATTCCTGTACTGCACTTTCATTCTGTTTGGTAGTGGCAAGCAATTTTTGTGTATGATACAGTGCATTTTGCGAAACGGAAATGTCCAGGAAACTTTTGTTTACCTCCGTTGACTGTTGTATAGAAAAATAAACTGCTACAGCCACTGTAGCAGCTATGAAAAAAAGTACTAAAAGCATTATTTTCCCTGTAAACAATTGCATTTAATGAAACAATAAAAATTGTGTACCGGTAGTGTGCATATACTCAACTTCGCTTAACGTAAGGAAATTACATAAAAACAAAACAACTTCCCTATGTATCCGCAAATAAATCAAAAAAACAGGATGAATCTGTATTTCAGCAGGAAACAGGTAAGTAGAAACTATTACAGGAAGAATAAAAAGCTCACTATGCCGCTTCCGTTGTTCAAATAACAAATGAAGATTTGAATATAGCTGTACCTGGTCTTAACCACCAGGCAATGTTACGGCATTGTTAAGACAGGCTATTCATGATTAAACATTACGCTTTTAATAAGGTCTGTATATGAAAACAGCATAAGCTATGAAACAAAATAAAATATACCTGGCATTTGCAGCAGGCATTGCATTCATTGGGCTACTCAGCGGTTGCTCCAAAGACCCTTTAAAAAATATGACCAATGAAGAAAGCCGGATTTATATTACCAACTACGACAGTACTGTAAATTTTGGTTCATTTAAAACATATAGTATTTCAGATTCGGTTGCTGTAGTAAGTAATGGAGCGCTTCAAAAAAAGACTTTAACCCAAACAGATGCAGCCTTTATACTGGCCTTAAAAAATATGATGCAGGAGCGCGGCTATCAACTGGTAACCAAAGACGAACATCCTGATCTTGGCATAAATATCAGCAGTGTATTCAACAATCAAACAGGAGTAATCAGCTATCCTTCGTACTGGGGTTATTATAACAGCTATTGGGATCCCTATTACTGGGGTTATGGAGGTTATAACTATTATTTCCCTTACGCTTCCTACGCGGTATACCAGATACGTGAAGGTGCGTTATCAATAGATATGGTTGATCTGAAAGATGCAGGTAACAACAAAAAAATTGAAGGTGTATGGAACGGGCTGATAAGAGGAGAAGCTATTTTTAATGCGTCAACCGCTGCCTCGCAGGTAAAAGCATTATTTGACCAGTCGCCCTACATCCTGAACAAACAGTAAAAAAGACATGAGTTGAAGAAAATAAAAATAAACAGTCATGAAATCGTTTAAAATATTTTTTATCAGTATGCTCTCTGCCGGATTGGGATTACCGGTTTTTGCACAGCAGCAAAAGCTCACGGTGAATATTAATTATGCAGTCAATACGCCCGTGGGAAACTTTAAATCGGACCTTGTAAATAAAACATCTTTCCGTGGCTGGAACGTCAACATCTTGTATGGGGTTACAGACAAACTTTCACTGGGGCTCGAAGGGGGCTTTGCAGATTATTACCAGAAATACCCCCGGCAGGTATATGACGTCAAAGCCGGTAGCATTTCAGCCGTGCTCACCAATTCTATACAAACAGTACCGGTAATGATAAAGGGGAGATTTAACCTGGTTCCTTCAGGCATTGTACAACCCTATATAGGCGTAGGTGCAGGTGGTAATTTTGTATCCTACAACCAGTACCTGGGCGAATTTGCAAGTGGCAAGTCGGGGATTTATTTTGCCGCTTCGCCGGAAGCAGGCATCATGGTACCTTTCAGCAAACATGGCGCATCAGCATTTACCGCAGGCGCTAAATATAATTTCATGCCGTATACATACGGAAATGCAAAGGATTTAAACAACTGGGGAGTGTATGCAGGTATTAAATTCCCTCTTAAATAAAGTAAAATAACAGGCTGTGTGCGTGTGCGTCCTCCTGGCGAATGCCGGAGGACTTTTTTTAATTCAATTGCGGGTCAATGGGAAAATTGGTCATTAAACTATACTCATCGCCAAGTAATTTGAGCGACTCCTTCCATATATCTTCGGCGTTGTATCGAAACACAAGGTCTTGTTTTGCCATCGTGGTAATCCAGCTTTTACCTTTTAATTCTTCATTCAACTGGTTACCGCCCCATCCTGAATACCCTATATAAAATCGAATATCCTTTTGATTGAGTTTATTTTTTAGCAGGAGATCCTTAATGATCCCAAAATCGCCACCCCAGTAAATACCATCCGTTACTTCGTGGCTTCCGGGAATCTGGTCGGGGCAAACATGCAAAAAATGAAGCGTATCGGCCTGTACCGGTCCCCCAAAAAAAACTGGTATTTTTATGCCTTCCAGTTCCGGTATAATTTCATCGAGGGTGTGCTTAATATGTTTGTTTAAAACGAAACCAAAACTACCATCTTCCTGGTGGTCGCACAATAATACAACCGTGCGCATAAAATTAGGATCTTTAAGAAAAGGTTCTGCAATCAATAATATACCGGCCGAAGGTTCAAGCATTTGTTCTAAGTTAATATAGAAAATATTGCCCGGCAATTAAAACTCAAAAAATAATTAAAAAAACCTGATCCATTTATAAACTTAGTTTTAACAGATAATACGCGGCAATGTGCTAATTTTTGTATAATTGCTAACAGCAAGCCGCTTTCTGTAATCTTATCTTGTGTAAAATTGCGTTAAATCAGTCTTACCGAAGCTAAACCCAACTCAATATCAAAGTAATTTTACAGGCCGATGAAGAAAATTTACTTACTGATCATTATTCTTATAACCCTTTCGCTTATTGGCATTGCCGTGGTACAGATTATGTCCATTAAAAATGCCCTTATCATAAAAAACGAACAACTCGAACAAAATATCCAGTTGGCCGTAAGTGAAGTGGGCCAGGAAATAGCAGAACAAACCAGCAGGCTCCCTTCCGCGGGTTTTCCCAAATTATCGCCCGAATGGCCATCAGACCAGTTTTTAAAGTTACTTAAAACACCTACTGTTGCGCAACGGTATACCCCCAACCAGGTGTATGATAAATTGAAGATGTCATTAAACAAACACGGGCTAAAAAAAACCAATTTCGAATTTGCCATACTTAACCGCAACAGCATTACCAATAATTATGAAATGCAAACGCTTAATTTCAGCAAACTGCTTGCGGATACTGCAAGAAACCGTACTTTCTGGTTTCCGCTTTCCGCACCTTCGGGAAGCATTGCCGAAGGACTGGTTGCAGATGAGGAACTATGGGTGATTGTTCCGAATGTAAAAAACTTTTTGCTTGAATCTATGAGCTGGATGATCACGGGATCTGTATTGTTCACCCTTGTAATTTGCACCGCATTTTTCCTTACCGTTCGTACCATGCTGCGGCAAAAAAAGCTGAGCGAGATCAAAAGCGATTTCATCAACAATATGACGCACGAGTTTAAAACGCCTTTGGCCACCATATCGCTGGCGGTAGATGCATTAAAAAACGACAAAGTATGGCAAAACAGGGAAAAAATGGATTACTTCAGCAGCATCATAAAAGACGAAAACAAGCGGATGAACAAGCAGGTGGAAACGATATTGCAGGCTGCCCTGCTCGACAAACAGGAAGTGCAGCTTAACATGAAACCGCAACATGTACATGAAGTTATCAGCCGCGTAGCGGATAATTTCAGGCTGCAGATGGAAGACAGGAGTGGAAAGGCGGAACTGCACCTCGACGCCACAAAAGACGTTATTGAAGCCGATGAAGTACATTTTACCAACCTGCTGAGTAACCTGGTTGACAATGCGATCAAGTATTCAAAAGACAGTGGACTGCATATAAAGATATGCACTCAAAATACAGGCAATGCGATCCGCATTAAAATTGAAGACAATGGGATAGGCATGAGTAAAGAAACAGTGAACAGAATATTTGAAAAATTCTACAGGGCGCACACCGGCAATCTCCACAACGTGAAAGGTTTTGGGCTGGGATTAAGTTATGTTAAAACCATGGTGGAAGCACAAAAGGGGAAAATAAAGGTTGAAAGCACCCCTGGCAAAGGTTCAACATTTACGCTTGAGTTTCCGTTGCTCGGGTAAACAATAAACAACCGTCTCCGTAACTTAAAAATCTATAATCATTTTCAAGCGCATAGCGGTATACCCTTTTCCAGTCTTCGCCAATAATTGCAGCTACCAGTAACAGTAAGGTGGATTGCGGCTGATGAAAATTAGTGATCAGCCCGGAAATAATATTAAAATCGTACCCCGGCGCCATTATTATCTGTGTTTGTGTAACCAGTCTTTCCATCTTCCGGTGCTTCATCCACTCCAGTAACGCCAGTAACGATTCCCGTGCAGGTATTTTATAAGTGGCAAGGCCGTCATATACTTCCCATTGTGTTATGGGTAGCTGGTCAACAGCAAGGTCTTTATCCCGTTTTATTTTCACCCCCATCCAGTACAGGCTTTCTACAGTCCGCAATGAGGTGGTACCCACGCAAAAAATCTTCCCGGTATTTTGCAGCAATTTTTCAATGGTCTCATAACGCACATCTATAAATTCGGCATGCATAATATGATCCTTCATGCTATCCGATTTTACCGGTTTAAAAGTACCGGCGCCTACATGAAGCGTTACAAAATCATATTCAATCTTTCTTTTGCTGAGCGACTGGAAGATGCTCTCCGTAAAATGGAGCCCTGCCGTTGGGGCGGCAACCGATCCCTGCTGCCGGGCATAAATGGTTTGATATCTTTCTTCATCCTTTTCATCGGCCTCCCTCTTTATATATGGAGGAAGCGGGATCACCCCTGCATAATGCAATATTTCCGCAAAAGACAGGCCGGCAGGTTCCCAGCGCATCTCAACTGTAAAACTATCCGGCAATCTTTCTGCAATGGAAGCCTGCAAAATAATGGTGCCCTTACCGGTATCCATCTTCTTTTCCAGTACGGCCCCATGCCTCCATTTTGATGCGCCACCAATAAGGCAGTTCCACCATACCTTGCTTTTCTGAGTCATGGCTGTTGTAATATCGGCATATTGTGTATGCGGCGCCAGGCAAAATATTTCGATACTCCCCCCTGTTGGCTTCTGAAACAGCAGCCTGGCTTCCACTACCTTCGTGTCGTTCAATACCAGTAAGGATCCTTCCGGCAAATGCAGCGCAATATTTCGATACACATCCTCCAAAATTTTTCCTTTTTTAAATACCAATAGCTTTGAAGCATCACGATCCGCCAGGGGATAAACAGCGATCCTTTCGTCGGGTAAGGCGTATGTGAAGTTTTTGATCTGGAGTTGCTTTGGATCCATGTAGTAAATACGGCTGTAATTTTTTGCAATTTAACCCGAATCGGCTTAATTATAGCAACAACGCCGGCATTGTGAAGCCAAACCTGTGATATTGATTAGGCGACCCCAGATATAAGCGGATACCAGTACTATTCACATTAATCCACAGATATTCACATTATTCGCAGGTATTATCTTAAAATCTTCTTTCAAAAAGTGCCTTAAATACTTTGTGGTAAAGGATTTTTAAAAAAAAATTTACTGTGGATAAAATAATTAAATTAAAACCTGCGTTAAAGGTGGGAAAATGTGTTATTTTGTGGGAATAAATGGGAATTAAGCGTAACTCTTTATAAATGATACGGTTTTTAGGGGAATATGAAGCTACTCTGGACGCAAAAGGTCGGTTTCTCCTTCCAACAGGATTTAAAAGGCAAATCCCGGAAGGGGAAACCGGTAGCTTCTTTATTAACAGGGGGTTTGAGCGTTGCTTAACCCTGTACCCGATGAAAAACTGGGAACCCATTTTTGAAAACATAGGGAGAAAGAGTGATTTTGATCCAAAAGTACGCGAATTCCGGCGCTACTTTTTAAATGGTATAACACTGGAACTGGATAGTGCCGGAAGATTGTTGTTACCTAAAAACCTGATGGAGTATGCAGGACTGGAAAAAGATATCGTATTGGTTTCGGCCTTTGATAAAATTGAAATCTGGGATAAAAATAAGTATCAGCAGTTCTTTGACACTTTTTCACCCGAAGCATTCAGCCAGTTGGCTCATGATGTAATGGCCGATAAAAGCGGGCAGGTATAATACTATAGTGTCTGGAGAAGGTGAAAGGTCAAAGCGGAAACTACCATTTCCACGCTGGCTTTTCACCTTTAATTTACCACAATGGATCAACCATATCATATACCTGTTTTGGCCAACGAACTCATTGAGGCTTTGCAAGTTAAATCCGATGGGGTATATGCCGACTGTACTTTTGGCGGTGGAGGGCACAGCAGAATCATCCTGTCTCAATTGGGCCATACAGGCAAACTAATCGCTTTTGACCAGGACCAGGACGCCAGGCTCAATGTACCCGACGACCCCCGGATCATTTTTGTGCCACATAACTTTCGTTATCTTCAAAAATTTCTGCGGCTTCATAAAATAGATAAGGTAGATGGTATAATAGCCGATCTTGGCGTGTCCAGTCACCAGTTCGATAAAGCTGCACGTGGGTTCTCTACGCGATTTGATGAATCGTTGTTAGACATGCGCATGGATCAGCGCCAGGAACTTACCGCAGCCGGCGTACTCAACAGCTATACCGAACAGCAGTTGCATAAAATGTTTGAACTGTACGGAGAAGTAACGAACGCCAAAACGCTTGCTAAAGTAATTGTACAACAGCGACAATTATTATCCATTAAATCGGTAAATGAGTTTAAGAACGCTGTATCTCCGGTGGTAAAAGGTAATCCTAACAAATACTTTGCCCAGGTATTCCAGGCTTTGCGCATTACAGTGAATGATGAAATGGGGTCCTTACGGGATATGCTGCAACAACTCCCTTCTCTCCTTAAGAAAGGTGGCCGTATAGCCATCATAACGTTTCAAAGTATTGAAGACAGGATGGTAAAGCATTTTTTCCGGAACGGAAGTTTTGAGGAAACGACAACCGATTCGTTGTATGGCACAAAACCAGATAGCCCTTTTCTTATCATAACCAAAAAACCAATCCTGCCCTCAACGGCTGAAATAACCGCAAATCCAAGAAGCCGCAGTGCAAAACTAAGAGTAGCAGAAAGAAAATAAAAACAACAATATTTATTACCATACCTAATGCCGGATACAGAAAATATAAAGAACGATGAATCTTCAACCTTCGCAGGTGGAGTTAAAAAATGGCTGAATTACCAGTGGGTGGTAAAAAACATATACTTCTTTCTTTTCCTGGCCATACTGGCTGTTGTATATATATATAACGGGCATTATGCAGAAAATACCATTAAAAACATCAACCGTAGTGCAAAAGCATTAAAAGAATTGCAGTATGAATACAAAACAGTAAAAGGCGAACTGATGATGCGGGGCAAACAAAGTGAACTGGCTAAAGCCGTTGAACCGTTAGGTTTAAAGGAACTGAAAGAACCTCCGGTTAAAATTGTGGAAAAAAATAAATAAAATTAAAACGTCCGTTAAAAGTTTAAACACCAAAGACGGTTACCGATACAATTTTGGAAATAAAAAAAGACATATTATGGCGGGTTTACCTGTGCTTTCTGGGCATAGTGGTACTGAGCCTTTGCGTAATAGGTAAGGCTTTTTACATTCAGCAATTCCAGGGTAGCTACTGGAAAAGTTTGAGTGATAGTCTTCACCTTGAATACCGTGCCCTGGATGCAGACAGGGGAACCATTTACAGCGAAGACGGAAGTATGTTAAGCACTTCTATCCCTTTCTTTGACATACATATAGATTTTTTGGCAGACGGGCTCCGTGAAAAAGAAGGCAGGCGCTTTAAGGAGAATATTGATTCACTATCCAAAGGATTGGCGGATATATTTAAAGACATGAGTGCTGCCGCTTATAAAAAGCAACTGGAAAATGGTTATAACAAAAAAGAGCGTTATTTCCTTTTAAAGAAAAAAGTGAGTTTCGAACAATACCAGGCTTTGCGCCAGTTGCCCTTAGTGAACCAGGGCCGAAATAAAAGCGGGTTTATTGCAGAAGATATTGAAAAACGCCTTACACCTTTTGGGTTGCTGGCAAACCGCACCATTGGGCTGTCCAGAGCGTATATAAACAATAACAAGCAGGTAATAACCCAAAACGTAGGCCTCGAAAAAACCTACGACAGTTTATTAAAAGGTGTGTCGGGTAAGCGCCTGGTTCGTCGTATATCCGGCGGCGCTTTTGTACCGGTTGAAGGATCTGAGATTGAACCTGAGAACGGAAAAGATATTGTAACCACCCTTGACGTGAACATTCAGGATATTACGCAAACCGCTTTAATGCGCATGATGGTTTCCAATGAAGCATTAGAAGGCTGCGCGGTGGTAATGGAAGTAGCTACAGGAAAAATAAAAGCAATTGCCAATCTGGGACGCATGCCCGATGGTTCCTACTTTGAAATAGACAACTATGCATTAAAAACATCCGAACCGGGTTCCGTTATAAAACTCGTTACGCTTCTGGCTGTTCTTGAAGATAAATATGTTACTGCTTCGGATATGATTGATATCAGTGACGGCGCCTGGGTACTGAACCGGAGAACAATCAGGGATGCGGAAAAGTCTCCCAGGAGTTTGCTTACTATAAAAGAATCATTTGAGCATAGCAGTAATGTAGCTATGGCCAAACTCGCCTATAATTATTATTCCAAAAATCCTGCACAGTTTATAAAACATTACGAAGCATTGCAGCTCACATCACGCACAGGTATAGATTTGAAAGAAGAGTTCAAGCCACTGGTAAAAACGCCATCCCGCAAAGACTGGCATTTGCAAACACTTCCCTCCATGGGTTTTGGTTACGAAGTAATGTTAAGTCCCCTGCAATTGCTGATGGTATACAATGCCGTTGCCAATGACGGCAAACTGATGAAACCTTATTTGGTAAACCAGGTGGAAAAAGACGGTAATGTGCTACACCAGTTTGGACCACAGACATTAAATGAAAATATATGCTCGGAAGAAACACTTCGGCAGTTAAAAGATTGCCTGAACGCCGTTTGTACAGAGGGTACTGCCAAATTGGTTTTTAAGGATGCGGTATACTATGCCGCAGGAAAAACAGGTACAACCAAAGTGAATGATGGGAAATTCAAATATGGAGATGGTGTATACCAATCTTCATTTGCAGGTTATTTCCCGGTTAAAAATCCAAAATACTCCTGTATAGTAGTCATTAAAAACAAACCCCACGCGGCCAGGTATTTTGGCGGAGCAGTAGCGGCGCCGGTATTCAGGGAAATTGCAGACAAGCTATATGCCGAAAGTGCCGACGAACAGCAGTTGTTCATTGCAAAAGCCGCCGCCGACAGCAATCATTACAGGTGGAGTGGTTATAGCAGCGAAATTAAAAATGTGCTGGAAGCGATGAATGTACAGTATAAAGATTCGGCAACAACAGGTAAATGGGGCGTTGTAACCAATAGTGAATACGCACCGGTAATAAAAGATTTAAGCACCAGTAAACAAACTATACCCGATGTAACGGGAATGGGATTAAAGGATGCCCTGCATTTACTGGAAAACAGGAGTTTGAAGGTAACGGTAAAGGGTAAGGGTAAAGTAGTTAGTCAGTCTTTGGAGGCCGGATTGTCTATCAACACAGGACAAACCATAGCACTTGAACTGAATTAGCACAACGCGTAAAAAGATATACGAAAAAAAGGGAGTTGATATAAAAACTATGGCGGCGTTACAGGACATATTGTACAGGGTAAACATTCGTTCGGTGCAGGGTAATATGAGTGCCGTGGTGAAAGATTTACAGATTGACTCAAGAAAAGTGTCGGGAAAAAGCTGCTTTATTGCTATAAAAGGAAATGGGCAGGACGGGCATGCATATATTAATGCGGCCATTGAAAAAGGAGCAACAGTGGTTATTGCGGAACAATTACCGGCAATCAAAAAAGAAACCGTTACCTATGTGGAGGTAGAAAACAGCGCTGTAGCTGCGGGGTACATGGCCAACAATTTCTATGATTCGCCTTCGTCCAAAATGAAAGTAACGGGCGTAACAGGAACCAATGGCAAAACGACCATCGCTACATTGCTCTTCAAATTATTCAGCGCCCTCGGATATCAGTGCGGATTGCTTTCAACGGTACAAAACCAGATAGGCGAAAATATTGTTCCTGCCACGCATACCACGCCCGATGCCATTAGCATCAATGCACTAATGAAGCAGATGCACGATAAAGGGTGCACACATGTATTCATGGAATGCAGCAGCCATGCCATTCACCAGCACAGGATAACGGGCCTGCATTTTTCAGGCGCCCTGTTCAGCAATATCACACACGACCACCTGGATTATCACCAAAACTTTGATGAATATATCCGGGTAAAAAAATCATTTTTCGACAACCTGCAGCCTGATGCATTTGCCATTAGCAATGCAGATGATAAAAGAGGCACGGTAATGCTACAGAATACCGCAGCCAAAAAATATTTCTACAGTCTGCGTACAATGTCAGACTTCAAAGGAAAGATAATAGACAACAGCATTACCGGTTTACAGCTTAATATAAATGAGCAGGAAGTGCATTTCAGGCTTATTGGTGAATTTAATGCCTATAACCTGCTGGCGGTATATGGCGCAGCGGTGTGCCTGGGAGAAGAAAAATATAAAGTATTGCAGATCCTCAGCAACCTTACCGGCGCAGAAGGAAGATTTGAATATTTTATTTCTCCAAAAGAAAAAATCATTGGTATAGTAGACTATGCCCATACTCCTGATGCATTATTAAACGTATTGACTACCATAAAAAAATTAAGACAAGGACACGAAAAAATAATAACGGTAGTGGGCTGTGGTGGCGACAGAGATAAAACAAAGCGGCCGGTAATGGCTGAGGTTTCCTGTAGCCACAGCGATAAAGTGGTGTTTACATCAGACAACCCGAGAAGCGAAGAAGCGGAGGCCATTATACAGGATATGGAAAATGGTTTGCAACCATCGGCAAAAAGAAAGTATATATCTATTACCGACAGAAAAGAAGCCATTAAAACAGCGGTTGCCCTGGCAAATGAAGAAGATATTGTATTGATTGCCGGCAAGGGGCACGAAAAATACCAGGAGATCAAAGGCGTAAAATATCCCTTCGACGATAAGCAGGTATTAAAGGAGATGTTCGAAATGATGGGAAAATAAGCTGCTGTAAGCGTTGAGGCAAGAGTGCTTTTGTGCTCTGCGATCAAAATAAAAACAAGAGTTAACTAAAAATAAAGCGCACATGCTATATTATTTTTTTGACTGGTTAAGGGATGAGGGCATTAAATTCCCCGGAAGCGGGTTGATGCAGTTCATTACTTTCAGGGTACTGCTGGCAGTATTGCTGTCGCTTTTAATATCTACCCTGTATGGCAAACGCATTATTAACCTGCTGCAAAAAAAACAGGTAGGCGAAAGCGTACGCGAACTTGGTTTGCAGGGGGAGCAACAAAAAAAAGGAACGCCTACTATGGGCGGTATCATTATTTTACTGGCTATACTTATTCCCACCCTGCTGTTTGCCGACTTAAGCAAATTATACATACACCTGATGCTTTTGTGCACGGTTTGGCTGGGCTTTATTGGATTCATGGATGATTACCTGAAGCTAAAAGCAAGAAAAACCGCCATTTCAAAAGGTGAAAAATATAAAAAGAAAGATAGTGACGGACTGGCTGGCGTAACAAAAATCATCGGGCAGGTAGGCCTGGGCATTATTATAGGAGCAACATTATATTTCAATGACAGGGTAGTGGTATGGAGAGAATATTACGATCCGGGAGCAGCTACGGTTCAGGAAGGATTTTTGAAAAGAGGAGAAAAGAAAGTAGGCGATACGATAGTAACCATGGAAGGAAAAGAACACAGGTATGCCATTGTAAAAACACCCATCACTACTATTCCCTTTGTAAAAAGCCACGAGTTCAATTACAGCAGGCTCATTAGCTGGATAGGCGAAGGGGCAGATAAGTACACCTGGATCATTTATATTATAGCGGTTACTTTTATTATAACGGCGGTATCTAACGGGGCCAATATTACCGATGGATTAGACGGGCTTGCAGCGGGAGTAAGCGCGTTGATCGGCGCCTGCCTGGGGATATTTGTATATGTAAGCGGCAGTACAAGGCTTGCTGAATACCTGAACATCATGTATATCCCCAATCTTGGGGAATTGTCTGTTTTTGTTGGCGCATTCGTGGGGGGATGCATAGGATTTTTGTGGTATAACGCTTACCCTGCACAGGTGTTCATGGGCGATACCGGCAGCCTCGCACTGGGAGGTATCATTGCATCGCTGTCCATTATTGTACGCAAAGAATTACTGATCCCTATTTTTTGTGGTGTATTCCTGGTAGAAAATCTGAGCGTAATGCTCCAGGTAAGTTATTTCAAATATACGAAGCGAAAATACGGAGAAGGGAGGCGGATATTCTTAATTAGTCCGCTCCATCATCATTACCAGAAACTGGGTTATCACGAAAGTAAGATTGCCGTTCGTTTCTGGATTGTAACAGTGTTGTGCGTATTGTTTGCCTTAGCCACATTTAAAATGCGGTAAACCAAAAGAAAAATGATTAGTAACAATAGCATCAGTAAAATATAAAAGACAGCATGAGCAATATTGAAGGGAATATTAATCCGTTAAAAAAGCCCTTTTTGTAATAAGAGTCGAATGGCAAAAAGAATGGTCATATTAGGCAGCGGCGAAAGCGGTGTTGGAGCAGCTATCCTTTGCCGTAAGCAGGGAACCGATGTTTTTGTTTCAGATTCCGGCGCCATACAGAACCGCTATAAAAACGAATTGGAACAGTACGATATTGCATTTGAAGAAGAAAAACATTCAGAAGAAAAAATATTAAACGCGGATGAAGTAGTAAAAAGCCCTGGTATACTTGAAAAAAATGAACTGGTACAAAAAATAAAAGCAAAGGGTATTAAAGTGATCAGTGAGATAGAACTGGCATACCGCTATAAAGGGGAAAGCAAAATAATAGCCATCACAGGCAGTAATGGTAAAAGTACCACTACGGCTTTAACAGGACATATATGTAAAACAGGTGGTGTGGATTGCGCCGTAGTGGGCAATATAGGTTATTCATTTGCAAGACAGGTAGCGCTGGACCCAAAGCCCCTGTATGTGGCGGAGATCAGCAGCTTCCAGTTAGATGACATAGAAACCTTTAAAGCAGATATAGCGGTGTTGCTGAACATAACGGAAGATCACCTGGATCGCTATGAATACAGGTTTGAAAATTATATCCGTTCAAAATTCAATATCATAAAAAACCAAACGCACAAGGATTATTTCATCTATTGTGCAGACGACCCCGTGATAAAAGCGCACCTGCAAACAAATCCATTACTTTCTAACCCACTGCCATTTACTATGCAATACGAACTACCAAAAGGAGCTTATGTGAGCGAAAACAATATGATAATGCATTTAGATAAAGAAGAATTTGTTATGAGCGTGCTGGACTTTGCCATAAAGGGAAAGCACAACCAGTACAATACTATGGCCGCAGGATTGGCAGGAATGATCATCGGCATAAGAAAAGAAAAAATCCGTGAAGCCGTTGAAAATTTTGAAAGCCTCGAACACCGCATGGAAAAAGTACTCACCGTACGGGGCATTGAATTTATTAACGACAGCAAAGCTACCAATGTCAATAGTACATGGTACGCGCTGGAAAGCATGCAACAGCCGGTAGTGCTGATACTGGGTGGAATTGACAAAGGCAACGATTACAGCTCCATACTGGAGCTGGTAAAAGAAAAAGTAAAAGCCATCGTGTGCATGGGTATTGATAACCGGAAAATTCATGAGGCATTCGGCAAGGATGTGGCAGTGATGGTAAATACGGCCAGCGCAAAAGAAGCAGTTCATGCCGCTTTTCATTTGGCCAATAAAGGCGATGTGGTACTGCTGAGCCCGGCATGTTCAAGCTTTGACCTGTTTAAAAACTATGAAGACAGGGGAAGGCAGTTCAAAGAGGCGGTAAGAGAGTTGTAAAAGTTTATGGTTTGTGATTTATGGTTTATCGTTGGGGAACTGGCTAGCATTATTCAGGCGGCAGGAGCATAATCTCAAATCACAAATTTCAAATCTGAAATTAATTTATGCAGGCATTATTTAATAAAACAAGGGGCGATAAAGTGATCTGGGTGGCGGTAATACTGCTTACCCTGCTTAGCCTGCTGGTTATATACAGCAGTACAGGTACCCTTGCTTACCGTTTGTCTAAAAGTGCCGAATCGTACCTGTTCAAGCAATTCGCATTTACAGCTATCGGCTTTATGATCATTTATTTTGCACACCGGATCAATTATACATTGTACTCCCGTACCGCATTGATCCTGTTTGTTATTTCGATACCGCTATTGATCTATACGCTTTTTTTTGGAGCCGAAATCAATGAAGGCAGCCGCTGGATCAAACTCCCTATCATTAACCTTACCTTTCAAACATCCGACCTCGCCCGGCTGGCATTATTCATGTACCTGTCGCGGCAGCTCAGCCGTTCGCAAAACGATATTAAAGATTTTAAGCAGGGATTCCTTCCGCTTATCATACCTGTAGGCATCATCTGTGCATTAATTGCACCGGCTAACTTGTCAACGGCTTTATTGATAGGTGCTACCAGCTTACTGCTTATGTTCATTGGCAGGGTAAATCTTAAACATATAGCAGCAACCATTGGTGTTGCGTTAATACCATTAATTTTTTTAGTAAGCATTGCTTTTGCTTATTACAACAAGGCAGATCATCAATCAAAAGAACTGCCGGCCGTACTAAGTGTTGGGCGTATACCAACATGGATAAAACGCATTCAGGATTTTGCCTATGCCGATAAAATAGAAACCGCCTACCAGGTGCAGCAGGCAAAAATCGCCATTGCCAAAGGTGGGTGGTTTGGACTTGGGCCCGGCAACAGCGAGCAGCGCAACTTTTTACCGCACCCTTACAGTGATTTTATATATGCTATTATCATTGAGGAATATGGATTGGCAGGTGGTATACTTATCCTGTTTATGTACCTGCTGTTCTTATTCAGAAGCATACGCATTTTCAAAAAATGTCCTTTTGCTTTTGGTGCATTCTTAGCCCTGGCCCTGAGTTTTACACTGGTTATACAGGCACTGGTTAATATGGCGGTAAATGTAAACCTGTTCCCTGTTACGGGCGTCCCCTTACCGTTGGTGAGTATGGGGGGTAGCAGTTTTTTATTTACCTGTATGTCTATAGGAATTATATTAAGCGTGGCAAGAAACGCGGAAAAACTGGAAGGGAAAACAGCAGCAACAGTCACGCTAAAGAATAGTGAATTATAAAATAAAATGTGTTGGCAAAAAAAATAATCATAGCGGGAGGAGGAACAGGAGGTCATATTTTTCCGGCGATAGCCATTGCCAATGCATTAAAAAAAAGGGATAGTACCATAGAGATATTGTTTGCAGGCGCGAAAGGAAAAATGGAAATGGAAAAAGTACCGCAGGCCGGCTATGCTATTAAAGGTTTGGATATCGCGGGATTCAACCGTAGTTCTTTGATCAAAAATATTGGATTGCCTTTTAAGCTCATCAAAAGCTTTTTGCAGGTACGAAAGATCGTGAATCAATTTAAACCCGATGGGGTAATTGGGGTCGGCGGCTATTCAAGCTTTCCCGTACTTCGGTATGCACAGCAAAAAGGCATAGCCACCTTCATTCATGAAGCCAATTCATTTGCCGGAAAAACAAATATACTGCTTGGCAAAAGAGCGACTAAGATTTTCACAGGCAGCGATGGTATGGAAAAATTTTTCCCGGCCGAAAAAATACTGGTTACCGGTAATCCTGTGAGAGAGGCAATCGCAAACAGCGGCATCAGCAGGGAGGAAGCGCTTCTTTCTTTTGGATTGAACCCCGAAAAGAAAACAATTCTGGTAACGGGTGGAAGCCTTGGCGCAAAGTCCATTAACGAAGCCATTGCCGCGCATATAACAGATTTTGAAAAAAACAAACTGCAGTTGATCTGGCAAACAGGAAAACCATTTGCGGAGCAGGCAAAACAATTGGCGCACGGAAAAGAAAACATATGGACCAATGATTTTATAACCAGGATGGAAAACGCTTTTGCCGCGGCTGATGTAGTAATATCCAGGTCGGGGGCCATGTCGGTTGCGGAATTGTGCGTAGCAAAGCAAGCGGTGATATTTGTACCCTTTCCGTTTGCAGCGGAAGATCATCAAACGGTAAATGCTCATCGCCTGGAAAAAAAACAGGCGGCACTGGTCGTTAAAAACAGTGAAGCAAAAACCATTTTAACAGACAAGGCGATAGCACTGACCTTAAATGATGCGGAACGGCAGCAATTAAAAAACAATATCGCACGGCTGGCTGTAACCAATGCAGATGAAATGATTGCAAAAGAAGTCCTGGAAGCAATTTGAACCGAAGGAAATGATAGAAATTAACAACATAAAGGAAGTTTATTTTATAGGTATCGGGGGAATAGGTATGAGTGCACTGGCAAGATATTTTAAAGCAAGAGGAGCAAAAGTAAGTGGTTACGATAAAACGGAAACCGCGCTAACAAAGCAACTGATGCAGGAAGGAATAGCTGTGCACTATGAAGATGATGAAAAACATATAGCTAAAGATGCCGGCTTAGTAGTATATACACCGGCTATACCGAAGGGACATAAAGGATTGCTGTATTATCAACAAGGCGGCTATACCCTTTTAAAGCGAAGCGAGGTGCTGGGTGAGATCACCAAAAGTTCTTTTAATATATGCGTGGCAGGAACACATGGTAAAACTACCATCACTACGATGACAGCGCACCTGCTCCGTCATTCGGGTTATGGCTGCAATGCTTTTTTGGGTGGTATAGCAGCCAACTATAACAGCAATTTCTGGAGCAGCGAAAGAAATGTATGCGTAGTGGAAGCCGATGAATACGACAGAAGCTTTTTAAAGCTTCATCCCGATATAGCTGTTATCGGCGCAATGGATGCCGACCATTTAGATATATATGGAACGGAAGATGAAATGCAGCAGGCCTTTATTGATTTTGCAGGTAAAATAAAAAAAGGGGGCGTATTATTCAGCAAAAGGGGGCTAATAAGAGAAAATGAACTCAAAGCGGATCATCATTTTACTTACAGTCTTCAAAACAATAACGCCGATGTATATGCGGCAAACATTAGTAACAAGGAGGGCGGTTATGTATTCGATGTGCATATAAAAGGCGAATGGCTAAAGAATATAGAACTGAATATGGGTGGTTTGCATAATATTGAAAACGCTGTTGCCGCCATTTCAATAGCAAAGCAGGTGGGTATTGAAGATGAAAGAATTAAAGCGGCCGTTGCAGCTTTTAAAGGCGTAAAGCGGAGGTTTGAGTACATCATTCCTCCATCAGACAACAATACAACAGTGTATGTTGATGATTATGCGCATCATCCTGCAGAACTGGAAGCCTTAATTAAAGGAGCGAAACTGCTGTTCGCGGATAAAAAATGTACAGTAGTTTTTCAGCCGCATTTATTCAGCCGCACCAGGGATTTCGCTGAAACATTCGCGGCAAGCTTAGACCTGGCAGATGAAGTGATATTGTTACCGGTTTATCCGGCGAGAGAATTACCGGTAGAAGGAGTAAGCAGCAAGCTGATATTTGACAAAATGAAAAATGAAAATAAACATCTGATGGATAAAGAAGCAGCGCTGAGCTGGATAAAAAACAAGTATGATCAAAACAAACCCAACCTTTTAATTACTGCAGGAGCGGGTGATATTGATCAACTGGCTCAGCCTGTAAGGGAGATACTGAAGAAAGGTGAAAAGTGAAAGGTGAAAAGAAAAAAGCTGATAATAATATGCGGCTAAGCAAAAGAAAAATATGGAGATTTATTGCTGCCGCCTTATGGGTGGGAGCAGGAGTAGCGCTGGTGGTGCTGCTGATTGCAGCTATACGCAAAAGGGATGATAAAATATGCAGCGGACTGGAAATAGAGATCACGGATATAAAGAATAATCTTTTTGCGGATAAGAACGATATAAGGGGAATGCTCAACAATATGATGCCTGTTATTAAGGGCCAAGTATTGACCGAATTTAACCTGAAGCGGATGGAACAAACCCTGGAAGGTAATGTTTGGATAAAAGATGCTGAATTGTTCTTTGATAACAATGAAGTACTGCAGGTGAAAATAAAGGAACGGGAGCCGTTAGCAAGGATCTTTACAACTGGCGGCAAAAGTTATTATATAGACAAGGCATTTGTTCGCCTGCCGCTGAGCAGTAAATTTTCGGCCGTTGTACCGGTTTTCACCAACTGCCCCTTAGACAAGACAAAATGGAACAGGGCAGACAGCGTATTGCTCCTGCAGGTGAGAGCCATTAGTGAATTTATAAGATCCGATCCTTTTTGGATGGCACAAATAGAGCAGGTGGATTATACAAAACAAAAAACCTTTGAACTATTACCGCAAATCGGAGAGCATACTATTGTGCTGGGAGACGGCTATAATCTCGAATCGAAATTCAGAAAGCTGTATATATTTTATAAAGAAGTGCTCGCAAAAGCAGGATGGAATACTTATTCGTCCATTAATGTGCAGTACAGGGGACAAGTGGTAGCCACACGTAGAGATACCACACGGAATATTATCATTCGAAACCAATCAAACAATACCAACAGTTACACAAAGCAATAAACCAACCACCATGAACACTGAACAACCCATTATTGTAGGACTGGACATCGGAACTACCAAGATCGCGGCCATAGCAGGGCGAAAAAATGAATACGGCAAATTAGAAATATTAGGCTTTGGACGCGCCAACAGCAATGGCGTACAACATGGCATGGTATTGAATATTGATCAAACCATTAAAGCCATTCAATCCGCATTGGAAAATTGCTACGTCTCCAATCCCCATCTCGAAATAAGCGAAGTATACGTAGGCATCGCAGGTCATCATATTAAAAGTCTGCAAACACGGGGCGATATTGTAAGGCATAATACCGATGAGGAGATTGCACAAAGCGAAATTGACCAGTTGATCTACAACCAGTACAAAACCTATATTCCTGCAGGCGACCAGATCATTGATGTAATACCGCAGGAATTTACAGTAGATAATTTTCAGAATATCACCAACCCTATAGGCTACAGCGGCGTAAAAGTGGGCGCTAATTTTCATATCATTACCGGCGACAGGAATGCTATCCGCAATATCAACAGGAGCGTGGAAAAATCGGACCTCTCCGTAAAAGACCTGGTATTGCAACCCCTGGCATCAGCTGCGGCTGTAATGTGCGAACAAGATCTTGAAGCGGGCGTAGTGATTGTGGATATTGGTGGAGGCACTACCGACCTCGCTGTATTTTACGAAGGCATTTTAAAACATACCGCCGTAATTCCTTTTGGTGGCGAAAATATTACCAATGACATTAAAACCGGGTTGGGCGTTTTAAAAACACAGGCAGAACAAATGAAAGTGCAGTTTGGCAGTGCCCTGGCAGATGAAGCCAAAAGCAATGCTTATATCACCATTCCCGGCTTGCGCGGCATGACGCCGAAGGAGATCAGCGTAAAAAATCTTGCAGGCATTATACAGGCCAGGATGAGCGAGATATTAGACTTTGTTACCTATCACCTTAAACAGGTTGGATTGGAAAATAAAATGCTCAATGGCGGCATCATTCTTACCGGTGGCGGCTCGCAGCTCAAACATCTTATTCAACTTTCCGAATATGTAACCGGGCTTGATGCCCGTATAGGTTTCCCCAACGAACACCTGGCATCCGGACATATTGAAGAATTAACCCGACCCATGTATGCCACCTGTATAGGATTAATACTAAAAGGATATAATGTATACGAGAATTCTATAGATAAAGAAAAGTACAAAACGTTGATCCCAAAGGAAGAAAAAACTGAAGAACACAACGCGCGGAAAACCAAAACAAAAGAAAAAGGTATTGGAGCTGAAAAAACAAAAAAGCGCACCAAAAGTCTTAAAGAATTTATGGACTCCATTAAAGGCGGGTTAATAGAACTATTTAAAGAGGAAGGAGATGAACAACTGAAATAATAAGTTATTAAAATCATCATTTTAAAATACGAACCACCCATTACTTCACAATCTCTTATTTAGTTAGGAACTGATAAGATTAAATTAACCGTTATTATGATACACTTTGATTTGCCTAAAGAGAAATCCTCCATCATTAAAGTAATTGGCGTTGGAGGCGGCGGAAGCAACGCAGTGAACTATATGTTCAGCCAGGATATTGAAGGCGTAAATTTCATTATTTGTAATACAGATGCGCAGGCACTGGCATTAAGTAAGGTACCCAATAAAGTGCAGCTGGGGCCCATGCTCACGCAGGGGCTTGGAGCAGGCGCCAACCCTGATATTGGAAGGCAGGCAACTGAAGAAAGCTTAGAAGAAATAAGACGCATCCTCGAGGTAAATACGAAAATGGCATTTATTACTGCAGGTATGGGCGGTGGCACCGGTACAGGAGGCGCTCCTATACTGGCTAAAATATGCAAAGACTTAGGGATACTTACGGTAGGAATAGTTACCACCCCTTTCGCCTATGAGGGTAAAAAAAGATTTGTTCAGGCCGAAGAAGGCATCAGTAAACTAAAAGACTATGTTGATACCCTGCTGGTGATCAGCAATGACAAAATGCGTCACCAGTATGGTAACCTAACCATGCGTGCCGCTTTTTCAAAAGCAGATAATGTGCTGGCCACTGCGGCTAAATGCATTACGGATGTAATTAACTCCACCGGTCAGATCAATGTTGACTTTGCCGATGTATGTACGGTTATGCGTGACGGTGGTGTAGCCATACTGGGCAGCGCTACTGCGGATGGCGAAAACCGTGCGCAAAAGGCTATTCAGGATGCTATTAATTCACCGTTGCTGAACGATAATGATATCAGTGGCGCCAAGTGGATATTGATCAATATTAATTCTGCCGAAGGCGGAACTGAATTTACAATGGATGAGGTAGATACAATCCAGAACTATTTGTTAAGCCAGGCAGGCGAGCATACCAATGTGATTATGGGATTGGGTTATGATAATTCACTGGGCGATAAAATAGGTATTACCCTTATTGCCACAGGCTTTGAAAACAAAAACACCATCAATGAACCCATTGAGAAAAAGGAAGCGGGCAAAGAAGAAAAGATCATTCTCACGCTTGACGGAAATGAACCAAAGCCAAAAGAAACGTCTGTAGTGGAAGCCATAATAGATCCCATGGCGCCACAAATAATAGAAATACCTGAAACAAAGGATTTTATGGATTTAACTGCCGCTTCTCCATCCATCGAAAAAACAAAAAACGATGATAAAGAAATATTGAGTTTATCAATAACTTCATTACCTTCATTGCCTTCCATAGCCATTGAAACCATTGAGCATTCACCAGCAAGCACTGAACCCGTAATTTCACAAGTTGATCATTATACCATATCAAATAAAGAAGCTAGCACCACCCCGACGTCAGGTGGTTATTTATCAAAGCCATCCAATATCTATGCTGAGGAACCTGATCAATTACAATCCAAAACTAACCCTGTTGAAGAGCCATCCCCTTTGCAAACTAATACACCGGCCGACGGGCAGCTGAATGAAATGCAAATGGTGATTAAAGATCCTAATGCGGCGAACAGGCCCATGGCACGATCAGCTCAAAGTGAAAACCATTCAGCCGAGGAACCTGCAATGCAGGACGAGGCCGAAGATCAAAAGCGCCGTGCAGCAGAACGTTTAAACAAGTTGCGCAACTTGTCGTACAATGTAAATGCTGCCGACCCAAACAATGAGTTTGAAACTGTGCCGGCTTATGTTCGCCGCAATTTTCATTTAAAGGATGCTTTGGCATCGGTTGAAAAATTTTACAGCAATTATACGGTCAAAACCGACGAAAATGATAAAACACAAATAAGCACCATCAATACTTTTTTAGATGGGAAAAAACCAGACTGATGGAAATGAGTAGTAAGCGGTAAATGGTAGGTAGTAAGTGAATGCAGCTTCATTCCCTTAAAAAATATATTTTTTCAGCATATATTTATCAGAGACGTCAGGGCTTATACCTGCCGTCTCTTTTTTATAGCACCGATATTTCTTAATTTTACTGATCACAATGGCAACAGTACTCGTAACAGGAGGAACAGGTTTAATAGGCGGAAGGCTTACTGAAATGCTTATTGAAAAAAGACACCAGGTTATTATTCTCACCAGGAACAAAAAAAAACAGAACAAAGACGGCGTTTTAAATCCTTCGTACGCCATATGGAACCCCGATAAAGAAGTTATAGATACGGAAGCAGTGCAGGAAGCTGATTATATTATTAATCTTGCGGGAGCGGGTATTGCAGATAAACGATGGACAGCCAAAAGGAAAATGGTAATTGCGGAAAGCAGGATAAAAAGCGGGCTACTCATTGTGAGGGCCTTAAAGGAAAATGCCAACAAAGTAAAAGCTGTTATTAATGCCTCTGCTATGGGCTGGTATGGCGATGACAGCCAATTGCAAAAACAAGATAAATCATTTACGGAAGATATGCCTGCCGCACCCGGCTTTATGGGGCAAACCTGTAAAGCATGGGAAGAAAGCATTGAACCTGTAACGGCGATTGGAAAAAGGCTGGTAAAAATAAGAACCGGCCTGGTACTCAGTATTAAGGGTGGCGCATTAAAAGAATTTGCCCGAACGGTACGTTTTGGAATAGCGGCTATATTGGGCAATGGCAAACAAATGCAAAGCTGGATACATATTGATGATATATGCCGCATTTATATGTATGCCCTGGAAAATGAACAGATAAATGGCGCTTACAATGCAGTTGCTCCCAGACCTGTAGACAATAAAACCCTTGTTGTTGAGTTGGCAAAAAGAATGAAAGGATCATTTTATATTACCGCATATGTTCCCCGTTTTATTCTAAAATGGATACTCGGAGAAATGAGTAGTGAATTGGTTAAAAGCCTTACCCTGAACGACGATAAAATCCGTGCAACAGGGTTTCAATTCATATTTCCCTCTGTTGAATCAGCATTGAACGATTTGGTGCAAAAGATAGCAGTAAGGCGTTAGCCGTCAGCAGTTAACTATCAGGTGGTTTTGTGAGGAACAGCCAGCGACAGGCGAATACCTGATTTGAAATTTGAGATCTGAGATCCGCCACGGCGGACAGGTTTGAAATTGGATCTAGCTTCGGATTTGGGATTTGATATTTCGGATTTGACTTTTCCTGGTTCTTGTTATTTGTTTTTTGGTTCTTATTGCAATTGCTTCCGGTTATTAGAGATTTATATTAGGTTTGTCTGCAAAAAAACTTCACATGAAAAATATATTCCTTTCGATTGTGGCAATTATTGCTTTTGGTTCCTGCGGCTATCGTGAAAAGGTTCAGGGAAATGGCAACACCATCACGGAATCCAGAACAGTGAACAGTTTTAAAGGTATTCAACTCAGCGGCTCCATGAATGTGCACCTTATAAAAGGAGCCGATCGTGCCGTAACAATTGAAGGAGAAGAGAATATTCTGCCGTATGTAGAAACCTTTGTAAACGACGGCAAATTAATTGTAAAATACAGAGATAATGTCAATATCAATACCCGCGAAGACGTAGTGGTAAATGTAACTGTGTCTGAACTGGAAGAGATTGAGGTTACCGGGTCGGGAGATATTACAGGGGAAAACAAATTTTCAAACAACGATGAGATAAAAGTGGAGGTAACGGGATCGGGAAATATAAAACTTGAACTGGATGCCCCCGCAGTGGAAGCGTCAATAACGGGGTCGGGAGATATTGATCTTAGCGGCAATACCAAAAATATTAAATGCAGCACCACCGGCAGCGGTGAAATAGATGCTTCAGAACTAAAGGCGGAAAATGCCACTGTAAGAACGTTGGGCAGCGGGAGCATCAGGGTATTTGCCAGTGTAAAATTAGACGCAACAATCAATGGCAGTGGCGATATCGCTTACAAAGGAGGTGGTTCTGTTTCGTCAAAAATAAACGGCAGCGGAACGGTTAAAGCTATAGATTAAAAAATTATAAGATCAGAGGTTGCAAAATACAGGTTAAAGAATCGCTGTTTCCAAACCGTAATCCTTAATTGCATGATATAAAGTATCTCTTTCTACAGGCTTACGTTTTACCTGTTTAATGAGGGCAACCAGTTCATTTGTATTCATTGCAGGATTTTGTTCTTCGCTGCCGGCCATGGAATAAATCTTCGTAGTGTCATCAATGGTTCCATCCATATCATTTACGCCAAACGACAGTGTGAGCTGGGCATTTTGCCGGCCCAGCATGGGCCAGTATGCTTTCAGGTGCGGGAAATTATCCATGAACAACCGCGCCACAGCGTACATCTTCATATCTTCAATTACAGATGATTCCGGCACGTGGCTCATTTCATTATTGCTATTGCGGAATTTTAAAGGAATGAATGTATTGAAACCGCCTGTTTTATCCTGCAGGTCGCGCAATCTTTTCATATGATCAATGCGGTGCCAGTATTTTTCAATATGCCCGTACAGCATAGTAGCATTGCTGTGCATGCCGAGCGCATGAGCCACTTCATGAATACGTAACCAGCCTTCCGCATCTACTTTATCATCGCATATTTGCTGTCTGATCTCAGGATGAAAAATTTCGGCGCCACCGCCCGGTAAAGAATCCAAACCCGCCTCATGCATGAGTTTCATTCCTTCTTCAACCGAAAGTTTGGCCTTGCGAATCATGTAATCCAGTTCAACAGGAGTGAATCCTTTGATGTGCAGCTCAGGACGATGCGCTTTGATTTGCCGCATAAGATCTGCAAAAAAATGAAGGTTCATTTTTGGATGCACACCTCCTACAATATGTACTTCTGTAACCGGTTTGTTATCATAACTGCGTACAATGTCCATCATCTGTTCAGCACTCAGTTCCCAACCTTCTTCGCGATGCGCATACAATCGGCTGTAAGAACAAAATTTACAACTGAATACGCATACATTGGTAGGCTCAATGTGAAAATTGCGATTGAAATAGGTATTGTCGCCATGCAGCCTTTCTCTCACCAGGTTGGCTAAAGCACCAACAAAAGGTAAACTTGCTTTTTCAAAAAGCACAAGACCATCCTCTTCTGACAATCTTTCTGTATTTAGAATTTTTTCACCTGCTATACGCAACCCGGGCAAAAGCCCTTGCTGACCAAGGAACCTTTCTACCGGCAAATTTCTGTCCATAATATATAATCCTTTATGATAAGATGGCACAAAGATACGGTCGAAACTTCAGTTATGATTTATACACAGCAGCATGCGCTATGTAAGGGCTATTGACCTGATGTATTCCAGTATATTTTAAGATTCTTAGTCGCTCTTCCTGAGGCAACAATGTCCGGCTTGCCATCGCCATTCATATCCATAACCTGTATGTCTTCACAAGCCATTCCATTATTGTCTATCCAGTACGATTGCCATTGCATGCCATCAGTATCGGTTTTCACATACAACTTCACGCCTACTTTTCCTTCTTTGTTGGGTGATCTCCATCCGGCTACTACCTGGTCGCTTCCAATACCCAAAAAATCGGCAACAGCCAATGCATGCCCCTCCTTTACATCATCCTCCAGCACAATCCTTTTTGCATTATCATCATCTCTTAAATATATTACTACTGCTGTACCATGCATCGGCTCAATAGTGGCAATAAAATTTTTGCCAGCCGCAATATCTCCCACACGCACTTCACCTGCGCCCTTGTCTATACCCCGTATTGTTGCCGCTTTGCCAGCAGGCTGTTTGAGAAAATTGGTTTCTATAAATCTAACCCCTTCTTTTCCTGCAACATATAAACCACTTTGCTTTTCATTCTTAGCGTCTTTAAAATCAAAATTGTGTGTAAGATGCATTACCGAATCTAAGATATATGTTTTCCATTTGCCTTTTCCATTAGCCGGATATCCGTAAGCCATTATCTTAACCCCCTCCCCTTCGCCTGCTTTATTGCCCCGTCCATGAAGGGGCAACACAACAAGATAATATTCCCCGGCAGCCGATTTTACCCATTTCATGCGGTGGGTTGTGGGCTCATGCGGCAATTGTACAGGTTTCCAAAATTGTTCAGGATCAACAGGTCGTTTCAAATAAAATACCGCGCCCGACTGTTCCGCATTACTTGTTTCCGAAGGATTCCATTGTGCCCCCACAGCTACTTCTACTTTTCCATCGCCATTAATATCCTGCGCGGCAATGCACACATTGTCATGCCCGGTAAGATTTTCCGCCATCACCCTTCTTTTCCAGTCGCCGTTGCGGTACCATACAATCTGCTTTTTATCGGCAAGTAAAATATCAGGCTTCCCGTCACCATCCACATCACCCAGCGCTACACCATACCCAATAGAAACAGTACTATCTATAACCTGCTCCCGGAACTGTGGCGTTGGGGGTGCAAAAAATGGCAGCCACCATTGTATAAAGAAGATGAAAAGCATTGCTAAAGTTATTGATTTTGTATTAAAACAGATGATGAGCCAACAATCGGGCGCATTCCAAATTATCGCATCGCTTTGCTTCAAAATAAGGAACGAATCATTCAGAATCATTTCATGCCGCTACAGGCAAGGTTTTGCCGTTCAGCATTCGGTATAATCAGGAGCAAAAATTCCATTTACGGCAATTATAGACGAGATGACAATTTCCGATCCATCCTGCAACATTAAGCAAGACTTCGATGGGCCGGTAAGAATGGAACGGATCATACCTTCATACCGGGTTAATCCGTTGTTGTCGTACAACAATGATACTTTTTGCTGCTCCTTATGCAGTTGCTCCAGGATCTGAAAAAAAGATTGCTTGTCGCTGATCGTTATTCGTGTATCCATGATTGTTATATTTTAGCGCAGCCAATAATTGTGTCATCAGTTTTCATTCACGTAGTAGCTGAATCAAAGCAGGTCGTCGGGGATGTTGATGACGGCTCCGTTCAGGGCATCGCTGATAAAGATCTGGCAGGATAGCCTGGCATTTTGCTCTACCGCACCTTTCCTGGCTATGGTTGACTGCTCATTCCGCTCGGGGGTTAACAATCCGCCACCCGGCGCCGTTACTTCCACCAGGCAGGTAGCGCACCTGCCCTGCCCGCCGCATTGCCCGAAATCCTCCATATATATTTTATCATTCAGCAGCGCCATCAGGTTCCGGTATTCATTTTCATAGGTTTGCACCACATAATCTTCTCCAAAACTGATCACCGTAAACGAAATAACCTTTCTTTCTCCATTCATTACAAAAATCTATTTACAGCGGCTCATATTCCCTCCGGGGTAAATACCACCCCTTTTGAAAATATTTTCATCCTTGTTTCTTTAGCTCCGCCCAACTGAGTGACAATAATGCAAAGTTAATAAAAGCATGCGCTTGCTTTTATTTTTGTTGCGAGGGAAACCTCTTCGCCTCCGTAGAAACCAGGATAAGGTTTGCAAACTCAATGCCGGGATTGAAAATATGCGCCTATTCAGAAATCAGTTTGTACTTAAACGCCAATCGCACCAGGTCGGCTGTGTTTTTTGCATTAAGTTTTGACAATAAGCTTTTACGGTAAGTATCAACCGTGTTTTTGCTCAAATGCAGCAGGTCGGCCATTTCCGCATTGGTATGTCCTTCTTTAATCAGGTTCAGAATATCCTTTTCCCGCCTGCCTAAAACAATCTCCAGCGATGTATTTTTTTCTGAATCATGTACTGCCCGGGCCACTTCAAATGCCATATAAGTTTGTCCGATAGCAGCAAGACGGATGGCTTCCGTAAGTTCCTTTTGTGTGGCATTTTTCAACACATAGCCCGATGCACCGCTGTTCATCATATCCCGGATATAGCTTGCCTGGTTAAAAGTGCTTAACCCTAAAATGAAAACCTGCGGGTATTCCTTCCTAAGTTCGCGGCATAAATCAATACCGTTCCCATCGGGCAGGCTAATGTCCAGTAACAGCACATCGGGTTGCCGGTTTTTTATAAACGCCCTGCATGATGCCACAGTGGATGCCGATCCGATAAACTCAATGTCTTTTTCATTGATAAGCAGGGACCGTATCCCTTCTATCACCATGTAATGGTCGTCCGTGATAAAAACTTTTATCATTTACTTCAGTATAAATTCAAGGTTGACCGACGTGCCTTTACCGGGTTCAGACTGGATATCCGTGCTGCCATTCAGCAGGCCCGCCCGCAACCGTATGTTTTTCCAGCCCATGCCCCCCGTTTTTTCCAATTGTGCCGCATCCATTCCCTTTCCATTGTCTTCCACATTCACAACCAGTTTATCGTTCTCAGCAAATAACTGCACCAGCACTTCAGTAGCTCCTGCATGTTTTACAACATTGTTGAGCAGTTCCTGCACAACGCGGTAAACGCCCAGCGCCAGCGATTGTTCAATCTTTTTATTTTCCATTCCCATAGACTGATACACCACTTTTATGATGCCGCTGTTATTTAATTCTGTAGTGTAATCTTTGATGGCTGCATCCAATCCATAATGCACCAGCACATCGGGCATCAGGTTATGTGCCACCCTTCGCATTTCCCTGATGGAACTGTCCAGCATATCAAGGCTGCGCTCAAAAGTTTGTTGGTTTTCAGATGTCATGATAAGATTCCCTTTCATGGTTTGAAAGGAATATTTAATACCCGACAGCATACCTCCCAACCCGTCGTGCAGGTCCTTGGCCAGGCGGGTCCTTTCCTGTTCCTCACCTTTTAAAACGGCTTCAGTAGCTGATAGTTGTTTTTCCTGTTCCAACTGGTTAATCCTGCTAATATGCAGTTGTTGACGGTGACGGAAATTCCTGAAAGCGAGGATGATCAACAACACCAGCAATGCAATGCCAACCAGCAACAGGATGCTCATCCTGCTTTTTTGCCTGATGATGGTTTGCTGCATTTGAAGCTGGCCCTCCATCTTCTTTGTTTCATACATTTTTTCCAGTTCTATTCCATATTCTGACAATTCCTTTTCATGAGAAAGCATATTGATTTTATCCCACTGGTCATTGTAAAATATGCTTGCTTTAAAATCCTTTTGTGCGGCATTAACCATTGCCAATAAAGAGTAGGCTGTTTGCAGGTTGTCAATTATTGAATCTTCAAGCGCCGCCTGCACGCTTTTCTTAAAGAACGATTCTGCCGGATCAAGATTGCCCTGCAACAATTGATTGTATCCATTTACAAGTTCCCGATAACTCAGGATCCGGGAGTCGCTGGTTGGATTAGCATCCAGTTCGCTGTTCATGATGGCTGTTATTTCCCCGAGACCTTTTACGTTGGTAAGATGAAAATAGCAGGTAGCCAGGTTAACCAGGGCTCTTTCTACTGAACGGCGGCGGTTAAAAAGTTTACCCAACTCCAGTTGTTTTTCCAGATGCGGAATAGCAACAAGGTTTTCCCCGGTGCGGTGATAACATATGGAAAGATTATTGAGCGCTATGAGCCACCCGGTGGTATCCCTGTATTTTTCTCCTGCTTCAACTCCTTTTATTCCATATTCTATGGCTTTTTTAAACTGGTTAAGATCCATATACAACCAGCAAAGATTGCCATAGTTAGTGGCCAGGTTAAAAGTATCTTTCAGTTCCTCTGTCATCTTTAATGACTGAAAAGCATACTTTACCGCAGAGTCATTCATCCGCAGGTTGTGATACACATTAAACAATGTGCGGTAAGAAAAAGCTTCTTTAAAAGGATCTTTAGCGGCTTTGGCAGCTTCGAGCATTTTGAGGTTGTATTGAAGCGCCACCGGGTAGTTTTCCTCAGCATGATACACACGAACAAAACCATGGTAACATTTATGCAACCAGTTACTGGCTCCGGTTTTTAATATGAGTTGTTCAGCTTGTGTAAGGTAATAAAGCGCCGAGTCATTGTTCTTATTAAAGTATTGCTCCTGCAAAGACAGTAGCACCGGTATAAGCGAACTGTCACGGGAAGCGCCTGCCACACGTTTCAATAAACTATCCTTTATATCCTGCTTCTGAGCCGAGCCGGCCACAGAAAGAGACAGTGTTAGCAATAGTAAAAGAACCGGCTTTGATGGTTGCATGCAAAACTTTTAATCAATGTTACAAATAAACTGAAAAGTATCAGTAAATAAGTCCCGATTTTACGGGTAAAAAACAGATGGAATATCCCTTTTTAGGGGATACAACAAGCCATCCGAAAAAGCAATCTTTGAAGATAAATATAACTGTTAGTTTCAACTAATTCATGCCATGCTTTACTGTAGAAATATCCTTCAATTAATGTACATGATGAAATTTATTATTTGCAATAAAACAAAAGCAATGAACAAAATAATTGTTATGCTCTTTTTGATCTGCGGGTTCAGTATTACCGGCGCAGCTCAAACAAAACCGAAACCTGCTGCAAAAGAAAAACCGCCTACCCAACAGGAAGTGAATGAAATGATGAAGGAAATAGAAGACCTGATGAAAGATCCGGAAACAAAAAAAGCCCTGGAGGAACAGGGAATAAAAATGCCGGACTTAAAGGCCCTGCCCAAATTCACTGACAAGGAATATGCGGATGCAGAACTGGAGTCGCAACGGAAAGTTCCTGTAAAAGATGTAAAGCGGATTGCGGCCATTAATAAACAATCACTGACCGATGTTGCATTAAAAACTCATCTAACAGCCACTCATACAAAAGTGCAGCAGGCAATGCGTCCTGAATTACTGAATTGGGTAAAAACAAAATCCGATACGATGGTGATGCAATATGGAAGCGGGGCTACCCTGGCCCAGATTGCATTGAATTGTTATATCGTTGGGCTATATGAAACAGCAGTATTTCTAATGGGTAAAGTAACGCTGGCAAATCCGGCTGACCCTACTCATCTCAACAACTATGCAGCCATGTTAAATACAGGTGGTGGTGAACACCTGGCATTACCAATACTTCAAACGCTGAATGCAAAATATCCGGGTGATTATACCGTAGTGAATAATATCGGGCAGGCCTGGTATGGCCTGGGCGATATGCAAATGGCCGGTAAATACATTGATACTGCTATACGCCTTTATCCCCGTAATCCGCAGGCATTGCATACCAAATCAAAAATAGAAGCGGAAAAAGGAAATAAGGAAGCGGCAAAAAAAGCCCTTAAACAATCTTTGGAAGAAGCATTCACCGAAGAAAAAGAATTTGAGTTAAGACAATTGATAAACGAGAATGATGAACAGCCCAAGGTACAGTGGGCAATGAATACACCAAAAGACGCTTTCGGGCTCGGTAACTTTATTGCTCCTCCATTTCCAATGAGCATAAAAGAGTCTGAGGTCTTGCAACCTCAATGGGGATCTTTCAGAGAAAAATGTAAAGCACAACTGAATCAACTAATGGCAAAACAGACGGCTGCAGAACAAGAGGCTGCAATAATGATGGAAAAAAGGCAGAAAGAAGTATTTGCAGGGAAATCAAGTTTCCCGGTACCCTGGCTTGCACACAAAGCGGCTTATAAAATGAAGTTGTTGCAGGAAAGATCAGGGAAAAATACCTACTATGCCTTCTTTGATGCCGAAGAAAGATTTTTGAATATCAATGAGGATTTAGAAAAAATAAAGGATGCCTACAACAGCAGGGAGCAGGCCATTGAAGAAAAATATGCCCCGCTGTTCGGAGAAGGAAAACAAAATCCTTTTGAATCACATTGTGCCGACATTAATAAGGTGAGGAACGCTTTCCTGGCTGATGCCAATACATTGGTACATAACCGCTACATGGCATATATCACACAGTTAAAAGTAATGATCAATGAAGAAGCTGAGTATTCGCTCTATGCACACTTTAAAGAAGATTATGAGGTAATCAAGCTGCATTTGCAGCAAAAGTTTTTAACAGCGCTACTGTCGCCTCCGGTTCAATTTGAGCAACCGGCCGGCACCTGCCCGAAACCGAAAGAACAATCATTATCCACCTCAACAACCCTGGCCAATTTTTACGACCGCAACTGTGAATATGTAAGTGAATTTTATGTTCCGCTGATTGGTAAATGGGTACAACGATGTGATATTATGACGGTGGAATTATTTACCAAAATTCCCCTTGGGCCTGCCAGTGTTAGTTTGGGTGGTAACTACATTATTAACAGCGACACCAAACAGGAAAACGGTACGGTAGAAATAGGCGTGAGTGTGGGAATTGGGGCGAAAAAGGTTGTTGAGCTAATAAATACCCAGGTCAAAGCGGAGGCCAAAACAGTCATTCATCTTACCAACCGGGGAATCACAGACATTGAACTCGGAGGCGGACTTGGTGTGAAAACCGGTTTTGGCGGTGCAAAGGGAAGTGCAAGCAGCAATATTTCTCCTATCATCAAAGGCAGTATTACCCATGTGGGTATTGAAGGTAAATACAGCATCATGAATGGCGCTAAACCCAGCGGGGGTACGAAATTTATGAATTTCAAACTTTAAATAATACAAACCGAAAATAATACTGACAAAAAATTAATTATGAAAAAAACAGTATTAGAGTTACTAAGCATTTTTATAAGTGTAAATGCAATTATTGCACAACCGAAACCCATTGAACTTCCGTGGGCGCCACGGGAAATTGTGGTGGACGCCAATGATAATTTGTACATCGAATTTGAACGGATGCTGATGAAGATTACTCCGGACGGTAAATCCAGTTATGTTTCCGAAGATGTGGCGAAAGGTTTCAGAGGTTCCGTAGCACCAGATGCTGAATTGATGGTGGCCGATTCAAAAGGGAATATATTCATGACCAAACCTTACATGAACAGCATTTGGAAACTGAGCCCCGATGGTAAATTCACTATCCATGCAGGGAATGAAAATTATCAGAATAACTGGGCAGAAGCAGCAAAGAGGCCGATGGAACTTGGCCAGATAGAATTTATGGTCATGGATAAACAGGACAATATCTATTTTTCTGAAAGCCTTGATGGCGAAGAAAGGATAAACAAATTGGCCACATCGGCATTTCATAAACTTACGCCAGATGGTGAACTCATTACATTCAGGGATAAGGACGGCAGCAAGATAAAACTAAACCAGGTAGATGGAATTGGTGTTGATTTGGCGGGCAACCTCTTTGCGGGCAACGTGGCAGAACGGTGCATCAAAAAGATTGCTGAAGATGGTACGGTAACGGTTGTGGCAGGGCAATGTGGTAAAAGGGATATCTGCCCTGTGTATTCTCAGGGCGATGTAAGTAAAGCCGAACTGGTGCAGCCAGGCCCAATAGTGTTCTGCAAAAAAGGCGAACTGTTTTTTGCTGACCATCGCATGAACCGCATCATTAAAGTAGCCAATAATAAAGTGACTACTGTTGCAGGAGCAAGTGTTATACAACCCTGCGGCTCAAATATGGGCGGTCGTTCCAAAGAAGGATACAAAGACGGACCTGCGTTGAGCGCTTTATTTAATTTTCCTGCAAGAGTAAGAATTGCAATAGACAGTAAAGACAATATTTATATTCTTGACGGAGGTAATTATGCCATTCGGAAATTATCGCCCGACGGTATTGTGTCCACTATCGCCAAAACAAAAAAATAAACCGGCAATGAAAAAACCATTACTGAAACCCGTTTTATTTTTCCTGTTACTCTTCAGCTTCTTCAACAGTAGCGCACAGGTTGCTGACAAAGTTGGGACTGGGAAAACTCCTGATAAGAAAGATAAAAACCTGCTTGCTGTTTACGACCTCGACAGCAATAAATACACAGTATTAAAAGCCGGTAACCAATACTGGCTGAAAGAAAATTTACGAACAACAAAATACAACGATAGTACTACCATCGCCACCGGCCTCAACGATAGTGAATGGAAACAAACAAAAAGCGGCGCTTACAGCATTTATGAAAATAATCCCCGCTACGAGATCACTTATGGAAAATTGTATAACGGCTATGCAGTTGCCAGCGACAAGTTGTGCCCCAAAGGCTGGCGGGTGCCATCAGACAAAGACTGGAATGAACTTGAGTTGTTTTTGGGATTACCTGCGGCCGAACTTAACCGCACGGGCGAAAGGGGAGCTATTGCGGAAAAATTAAAAGCCACGGGCAACTGGAAGGCGTCCCAATTTTCCGCCAACAATTCAGGCGGATTTTCCATAGAGCCCGCAGGCGCCAGGCTTGATAACGGCGAGTACTCCACCATTAACCAATACGGTAATTTCTGGACATCCACCATATATGATGATCGCTATGGGTTGCTGTATTTATGGAACCGCCACGCCAATTATAATTCAAATACGATGGGCAGAATTTATACGTTAGCCACGAACGGATATTCCTGCCGCTGCATCAAAGAAAATAAATAATCTGTGGAATGAAAATCCGTCTGCCTTTGTGGGCCCATAAAAAATGACTAATAAAAAAATCAAATGCTGGTAAAAAATATAATCACTGCCTTCCTTGCTTTACTGTTTATGAATGCAATGGCGCAAACAAAGGAAAGTTTTGACATCGTATCCTTCCAGGCGCCGAAAAACTGGAAAAAAGAACTGACCGCCGACCGGGTCACTTACACCGCCACCAACCAGGCCAACGGGGGATACTGTGTGATTTCATTGTTCAAAAGCACGCCAATAGCGCAGGATGTCAATCTCGCTTTTGACAACGAGTGGAAAGAACTCGTAACCAACAGGTATAAACCTTCCGGCAAGCCCGAGTTTACCAATGCTGATTTTACCGACGGCTGGAAAATGAAATCCTGCGCACAAGCTTTTCAATATGATGGCGGCAATGGTATTGCCATATTAAGCCTGTTTACCAAAAACCAAGCGGGGGTGAGCCTGCTGGTGCTCATGAATAAGGAAGATTACATCACCGACATGGAAAATTTCATAGCGTCCATGCAGTTGACCACACCCGCCACACAAACACAACCAACAAAACCGGCAAATACAACTGTTGCTGCTGCAGGCTTTCGGTTTAACCGTTCGGATTTTGACGATGGGTGGGTGAGTTCTATACATAACGATTATGTAATGGTGGAAAAAGGAAATAATTCCGTTTATCTTCTTTTTCATGTTCCTTATAATGCCTCACAGTTCAGCGGTACCGGCTTAAGAGATGTTGAATACTATTGGGATAATTACCTCACAAAATATTTCACTACCCAGTCAAAACAATTTAATGATGGGGGCGCCATAATGAAGGCGCCCTATATGGAGGGATATGCCATGGACAAAAGAACCGGGAAGTCATGTTTTGTTGGATTATACCTGCTAATAGTGCCTAATGCAACTAAGCTGGTGATTGGAACAGCCACGGATGAACGAGCCTTCAGGGCCCTTTATCCGATGGCGAATGATTTTGGCATGTCTGACCTTGCTGCTATGGACCGGTTTAACAAGTTTGCTGTAGCAGCCGAGGATCTTTTGGGCAAATGGCAAAACGGAAATACTTCAACCGCCCAGTGGTATTATACCAGCCCATCCGGTTATGAAGGATATGCAGGCATGACGCTTGCAGCTACCAGTGCCGAATTCACTTTTAATAACAATGGCACTTACACAAGCATCCATAATGGAGCCACCGGCGCCGTGGGAAACATGAAAACCTTTCAACAGGAATATAAAGGAGATTTTACTGTAAGTAACTGGCAGATTACAGCCACCAACCGCTATGGCGGCAAAACACACAACTTCAGTGCCTACTTCATTGCAGTAAAAAGCGGCAGGCTATTGAAGTTGAACAACGGAGCCGGTGAAGATTATACGCTGGTACGGGTGAATAGATAGGGTTTAAAAAAGTCACTAATTAGCTTCCTCCTGGCATCGTATGTCAACAACAAAACCAGGTGTTTGAAGAAGTTTATCACTCAATTTCGTACTTTGGAGCATAAACCCGATCGAAGGGTTAGGTTTCACCAGAGGTGTACATTTCATAATACAAGCCGTTTGTGTTTAATAACTCTTCATGCGTTCCAACTTCAACAATACTGCCTTTATAAAAAACATTCAATAAACCCCTATAGGGTATAAAACTTATTTATTTACCCGATAGGGTATAATAGCAGATAGAAATACTGATACTATACCCGAAAGGGTTTATTCTACCTTCTCTTCTTTCCTACGGCCTTTGCAGGCTCTCCGGGCACAAAGGAATGAACAGTATTTGGTAACGGTAGTTTTGCGGTAAAGGGCTTACGACAATGAAGACAAGTTTTTTCTATGCGAATATTAGTTGAAAAACAGGCGTATAATTAAGAATGGAAGAGCAATCAGTTTGCGTGGATTTTCCACCTCAAACACATAACCCATTTTGATGTTACTCACTTTGGTCGGACTAAGATTGGTTTCTGAAAAGTCTTTAATGAGTGTAAAAAGAATCTCCTCTTCGGACAGCTTATTTATGTGTGAACGAATACCTGAGCGATCAATAATGAGTTTTATGTTATCGGTATAGCCATTCAAGTAGCTGATGAAATTATTCTTGATACTGCTTTCGCCTTCATCTGCCAGTTTTTGCAAGGTAAAAATGCTGGTATTGTTGAATTTGATTTCCTGCAACAGTTTACCGTTGAGGATTTGCTGCTGCGTGGCATCATCTACCTGAGCCAATTGTTTTCCAGTTGCTTTTTTAAATCATCGGTTTTGGCAATTAGCACACCTTCACTCCTGCGGATCAACACCATTAGATAAATGATGTCGGAATATTCCGTGCGTTGGAAAATATCTCTTAATACATCATTGGCAGTGTTCCAGATGAGGCAACTTCACTTGATATGTCGGTATCTCTTTTCATTCAGCTTTATTATTACTTTTCTTTTTATTCGATTTAATGTCCTGTTCCTAAAAATAATTTATTTACCGCATTGCAAACCTGCAAAGACTATGAAAGCGATATGGCTTTCCACCAATAGAAAAATGCTTCCGGACTGGATTTTTTCAGCTTATTCAGTTTGGTATTGTGCGGTTGTTCGATAATCGCATCAGCCACCTGTTTGGGATGGGTAAATTTCTCAAATGCTTTCTGGCCCGTTGCAATCAACCGGGACAGATAAGCGGCTTTGGCTGCATGAACAATGGCTTTATCCAGGTGGTAGGATTCTGAAAATATAAAGCGTTCCACCCGTTGTATGCCCTTTTGCAGTTGATCGAAATTTTCTTTATCTACTGCACCCCGTAAGCAGAGGCAAAGTGATGTTTGATAGATGTCGTCCAGCACATCTGATGGTTTGCCATCCTTTAATTCACGGTACAGTATTTCGGTTGCTGCAATTTTATTAAAGGTTGTCTTCACCGTATCCAGGTCTTCTGCCGCATCAAAGATGTTCCCCACATCGTAGAGTTGTTTAATGATCTCCATGCTCATACTGTCTTCCTTTTTAAAGTAAGGAATGCCGGTGGTGTTGGGAGCAAAGGCAGTGAGTTTATCGCCCAACAAATCTTCCAGCGAAGGCATATTTACTGAAGCCAGTTTTGCCGAAGTAATGAGAAAGCCTGATTTGATTTCCTGCGGCTGTATGTTTTTATAATGATTGGCTTCAAAAAGTATATCGAGCAAAATGGCTTCTTCGCCTGCTGTATTATGCACCGGTGTATAAAAGAATTTGTAATGAGCCTTTTCAATGGATGTGGCGGCGGCCCGATGCTGTAATTCTACCCTGCTAAAGCCCTGTTCTTCTGCAAATGCTTTCAGCAGTTCATCAAGATTGTCTTTTTCCGCTGTGAGTATAATATCAATATCAATTGACAGTCGTTTGGCAGAATCGAACAAGAGCATAAGGGCTGTGCCGCCTTTGAAGATAAAGGACAACCTAGATTTCGATAAGCCCTCCAGCACCAGCAGGGCACGGATCACCTTTTCCACCAATATTTTATCGGCGTTCCGGTTGGCTTTGGATACCTTGTCTATCCATTCCGGAGTTAGTGATTCTTTGCTGATCATATTCTATAAATTGGCAGCTTAAAGGGTTTGCTGCCGGAATTTTGATACCCTGTTTAAATAATTACTGAATGCTTCTTTCTTCCTCCTCCTGTTGGCATACCGCAACATCTTGTTTTCATTGATGGTATATTTTTCAAATGCTTCCCTGAAGATGGTTTCCATTTCGCTGCCCTGCTGGGCTGCAAAAAGCACATCATCGCAAAAAACATCTACCAGCAACTTTTCAATCGTGGTGGTTACCACGCCCTGGATCATCTGTACCGGTGCTTCCGAAACTAATGAGTTAATAATGATGGTCTCCTTTTCGGCAGAAGCATATAAACTTAAAATCTCAGCATCCGGTTCCAGGAAGATGTTCTTTTTGGTTTCTTTCAAAAAGTAAAACACCGATTGAGTGGCTTCTTTATCCACTTCTATCAGGGTATAAAACCTTCCGGGCTGGTGCAACATCAGCTCATTGAGTACTGAAGTGTTCCAGATGCAGATTCGCAGGTAAGGAAACTGCTTTTGCAAATCCCTGAACAGGGTTTTGATTTTAGCGGAAAGCTCCGGTAAAAAAATCCGGCCCTTGCCTAATGCAAACTTACCCCTGCCAATACGGGAAAGAATGCCGGACTGTACCAGCGCATATACCCGCCAGTTAACAGTAGTGGATTTTACCCCCGGTTCCAACCCATTGTAGAACTGCTCAATATCTCTTGTGCTAAAAGTGCTGGTTTCTTTAAAATGCTCCTTCAGTTTGTTGATATGTAATTTAGGATTTTCGATGGCTGTTTTTGTTGTTTATTCCCAAAGATAGTACAACTATAAATTGGCAGCAAATTATAATTGCTGCCGAAATTTAGATTTAATTTTGCCCGGTCTGCCCCTCCTGGGGTTCACAATTTCTGGTAAAAACCGGCTTTTGGCTTGTTTAACAGGGCTGGAAGGGCATTGCGGAGTATTTCATCCACGGTACGAGCTGCAAGGCTAAAACCCGACCTCAGCTTTACCGCCTCAGCACGGGTAAAGGTTTGGGGCAGGCCTCAAAAAACTTCCGCTTATTACCGCCCCCCTGAAAAGAGATGCTATCCTGCTGGCGGGGCGGGTTGTTAAACATCAGGATACTGTGTTGCAGGTATATTTCTGCAAGGCGGGCTTATCTTATTGTCTTTTTGACGTTCTCTAAGTGTTACATTCATACGACCGAAGTATTAAAGAGGTTATCAATTGCTTTGCGGGAAATGATTGTACGACTTCCTAATTTTCCAGCTTTGAGTTGTCCTTTATCAATCATCCTGTAAATCCGGGCACAAAGGAATGAACAGTATTTGGTAACGGTAGTTTTGCGGTAAAGGGCTTACGACAATGAAGACAAGTTTTTTCTATGCGAATATTAGTTGAAAAACAGGCGTATAATTAACAAAGACAAGATAATTACTTTCCGATACAAAACTTCCCAAATATTGTTCCCAGTATATCCCGGTCTGCTTCCACCTGCCCGGTTATCTCCCCCAGGTAATACAGGCAGCGGCGTATATCAGGTGCAAGCAGGTCGCCAGTAAGGTTATTATCCATCCCCGCTTTGATATCGTTCAGGCATTCTAATACCTTTTTTAAAGCGGCATAATGGCGGGCGTTGGTAACGATTGTGTTTTCGGTTTTAATGGTTTCACCAATTGCCCTTTCATACATCACTGATTTCAGCGTTTCAATACCTTCTTTATTTTTAGCAGAAATATATATTCCCGGCGCCGGACCACCTCCTGAAGCATTTGCATGAAGATTTTCGGGAGAAACCTGGTCGTTCTTGTTGTATACTTCAATAACTTTTTCACCATATTGCCTGAGCCATGTAATGCCCGACTGATCCTTATCGGTAAGGTCTGTAAGATGAATAATAATATCGGCTTTTGCGGCATTTTGCCTGCTTCTTTCTATTCCAAGATTTTCAATATGGTCGGCTGAATGTTCCCTTATACCTGCTGTATCAACCAGGCGAAACAAAACGCCGTTAATGTTCAGCACTTCTTCAATGGTATCCCTCGTTGTTCCTGCAATTTCGCTTACAATAGCTCTTTCTTCATTTAACAGCGCGTTCAGCAGGGTTGACTTGCCCGCATTGGGTTTACCAATAATTGCTACACTTACTCCATTTTTAATGGAGTTGCCTAATTTAAATGAATGCATTAGTTGTGTAGTTGATTCCCTTAGCGTCGCAATGAGTTGCTCCAGTTGCGAACGATTGGCAAATTCCACGTCTTCCTGGGAAAAGTCGAGCTCCAGTTCAATAAGTGCCGCAAACCCGATCAACTGGTCACGTAGTTCCTTTAGATCGGAAGAAAAACCGCCCCGTAATTGTTTGAGCGCTGTTTGCTGTGCCGCCAGGGAATGGGCCGCAATAACATCCGCAACGGCTTCCGCCTGGGTAAGGTCCATCTTTCCATTTAAAAATGCTCTTTGGGTAAACTCACCCGGTTTAGCCAGCCTGGCGCCTTTTTGTATGCAGGCTGCTATGATCTGCTGCTGAATAAACGGTGAACCGTGGCAACTGATCTCCACTATATTTTCACCTGTATACGATTTGGGCGCTTTGTACAATGATACCACCACTTCATCCAGCTCTTCATTATCATTTTTTAATATCCCCACGTGAAGGGTATGAGAAGCCTGGAGCAACAGATCCTTACCCTTAAATAATGCATCCGCAATAATGATACTGTTTTCACCACTCAACCGTATAACGCCTATGGCTCCAATACCCGGGGGTGTTGCCAGCGCTACAATTGTATCATTCCATGCTGAAAAAGTGTGCACCATGGCGCAAAAATACAACTCTGTTAATGCGAAGACGGGAGTAATTTTCTATCCGCTTCATCCATATCTGCTATGGCGTATTTTTTTATCCCGCTTATCGTCATTTCATCTAACACGGCTACCAATTGCCGGTAATTGCTCTGCAAACCCGGTTTAATAATCACCATTAGTGAAGGTTCTTTACCCAACGCCTGTTTAATAACAAGCTGCTGGTTTATGATTATATTACGCAAAGCCTGCGGATCCGAAAACAGGTTCACTATATGCAGGCTGGATGGTTCTTTCGCAAAGCCACCATAGCAAACCGTACGGCCATTGTTTCCTAATAATACGGTAAGCGTTCGGGTTTCCGAAAAAGGCGTGGCTGGGCCATCAGCAGGCAGTAAAAGCTGCATAGCCGAGGGTTTACTTACTACCGAATTAAAAATAAAAAATGTAATGAGTAAAAATCCCAAATCAACCATGGGCGTCATGTCTATGCGTAACATTCTGGCTACAGAAGATCCACGTTTTGATTTGCCCGGGACAGGAAGATTAAGATCAGCCATATCATATGTTTATCTATAAGACTGGTATCTTATGGATTTTCCATAAACCATTTTGCGTTTCTTTTAGAACATTTCATATAAAAAAAATCCCCGCTGTTTTATAACAACGGGGACTGTATAAACATGATTATTAAAACAACTACTACACTTATTGCTCAGCTATCTGGAAGGTAACAGGCTGTTTGCGGTAGGCTTTTACCTTACGTCCGTTTTGTTCGGCAGGCGTCCATTTGGGACCTCTTTTAATAGCATTTACACAAATTTCGGCTAATTTAGTTCCCTTCATGGTCAAGGCTTCCACTTCGCTTATATTCCCTTCCCTATCCACAATAAACTGAACCACACAGGTACCTGCTTTACCGGCGTCCTGCAATTCATCAATGTAACGGTTTATTTCCCTGGAAATATATTTTGCCCAGGCTTTGTCGCCACCGGGAAATTTGGCTTCAATTTCCACTTTCTGAAACACTTTATCCTCCTCGTCTACAACTGGGGCCGCTACCACGCCACCTTTATCTTCAACAGGAGGGGCAACAATACCCAGGTCCTTAACGCCTTCCTGGTTAATAGTACTGATAGTAGCTTCCTTAAGTTCTTCAATCTCCTTCATTTCTTCTTCCGGCTGCACCTCCTCATCTTTTACCACTTTGGGAGGGGTAAATTTGGCCATCTCAATCTTTGGAGGATCTGGCGGCTTTGGAGGTGGCGGAGGCGGTGGTTCAATTGGCTTCTCCTCCTGCACATTCGTCAATTCCACATCTTTGGCTTCTATTACTACTGCTTTTTTGGGTCCTTCGAGTTTGGCACTCAAAAGGGAAAACAGTATAATAAACAAGGCCAGTGAAGCGGTAATGATCAATGCAGTAGTAAGCCTCTTGTTGTATTTTGTACGCAGTTCATAAGCGCCATAGCTTTTATTTCTTCCTTCAAAAATAATATCAAGAAGACTGGCGCCCGGTATTTTGCTTACATCCATGATGATCTTTTTTATTTAATATGAGATGCGGGGATTGGTATAAATCCACAAACTTTTACTGAATATTGTTGGCCTTTTCTGTTGCCACCAGCAATTCATTTTCAACGGGTGAAATAGATACCAGCGCATATTTCTTAACTTCATTAATAGCCATTTCGTCCAATATCGCCACTACATTCTTGTAACTGGCTTCATCATTGGGTTTAATTACCACCACAAAATCATCGGGTTTGGTTGATTTCTTTTTATTGATAATCACTTCCCTTACTTTTTTATAGTCGGTAGCCTGAATTTTTGTAGGATCATCTCCTTCATAATAATACACCCCGTCTGATTTGCCCAGCATGATCGTTAAAGCCCCGGAAGCTTTCACTTTTGTTTGTTCCTCCTGGTTTTCGGTATCCTTGGGCATAATCAACTGCATAGCGGTAGGCTGTGCCATAGTGGTGGAAAATATAAAGAAAGTGATCAGCAGAAATCCGAGATCCACCATGGGGGTCATATCCACCCTGGTAGAAAGTTTCTTGGCTTTTTTGACGCCCGGCCCTTTTTTCCCGCCGCCACCTGATACATCTATATCTGCCATAAAACTGTTTTTTAAATAAGTTATATAAAATTACTGCATCCTGTTCCTTCCTGCCTGATCTTATCCGGCGTTAACTGCCACCTGCCTTTTTAATGATCTCCTGCTTCGTATTCCAAAGCGGTGTTCCGGGAGGTGCATCCTGGAATTTGGTTACCAACTGAAACTTATTGATATCATTTCGCTTAAACGCTTCCAGTACATTTCTTACAACCGGATACCTTGTTTCGCCATCCGCTTTTATCAGCCAGGTTATTTTTTTACCGGCATAGGTAGACTTGGCATCTCTTACCCAGTAATACAATTCACCCCCGGTAGAATCCGGAACAGGAATACCCGGTTGCCTGACATTTTTTTGCTGTTCAGGATCCATGGAAAGCAGTTCTTTCATACCTCCAAACGGAACCCCAAGGCTGGGTGCATTGGTAAAAGCCTTAATATCAGCCGGACTAAGCCCCAGTTGCCGGGTTTCATTTAAGTTATTCGCTATGGATTGCCTGGCATTAGGATCGTCCATCTGAACAAATACCCTTCCATCCTTATCTATGGTTACCAGAAAAGCATCCATTTCCGGCACTTTATCGGCCGATACAGAACTGGGAAATTTAACTTCCACCGGTTCTTCGGGCTTAAACTTGGTGGCAAGGATAAAAAAGGTAAGGATCAGGAACGACACATCCACAAAAGCGGTCATATCCACCCAGGTACTTTTCCTTACTATTTTAGCTTTACTCATTTCACAAATATTTTAATTGACTTATTAAGATGCGATACCACGCACATTCCATACGCAATTCCTCTATTTATTTATATTGAGAAGCGAAGCTCTGTGTAAGCGTAAATCCTGATTCGTCAATGCCATATGTAATTCCGTCAATCTTAGTTGTAAATATATTATACATAATTAGGGCAAAAGCTGACGTGGCAATACCTAAAGCAGTATTATATAATGCTTCCGCAATACCAACTGCAAGTTCAGCCGCTGCACCTGCTCCGCCTTCTTCACCGAGGGCGCCGAACGAACGGATCATACCCATTACTGTTCCCAGCAATGCCACCAATGTACCTACAGAAGTAATAGTAGATAAAAAAACAAGATTTTTTTGCAGCATCGGCAATTCCAGGGCTGTAGCTTCTTCAACTTCTTTTTGAATAGCCATTACTTTTTGATCGGTAGTAAGTTCAGAATCAGAGATCAGTTCTTTATAACGGCGAAGTCCCGCTTTCATTACGTTTCCTACAGAACCCTGCTGCCTGTCGCATTCCGCAAGGGCTGCATCTACATTTTTGTTGGCCAGGTGATATTGTACTTTTCTAACAAATTCGGAAATGGATCCTTTTCCTGTGGATTTATTAATGGTAAGAAAACGTTCAATAGAAAATACAATTACCATTAAAAACATACCGATTAATATAGGTACGATAATCCCCCCTTCATAAATACCATGCAAAGCGCCTATGGGTCCTTTATGGTTGGGCCAAAATCCACCTTCCGGATCGGGCTTGGTAAAGCCGGACTCGCTACCCAAAATAAATCTCCAGATAATATACCCTGCAACAATACATACGATTGGAGCGAGCCATGAAATAATGTTGCTGCCTCCCTTAGGTTGAACTGATGTTGATGCCTTCACAGCAGATGCGGTTGCGGTTGGTTTAGTTTCAGCCATAACTCTTGTTTTTTTGAATTAAAGATTTTACAATTTTTAAAGTGTGTGGTTTTGATTCACAATTCTACTGAAAAAAAAAATTAAAATGTTTAAATGTCAGTAGAAAAAATTTTATTTGGGAGGCACAATATAGCAAATTTCTTATACCAAACAACAGATTTACATTTTGTTTTTATTACCTCAATCGGTTACCAGTATAGTTTGTGTTAGCCTGGCCAATACCTTTGCAGCAGTAAAATACCCGGTTATATAAAGAACTGTATTATTTTTTTGCTATCAGTAATTTTATCCCTAATATCAAATATGATCCGCATGCACATCAAATGTTTAGCTTTAGCCTGTTTATTGCTTGTTCCAGCCTCCTTAATAATCGCCCAGAATAAAAAAAAGCCCGCGCCTTCAACCGATTCAGCGCTTAAAGCTCCCGCTCCTTCCGTTAAACCTAAAAGCGGGCCAAAACCATATAAAGAAATTATTACCGCTAAAGCCAAAACAGACAGCGGGCTGTTTCTGGTACATAAGCTTGAGGACAAGTATTATTTTGAAATAGGAGATTCCCTTCTGGGCAGGGATATCCTGGTGGTAAACCGTATTTCAAAAGCGGCTGCCGGTATGCGTAATTTTTTCTTTGGTTATGCCGGCGACCAGATTGGAAGCAATGTGATCCGCTTTGAAAAAGGGCCCAATAATAAATTATTTCTTAAAAAGGTTTCTTTTGATGAAATATCTAAAGATTCAACACAGGCGATGTACAAAGCAGTTACCAACTCTAACGTATTGCCCATTGTAGCCGCATTTGATATTAAAGTACTCCCTACAGATTCTACAGCTACCGTAATAGATTTTACAGATTATATTTCCGGTGATAATGACGTATTGTTTTTTTCAGGAAATGCCAAAAATACATTTCAGGTTGGCGCTTACCAGTCAGACAAATCCTATATCAACGATGTAAAAAGCTATCCTGTTAATGTAGAAATTAAAACAGTAAAAACATACAGTAAAGGAGGCGGAAGCAGCCTTACAGCCAGAACACCCGGAACAAGCGGCTCCGTGCCAAATATATTGTATACCCTTGAGCTCAACAGTTCAATGGTATTGTTACCGCAAGCGCCGGCCAGGCAACGTTTTTTTGATCCAAGAGTAGGTTATTTTGCCAGGAGTTATACCGATTTCGACGCCAACCCGCAAGGTGTAAAGGATGTTTCCATCATCGTTCGCTGGAAACTGGAGCCTAAAGCAGAAGATGTGGAAAAGTACAAAAGAGGAGAACTGGTAGAACCCAAAAAGCAGATCATATATTATATTGACCCCGCTACGCCTAAAAAATGGGTGCCTTATCTTATCCAGGGTGTTAACGACTGGCAGGCTGCCTTTGAGAAAGCAGGCTTTAAAAATGCTATTGTTGCCAAACCGGCGCCGGCGCCGTGGGAAGATTCAACCTGGAGCCTTGAGGATGCAAGGTATTCCGCTATCGTATACAAGCCCTCTGTTGTGGCCAATGCCAGCGGCCCTAATGTGCACGATCCCCGGTCCGGAGAAATATTAGAAAGCCATATTAACTGGTATCATAATGTAATGAACCTGTTGCGCAACTGGTATTTTATTCAATGTGCTCCCACAGATCCGCGGGCACGCAAAATGGAATTCGATGATGACCTGATGGGGCAGCTTATCCGTTTTGTATCCTCCCATGAAGTGGGGCACACGCTTGGCCTGCGGCACAATTTTGGTTCGAGCTCCTCGGTACCGGTTGAAAAATTAAGAGATAAAGTATGGGGGGAAGCCAACGGGCATACACCTTCTATTATGGATTACGCCCGTTTTAATTATGTGGCGCAGCCGGAAGACAGTATCTCCGAAAAGGGTTTATTTCCACGTATAGGTGATTATGATAAATGGGCAATTGAGTGGGGTTACAGGTGGTATCCCCAGGCTGCTACCCCCGAAGCGGAAGTACCTGTTCTGAATAAACTGACCATAGAAAAATTAAAGGACAGGCGACTTTGGTTTGGCACAGAATCGAATGCCGATGATCCGCGATCACAAAATGAAGATCTTGGCGACAATGCAATGAAAGCAGGAGCTTATGGAGTAAAAAACCTGCAACGCATTGTTCCCAACCTTATAGAATGGACAAAAGAACCAAATACAGATTATCAAAACCTTTCAGATTTATATACGCAGCTAATCATTCAGTATGGGCGATATATGGGACACGCAGCTAAAAATATAGGCGGCATATATGAAACGCCTAAAACAATAGAACAGCAGGGACCGGTATATGCCTATACTTCTAAAGCTGTTCAGAAAGAGGCGATGGCTTTTTTGAATAAGCAGTTATTTATCACACCATCCTGGCTTATTGATACAGTGATTCTTAACCGCATTGGCAATACAGGCGTATCCGTGGTGAGCGACCGGCAGGACGCCGTTTTAAACCGCCTCATCAGTACCAATACTATAAGCAAATTGCTGAGCATGGAAGCCGAACTGAATAACAATGCTTACAAAGCAGCAGATATGCTCAACGAACTGAAGCAGGGAATATGGAGTGAACTTTCGGCAAGAAAACCAATTGATATTTACCGGCGCAATCTCCAAAAATCGTACGTGGAAAGAGTTGGCCAAATTATTAATCCGCCTGTATTTCCGGGTGCTGGTATTTCGTTTCGTATCGGCGCTCCCGCGGCCATGACAGACACCAAAAAAAGTGATATCATTTCCGTTCTTAAAGGCAACCTCCGTTATTTACAGGCAGAGATTAAAGCCGCATTGCCTGCTACCGGCGACAGGATGACCAGGTATCATTTGCAGGATGTAAACGACCGGATTGAAAAAATACTGGATCCGGGAAAATAGCGATATGTGGATGGGGAGAGGTGAAGGTGAGAGGTGAGAGGTGAACGGTGCTCATTATTCGTAGCGCAACGCTACAATAGGATCTAATTTTGAAGCTTTCCATGCAGGATATATCCCTGCTGCCAAACCCACAGCAGAACAAATAAGAATAGCAATCAGTATCAATAACCAGGGCACAAAAAACGGAACCTTCATCAGCATACCAACCAGGTTACCAACAATAATGCCCAGAATAATACCAATTACAGCTCCCATTAAGCTGATGAGTATTGACTCAAAGAGGAATTGCTGGCGGATATCTTTCTTTTTGCCTCCAAGTGATTTTATTAATCCTACTTCTTTTGTTCTTTCTGTTACAGCTACCAGCATAATATTCATCAGCCCTATGGCCGCCCCTATCAGGGTTATAAAGCCTATACCGCCAGCCGCCAGGGAAATGCTTCCCAGCAACCCGATAAAAGTTTCGGCCAATGCATCGCTTTTATCAATATAAAAATTACTCTGCTCGGTTGTAGTAAGATTACGAATAGGACGGAACACCCCTTCCGCTTCTCCAATAGCGCCATTCAACTGGTCAACATTCTCTACCTGAACACCTATATAATAGGAAGCATTTCCAACAGAAAATAAACGCCGCATGGTATTATAGGTAGTAAATACCGCGTTATCGGCGCGCATAAATGAACTGCTTCCCCTGCTTTTTAAAACACCTATAACTCTAAATTTGTTAGCGCCTACACGAATAATATTATCCAATGCTCGTTCCACCCTTTCGCCGAAAAATTTTTTCGCAACATCATAACCCAACACACATACATTTCTTCCGCTTTCAATATCCAGTTGGTTAAAATCGCGCCCATACGCTACTTCGTAACCATTTAATGCAAGATAACTTTCATCACCTCCCGATACACGTACATTAGGGTTGGTTTTTTTGTTTTCAAAAAAAACGGTTTGATCGCCAACGCCTCCCAAACCTATGCTTACTTTTGCCGGGTAGTTGTATCGTTCTTTAAATGCTTTGGCCTGTTCAAAAGTTATGGGCTTGCCAGTGTTGGATTTCTTTACCTTTTTATTGCTGCTACTGGTTGTTTTGGTTACATCTCCTCCACCATCGCCAAAGCGAACCTGCCTGTCTCTGAACCGGATGCTGAAGGAATTGGCGCCCATCGTGGCGAAGCTGTCTTTTAAACTGGAGTTCATTGCCTGTATAGCCGTAATAATGCCAACCAGCGCCATTATACCAAATGCAATAATGGCAACGGTGATGCCTGTGCGTAGTTTATTTCCGCGTACAGTTTTGAAGGCCAACCCAATGGTATCCTTAATGTTCATGCCTGCGTAATGAAACTTAAAATTACGTATACATATTCCATCTGCAAAGCGCCTTATGATGAATGGATCAGGTATTTCTAATAATACAGACCTTTCAGCAGTAAATTGGGGAATATGCCTAATAAAATAACCAGCGCAGCGGTTATAACCAAAGTAGCTTTAAAAACAGCAGAAACCGGCTTAACCTGCGCATTACCTTCTTTAAAATACATAGACTGGATAACACGGAAATAATAATATGCGCTTACAGCCGCCATTAGCACGGCAAAAATAACCAGCCACAGGTGGTTACCACTTTTCACGGCGCCCATAAGCATGTAATACTTGGCAAAAAAACCTGCAGTTAAAGGAATTCCTGTAAGTGAAAGCAGGAAAACAGTGTTCGTTAATGCCAGCAGCGGTTGCGTTTTGCCCAGCCCGTTAAAGCCCTCCAGCGAAAAATCTTTCATTTTGGCCAATACGGCAAAGCTTCCTATTGTAGCCAAACTGTAAGCCGCCGCATACAATATCAACCCCTCCCGAACAAAAGTATTTAATCCAAACAATGCAAACATCATAAAACCGGCATGGGCTACACTTGAGTAGGCCAACATCCGCTTTACACTTTGCTGAAAAACAGCAGTGATATTCCCTATAAATAAAGTAGCCGCGGTAAGTATGGCAATCAGCAACTGCCATTCGGAATGAATTTTTCCAAAAGCATTGTCAAACAAATGCAGAAATGCCACAAAGGATGCAACTTTTACAATGGTGGCCATAAAAGAAGTAACCGGCGTTGGCGCGCCGTCATAAACATCGGGCACCCAAAAGTGAAATGGCGCCGCACTTACTTTAAATGACATGGAAATCATCAGCAATACTATCCCGATAACCATCATGGGTTGCAACGCTGCAATACCGAGGTTCATTCCTTCAATATAAAAAGTACCGGTAGCCCCGTATAAAAAAGCAATTCCCATAAGCATGATGCCGGTTGAGAAAACACCCATCAAAAAATACTTGAGTGAGGCTTCATTGCTTTTGAGATTTCGCTTGTCGCTCCCCGCCAGTATATACAATGGAATTGTAATGATTTCAATTCCCAGGAACAGCATCAGCAGTGTGTTAAAAGAAACCGCAATGCCTGCGCCACAAAGCACAAAAAAGATAAGGGCATAATATTCATATACATCCGGGCCTATTGCTTCCAGTTCCGTTGCATTTAATATAAAAAAGAGAAAAGTACACCCAAAAACAATAGCATTAAAAATATAGCTGAAGGAAGAAAATTTCAACATTTGACCGATATCTGCGTAGATGTACCAAACATTGTAGTATTCAAGAAAATTAACAGTCAGCAGGGCAAGCATTCCCAGCAAGGCAATATACTTCGCAGAGGATTTCTTTTTCAGAAATATCCCGCTGAACATCATTACCACACCCCATAATGCTGATAATATAATAGAACTCATAATATTAAATAAAACCCTTTTGAATTGTTGTTTCTTTTTTTAATAATCCCCTCTCCATCTTACCATCTTACCATCTTACCATCTTACCATCTTACCATCTTACTATCTTACTGTCTTACTATCTTACTGTCTTACTATCTTACTGTCTTACCATCTTACCACTTGCCTACATTCCTGCCAGCCGGTTCATAAACGTATTAACGGTATCTTCTGTAAGATCTAATAACAGTTTAGGATACACGCCCAGCAAAAGAATGATGATCACCACAATACTTAACGCCGCAACAGCATTGCCTTTTACCATACCTGCACCCGAAGCCGTAATACTGTTGGTATTGCCATAAAACACTTTTTGCACCATATTGAGCGTATACACCGCCGATAGTATGATGGTTGTTAGCGCTATGGCAGTAGTCCATTTTCCATACTGAAAAAGTCCGTTAAACATTAAAAATTCTCCCACAAATGCGTTTGTGAGTGGTAATGCAATATTAGCCAGGGCAATGATCACTAAAAAAACGGTGAGTACCGGTGAACTGGATGCTATCCCGCCCAATTCCGAAATCTTTCGCGTACCAAAATGTCTTTCGATCAGTTCCACTACGATCCACAATCCAATAATATTGATGCCATGGTTGAACATCTGCAGCATCACCCCTTCGGTTCCGCTTTGATTGCGGGCAAATACTGCGGCACACATTAACCCCACATGTACTATAGAGGAATAGGCAACGAGGCGCTTCAGGTCGTCCTGCACCCATGCAATGCAGGAAGCGTAAACCATTCCCGTCACCGAAAGACCAATCACAACATCAGTGAATGTACCGGTAGCATAGGGGAACACCGGTATCAGCCAGCGAATAAGTGCAAATACCCCCATTTTTACCATTACCCCGCTCAGGATCATGGTAACCGGCGCTGCCGCTTGTTCGTAAGTATCGGGCTGCCAGGTATGAAAAGGAAACAGGGGCATTTTTACAGCAAAGGCGGCAAAAAACAACCAAAAAACAACTTTCTCCTGCCCTGGCGGAAGTTGGGTTTTAAGAAAAGAGCTCAACGCAAAACTACTGTCGGGCGTATGCAGGTAAACGTAAATGATACCAACCATCAATAACAGCGATGCTGCAAAAGTATACACAAAGAATTTAAATGTTGCCTGTATGCGTTTTTCGCCACCCCATTGTGAAGCGAGGAAGTAGATAGGAATAATAGCCAGTTCCCAGAAAAAATAAAACACCAGCGCATCCATGGCACAAAACACACCCATTAACCCTGCCTGGGATAGCAGCATTAAACCATAAAAATTATTTGATTTTAAATAGTTGGTATTATAGGTGGATAGAAAAGCAAGTGGAAAAGCAAGCGCGGTCAGCAAACAAAGCATACGTCCCATTCCATCATACATCAGTGCAAAGCTGCTGCCAATGGACGGCATCCACACATAACTTACATTATTAAAATGGAAATAATTTTTATCTGCGAAAAAGAAACTGGCACCCACTATGGCAACTGTAATAAATGAAGAGGTAACCGCCCATCGTTTTGCGCTATCGCCTTTTGACAGGAAAAAGGCTACCAGTCCGCTCAGCAGGGGGAACCATATCAGCAATTCCGGAAATGTAATTAAAACGTCATTAGGGTTCATAGCTTACAGTACAAACAATTGAATAATTAATAAAACCAACGCTGCAACAACCATCATTAAAATATACGCACCTACCTGACCGTTTTGCAATAATCTTAACTGGCGGCCGCCATAATTTACCAGTTTGCCTACGCCATTTACCAGACCGTCTATTCCAAGTTTTTCTACTACGTTGTTCAATAGCAGCGATAACCTTCGCAGGGGATTTACAACAACTGCATCGTACAGTTCATCAACGTACCATGCGTTTTCCAGCACTTTACCCAGACCGGTTGCATCCTGCAAATCGGGCTTTTTGCTGAACCTGCTTACCGCATATAAGACAGCAAGGGCTGAAACCCCGGCGGAAATGCCCATGAGCAGGTATTCCGTTGAATGATCGAGGTGAGGTGCATGTTGTAATGCAACTGACCCGGCAAAAACAGGTGAAAGAAAATTTGCTAAGTGATGTGTGCCACCCAGCGCCGCCGGCACACCTACAAACCCTGCAACTGCAGAAAGAATAGCAAGAATGATCAGTGGCCAGGTCATCGCTTTGGGACTTTCATGCAGGTGATGCTCCTGGTCCTGTGTCCCTCTGAATTTTCCAAGGAAAGTAGTGGCATATAACCTGAACATATAGAAAGCGGTCATTGCGGCGCCCAATACGCCTATAATCCAGTAGGCTTTATTTACGGAAAACGCAGCAGCTAAAATTTCGTCTTTCGAAAAGAATCCACTGAGCGGCGGAATGCCTGCAATAGCAATACAGGCCACTAAAAAGGTCCAGTGCGTGGTGGGCAAATACTTTTTTAATCCTCCCATTTTCCTGATGTCCTGTTCATGATGCATGGCATGTATAACCGAACCTGCACCGAGGAAGAGCAGCGCCTTGAAAAAAGCATGTGTCATTACGTGAAATACAGCCCCGGTATATGCGCCAACACCCAACCCCAAAAACATATAACCCAACTGGCTTACGGTAGAATATGCCAGCACTTTTTTAATGTCGTTTTGTTTTAATGCTATAGTAGCCGCAAAGATGGCAGTAGCCAGTCCAACTACCGCAACAACACCCTGCGTTGTGGGCGCGAGCGTATATAAAATATTGCTTCTTGCTATCATGTAAATGCCGGCAGTAACCATGGTGGCCGCATGTATGAGCGCCGATACCGGGGTAGGGCCGGCCATTGCATCGGGCAGCCAGGTATACAAGGGGATTTGGGCACTTTTGCCGGTGGCCCCAAGCAGCAGCAGCAGCGTAATACCCACCAAAGCCATATCGTTCATTTCCATACCGGCGGCCTTGCCAAATATTTCACCAAAATTCAATGAGCCAAACTGCTGAATCATCCAGAAAACAGCCAGCAGGAAGCCGAAGTCGCCGATGCGGTTCATGATAAAAGCCTTCTTTGCCGCATTGGTAAAATCCGTATTCTTAAACCAGTATCCAATGAGCAGGTAAGAACACAATCCTACGCCTTCCCAACCAATGAACATAATGAGATAGTTGGAGCCAAGCACCAGCAGCAGCATGGAAAACACAAAAAGATTGAGAAAAGAGAAGTACCGGGCATAGTGAGCGGAGGTTTCTTCATGCATGTACGCGGTTGAATATACATGGATCAAAAATCCCACACCTGTTATGATAAGCATAAAAATAGCTGACAGTTGATCTACCTGGAAAGCAAATGGTATTTCCAGCGAGCCGATAGAAATAAAATCGAAAAGCTTTACAACACCGGTGTGTCCCGCTCTTACTTCAAAAAACAGGATAATGCTGATAATAAAAGAGGCCAGTATAACCCCACAGCCAATGATGGCGGTGAGTGATTTGGATAAACTTTTCCTTGCCAGCCCGTTGATCAGAAAACCAATCAGCGGAAACAGGGGAACCAGGTAAACTAATTTGCTCATATCAGATCAGGTACAAAAGATAAATTAAAAATAGGATCAATTTATTCCTGTACGTTTAGTGTTTTAGTCTGTTCAAAAAATTCACATCTATCGAATGGGTATTGCGGTACATCATCACGATGATGGCCAGTCCAACACTTACTTCGGCCGCCGCTACTACCATAATAAAAAATACAAATAACTGTGCATCCGTGCCGGCTTTTGTAGCCGCGTCAAAGGTGGAAGCCGCCAGGTAATGCATTTTTGAAAAGGCCACCAGCAATAAATTAACCGCATTCAGCATTAACTCAACACACATAAAAATAATGATCACATTGCGGCGGGTTAAAACACCTATTACGCCAATACAAAATAGCGCCACTGATAAAAATATATAATGATTGATGGTCATGTTTGTTTTACGTTACAGGTTTTAAGTTTCAGGTTTTGGAAAATGTACTGGCGCCAAGTTACTTACTACACAGCATTCCTTGCTTTTTGTCTTTTTCACCTCTCACATCTGCCCTCTTACCCCTTACCACTAATTCTTTTTCCCTATCACCACTGCTCCTACCATAGCGCTCAAAAAAAGCACACTGCTTATTTCAAATGGCAATATATAATCTTTAAACAATACCATTCCCAAACTATTGATCAGTCCAATATCACCTGAGTGCATCAATACTTCCCGACGCATACTTTCAGTATCTTTCAAAGCGGCTATCAATACCAGCATCAGGCTTCCGCCGGATAGTACACCGGCGAATTTCAGCCACTTCTTTTTCACTGGTGGTGCGGGCATATTGAGGTTCATAAGCATCACCACAAAAAGAAAAAGCACCATAATAGCACCCGCATAAACAATAATATTTACAATAGCAAGAAACTGCGCATTCAGCAATACATAGTGCCCCGAGATAGAGAAGAAAGTTACAATCAGCCACAGTATACTGTGAACGGGATTTTTGCTGAAGATAACCATCAGCGCACTGCCAAGTGTTAGTATAGTAAGAACCCAGAAAAGAAGCTGTGTTATTCCCATTATTTTAATGCGTTCGTTTTGGTCAGATCAGTATTATGATTTTTTCTTTTTATCCAAAAGTCCTTTTGCCGCTGCATATTCCTCCGGCTGCGTTACAGGATCGGGAATCAGCAAATCATCCTTACTATATATGAAACTTTTGCGGCTGTAATTGGCAGGTGCAAAAGTTTCACTTAAATATATCGCGTCTTTAGGACAAGCTTCTTCACACAAACCACAAAATATACAGCGCAGCATATTGATTTCATATTTAGCCGCATATTTTTCTTCCCGGTATAAGTGTTCCTCGCCGGGCAAACGTTCGGCCGCTTCCATGGTGATGGCTTCCGCAGGGCATGCTACCGCGCAAAGTCCGCAGGCAGTACATCTCTCCCGGCCTTCTTCATCGCGGTTCAATACCTGCAATCCTCTGAAAACCGGGCTAAAAGGGCGTGTTTCTTCAGGATATTGTATCGTAACCTTCTTTTTAAAAAAATGTTTCAGGGTAATACTCATGCCCTTAAATATCTCCCACAGGTATATCTTCTCAAGCCAGTTCATTGGCCTCCGGTCAACTAATTTAGCTCTTTGTGTTAAAGCATCCATAACTACTCTTTTGATTCTTCCGGTAAGGAAGTTTTAAAAGTTGTACAAAAGTATTTTTATCAGCTATACAACCCAACTAATTCAATGTGCTTTCATAGTAAACAATACTATAGCTCCCGTAATTACCATATTGAACAATGCCAGGGGGATCAATCCCTTCCACCCTAAATTCATCAACTGATCATACCTGAATCTTGGCAAGGTCCATCTTATCCACATGAATATGAAAATAAGTAGGAAGGCTTTGCCGAATAATGCCACGAGTCCCACAATCAGTGCGCTAGCTCCTGATAGTTTCGCTTCGTCCACAAAAGGCATATCATACCCGCCCAGAAATAATACCGCTATAACGGTACAACTGATAAACATGTTGATGTACTCCGCGAAAAGGTAGAAGCCCAGTTTCATGGAAGAATACTCCTGGTGATAGCCCATATTCAATTCACTTTCCGCTTCCGGTAAGTCGAAGGGAGCCCGGTTACATTCTGCCAATGCACAAATAAAAAACAGCAGAAAGCCTAAGGGCTGGTAAACGATATTCCACCAGTTACCCTGGATTTGCTGCTCGGTGATGGTTCTTAAACTTAACGAACCGGTAAGCATCAGCAAAGCGATAAGTGAAAGCCCCATAGCCAGTTCGTAGCTAATGGCCTGGCTGGCGCCCCTGAGCGCGGCCATAAGAGAATATTTATTGTTGCTTGCCCAGCCGCCGATCATCATGCCATAAACGCCCAGACTAACTACACCAAAAATATATAAGATTCCAATGTTGATGTCTGCTACCTGCAAATCCACCATGCGTCCGCCAAGCTCCACTGTACCGCCCCATGGTATCACCGCCGACGTCATCATAGCGGTAAGCATTGCCAGGCAGGGGCCAAGTATAAATAAAAATTTGTTGGAATTACTGGGGATAATCTCTTCTTTGAAAAACAATTTTAACCCGTCGGCCAAAGGTTGCAATAGACCAAAAGGTCCGGCACGGTTAGGTCCAAGCCTATCCTGCATAAAGCCCGCTACTTTTCGTTCAGCATATGTTGCATACATTGCTACTACCAGCGATACCGTAATTACAATAGCTATTAATACCAGCTTCTCCAGTGCAAAGCCCCAATCAAAAGCGAGTAGTGTCATAAATTTTAATATTCTGATATTCGATCAATTCGTGAATTTTCTTTGCATGTGTTACAGGGATAACTGCCTCTTTTCGTTTTTCACTTCCTGGTAATCACTGCTTATCGCTTATTTCTTTTTTCTCTTCAAAATCACCTGAATGAGCGGGACCGGGTATCGCTGCCAGGTTAAGGTCCGGAGGATTTACTTCGCTCACGCTATGTATATCCATCAAAAGCTTCGGTTGCCTGCCATTCATTATATTGGGAAAGGTTTCAGTTGGCTTTGTTGTTCCGATCTTTCCTGAATAATGTCCCTGGGATATAACGGAATGACGATTGATGTCAGCGGGTCCTTCAATTTCCCAGTCCGTGAGATTTTTCTTCTCAAACCGGCATTCATTACAAATCCAGTCTTCCACTTCTCCCCACTGATCTTTACGTCCGGTTACCCTGAGTATTTCATCGCCTCTTAACCATGCATGTACTTTACCGCAGCATTTACTGCAGTTACGATGTGCCTTTACCGGTTTTGTAAACCATACCCTGTTTTTAAACCGGAAGGTGCGGTCTGTTAAAGCGCCTACGGGGCAAACATCAATTACATTCCCAATAAAATCATTATCAAGCGCTTTTTCAATATAAGTAGCAATCTCTGCCCGATCTCCTCTGTCTAATATACCATGCACTCTTTTACTGGTTAGCTGGTCGGCCACATATACACAACGGTAACACAAGATGCACCTGGTCATATGCAATTGAATGTAAGGACCCAGGTTGTGCTTTATAAAAGTTCTCTTTTGAAACTCGAAGCGGGTGCCTTCCGTTCCGTGTGAGTAGCTCAAATCCTGCAAATCGCATTCGCCGGCCTGATCGCAAATAGGACAATCGAGCGGGTGATTGATCAATAAAAACTCTACTACACCTTCACGTGCTTCCAATACCCGGTCACTGGTGATATTTTTAACAATCATACCATCCATTACGGTGGTTCTGCAGGATGCCACTAATTTGGGCATGGGTCTGGGGTCGGCTGTTGAGCCTGCAGCTACTTCTACCAGGCAGGTGCGGCATTTACCACCACTACCCTTCAGTTTGGAGTAATAGCACATAGCAGGCGGTGTTACCTCGCCACCAATTTGTCTTGCGGCATTGAGGATGGTGGTGCCGGGCTCTACTTCAACAGTTATGTTGTCAATGGTAACCTTGAATAATTTTTTTTCTTCAGCCATGGTTTGTGTTTCACGCAAAGCCGCAAAGGCTAAGGCGCAAAGTTTTATAAGTTATTGACTATTCTATGAAGTGTTCAGGTTTACATTTTCTTTCTCACACCTATGCCACTGCTTCCAGCGGATCGGCGTAATGCGCCAGTCCGAAGTTCCTTCTTAAGCATTCTTCCGGATTACGTACATGCCATTCAAACTCATCCCGGAAATGGCGTATGGCAGCCGCCACCGGCCATGCTGCCGCATCGCCCAGCGGACAAATGGTATTGCCCTCAATTTTACCCTGTATATCCCACAATAAATCTATATCGCTCATTTTCCCTTTTCCCGTATCAATGTTCTTTAAAATTTTTTCCATCCAGCCTGTGCCCTCCCTGCAGGGACTGCATTGTCCGCAGCTTTCATGCCGGTAAAAACGGGCTATGGTATAAGTGTGCTTTACTACGCACTGGTCTTCGTCTAAAACAACAAAGCCACCGCTTCCCATCATGCTGCCGGTGGCAAAACCACCATCGCTCAGGCTCTCGTAATTCATGTAGCGGGTTTCGCCCTTAGCGGTCTTTAACAATAAATTAGCCGGAAGAATGGGAACCGAAGATCCGCCGGGGATACAGGCTTTTAATTTTTTCCCGTTGGCCATGCCACCGCAATATTCATCACTGAAAATAAATTCTTCCACGCTAATGGTCATATCAATTTCATACACACCAGGTTTATTGATATTACCGCAGGCCGAAATAAGTTTGGTTCCGGTTGAACGTCCAACACCAATCTTTGCATACTCCTCACCGCCCAAATTGATAACAGGTACAATTGCCGTAAGGGTCTCTACATTATTAACCACGGTAGGCCTGTCCCACAAGCCCTTTATTGCGGGAAAGGGGGGTTTGATACGTGGGTTGCCTCTTTTTCCTTCCAGCGATTCAATCAGCGCTGTTTCTTCACCACAGATATAGGCGCCTGCACCGCGCTGTACATATATTTCGCAATCGAACCCGCTTCCCAAAATATTTTTACCCAGCCAACCGTTTACCTTAGCTTCTGCGATAGCCTGCTCCAAAATATCGGGTATCCATGCATATTCACCACGTATATATATGTATGTTGTGTTGCTGCCCAATGCAAATGAGCTAACGATCAATCCTTCAATAAGAAGGTGCGGAATAAATTCCATGAGGTAACGATCCTTAAAAGTTCCCGGTTCGCTTTCATCGGCATTGCACACCAAATGGCGGGGAACGCCTTCCGGTTTGGCAATAAAACTCCATTTCAAGCCGGTAGGAAACCCCGCGCCGCCACGTCCGCGCAAACCACTTTTCTTTACCTCTTCGACAATCGCTTCGGGCGTCATCTTTAATGCTTTTTCCACGCTTGCATACCCGCCTTTTTTGCGATAGGCATCATAATATCTGATGCCTTCAACGCCGGCGTGCTCTAATAATAATTTTCTTCCCATATCATCCTAAAGTTAGAACGGATATTTTTCAAAATTGTTTGGCTTATCAGCAGCTTCATCTCCATTAATTATTGGCGGCCGCATTATTCCTGCATTCTTCAATAATCGCGTCTACTTTATCTTTTGTCAGGTGTTCCCTGTAATGTTTACCCAGTTGCATCATAGGTGCATAACCACAGGCGCCCAAACACTCTACTGTTTTCAAAGTAAATAAACCATCCGCTGTTGTTTCGCCAGGGGTTATACCGAGGCGCTCGCCAATGTAAGCAATAATATCGTCGCTGCCATTGATCATGCATGGACCGGTTTGGCATACTTCAAATAAATATTTGCCTACCGGTTCTAGATTATACATCGAATAAAAGGTAGCTACTTCATATACTTCAACAGGCTCAAGGCTCAGCAAAGCAGCAACATAATCCATGGTTTCCACACTCAGCCAGCCAAACTGTTCCTGAGCCAGATGAAGCACCGGCAATAAGGCGCTTTTTTGCTTGCCTTCGGGATAGCGTGCAATGATCTCGCTTACTTTTTTTAATTTCTCTTCGGAAAATTCCATTTTCAAATTTTCAAACCAGCATTATGGCTGGCAGGTTTTCAAATCTCTACTTGCGGTCTGAAGCTCCGTCGCCTGCCGACCGCCTCCCTCCATTTTCATATCTCCACATCTTCATATTTTTACATTTTCGTATTCTCACATTTCCACATTCTCACATTTTCACATTTTCATATTTCCACATTTCCACATTCCTAAGCATCCATTTCCCCCGCAATCAAATTGAGACTGCTCATTATAATCACGGCATCGGCAAGCATGGAACCTTTAATCAGTTCGGGATAGGCCTGGTAATAAATAAAACAGGGCCTTCTGAAATGCAACCTGTAAGGCGATCTTCCACCATCACTGATCAGGTAAAAACCCAGCTCTCCATTTCCTCCTTCCACGCTATGGTAAACTTCACCGGCGGGTATTTCGGTTTCACCCATAATAATCTTAAAATGCCATATCAAAGCCTCCATCTTCGTGTATACGTCCTGTTTAGGAGGAAGGTAATATTCGGGCACATTGGCATGATATACTTCCGATTCTTCACCCTTGAATTGCTGTACCTTTTCGTATGCCTGCCGTATAATCTTTAACGATTCCCACATCTCCTGGTTACGCACCAGCCATCGGTCATACACATCGCCCGTGGTACCTACGGGAATATTAAACTCAAAATCCTGGTAACTGCAATAAGGGGTATGCACTCTTACATCATAATCTACACCCGATGCCCGTAGGTTAGGACCGGTAAATCCATAGTTCAGCGCTCTTTCACCCGTTATAGGACCTGCCCCTACCGTACGGTCAATAAAAATCCTGTTGCGCTGGAGAAGATTTTCAAATTCTTTTAAAGCTGCAGGAAATTCCTTTAAGAACTTATCTAATTTTTGCCATGCTGTAGCGTTAAAATTTCTTTCAAAACCGCCTATTCTGCCAATATTGGTGGTAAGCCGCGATCCGCAAATTTCTTCATATATCTCATAAACCAGTTCGCGGTACTGCATTACGTAAAGGAATACCGATAGTGCGCCTGCGTCAACCCCTATAACTGAATTACATATAAGATGATCGGTGATCCTGGCCAATTCCATAATAATAACACGGAGGTAATCTACACGTTTGGGCGTTTGCACACCCAGTAGCTTTTCACAGGTCATATGCCAGCCCATATTGTTAATAGGACTTGAACAATAATTCAACCTGTCGGTAAGCGGAGTGATCTGGTACAGGGGCCGTCTTTCTGCTATCTTTTCAAATGCACGATGTATATATCCTACCGTTGCTTCGGCCGATAAAATTCTTTCGCCATCTATTTCCAGTATATTCTGAAAAACGCCGTGTGTTGCAGGGTGAGTAGGTCCGAGGTTAAGCGTAGTGGTTTGCTTTTCAATAGAACCATCGGGTAGTTTAATATTTTGTTCCCTGTTATGTTGTAATACATCTTCTGTCATACATTACCTTTTCAGGTATTTTCTTGTGTTTGATTTTATCGCAGCCTTCCCTCGTTTCTCACCTTCCAAACATTTCATCATCCTTATCTACTCTTGTCTGATCTTCCAGCGGATATTCTTTCCGCATAGGAAAATAATCCATTTCATCAACATTCAGTATCCGTTTAAGATTAGGGTGCCCTACGAAATTGACACCAAAGAAATCATAGGTTTCTCTTTCCATCCAGTTGGCACAGGCATACAACTGCGTGGCAGTATACACATCCGGTTTTTCAATGGCAGTATATATTTTAAAACGTATCCGCACATTATCCCGGATATTGTGCAGGTGATATACTACTGCCAGTTCCTTGCCTTTATTATCAGGATAATGTACCGCCTGCAAATCGGTAAGGAACTGAAACCTTAATTCTGCATCATCATATAGAAATTGAAGCACTTTGAGATTCAGTTCTTTAGGCACCTCAAACGTAAGCATGCCATAGGGTTCGGTGAAGTTGGTTACTTCATCGCCAAATTTTTGTACCAGCCTGCTTTTAATATGATCATTGGTTAACTCCATCTACAATCTTTATAATTAATTTCCTGTTTTTTTAATATGGTGCTGAGCTACTGTATTACTTACTTTTTACTACTTACCTCCTACTACTGTATCCCATAGCTCAACATAAGCTGCTGGTATTTTTCTGTGTTTCTTCTTCTTATACTTTCTTTACCCACCAGGTTCTGGAGTGCCAGCACACCATCTAATATGCCCTCAGGCCTGGGCGGACAGCCCGGTACATATACATCAACGGGAATAATCTGGTCTATGCCCTGCAAAACGGAATAGCTGTCAAAGATGCCGCCACTTGATGCACAGGCTCCCACTGCTATTACCCAGCGGGGTTCCGACATTTGTATATATACCTGTTTTAACACAGGTCCCATTTTTTTAGCTATTGTACCCATCACCATCAGCATATCACATTGACGGGGTGTAAATCCCATCCTTTCTGCACCAAACCGTCCAAAATCATAATGTGCTCCCATGGTAGCCATAAATTCAATGCCGCAACATGAAGTTGCAAAAGGGAGCGGCCATAGTGAATTTTTGCGGGCAAGTCCAACTACTTCGCTGAGCTTAGTTGTAAAAAAGCCCTCTCCTGTATACCCTTCAGGAGCATCGGCTATACCAATATGCCCCTGGGGATCTCTTTCTTTGGGTGTTATATTAAACCGAACCGGACGTGCCATAATTAAAATTTAAAATGAACAGTACTGAAAATCCATTCTTTTCTTCTCCTCCTTTCAATATCCTAATAAACCATGCCGGATGTTTTTAGCCTCACGCTTATTAATCTTCCCATTTCAGTGCCCCTTTCTTTATAATATAGTAAAATCCTGCGAGAAAAAAGCCAACAAAAGCAAGCACTGCCACAAAACCTTCCCAGCCCAGTTCTCTGAAGTTTACCGCATAAGGATAAAAAAAGATCACTTCCACATCAAACAACACAAACAATATTGCTACCAGAAAATATTTAACCGCTAGGGGCTGGCGGGCATTTCCACTGATTTCGATACCACTTTCAAAATTATCCAGCTTTTCGGCTGTGGGTCTTTTTGGGCCCAGCCAATGCGTTACTCCCATCATAACCACTACAAATCCAACAGCAAAAAGGAGTTGCAGGGCAATAGGAAAGTAATTAAATGAATTATTTACGTCTGTAGCCGAAGAAACCGGAAGTGACTGAAGTAAAAAATAAGGTATCATTCTCGTCTCAAGATTACTTTTTTCAACAGTAAACGGAAGAATTGTATCTATTATTTGCCAGCCGGAACTACATTTTTCCGTTTTCTGTATTGGTATAGCATTAATCCAAAAGCAAAAATAAGGCAGCATTGCCTAATAACCATTATTTAATAAAATAAAACCCCAAAACCAGTATTGATTTTGGGGTCATGTATATATAAATAGTTATATCAACTCACTTTCGGGAGGGTTTGGCTGTTGCACCACTTTTCTTTGAGCTATCCGCCCTGGGTTGTGGCCTGTCTAATGCCTTTTGCAATATGTCTCGGTTGTTCTTTGCATCGGTATTGTTTGGATCCAGGCTGATCATTTTATCAAGATAAAAAATTGCCTTCTCATAGTCCTTTAAAGTGTTGGCGTTATAACCTGCCAGGTATCCGTAAGCCAATGTTAAAGCAGATTTATTCTTCACCGAATCAACGCCCGCAATTTCTATAAATTTGTTAGCATCTTCAACCGGGGCCTCAGAAAGTACTCCTGAAGCTGCACCACTGGTATCTGCCATCCATTTTGTGCGGAAGCCGCCATAATAACCCTGCATATCATCGGGATATTTTTGCTTGTACAAATTGAATACGCTGTCGGCTGTCTGGTATTTTTCACCATAAAAATTCTCCCATCCTGCATAAAAGAGTTCGGTTTTTCCATAGCCGGTATCAATAGACAAAATTTTGGTTAGCCAATCGGCAGACTTAGCTCTGTTCTGTATTTTTTTATACATATCAGATGCCGCTTTAGCATATTCAACCTTGTTTTTGAGAAGGGTGTCTATTGCGATCGCCTTGTTAAAATAGCTGTCGGCCTGATCAAGTTTATCGGGGAATTTCGCCGATATCTGAGCCATTTTAACATAGTTGTCGGGCAAAAACAGTGAAGAATCTCCTTTTGAAAAAAACAGTTCCATATTCTGAAGCGCATTAACAGAGTCGCCCAGCTTATCGTAGGCATAGGCTTTTACGCGGTACAATTTCGGGCTTGCTTTTTCGCCGTCTTTCTGCAACTTCTCATCTGCTTTGGCAATGGCGCCTTTAAAGTCGCCGGAAGCATATACCAGGCTAATTTCTTCCGCTTCAACTGAAGGTGTAAAATCGGTATTGGCCTTATACTTTGCAAAATAGTCCCTGGCTTTGTTTACATCGCGTGAATACCAATAGGTATATAAATCATAATAGGCAGGTGCATACGCGGGATCCAAAGCAATGGCCTGCTCAAAATGTTTGAGAAATATATTGGCCTGCTCCTGTCCCTGCGTAACATATATTTTCCCAATCTTATATTCCGCTTCTGCCAGTTTATCATCGAGCGTAAGCGCATTTTGGTAAGCCGTTACCGCGGCGCCGCCATCCAGTAATTTACGGTACGCGTCACCCATGTTAATGTAAACGAAAGGTTCTTTAAACCTTTTTACCTCGGTTGCCTGTTTTAATTTTTCTATTGCATACCTGGCATCCCCGTCGGGAACATCCGCATTAGCACGGCCTACGGCATTCAAAATGTCTATATCCCTGCCTTTGGTGAGGCTGATAGCCGTTTCAAAACGCTGCCGCGCATCATTGCCCTTATGCTCAAGCAACTCAACATGGCCCATCCCCACCAGCAATAAAGGTTCACTGCCTTTAGCCTGCAAAGCCGTTTGATACACTTTTTTTGCACCAGCAATATCATTTAACTCAATCAATGTCTGCCCCAACCAATAAGCGGCATTCACGTCATCGGGTTTTGCTGCAAGTGCTTTTTCAAGCGTTTCTTTTGCGCTAGTGTACTTTTCGTAGTAAAAGAACTTTCTTCCGTCCTCCACTGATTGCGCAAAAGCAGCATTGCACAGTAAAACAGCCGCTACCATAAATCTGATTGTGTGCTTCATCATTTTCGATTTGAAATTTTGGTTTTGGTAAATAAATATATTAAAAATATTATTCTTCTTTAATTTGAGCTGCCCTTATTGTAAAATCCATGTTTGACGGAACAAGATAAGCCCTTTGAAAAATAAGTTGTCCTTTTTCGTTCTTTAAAAAATTGGTAAATCCCCTCCCCAGCCCGCTATAGTTTTCCTTTACAATATAATACAAACCACGTACCATAGGATATCTTTTCGTTGCAATATTGGCCTGGTAAGGTTTTACAAATTTACCCGGATCGTTTCTTGCTTCAATCGAGGCCACCCTTACCTGTGTGAGAAAAGCCAGTTGCTGTTTGTCTTCGGGATTCCCTATCCAGCTTACGCCTATAAAACCAATAGCATGTTCATTGCCTGCCACATAGTCAATTACACCCTGGCTGGTTTTTGCGGCGGTTACTTCGGGCGACAGAGGCTGGCCTTTAAGTACAGAGTCAATCATAAAGCGAACTGTACTGGTGGCGGCGTTGCCATCGAGTACAGGATTAAGTTTGTAGCCGCTGGTTCCATTCATCAAAGACCTGATTTCTCCCATGGTAAAAAGCGAATCAGTCGCTTTATTATTCACGATAACGGATATAGCGTCAGACGCAATTTTTCCCCAGAAAGGTGCAAATCTCAGACTATCCTTCAGCGATTTAACTTCTTCTTCACTTAACCCACGGGTAACGATTACCATCCGGATACTATCGTTCAGCAAATCTTTTAAACATTCCGCTTCAGCCTTATAATGCGGAATGATGGTTGCTTCCGGAAACTGAGACATAAAAACCCTGATCTGGGAATCAATGATAGGCTTAAAAGACTCATCCACACTAATATGAATAGTGCCCGATTTGAGATCATCATTGCCGGAAATTGCTTTTCTGCTTCCACCATCATTGCAGCTTACCAGCGCTACCAGAAGCAGCACATAAATTCCAGGACCTAACATATTATAAATCTGTCGTATGTATTTCATTTTCTTAGATATTTCCGCTGATACCCCCTGTATAATCTGAATAACCCGTAAGCTATTCCCAGGCACCCAAAAATGATATCAATTAATGCGTCGCTTTTCATCCACTCAATACCCAATCTCTTATTAAACAGAAAAAACAGACCTAATCCCAACCATAGTATGCCCATAGCATAATCATAAATGGAATGAAAAAAGGAACTCCTTTTTCGTTTTTGTTCCTCCCAGTTTTGTTGTACCGACATCAGCCAAAGTTTTAGGGAGTGGGCAAGTTAACAAATCCTTTTATAAATGCCACAACTACACCTATTAAAAATTGATGAAACATTTTTATTGTGCAGTCGCAAAAGTTACAGGCTGCACAAAATACATGGCTACGGCACGGCCATTTTTCCTGGCTGGTTTCCACCTGGGCATTTTATTCAACGCTTCTATCACCTGCTGGTCAATCTTTTCCCCGCCCGACTGAATAACTTTAAAATTCTCAATACTGCCATCCTCAGTTACTACAAATTGTATGCGCAGCTTTACCGTTTCGCTATTATCATTTCCAATATGGCGCAGGCGCGTCCGCAAAAATCGCATCATGGCTTTTAGCCCGCCGGGATATGTTGCGGCTTCATCTACGCTGGTGCTTTCAAAAGGCGCTGTATATGCTTCTGCTGTTTCTCCTTTACCGGCATCCGCAGGCTGACCTGCAAGGGGCGGCTGTGTAATATCACCTGAAGAAGGTGCATCTATAGTAGCCAAAGCCACTTGTTTATCAACCATGGCGTCTATATCCGGAACGGGTTCTTCAATTATTTCTGCCGGCGGAACAATTTTAATGGTAGCAAAATGCTGCGATACCGCCTGCTTTGGAACTGGTGAAGCTTTGGGGGGCGGCGGATAAAGCTCAATGGGTTTCATTGGAGGTAAAGGCTTTATGGGTGGGTGATCCGGGATAGTAAAGATATCTGCCGATGCTTTTTCACCATAGTATCCGGAAGCAAACAGCAACATTCCAATTAATGCGAACACAGATGTTAATGCCGTTAAAAGGTACTGGTTATAATGGCGCCGTATGTAGTAAGCTCCGTATGTTTTGTTGCGGTTCTCAAAAAGAATGTCTAACACATCGCTTTGCAGTATGTATTCGGGTTTCATAAAAACAATTTGTTGTGAGCAATTGAAGTTTCACAACAGGGCCCTGTAACAGCAATAAGATGCGGATAAAAAAAGATTCCATAAATGAGAGTACTAAGTGCGGGCGACTTGAAATGCATCAGGTGTACCATTACCCTCAAAACCAATATAAGCTATCAGGTTATTTTTTCTTTGTTACGTTTTGCCGTAAAAGGAAAGAGAATGTAAAGGGTGTATTCCAAATTGTCGCCGGTTGGTGGAGACACCAACCGGGGTGTCCGCCGTGGGCGGTGTCTTCACCGCCCGCATGAAGCAAAGCGGCGCCATCAACGGTAAGCCAACATCTGCATATGGTTATAAAGTAAAACCTGGTTTACTTTAACAACCGGGTTAACAATAATAAGATCCTCATCCTACTGTTTAATCACTTTTCCACTGCCACTGATATCATTGTTTACAGTACCGGGATCACCTTTATAATATACACTGCCGCTGCCGTTAATTTTTACTTCAAGCTTTTTATCAACCGTTATTTTTGCCTTCCCGCTCCCCGAAATAGCAATATCGGCATTTTGGGAAGTAAAGCCGAAGCTATCAAAATTGCCGCTTCCCGAACTGCGCAACATAAAATTTTCTGCAGTTCCTTTTTCAACGGTTATATCTGCCGAGCCCGACATGTACACATCAAAATTTGTGCTGTTGGCGAATTCACCTACGACATGCATATTGCCGCTACCGCTTGACGTTAAACCTGTTATTGCCGGCATCGTAATAAATACTTCGGAATTGTCGTTGCGTACATTCCTTGTATTTTCATACCGAACGGATAAGGCGCCGTTTTCTACTGTCGTTTTAAGATAAGGCAGCAGGTTGGCATAGCCTTTTACTTTAACTTCAAAATTTGTTCCCTGTACAATATGAATGGTGGTGGAACCTTGCGTTGCCACCCTGGTAAATGCATTTACGTCCCGTTCCTGGGTTTGCACAGTGCCATCGCCGGTAAGCGATTCTTTTTTACAGGATGCCATAGTTGCGGTAAAGGCAGCGAGAAAAAAAATAAACTTCACTTTCATTGTTTGTTTTTTAAGAAAATAATTAAGCTGCTGGTCTCTGCTACATGACCGCAATCATTGTTGAATCGTTTCAACGAATCTTTTAAACTACATGGACGGAAAAAAAAAACGGATAAATGTAAATACCAGACAGGATTCTTTAATCTACAGCCATCCTCAAATTTTGTATGATGTGCAACATACTTTCCCGAAAATTTATGGAGTTTGGTCTTTGATGGAAATATTCACATCCGATGTAACCGTGGTAATGGCAGTACCGGGGGCTTTGGTTAAATGCAGCTTTTTTTCCATGAAGTTTTCAACAGCCTGCTGAACGCCCAGCAAATCCCTGGATCTTATATAGCTTCCCAACACATGATTACCGGCATTGGGCATGGCCTGCTTTACTTTTTCTTCTTTAGCTGTACCCAGCTCATCAAACATTTTCAGCATAGCCGGCACACTTACTACACTGTCCTGGTGCACTTCATCTTTATAATAATACAGCATCAGCAGCGGCTGTTTTACTTTTTTAAATGTTTCAGCAGTCATGGTAGTTTCAAGATATTCTTCCAGTTGCACAGCAGCATCAAGCGGGTATTTGCTGTACCAGTATTGCTTATATACAGGGCGATCATCCGTCGAAGTAACACAATCGCTTCCTGTAACAAAAGATGCGATCTGCAGCCCCCAGGGATCATTCAGCAACCATGCCTTATCGTTGTTAATAGCAATATTAGGACTCAGCAACACCAATGCATACACGTCATCGGGGTAAGTGGCTGCCAGTTGCAGTGCATTGGTTCCCCCTGTTGATGTTCCCATCAGTATTAGCTTTTCACCCAATTGCTTTCCTATTGCCAAAGCCTCGCGGGCACTTTCCCAATATCCCGAAGCCGTAAAATTTTTCATTGGAGCAATAGTATCTATACCATGCTCCGCGAGTCTCGACAAATAAAGGTTGCAGCCAAAGGCCCGGGCAATATTGGTATGCACGGGATATCCTTCTTCCTGCGATGCCGAAAACCCATGCAGGTAAACAATGGCATACGCGGTTTTGGCTTTAAGGGAATCATTATACCATACTATCCGGGCCTGGTTATTGGGTTTGAGTGTATGCGCGGTTTCCTTTCGGCTAATATATTCTTCGAGCCCGGTTGCAGTTTGAGGAACCACGGGCATAGCCGAACTATATACCGGAGTTGAGGGGCGCGGTCCAAGGAAGTATGCAATCATCAGCAGTACTATAACAGTAAGGAATAAGCGAAATGACTTTTTTCTGAGCATACAGATACTTCGCAGAATGATAAAAGGTTTACCGGGCGCTAATCTACAACATTCGGTGCTGAAAATATAATTGCAATATAACCTGCAGGGTTTGCAAATGGTGATGCAGATCTTGCAGATCCTTTTATTGCAGCCAATTGAACCCTGTTTAAAAATATGATCAAAAAAACAGTGTATATACCTTTTTTTTGTAATCTTGGTAAAGAATCTGTACAGAATGACCGAAAACCAGGAAAGGAATAATAAAAATAAGGGAGCCGCATTTGCAGCCACAGGCAGCTTTATACCCAACATAACAATTCCCAACGAAGCATTTTTAACTTCACAGTTTTTCAACACAGACGGTACTCCTGTTGAGAAAGAACCACAAAAAATAATTGATAAATTTAAAGAGATTACCGGTATAGCCGAGCGCCGTTACGGAACCAACAATCAAAAAGCTTCCGACCTGGGTTTTCTTTCGGCAGCGGCCGCACTGAACAATTCAGGCATTGATAAAGAAAAGCTGGATTACATCATAGTAGCGCACAATTTTGGCGACATAACATATGGCTCCAACCGTACGGATATGGTTCCCACACTTGCATCCCGAATAAAACACAGACTACAGATACAAAACCCTGATTGCGTTGCATACGATTTACCCTTTGGTTGTCCTGGCTGGCTGGAAGGAATAATACAAGCCAATTATTTTATCCGGTCTGGCGATGCCAGGTATTGCATGGTAATTGGTACTGAAATGTTATCAAGAGTTATAGATCCGCACGACAGGGATTCGATGTTATACAGCGACGGCAGCGGCGCCGTTATTATGTATAGGGGCACAAATACTACGGAGGCGGGTATTCTTTCTCATAAAACACAAACGCATGCCCTGGATCATGCCATGCTACTGAAAATGGGGCGATCCTATTCCCCCGCTGCAGCAAACGACGAGAACATTTATCTTAAAATGAAAGGAAGGAAATTGTATGAATTTGCTTTAACCCAGGTTCCGCTGGTCATTAAAGCGGCATTAGACAAAGCTAAACTTCATATTCGTGATATTAACAAAGTATTGATTCACCAGGCCAACGAGAAGATGGATGTGGCAATACTGGAGCGGTTGTTTAAGCTGTACAACGAGGAGAAGATACCCGAAAACCTGATGCCCATGACCATTTCCACTCTGGGAAACAATTCCGTTGCCACTATACCCATATTATTAGACCTGATCCTAAAAGGGAAACTAAAAAATCATCAGCTCAGCCGCGGAGATAAGGCCATATTTGCTTCAGTTGGCGCGGGAATGAACATCAACGCCCTTGTTTACCAGTTCTAAAAATATTCTTTTTCAAATATTTAATTCTATTTAAACTGCAGAATAGGGAGGTTTCATTTTAAAAGCATACCTTTATTAACGACTTGAATTAAAGCATACGCATTTGAATGTATATTCTGTACAGCTTACACCGTTGTATTTGTCTATTCTTCTGTACATTATGCTCTTCTTACAGGTTGATTAATAACATTTTAATGTAAAAGTATGAACATGTACGTTTCGAATTTAAGTTTTCATACAACTGATGAAGACTTAAAAAATTTATTCAGCGATTTCGGTGAAGTTTCTTCTGCGAAAGTAATTACCGACAGAGAAACCGGCCGTTCACGCGGATTTGGTTTCGTGGAAATGCCAGAAGAAGCAGATGCAAAAAAGGCTATGGAAGAACTGGATGGCAAAGATATCGAAGGCAGGGCGCTTTCTGTTACCGTAGCCCGTCCTAAAGAGCAACGCTCTGGTGGCGGTTCGTTTTCGCAGAATCGTAAAAGATGGTAAACTGATTCAACGTTATAAATCAGATCACAATACCCGGACAATTAATAATTTGTCCGGGTATTTTTTTACCTCGACGCCCCATTGCACCTCGCTTAAAAAAAATGATTATGAAATACCTCCTTGCTTTAGCGCTTATTATTGCATTCTGCCCGGCTTTTTCGCAAAACAGTAAAATAGCGTTCGGATCTCAGTACAATCAGCATTGCGCAGTTATTGCACTTTCTTACCGCTTGTGTCAATAATGGTTTTTTTTTCGGGTTGTTCCTGCACGGATTTGTCGGATTCTACTTCCACCTGTTCAATCCAAACGGCATAATTATTTGGATAAATACGGGAGCCTTTATGAATAGCATACACCCTGGTGAACACCGCCCCAAAATAAAGTATGGTTGCCGAATAATATACCCACAATAATATCACGATTACAGAACCTGCCGCTCCATACGCGGAACTCAACTTATTATGCCCCAGGTAATAGCTGATACCGAACTTACCAGCCATGAAAAGCAGGGCTGTGGTAAATGCACCAGCACGTACGTGGCGCCACTCTATTCTGGCATCGGGCAGCACCTTAAAAATCAATCCAAATAAAAAAGAGGTAATGGCAAAAGAAAGTACCATATTGAATACATAGGCAATAAATACTTCCGTATGCGGAAATATTGTCGTAAGCTTATTGATAAATGCATCCATAACCGCGTTTACAATAAGTGATACCAGCAATAAAAATCCCAATGTTATAATTATAGAAAATGAAAGCAGGCGGTTAATGATCATCTTTAACCATCCTTTCCTGGGCTTGGCTTTTAATTTCCAAATGGTATTGATAGAATCCTGTATCTCACCAAAAATACTCGTAGCGCCAATAACAAGCGTAGCTATTCCTATTGTAGCTGCAAAACCAGTTTCGTACGACAAAGTAGCATTGCGTATTGTTTGCTGAATTTGTAATGCGGCATCTTTACCTACCAGTCCGGCTATCTGCCCGTATACCGTTCCTTCAACTGCCTTCTCACCATAAAATATATCACTTATCCATATAACAATTATAATCAGCCCTGGCAATGAAAATATAGTGTAGTAGGCCAATGCGGCACTAAGTTTCAAAACCTTATCGTCAATAAACCCCGAAACAGTTTGCTTTGTGACCTTCCATGCACCTCTTAATATCATGCCTATTTATTAAAATAAAATTATGCCAGATTTCTTTTAAAATACCTGATAAATATAAGCTAAAAATATGGGGCCGACATACGGATGTATTAGAATGCATACCGGAAACCTGTTGACAAAGTATAATTGCTTTTAGGTACGCCTGCTACAGGGAAATGATCATACAAATAATTCCAGTTGATGGTTGCTGATAATTTTTGCGTGATAGCCAGGTTGGCCGACTCCTGGTTCAGAATGCGGAAGTCGCCCCATTTATTCAGCCGCGGCTGATAAAATGTGGTGCTGATGATTTCCAGTGTAGCAGTGGGCTTGAGCGTAAAGCTCAGGTAACTGCTGTTGCGTATATGATGATGAGAAACGGGCGGCTCTGTGAGCTCTTTTTCATATTCATACATGGCAAGCACACCCAAATAAACCTGCAGCATACCCGAACCGGAAAGCTTGAACCGTGGGCCCATACCTGCCAGAAAACGATTGCCTATTTTGGTTATTTTATTGGTTTGTAATTGCGTGAATATTTCCCAGCGAAGCAGATTACTGATTTTCCGGTTATAGCGCAGGTGAAAAAAAGTATTGTCCGTATATTTTTTCTTAGCCCCTTTCAAAAAAGAATAATCGCCCAGGAAAAGATAGAGGTTTTTACTGTTCTTATATTGCAGATGGGCAAAGGCGCTGGCAGAAAACACCTTATCCACATTTTTAGCGAGATTGATATTCCCGCCAAAACTTCCTGCCCATCCGGTAGTATCTGTTTGAATTCTGCGGGATTCCACATTCACAATCTGAGCGTTTGCGTTCGTACCTGCAATTGCTAACAACAACAGGAGAACGACTCTAAAAAAATGCATCATGCAAAAATAGTAAGTTATTTTCCGTTCAAAAACCGAACAGGTTAAATTATGCGCGGGGATATTAATAAAATATTTCCATCTAAAAAACTAAGTGGTAAATTGACGATTTAAAATTCATTAACACATCATAGCATGTCTGCAGATTTTATACAGGTAATATTTTTTTTGCTGGCGGGCATTGCCCTGATCATTTTACTAACGGCAAGGCTTAAGGTACATGCTTTTTTTGCTTTATCCATCGCCTGCTTTGTGGTTGGACTGGGCGTTCAGTTACCCGTAGAAGGCATTGTAACAGCTATGAAAGACGGGTTCGGGCATATTATGAAATCGCTTGGTTTTATAATAGTGCTTGGAACCACACTGGGTGTATTGCTCGAACACACGGGCAGCACACGTGTGATGGCCGAATTCATACTCAAAAAAACCGGTGAACGGCATGCGCCTTTAGCTATGAACATCACAGGCTTTGTTGTAGGACTGCCCATCTTTTGTGATTCGGGATATATTGTATTAAGCGGGTTAAATCAAACCCTGGCAAGGCGCACCAAAATAGCGGTACCGGTTATGGCTACTTCACTTGCCGCCGGGTTATATGCAGTGCATTGCCTTATCCCTCCCCATCCCGGCGCGGCGGCGGCTGCCGGTATTATTGGAGTTGATTTTGGCAAACTCATCCTCGCGGGTATAGCTGTTGCCATTCCGGCAAGTGCCGTAGGTTACTGGTGGGCTCTGTATGCAGGAAAGAAAAATCCTCCACTGCATGTTGCACAGGGAAAAGAAGCTGGTACAGATGTAAAATTGCCTTCTGTACTACAGTCTTTTTTACCTGTAATCGTTCCCATCGTTTTAATTGCGTTGGGTTCATTTAGCACAGTTGAAGCCAATGATAGCCGGATATGGCAAATTTTTAAAATCGCCGGCGACCCTGTGATCGCTTTATTTGCCGGCGTTTTGCTGGCGCTTACCAGCATCCGCTCATGGAAGAAGAATGCCATAAGTAAATTAATGCAGGAAGGCGTGGAAAAAGCTGGTGGCATTCTGGTGATCATTGGCGCCGGCGGTGCTTTTGGCGCCGTACTTGCCGTTACAAAAATCGGCAATCATCTCGGCGACAGTTTACCGCTTGCCAGCATGGGTATATTCTTCCCTTTTTTGCTCACCTCCCTGCTTAAAACCGCCCAGGGCTCTTCTACGGTGGCCATCATTACTGCCGCTTCAATAGTACAACCATTGATGCCTGCATTGGGATTGAATACCCCGGCCGGTCAATTGCTTTGCGTGCTGGCAATGGGCGCCGGTTCTATGATGATCTCCCATGCGAACGACGCGTATTTTTGGGTGATCAGCAAATTTTCGGGACTGGAAATGAAAACCATGCTGAAAGTATATTCGCTGGCTACTTTGTTTATGGGACTAACGGCATTGGCTACCGTATATATTTTGTCGCTGGTAATGCTATAATGTAAGACGGGTAAGACAGGTAAGACGGGTAAGAGGGGTAAGACATGTAAGAGGCGCAAGACGCGTAAGACAGGTAAGACGGGTAAGAAATCTTGCCATCTTACAATCTTACTATCTTACTATCTTACTATCTTACTATCTTACTATCTTACTATTTTACAATTTTACAATCTTACAATCTTACTATCTTACCATTTTGCTATCTTGCCATCTTACAATGAGTATATTTACTACAAAAGCAGCCATTACCATTACCTGCCACAAACGCATTACGCCTTACCTTGAGCAGGAGATAAAGGAATTGGGATTTACTATTGAAGATCGTTTTGTAACCGGGGTACACATTTCCGGCACAGTGAATGATTGTATAAAACTCAATCTTAACCTGCGTTGCGCCAGCCAGGTGCTGTACAGCTTAAAGCAATTTAAAGCGTCTGATGCCGATGCCATTTACAATAATCTCATTCATTACCCGTGGGAAAATATTTTACCGGATGGTGGCTATTTTTCCATTACCAGCAATGTAAGCAACGAAACCATCAACACTAATTTGTTTGCTAACCTGCGTGTAAAAGATGCCATAGTTGATCGTCTGCGCGAAAAAACGGATAAGCGACCATCAACCGGATCAGAACTTACCGGCGCTGTTTTTAACCTGTTCTGGAAGGAAGATTTTGCTGAAATCTTTATAGACACATCAGGTAACTCTTTAGCAAGGCATGGCTACCGCAAAATTCCCGGACTGGCGCCCATGCTGGAGGCACTGGCATCAGCCACCATTTACGCCACACGCTGGGATAGAATTTCACCGTTTGTAAACCCCATGTGCGGGTCGGGAACGATAGCCATTGAAGCAGCACTGATTGCCACTAACAGGCGGCCGGGTTTGTTCAGAACAAACTATGCCTTCATGCACCTCCGGGGATATGATGATGCGGTTTACCTTAAAGAAGATGCCTTACTGGAAGACCAGATCATTGATGTTCCGGGGCTTCGCATTATTGCCACCGACTATAGTGAACGGGCTATTGAAAACGCAAAAAAAAATGCTGTTGCGGCAGGTGTTGCGAAATTGATTGAGTTTAACGTATGTGATTTTGCAGATACCGAAGTGCCGCAAGATGTACGGGGCGTTATGTTTGTAAATCCCGAATATGGAGAACGGCTGGGGCAGGTGCAGAAACTGGAAGCTACCTATAAACGCATTGGCGACTTTATGAAACAGCGCTGCAAAGGTTATTACGGCTATGTATTCACAGGCAACCTGGAACTGGCTAAAAAAACAGGGTTAAAAGCAAGTCGCCGCATAGAATTTTATACCAGCACCATTGATTGCCGGCTGCTTGAATATGAACTGTATGCCGGAAGCAGAAAGGAGAAGGAAACATAGATCTATTTCAACCCCAAGCGTTCCTTCAGGTTTTCTTTTTTCGACTTGGAAACGGGAAATTGCTCACCGGTTTGCAATTTAACGTACCCGCCATCCGTGCGAACAAAGTGCGTTATAAACCCTATATTAACCACTGTTGAATGATGTATCCGTTGAAATATATCAACCGGTAATAATTCTTCAATATCTCCCAGCGTTTTCGACACTAATATATATTTCCTGTTATCAATAAAAACTTTGGTATAAGCTCCCTCTGCCTGGCAATAAACAATGTGCCCCACCTCCACAAATTCATATCGGTCTTTATAAGGCAGCGCTATTTTTTGTTGTGCGGATGGTATCTTAATATTCCAGAGCAGGTTCTCAATATGACTATTTTCCGGTTGTTGCAATTTCTGTTCTGCTTTTTTAACAGCCGCTTTCAGGTCATTGGCGTCTATTGGTTTCAACAGGTAATCTACAGCGCTGATGCGAAAAGCTTTGGCAGCGAACTCATCATGCGCTGTTGTGAAAATGATTGAAAATTTTATGTCTCCCAGCACTTCCAGCATTTCAAAGCCATTCATCCAGGGCATTTCCACATCGAGGAAAACGAGCTGAGGATTATTTTTTCTTATAGACATGATGCCCTCCTTTGCCGAATAACAGGTATCCATAACTTCTACAGAAGGGCAATTTTTTTGCAGGTCATTCAACAATGATTTTACACAATGCTGTTCATCATCAAGAATAATGGCTTTAATCATTTCAATGCCCGTTGAAGAAAGGATTCATCTTTATACCGGTTCTGATGGATCCCGTTTTGTTTATAAATGTAAAACAGTTTTCAGAATCGTAGCATATTGTATGGCAGATGAGCAGAATGACTTAATAATTATCCGATACGGCTTAACGGTTTTTCACATTATGCCATCTGCATTTACATTTTCGCAAGGCCACAATACATCTTTGAAAAAAATAATGTCGCCGTTGACATTGGATTAGTAGTACAATTAAACCGTTAAGCCAAAACATACAAGCGTCAAGTAACCATTGACACGGACATCATCATGAAATAATTTAGCTAAAAATCCAAAAAGAAAGACAACACCGCAACAATCCAAAGCACATTGTGAGTAAATACCATAACTCTTTAAAAAATGGGACGCCCTTGCCGAAAAGCGATAGGAGTAGGCATTTAAACGTAAAACTTTAATGTATGAGAAATTTATCAGTGTTTTTTTATCGCAGTTTGTTGTACTTCATCAGCAACAGCTTTTTGCCAGAAAACCAGCTTTGGCGATCAAAAAACGAAATAAGTGATATGAATTATGAAAGCAAAGTCACACTTGGTTATATCGAACTCCCGCTTAACCTTCTTTATAAACCGGAAATGCAAAAGCTGAGGTTCTTTGTAGGGCTTGGTCCGTCCATTGCATATGCACTGTCCGGTAAAGAAAAGGAAAAGGATAATGGCGTCAACACTACCTATACATATAAATTTGGCAATAACCCCGATGAGCATGATCTGAAGGCGCTGGATTTTGGCGCTAACTTTCTTACGGTATTGAAACTCCGGGTGGGTTCCTGGTAGCCCCTAATTATAATCTGGGTTTATCCAACCTGGCGCCAGGAAGTTCTTCTGATGATGGTACGATCAAAAGCAATTACTTTGGCTTTAAGGCCGGCTACAAGTTGAAAGGAAAAAAATAATCTTAAAAAGAAAGACCGGTTAGGATTCTTCTACCAGTGTGATGACGACAACCGTACCTGTCGCTATTCCTTTTTCATCTTCTTTGTCAATGATTTCAAGTTTGGCTTTCCGTTGTTGCAATAAATTATCCAATTCTAATCTTGATTGAGTAAGGTTTACTCCTTTTGATTGATGAACAATACTGCTGGCCGGTTTATTTTGCTGTGACGCTACCCTGCCAATACCGTCATCCTCTACCACAATCTTTACTGTTCCATTTTCTTTCATCACCATCAGTTGCACAGTACCACCTTTTTCCATGGGTACAATGCCATGCCAGATGGCGTTTTCAATAAAGGGCTGAAAGATCAGCGCCGGAACATCAATTGATTTCAGATCAATATTTTCATCAATATCCACTGAATATGAAAGTTTATTGCCGAACCGCATTGCTTCTAATTGCAGGTAGAGTTTGCAGGTTTCAATTTCGTCGTACAGGCTAATCTGTTTTTTATCGGCATTGTTAAACAGTGTGCGGATAAGTTTCGAGAAAGTAGTAAGATAAGTTATAGATTTTTCTTCTTCATGTTGCTGAATCAGTGATTTGATAGAGTTCAGACAATTAAAAATAAAATGCGGATTCATTTGAGCACGGAGCGCTTTGGCTTCCAACTCTACTAATTCTTTTTCATGAGCAGATTTTAGTCCTGCCTGTTTCCTTACAGATCTTACCCTCAGATTTACAATAAGGAATACTAAAGCGCTAATTATTACAATAACTGCTGCCCAAAACCACCAGGTTTGCCAGAAAGGCGCGCTCACAAAAATAATCATTTCTGCTGTTTGTGATCTCCATTGCCCTTTGCCAACTCTTACTTTTACTTGTAATAAATATTTACCTGGTTTAATATTTTGTATGTAGGCAATCTGTGAGCTATCATAATTCATCCTCGGCATTTCTACCCAATCATTTGTAAAGCCATCCATTTTCCAGGAAAACTGAATATCTTTTTTGTCGCTAAAGTCAATTACATCGTAAAAAACGATTATCGAATTCTGATCATGCTTTAAAACAATCTCTTTTAGTAGCTCTGGCTTATAATCCAGGGTTGCCAGGTCTTCGCCGTTCCTTAGCCGTATTCCCCGGAAAAAAGGAGCTAAAAGCATACGATCCGGCACAACAGAGGTTTTCAGCAAATCACTTGTGGATGCATTAGAAATATAAAAGCGACCTCCTTTAATAAGCATCACATTTCCCAGTTTATCAATTTTTATATCGGTGGTTTGATTAGGAGTCTGGCGAAGAATAGGATCATCAATAAATAAATACATCCTGCTTTCACTATTAAATATAGCAGGCAGGGAATCCATTACGGCAACAAAAAACTGGTGAGGTGATTTGTAACAGAATGTTTTTATGGGAAATTTTGTGGTTGCGTCAGTTTTATTTTTTTTGTATGGATAAAATTGTGAAGTCTTGTGCTCAAGATTATATAGTCCCATTCCTTTTTCCAAAGTGCTGAACCATACCTTTCCGTTTTCTCCAGTATAGATTTCAGTGATCGTTATATTGGCTTTATTGACTGGCTCAACCGCATCGCTTTTACCGGTTTGTTTATTGTATGTAAATAACCCCCGGTTAGTTCCGATCCATATCAGGTTTTGATCGGCAGCATCCTGTGCAAATGAATATACTCCTGTTTCCGGTTGAACAATAACCTGCTTTACATTTTTTCCTCCCCTGGCAACAATGTAATTACTGTCTTTATCCGAACCAAAAACAATGCCCTTCCATGCTAAATATTTTATAGCGCCTCCCTCTACTATATAAAAATTGTCCTGTCTGGTACCGGCAAAGATATCGCCCTTATCATCAATCCAGATTTTTGTAACGGGGCTTGATTTTGGAAAATTAATGGTGGCCAACCCCACCCGCCAACTTCACCATTAGGGCGCCAAAGAAAAAAATTATCATGGGCGACAAAATAAAAAATACTATCTGGCCCCTGCGCCATACTCCTGATACTATCTTCGGCTAAATAACTTCTTACTTTAATATAAAGGCGCTCCGGATTTCCTTTATCATCATTCAGCATTCCTGTTCCAACTGCGGGTCCATCAAATTGGTGCCCTTTTAATTTCCATATGCCTACAGAACTGGTAAAATGGGTTACACCTTCCATGGTTGTATATAATTCGTATAATTTTATTCCCAATGTATCCGCAGGAAATGCTTCAAAAAAAGATTTTTGCTGGGCAAGGCAAACGACTCCCTGCAAAGCGAGTGTAATATTGAAAAGAAGTTTTATAAATTTCCTACGGTTCATTTCCGGAAAATTACAATCTTAATTATGTTCGATTCTACTGATACCTAACAAGATGGCATCCTGTAATAACACGTTATCGAAACGGAAGGATACCCGCTTAAAATCCTTTTCAAAGGGTTACAAATTGCTCTTATTAAACTAAACAATAAAATTGTTAACTCAAAGCCTCAGGCTGCAAACTTCCTATTGCTTATGGGCTTTCGGGGAACTAATTTGTATAAAGGTTAAGATTCCTATCTTTTATCAAAACCTATAAGTCATGAAAGCATTTACTTCCGGGTTGACCACCAGAATTTGGCTGATACTTATTTTGCCGGTATTAACCGGGTATTCGGCAATATGCCAGGGTTTCTCTCCCTCTACCAATGCGCGCCTCCAATTTGTTATTGATAGCTTTCAAAACAACCCCTCCAATCCTTATGTTGGTGGTTTATCCGTTGCCATAAACGTTGATGGGCTTGCCTCCTGGAATGAAGCTACCGGGTATGCCGCCCGTCATGTGGATGGTCAAAACAACCTTTTGCCCGGTGGTACATCATTTACTACCAGTACGCTTTCCAGGATGTAAAGCGTAACCAAAACTTTTACTGCGGCACTGGTACTTGAATTGGCAAAGCAAGGGGCATTCGCCTTGGAAGATCCGGTAAGCAGGTTTCTGCCCTTGAACCTTATTAACCCCGGATTGAACAGCAATGTTACCATACGCCAGTTGCTTGCCCACGAAAGCGGCTATTCAAATTATACAGATGAACTTCAATTACAAATCGCTGTTGCATACCAGCCCACACATGTGTGGACTCCTTTTGAAATGCTTAGTTTCGTTCACCAGATTAATGCGCCTGGTAATGAACGCAGCTACTCAAGTACCAACTATATCACCCTTGGGGCTATTATTGAAGCCGCAACGGGAATACCGGTTGAACAGTATTTTCGAAAAAAATTCTTTGGTCCGCTTCATCTGAATTCCATGTTTCTTGGCGAAAGAGAACCTTTGTGGAATGGCGCCACACTGGCTTCTCCTCACGATAATCTTAGCCCCTTCAATCCCATCTTTCAACTCACCGGCCAACCAACTTTTCCAGATACTTACACCAATGTTTCGGCTTTTCCATTTACCGGTATAGAATCCCTCGCTTTTACCGGCGGAGCCATTGTTAGCGATGCGAAGGACATGGCCGAATGGGGCAATGCGTTGTTTGGGGGAAGAGCAACAAGCTATTCAACCATTCATACCATGATAAACGCTATTTCGCAGGTACCCGATGATGACGGTGATTTTTGGGGTTACGGCATTTTCAGAACCACCAGGATCAGTGCAACGGATATTTTTATAGGCCACGACGGGCGGGCTCCCGGTTATCGCTCTGTAATGTTTTACCAGCCTGATAAAAAAATGACGATAGCCATTCTTACCAATTATTACGGGGCTAACCTCTACGATGTTGCCAAAGCACTGTATGAATCATTACCGGAGTTTACCTGCGGCAATAAAAACAGAAAGGAGGATAAAATAATAGTTTGCTTTAACAATCACAGCTTATGTACAGACCGCAAAGCAGCAGCGGTTCATATTCAAAAGGGTGCGTGGCTTGGCGGATGCGAAAAGTCAGGAGCAAACCCGGCCTTTAAATCAACAATAAAACCAATGGAGCCGGTAACAGGTAAAGCGGGAATGAAAGTATTTCCAAACCCTGCTGCCAATCACACAACGATATCCTTCAGGCCGGCAAAATCAGGCCAGGTTAGCGCTGCGCTTTACGACCTTAATGGAAAATATGTTTTACCAATTTTAAAAGGATACGCCGAAAAAAACATATTGCAACAAGTGGAAATAAACACTGCAACCCTGCCTGCAGGAACATATATCGTTCGCCTGCAAATGCAGGAAAAGATACAACAGCAAAGACTTGTGCGAATAAGATAATTCTAAAATTTCTGAAAACGAATAACCAGATATCCTTCAAATTATTCAATATGAACAAAGGATCTTTCATCTTCGTAACATTTCTTTTCCTGCTGGCTGCCGATGCTTCCGGCGTTAACTGAACGGATACATTACCCCTGGCAGATTCTGCCGCTGTTGGGCTCATGTATAAAAAGAAAGCGAAGACAGCGTTAGTAACAGGGGTCATTTTAAGCAGCGCCGGTGTAGTAGCGGCGGGTATAGGTATGGGGCTTACATTAGCAAGCATCAGCCATTTATTTGAATCAGATTACCAGAGTAAGGATTATGGAAGTCTCCCGGCAATATTAGGTTATGGCGGGCTGGCTTTGATAGCGGCAAGTGTTCCTTTGTATATCGTTTCAGGAAAGTATAAACGAAAAGCAAAAATGTATTTGAGATACCAAAAGCCGGCATTGCATCTCCCCGTTAGTGTAGTTAAAAGAGAAATATCTGCCGGGATCGTCATTAATTTCTGAAAGTCGTTTGGCGCCATCAGTCACCTTAAAAAATTCAGTTTATGAAGCAAATGATTCTTGTCCTTTTTCCTGGCATGCTTTCTTCAGCAATTTCCGCTCAAACTGATACGGTAAAAAATCAAAAACCTATTAACATTCGGATTTATACAACAGATGGATATATAAAAATGTGATATTGGCAGGCCGCACCGACAGTATGATCTTAATATTCCAGGGTAGCAAAAAAGATTTTAAGAACCAACAAACGCTTCCCTTACAGGCATCCTCTATCAAAACATAACCATCATTAAAACCAGCAGAAAGGCAGGCTTTTTATGGGGATTGCTTATTGGAGGAAGTATTGGCTTGGCCCCGGCTTTAGCATTTGGCGAAGCTGGCGGTTACATATCAGTAGTTCTTTTTCCGTTGGCACTGGCGGCATTGTTTTTCCCTTTTCAGTGCCTGTACCATGGTTTTGCAAGGTGAACCAAGTCTCAATTGAACCGGAATATCTACGCCGGGGTTTTTCATGCGGCATCACATCGCACATAAATCGCTCTTTTGCATAGTATAATTCTGCGGCAAATACCTCCTTCGCTTATATCTTTATATTCCAATTCATTTGTCGCATGAAATATTTGAAACTACCCTTTTTACTGCTTGCAGCATTTTCCATTTTTATATCCTGCAATCAATCCAAACCGGAAACACAAACCAATGATATCGCTTCTATTGGCATGAAATGGGAACTGGTAAGCAATTTCACCGACTCCGGCTATACTGCACGGATAAAGCTGTTCAATAAAAAAGAACAGCAGCTTACCGATAAAAACTGGGCATTGTTTTTTTCCATCGCTCCAAGTCCGGTTCTTCAGCCCGGCCAGCCCCAGCCCGCAAGGCTTGAACACCTCAATGGCGATTGGTATAAGTTATCTCCGAATGCCGGTTTTTCTTTACCAGCTGGCGACTCCGTTACTATTGATTATAAAGCAACCGGCGCCGTTATAAAGGAATCGGATGGCCCCCTGGGCATTTATATCGTTTTTTATAACGGAGATGGAAAAGAAGAACGCATTGCCAAAATAGAAGATTATACCCTTGTTCCATTTACAAGAAGAGAACAATTACTGCGCGGCACAGCCGACCTGGAAGCCCCGGCATCAGCAGCCAAAACCTACCAGGAGAATGCCGGTTTATCAGTGCTGAAGCCGGATCAGCTTTTGCCCATCATTCCCACACCCGCACATTTTTCACAGGACAAAGGCAATTTTTTGCTGAACGGACAAGCCATTCGTTACGCTTCTTCGCTCAAAAACGAAGCGGATATATTATCAGCCAAACTAAAAGAAATTACAGGTAAGCACTTTGCCGTAAGCGAGAGCACCGGGGACAATAAAAGCATTTATTTATCGGTTGATCCTGCAGCCATTAAAGAGAAAAAGCCGGAATCCTACCGGTTAAGCATAAACGAAAACGGAATTGCCATTACGGGGGCGGATGCAGCAGGCGTGTTTTATGGCATTCAAAGTTTGCTGTCGCTTATACCCTCTTCTGTTTATCTCAATAAAAATGAGCCGGCTGTGGTTCCTTTTGTTAGCATTGACGATGCCCCCCGGTTTGGTTTCCGTAGTGTACACCTTGATGTGAGCCGCAATTTCCAGGAAAAAGAAACCATCTTCAGGGTATTGGATGTGATGGCACAATACAAATTGAATCATTTTCTGCTGTATACTTCCGAAGATGAAGGCTGGCGGGTTGAAATTCCCAGCCTGCCCGAATTAACAGAAGTAGGCGCGCAACGCTCGCATGTAAGCAGTATGGATGCGCCTGCATTACATCCTGCTTATGGTTCGGGGCCGTTTGCCTACGACAAAGGACATTATGGCAGCGGATTTTATACCCGGAAAGATTTTATTGAAATATTGGAGTATGCTAAAAAACGTCATATAAAAGTTATACCTGAATTGAATTTTCCTGGGCATGCCCGCGCCGCCATTAAATCAATGGAAGCCCGTTACCAGCGCCTGATGAAGGAAGGCAAAGAAGCCGAAGCGAATGAGTACCGGTTGATTGATCCGGCCGACAAATCGGTATACCTGTCTGCGCAGATGTATAAAGACAATGTAGTGAATATAGCCCGGGAATCAACTTATCGCTTTTTTGAAAAGGTGGTGGATGAATTCTCAAAGATGTATGAAGAAGCAGGTTTAAAATTAGATGTATTTCATGCCGGCGGGGATGAGGTAGCCGAAGGCGCATGGACACAGTCGCCTGAAGCATTAGAGTTGCTCAGCAAGCATCCCGAAATAAAAGATCCTAAAAATCTTCAAACCTATTTCTTTCGTGAGCTTTTAAAACGAATGGAAAAAAGAAACCTGGAAGTACATGGCTGGGAAGAAGTTGCCCTTACAAAAGATGCCTCGGGCAAATATATTCCTAATCCTGAGTTTGCAAACAAAAAAGTAGTACCCTATACATGGAACAACCTGTTTGATTATCCTGATCTTGCCTATCAACTGGCCAATGCGGGGTATAATGTGGTGCTTTGTAATGTATCAAACTTTTATTTTGACCTGGCCTATAACAATGATCCTAAAGAACCAGGGTTGTACTGGGCCGGATTTATTGATACCAGGAACGCCTGGGCCTTTGCTCCTTTTAATATGTTCAACACCACCCTTAAAGGTTCCATGGGTAATGAACTGCACTGGGATGCACCTGCTGCTAAACTGCAAAATTTGAAACCGGAGGCCCGGAAAAATATTATTGGCGTTGAAGCCCAGCTTTGGAGTGAAACCATAAAGGGAAGAGATATGCTTGAATATTACATGCTCCCGAAATTAATAGGCTTTGCAGAAAGCGCCTGGTCGCCGGAAAGAAAATGGGAAACGCAGCCCAACCGCGCACAAAGAATAAAAAGTATGGAAACGGGATGGAATCAATTCGCCAATACCATTGCACAAAAAGAATTCGCCAGGCTGTCGCATACCAATGGTGGATACGCTTACCGGGTACCTCCTGCCGGGGTAATCGTCGAAAACGGACAAGTCAAAGCCAATGTAGCGCTTCCCGGTGTAAGCATCCATTATACCACTAACGGATCGGAACCTACCCTGCAATCGGCCACTTATGATGGGCCCATCCCGGCAATGGGTACTTTACAATTTAAAACATTTGATGTATCGGGCAAAGCCGGCAGAACAGTTGTACAGGAAGGCGCACAACCGCAAAAACTGAACTGAAACAAATGCATAAAGCCCGAAGAATATAAATCCGAGATCCGAAGCCACCCATTTCAAATCATAAATTTTCAAATCTCAAATCAATTATTCTTTCTTTATTTCTCTTATATCCAATTGCTGTATCAGTGCCGGGTTTTCGGGTGTGAGGGTAAAATAAATTTCAATATCCGCCTTTTCACCCTTCATCACAAAGCTGCCGCGCAATTGATTTTCAGGAACCAGTTCCGTAACACGAATGATCTTTCCTGCTTTTTCAAATATGTCCTGTGCCTGCTTTTTTCGAACAGTCAAAGAATGGTCAGGGAAAAAATTGACAGCAAAGATTTTGCTTTCTTCAGCGCTGTTCCAGTCGGGTAGCAATTTCAGGAGTTCATCCTTTCGTTGCTGCAGTACAGGCGAAACCGGTAACCAACGGGGAGCAAGTTTAGCACCGGCAATTAATGTATCGAGCACGGGCCAGTTCACGGCGCTCATGCGTGCATAGGTAAGATTGCCATATACAACAACGCCTATACCATACTCCGGCATGATCACCCATTGGCTTCCAAATCCTGGCAACCCGCCTGTATGCCCTACAAATGCCCGCCCCTTGCAATCCCTGCTGATACGCAAGCCGTAACCATAGCTGTTTACCATGGCACAGGAGCGTCCACTGGGATAGGTAAACCCGTCATCTAAGTTATTAAACCGCCAGGCCTGCTGCATTTCACGAACCGAACTTCGTTTAACCGGACCCGTTTCCTTATCATCGCGCGGCGGCCATGCTGCTAACTGGAAAGCCAGGTATTTGCTAAAGTCCTCTACAGAAGTAATCAACCCGCCCATTGCGCCATACACCCCGTTGTGCAGCAATTCCTCTTCCTGCCAGTTGTTGTTCTGCCACCTGTAGCCATACGCCAGCAGTCTGGCAGGCGCTTTTGTATATTCCCACACGGTATGACCCATACCCAATGGTTTTAAAATAGTATTGGTGATATATTCCTGGTAGGATTCCCCCGATACTTTAGCAATGATCTCTCCCAGCATGGCATAACCCATATTGCTGTATTCATAAGCAACGCCTGGTACATTAGAAAAGGAGATGCCTTTTTTTAGCATCGCCATAAATGCATCATCCGTAATATCCAATTGCCTGTCGCCCCAGGGATTGTCTTCAGGAAAACCTGCGGAATGTGTGAGCAAATCCCGGACAGTAATGGATGGCGCATCGGTGGTTAACAGGCGTATATCACTAAGCGCAGGAATATACAAACCCGCGGGGTCATCTAATTTGAGCCTGCCTTCATCGCGCAAACGGAGTATGGCCATTGCCGTGAAACTTTTTGACATGGAGGCAATCCGGAACAGTGATGTAGAGCCAACTGGTATTTTCTTAGCCAGGTCTGTATAACCGGCACTACCAGCATACAGCAACTGATCATCCACCACAATTCCAAAAGCCATCCCGGGAAATTTTTTTTCAAGTGCATAATCCTTATACATTTTTTCAATGGCCGGAAGGAGCGCTTTAATTTTTTCAACTCTCGAAACATCTTTAAAACCCGGGGGATGATAAGTGGAAGCATTAGAAACTGGCGCCGGCTGTGCTTTTACCAATACGGAGGAAAAAAGCAAGAAAACCAACAGGCATTGCTGTATCCGCGGGTTCGTATACATAAGTTCAGTTTCAACTAATATACGTGATAAAATACAAAGCCTAAAGCTATAAATCCGAAATCCGAGGTGAAGAACCAAAGTTAGAAGGGAAAGAAGAGGAAAGAATCAAATAAGAAATAACAAGAAACCATTAAATTTCAAATCACTGCTGTGCGGAGTCTCCTGACTCCGCACTTTCTATGTTCTCCGGAGACTTTAGGTCTCCAAATGGCATAACCAAGATGCGGTCTGACCCTCCTCATGCCGGGTACCGACCGCTTCACATCTCCAATCTCCAATTTCAAATCTCAAATCCTAAAGTTTACCTTTGTCGCGATTTTTTAACTATGAAGATATTAATGGTTTGCCTGGGCAATATTTGCCGGAGCCCGCTGGCGGAAGGCATTATGAAAAGTAAAATAGTACAGGCACGGCTGAACTGGCAGGTAGACAGCGCCGGCACCAACGGTTATCATGTGGGTGAAGCCCCGCACGGCCTGTCGCAAAAAGTAGCGCTTATGCATGGAATTGATATCAGCAAACAAAGGGCAAGAAACATTAACGGCAATGATTTTGACGAATTTGATATCATTTATGCCATGGCCGAAGATGTGACAGATGAAATAAAATGGAGAACAGGGAAAAAATTCAATGCGGCAAAAGTGAAATTGCTGATGAACGAGGTATACCCCGGCCGTAATATGGATGTACCCGACCCCTGGTACGGAGCTGAGCCGGGTTATCACAAAGTATTTGACATGATTGACAAAGCATGTGATAAGATCATTGAGCATTATGCCTTACCAACAAAATAATTTCGCATTCAATATTATATCAGCATGAGCAAACCCTCCATTCCACAGGGCACACGAGATTTTGGAGCCGATGTTGTAAGAAAAAGAAGCTATATCATCAATACCATTAAAAACGTATTTGAATTGTATGGCTTTGAACCATTGGAAACACCCGCTATGGAGAACTTAGATACATTAATGGGAAAGTATGGAGAGGAAGGAGATAAACTGATTTTTAAAATCCTGAACAACGGACTGAGTGATCCTAAAAACACAGATAAAGCTAAAATGGCTTTTGAAAACGTATTGCAGGGAAAGAATGATAAGAACTTAACTGAAAGGGCTTTAAAATATGATCTCACCATTCCTTTTGCCCGTTATGTAGCAATGAATCACGGACAACTCACGTTTCCGTTTAAACGCTACCAGGTGCAGCCGGTTTGGCGGGCCGATCGTCCGCAAAAAGGAAGGTACCGCGAATTTTATCAATGTGATGCCGATGTGGTGGGCAGCACTTCGTTATTAAATGAAGTGGAACTTGCAAATATCTACTCCACGGTATTTCAAAAATTAAATATGGATGTTGATATTAAGATCAACAGCAGGAAAATATTATCGGCGCTGGCCGAATTGTGTGGCGGTACAGATAAATTAACGGATATCACCATTGCCATTGATAAATTAGACAAGACAGGGATTGAAAAAGTGAAGGAAGAATTATTGCAAAGAGGGCTGAGCGAGAACCAGGTTATTGTTATTAGCCAGTACTTAGCTATTGATGGCGTTAACACGGAAAAGCTCAATAAAATAAAAGCGTTGATTGGCACGACTGTTATGGGTGTAAAAGGCATAGAAGAACTTGAGTATATTTTAAATTACCAACCGCCTGCAAATAGCGCACAACAACTCAGTATTGACTTTACACTGGCCCGCGGGCTGAATTATTATACAGGGATCATTTTTGAAGTGAAAGCAAAAAACGTTCAAATGGGCAGCATCGGCGGAGGTGGCCGCTATGATGACCTTACCGGTTTGTTCGGCGTTCCCAATATTCCTGGTGTGGGTATTTCATTTGGCGTAGACCGGATATATGATGTAATGGAAGAGCTGAAGCTGTTTCCGCCGGAAGTGCACAGCGGAACACAGGTGCTGTTTTTCAATCTTGGCGATGCAGAAAGTAAAATAGCATTCTCTTTGATGCAGCAACTGCGGGATAAAGGCTTACGCTGCGAATTGTACCATGAACAATCGAAATTCGATAAACAGTTTAAATATGCTGAACGGAAGCAAATCGCTTATGCTGTAATGATCGGCAGCCGTGAACTGGAAAACAATACCTGCATTATAAAAAAACTGGGAACCGGGGAACAATCTGCTGTAGGCTTACCCGATCTCATCCGCTATTCTTTTTAATCATCCTTTCCCGTTTGCGTTTTATAGCTGCGCAACCCGGCCTTTCTCATATACTTTTCGGGAATTGAACCAATAAATAAAAAGTGCAATAAAACTCAGCCCTCCTGTAATCAGGAACATATTTGCAAATCCAAAAACGCCGGCTAACCAGGCGCCTGCCAGCATCCCTGTTCCGATACCCAGGTCGAAGCCGGTTAAATAGGTAGAATTGGCGGTACCACGTTTGGAAGCCGGCGCCATATTGATATAGATGGTTTGCAAGGCCGGGAACAGCGTTCCGTACCCCATACCGATCAAAAAAGCAGCGATACAATACACATAAATATCATGTACCAGCGCGAAGCCAGCATATCCCCCGCTGATCAGGAGCATAGCTACTGCCATTACCTGGTGAAGATACCCGCGGTCAACCAGCTTACCGGAAGTAACCCTGGAGAATACAATCCCTCCCGCTAAAAAAAGAAAGAAGATGCCCGAATTTTGGATGCCTATTCCCTTCCCGTATAAAACAGCAAAAGCCACCAGCGTGCCCCAGCCAAAAGAAAGCAGCAATTGATTCAGGAAAATGGGGATTGCGTTCACCAGGATAAACCGGTCGAGCGAAATTGGCGGAATCTTGTCCAGCTTTCTCCTATGTGGCACTTTGATGAAAAGAGAGGCTATTATGGAGAGGAACCCCATGAACAGGGCGGATGAGATCAATGCACTAAAGTCATATGCATCATAAATCTTCACGGCAATATAGGGAGCTATTGCCATAGCAATATTGATGTTAACCCCAAAATAGCCCACCCCTTCGGCACGGCGCGATGGGGGAATGATGTCAATGGCCACCGTATTTGCAGAAACCGTAGACAATCCCCAGAACAGTCCATGAACGAACCGCAGGACAATGAAAAACAAAACTGAAACAGCAAAATAATAGCCGAAAAATGTCAGCACAAACAGGCTTATCCCCAATACAAGGAGGGGTTTTCTCGCATATACATCCACCAGGTACCCGCTGAATGGACGGATAATTAAAAGGGCTGCTGCATAGGATGAAAGTACCACCCCGATCTTAGATGGAGACACGCCCAGCTCTTCCGACAAAAAAAGCGGAATGGTTGGCATTAACAGGTTAAAGGAACAGGCCACCAAAAAATAAGTGAGGCAGGCAACAATAAAACTTCTATTCCAAAGTCTTTCTTTTTCCTTGATGTTCATCATGAATGAATAGGCGAATATAACAAAGTTCAGGCAGTCATATTTCTTATGCTTTTGCTGCGCATTGCGGAGCATAACGCGCTTCAATTGATTTAACCTGCTTTTAAGACACCCGTAACTTTCGATTCATATCTGGCACTGACTTTTGCATTACTACCTGCAAGCTTCACCTGATAAGTGCAACTTAGCCATATGCCCGCTAATGGTTACTGTAGCACAACAATACATGAATGCCATATGATATCATGATTGCTTCCATACAACGAAGTAAACTAAAACAAATACATATGGAACCACGTACATTTTTTTCAGCTATCCGCAAATCATTATTCGCTATTGCTATTGCAATAATCGCTGTTCCCGTCTCAGCTCATTCCTTCCCGAATGCTGACCCGCTCGAAAAATCGGCTGATATTAAATACCTGGGCGCCGAAAATCAGGCTTTGGTATTTAATGTAACGTACAACAATGCCGACGCCTCCAGGTTTTTTGTAACCATCAGGGATGAAAATGGGGGAACTATTTTTCAAAATGCTTTCACGGATAGTAAATTCAACAAAAATTTTATTCTCCGGGGAACGGATGTCAGAAAAGTATTTTTTATCATTAGCGACAAAAAAAACAGGTATACAGAATCTTTCGAGATCAGTACCGAAACACGTGTTATAGAAAATGTGGTAGTTAAAAAGATCAGCTAATGCCCCGTTAAAGCTACCGGATAAGAACAGGGGCAGATTTGTTCTGCCCCTAATTCTTTTCAATGTTTAATTTTCATTATAATCAGTTCGTACTATAATAAAACCGAACGCGAAACTTATTAGTTTACTTCAGCTTTTCGAGTGCTTCCTTCAGTGCAGCAAAATTTACCTGAGTGCCGGGGCTGGCTGTTTCCTCTGCATACACAACGGTACCGCTCCCGTCTACCACTGTTACACCTCTTTTGGCAACTCCTTTCAAACCAAGCGTAAAATCTTCGAGGTACATATCATAGTCGCGGATCATTTTTTTATTGAAATCAGAGAGTATGTCGAAATTGATATTATTCTGCGATTTAAACACTCCTAAAGTAAAAGGCATGTCAACAGATACGCCTACTACTGTTGCGCCTATATTGTTATAATAACTCAATTCATCGCGGTTACTGCACATCTGCGCAGTACAAACCCCGGTGAAAGCAGCAGGGAAAAAATTTATTACTAACGTTTTACCTGCAAAATCTTTTAGGGATACTTCCTTCTTTTCGGTATTGATCAATGTAAAATCCGGTGCTTTTGATCCGATTGTTAATGCCATAGTATTAATTTTTAGAGAACCGAAGCTACTGAAAATTCCGTTCAGACATTATGGTTAAGCTTAAGCGCAATATGCCATGTCATTTTGTGAAGGGCTAAAGGGTAATGGTCAATACGGTTTGAATGCGCTTTTATGCCCGCCCCTGATCATATTTATTAATGCCTCTGGTTGTATTACAGTTACGCTGTCACCAAACGAAAGGACTATATCTTTCGGCTTAACGCCATTCGAACTAATTATTTTGCGCCTGGGTCTGCATAAAAAGCCATTGTGAGCAGCTATGCGACCCTGGCGCCAGGTACTCACACTAAGAAATAGTTACTCATTTTTGTTCGTAAAAAATGCCACAAACACGCAGATTTAGTTTGAGCAAAGAGACGTTGGCTTTGTTGTTAGACGCTTGTGTGCCGGGGTCTCACTCCACACACAATAGCAAGGCCGTGAAGATCCCGTCACTACCCATAAGGGAGTTGCTGATCGCTCAAAAGCTGATAGCTCAAAGCTGATAGCTGACTGCTGATAGCTGACTGCTGATAGCTGACTGCTGATAGCCTATCGCTACAAATTCCACCAGTAATTAAATTTCAATACAAAGGCCCGGGTTTTAACTGCAAAAGGACCCGGATAATAATTGTCGGTGTATACCAGGAACAGGTCGGAGGCGGGCTTGTACCTCCACTGGAATCTTGCATTGACATTCAGGTTCTCCTGTTGTTCGTTGTACTGAACATACGTGGTGAAAAACAGGGTATTCGTAAACGTTATATCTATGCGTGGCCCCACCAGCAGGAAGTTTTGTTTTCCCCAGGGTTGCGGCAAACGCAACTGGTTATAGCTGGCGCTCATGGTAATATTTACATAGGGTTGAAAGCGGTAGCCCACATCGCCGCCGGCAGTAAACAAATGACCATTGGCATAATAACCGCCGTACCGCATGTTTGCGGTGTAAGTAAACAGGTGCTGGGGTGCAGAAACATAATCAAAGCCAACGGTATTCCAGTTGTGTTTTGAGCCCGCAGCCAGTGAATCTTTTCCCAGGTTGGTTGGGTCGAATGGATTCAGCAACTGCACGTAATCATTTTGGGCAACTATATTCAATGTACTTTTGGAACGGAAAGTAAAGAGGTAGGACAAAATATTAGAATAATCTGTTTTGCCGAAAGTATTATTGAAATAGAGATTGCTGTTGAACTGGGGCCCGTGCGTTAAAACATTCCCGCCCTTCGGGAAAAAATAATAGGTAACAGAGGGGTTCAGCTTGAAATAGCCGCGGCGTGGCACATAGCCTACTTCTGCTGTATAATCCCTGCCTACATGCTGGAACTGGCCCAGGAGGAGCCAGTGGCGACTGCTGTGCTGAAGGTGTGCAGCCTGTATCCAGTCGTCTTTTCCCGTTCCCGGCTGGAATGATTTCAGCACCATTGCCTTTCCTGTCCAAACATTGTCCGAGGAAGCAAGGTTGTATTCTATACCAAGGTTCCTGTTGTATGTTGAATATCCCGGCTTATCGGCGCTGGTATCAACAGTACTGTTGGGATGGTAATTAATAGCGGCCTTATCAATATATAGCACCCCTATGTTGGAGCGCTTAAAAACTTTTCGCTGCAGCGACACCACGGCAAAATTTTGCAAAGGCAGCCCCGTCTCTTCCACTTTTGCGGTTTGCATATCCATTACACCGATGCGCGTATTTTTATCCAGCTTTCCGCTCAGCCTTGCACCAAAATTGATGGGTACCCCCAGCCCTATCCTCCTTGAAAAAAAAGGCCGGATGTCGGCATACCCGAAATTGGCGAACAAGTCGCCGTTCTCTAAGAAAAACTGCCGGCGTTCGGGAAAGAAAAGTTCAAACCTGCTCAGGTTGGTAACCTGCTTGTCTACCTCCACCTGTGAAAAATCGGGACGATAGGTAAGATCGAGATTCAGTGAGGGCCCCAGCGAAACCTTTACATCACCACCCATATTTTTATCCCACACTACTTTGTTGCCGGTAACATAATTTTTAGACAGGCCGCCAAGCACATAAGGAATAACAGAAATATTAGAGCGCGGGGCAGGCGGTGGCTCATCCCAAACCAGCGTGCCGGTATAAGCCAGCGCCGCCGTAGGGAACTGTCGTGGCACCGGTGTCCAGCTCGACTTTTCTGTAGTCTTCAGGTCATTGCGACTGAAGTTGATCCCCCATTGCCTGGCATCTTTTTTATACCGGATCGTTTTAAATGGGATGGCGGCCTCAAGAACCCATTTATCTGCATCATTTTTTACTGCCGAAACCCATTTATTATCCCAGTTGAGATCCACTTTTGAGCCTTCATACATGGTACCGTCCCACTGTGCGCCATAAGCATTCGCTCCAAAAGCAAACCCCGTTGTCTGGTCTTCAAACGGGTCAATAAATACCAGGAAATTATCGTTTTTCGAAAAAGAGAAATCGCGCCGTAAAGATTCTACCATCAGCCTTGTATCGGCCGGGTTATAACAAACAGCAAGCAAATACACATTATCCTCATCGTAGGTCATGCTAACGTCGGTGCGTACGCCGGCGGAACTGGTATCCATGGGCAACACCATATAAAAATCAGTGGCAACCTGCGCCTCTTTCCACGCCCGTTCACCGCCTATGCCATCAATCTTCACCGGGGATATCGCTTTTCGGATATGGTATTGAAAAGATGCATTCTTTTTTTGAGCACTTGAATAAGAACAAGTCAACAGGAAAATACAGCAGGTAAAAAAACGGTTCAATGGAATTATTTTTTGATCTTGAAGAGGCGGAAAGATAAAGATTTTTTGAATGTTGTTTTACAACTTTATCTCCTCTTCATTGCTGTCAAAAAAGTGAAACTCCGTGAGGTAGTAATTGTTGTTGGTAGTTAATTTGATCTTCTGCTTATACTTCCAGCTCCACTTGCGGCGGATGGAAAAAAGCCACCCTTTGGTAAGATATGCATATATGATGGGATGCACAACAATGGTAAGTCCCGTATGTTTTTGCATTACTAAGTAGCTCAGGTTCTTTTCGATTTCATCTTCCAGCACCAATGTGGATGAAATTTTTCCGGTGCCGTTGCAGGTAGGGCAAACCTCCTGCGTATTGATATTCATTTCCGGCTTCATGCGCTGCCGGGTGATCTGCATTAAACCAAACTTTGAAATGGGAAGCACCGCATGCTTTGCCCGGTCGGCACGCATACAATCTTCCATAGCCTCAATAAGTTTTCGCTTATTGTCGGGCAATTTCATATCAATAAAATCCACCACAATGATGCCGCCTATATCGCGTAGCCGCAACTGGCGGGCAATTTCCGCAGCCGCTTCAAGGTTGGTTTCCAGCGCATTCATTTCCTGGTTATTGCTCACACTTTTATAGCCACTGTTTACATCAATTACATGTAAAGCTTCCGTATGCTCAATAATGAGGTAGGCGCCGCTGGGCAGGTTTACCGTTTTACCAAAGGATGCTTTTACCTGTTTGGTAATGCCATACTGATCAAAAATAGGGGAGCCGTTGTGATAGAAAGAAACTATCTCCTTTTTCTCGGGGGCGATTTTTTGAATATAGTTGCGCGTGTCGTTGTAAATATTTTTATCATTCACCACTATGCGGTTAAAATCTTCATTCAGAAGGTCTCTCAGCATGCTGGTGGTTTTGGTTTGTTCGCTCAAAATTTTGCAGGGAGCTGTTGCGCCTTTGAGATTATGCTGAAGGCTTTTCCAGCTCTCCACGAGCATAATCAGATCTTCATGGAGTTCTGCTGTGTTTTTTCCCTCTGCCGCGGTTCTTACAATTACTCCAAAATTTTTGGGCTTGATGGATTCAACAATTTTATGGAGGCGTTTTCTTTCTTCAGAAGAATGTATTTTACGGGAAACCGCAATAATATCGTTAAAAGGAGTAACTACCACAAATCGCCCGGGCAATGAAATTTCACAACTCAGGCGCGGACCTTTAGCTGCGATGGGTTCCTTTAATATTTGAACCAGGATATTGGGCTTTTGTCCCAGTACCTCATTTATTTTTCCCGTTTTAACAATTTCGGACTCCGTTTGAAACTGAGAGAAGTCAAATTCGGTCTTAGGATTCTCATTCATTGCCTGCTGGGTAAACTTGAGCAAAGAACGGGCATATGGACTAAGGTCTGTATAATGCAGAAAAGCGTCTTTTTCAAATCCAACATCTACAAAAGCAGCATTGAGCCCCGGAATAAGTTTTTTTACTTTTCCGAGGTACAAATCTCCGACAGCAAAACTGGCATCCGCTTTTTCGTGATGCAGTTCAACCAGTTTTTTGTCTTCCAGTAAGGCAATTTCCACGCCTAATGGAGCTGCATTAATAATTAATTCTTTGTTCAAGCAAAAAAGCCTTTTAATCAACCATCAAACAAACGGGAGGAAACCATTAGAAAGGTTGTTTGCATATGCAATGTACATTTATACGCAACCGCGGATACAAGCAGCCTTCAGCTTCACATTATAATACATCGTTCAGTGCAGGTTATCCGGCATTGAAATACAGCAGTAGTTATTTGTTCTTCTTCTTATGACGATTCTTTCTAAGGCGCTTTTTACGCTTATGAGTAGCAATTTTATGACGTTTTCTTTTTTTACCACAAGGCATAAACCAAATAGTTTTTGTTAGTTAATTTTTATTAATTCAATGCTTTAATACTTCAATTCTTTCATCAATTTCTTTAAGCGCCTCAGGGTTTCGTACAAATTTTTTACCTGCTTCATACCACTGGGCAGCTTTGGCATTTTCACCATGACGTTCATAGGCCTCCGCAAGTAAAAAGATAGCTTCTGTATTATCTGGTTCAGTCTGTACTACCAGACTCAGTCTTTCAATAGCCTTATCAAACTGCCCGGTCATCATTCCACCATATCCCAGCATAAACTGGGCATACATATTCGAGGAATCCCTGCCCACCACCTCCAGCAATTTTTGAATACCTTCCATAGGGCTTGAAGCGCCGGTTGCACCAAAAATATAACTGCTTCCCAATCCAACTTTGCTGGAATCGTTGTTCGGATTCAATATCAGCGCCTGTTTAAACAGGTCAGCCGCCTGGTTGGCCATCCATACCTGTAAAGCATGCTGGTCTACACCTTTAAGCTGTTTTAAATACAAATGGGCTGCAAAGGTGAGGCTTTTTTCAGAATTTTCCAATTTGGACTTTTCGCCGAGATAATACAGAAAAGGTTCAAAAACGTGGGCAGAATCTTTCCAGAAAGTGGCCAGTTCATCGTATAATTTCATTTTTTGGCCGGCCACATCTCCTCTTGTGATAGAATTTTCTTTTGAAGTAAGCCAGGCCTGCCTCTCAGGCGACAGTCTTCCTTTAGCCGTTTCCAGGATAGAACGAGAATCCAATTGCTCGTCTGTATGTGCAGCCTGTTCAGTGGGGGATGTTGAGGCATTGGGTTTTGTGCGTCCAAAAAAATAAAGGCTCAGCAAAAGTATGAGCCCTGATGCCACAACCATCCATTGTTGCTTTTTCACTCGCTTATAATTTGGACGCAAAGTTAAATGCTATCTTCCGTCTCATCATCAAAATTCTCTTCCACAGGTTTGGCCGATTGCAATTTCTTTACTTCATGCACGAATTCTTTTGCTGGTTTAAATGCAGGTATATAATGTTCAGGAATATGTACTGCTGTGTTTTTCTTTATGTTACGTCCTATTTTAGCAGCTCTTTTCTTGGTAATAAAACTTCCAAATCCGCGGATATAAATATTTTCTCCTTTAGAAAGATTTTCTTTAACCTCTTTAAACAAAGTTTCCAGTGTAACTAAAACATCTACTTTTGGAATTCCGGTTTTTTCTGAGATATTGTTAATGAGATCGGCTTTTCGCATGGTATTGTATTTTATAAGTAAATGAGATTCAATGATAAAATAACACAAATAATGTATTTTCTGCAAGTTATTGTTGTAAAAATTTTTTTATTCTCTCTCAAAACAAGTAAAAAACAGCCATTCGGGCTTCCTGTTTGTATTTGATTATTAATGAACGCACAGAATATCAGAAAATTGTGTATTATATAAACAAAAAATCGGGCAGTTTGTTGAATAACAGATAATTATCCTATTATGAAGTCATTTTTCACTAAAAAATTATTAGCATGGAATAGAAAAAACAATCTACGAACAATGCCATGGAAAGGCGAAAAAGATCCTTATAAAATCTGGTTAAGTGAAATTATCCTCCAGCAAACGCGGGTGGGGCAGGGATGGAACTATTACCTGAAATTCATAAATACTTTTCCTGCTGTGCAAGAATTGGCCCATGCTCCCGAAACAAAAGTTTTTAAGCTATGGGAAGGCCTGGGCTATTACTCACGCTGCAAAAACCTGATTGCCGCCGCCAAAATCATTGATAAAGAATACAATGGCGAATTTCCGGCTTCTTATGAAAAAATACTGAACCTGCCGGGCGTAGGACCTTATACGGCTGCCGCTATCGCTTCTTTTGCATTTAATCTTCCCTTTGCTGTGGTTGATGGCAATGTACTGCGGGTGTTGGCCCGTATATCCGGCACAGAGGCTCCTGTTGATTCGGCGATGGGGAAAACACTGTTAAATAACCTGGCTTTTGAATTGCTCGACAAAAAACAACCCGGATTATACAACCAGGCAATAATGGATTTCGGAGCAATGGTTTGTAAACCCAAAGCCCCCGCATGCAGGCAATGTACCATGCAAAAAAATTGCAGGGCTTATGAATTGGGAATGGTGGAAAGGCTACCGATAAAAGAAAAAAAGATTGCTAAAAAGAGGCGGTGGCTGTACTATTTTATAATCACATACAAAACACGAATATATATACGGAAAAGAACTGCCAAAGACATCTGGCAAAATTTGCATGAATTTTTACTGGTAGAAAAAGAAGGTCCGCTCACTAAAAAGGATCTGCTGCTGCAAGTTCCCATAAAACAGTTACTCAAACAAAAAGGGGCATCGGTTACACAGATTTCCAAATTGTACACCCATCAGCTTACCCATCAAACATTGTACGGACAATTTATTGAAATAACGGTAGATCATTCTCCCAATTTAGGAGCGGATTTTGTGGAAGTAACTTATCGTGATCTGACCCGCTACCCTTTTCCAAAATTTATGATTACTTATTTGCAGGAAAAAAATGTAAATTTAAGGCAGCATTGATGAATGAAGTTCATTTGAATGAATCTAAAATAAGTTTTATGCGAGGAGTAAACAGAGTAATGTTAATTGGCAACCTGGGCAAGGATCCTGACATTCAGTTTTTAGAGGGAAATATCGCGGTAGCAAAATTTCCACTGGCAACAACAGAAACTTTTAAAGACCGCACCGGAAAACTGATAAGCCAAACAGAGTGGCATACTGTAGTTCTTTGGCGTGGATTGGCTGAACTCGCTCAAAAATATCTGCACAAGGGGAGTTTGGTATATATTGAGGGCAGATTACGCACCAGGAGTTGGGAGGATAAGGATGGTAACCGTAAATTTGCCACTGAAGTGGTGGGCGACAACCTGATTATGCTTGATAAACGAGTAGATGGGGCCCCGGGAGCTAACCACGCCAATGACCATCCGGAAGGATTTAACACTGATATACCTCCTATCAGCGATTCTTCCTCCGAAAATATGGCTTTTTAATATTTTACACGAATACTTATTTTTGTACGTTATTTTAATAGGCAGGCCCAGTGACCTGCCTTTATGATTACACCACTTTACTCACAAAAAAAAATTGACTTGGATTACCCATCGGCATATTACAGTCTGCTTAAACTTGAGCCGGTACTGTTGGCTGTTAACCCTCAAAGTATTACCATTCTTATTGTATTGCTCCTTTCATTACTAATCGTATCCTTTTTTGTATCGGGAGCGGAAGTAGCTTTGTTTTCTCTTACTTACAGGGATATTAATATGCTCAAAACAAAACAACATCCCGCCGCCAGGAGAATCATTACTTTACTGGATCAGCCCAAAAAACTGCTGGCCACATTACAAATAGCAAACACTTTCGTAAACATAGGCACTATCATCGTAACCAATGTATTGATGGATGAATTGCTGATGCAGCCTAATGCATTTTTAAATTTCATTATTAAATTAATTGTCATTGTTTTTTTACTGGTGCTTTTCGCCGAGATCCTTCCCAAAGTATCGGCTACACAAAACAATATAAGATTTGCTTACAGCGCCTCCCTGCTCATTGAAGTTTTATACAGCTTCTTTAGCGGTATGAGCAGGTGGTTTGTGAAATTTTCCGATGGCATCGAAAGAACTTTCGGCGGATTAAAGCATCATCATGTTTATAATCCCGAAGATATTGATCAGGCAATAGAAATGAATGCCACCGAAAATACTACAGAAGAAGAAAAAAATATTCTCCGGGGCATAGCCCGGTTCGGACAGGTTACGGTAAAGCAAATTATGCGTACCCGGCTCGATGTTAGCGCTATTGATTACAATACAGGCTTTCAGGAATTAAAAAATAAAATAGAAGAACTGCATTATTCGCGACTGCCGGTTTATAAAAACAGTCTTGATGATGTAGTAGGTATTATACATAGTAAAGATATATTACCTTTTATTAATGAAAATGATGATTACGACTGGCGGCAGTTGATCCGCCCGCCTTATTTTGTTCCCGAACAAAACCTCATCAGGGATCTTTTACGCGAACTGCAAAGAAAAAACACACATTTTGCCGTGGTAGTGGATGAGTTCGGCGGAACGGAAGGTATTGTAACCATGGAAGATATAATGGAAGAAATTATAGGTGATATACGTGATGAATTTGATGATGAGGAAAGCGTGAATAAAAAAATAGATGACCATACTTATATTTTTGAAGGACGGATAATGATAACAGACGCGTGCAAGGCTATGGGCTTAAACGCAGATACTTTTGACCAGGTGAGAGGGGAAAGCGAATCCTTAGCCGGGCTGGTACTGGAATTGGCAGGTGAAATACCCCAGGAAAACCAGGTTATCCCTATTGGCGATTTTGAATTTACGGTTATGGAAATTGACAAAAACAGGATCAAAAAAGTAAAGGTAACCATCAGGCTGTTAACTGCCCAGTAATGTAGTTACTAAAGCAATTCTAAAATGATTAAACAAACAGGCACGCTGGAGTGCATTCCAAATTGTCGCCGGTTGGTGGAGACACCAACCGGGGCGTCCGTTATGGGCGGTGTCCTCACCGCCCACGGCAAGCAAAGCAATGCTACAATTTGTACTGCACCCGGAATGTTACTCTTCTTCTTATTTACCACGATACTGCTATTTTCATGTAACAGTAATTACACGCCACGCCCTAAAGGATATTTTGCCATAGACTTTCCGCAGCACAAATACCGGTTGTTCCACCAGCCGGGTTACCCATATTCTTTTGAATACCCGGTATACAGCACCGTAACGAAGGACAGTTCTTTTTTTGATGAAAACCCCGACAATCCCTACTGGATCAATATTGACATTCCCTCCTTTAATGCCCGGATATACCTGAGCTATAAAACGATCGGGGGAAGATCGTCATACAAAGTAAAAACCGATCAGGGCTATAAGGATTCTTCTTCCTTAAACACTTTTGAAAACCTCCGTGAAGACGCTTATAAAATCACGTTCAAGCATACTGTAAAAGCATCTTCCATTGAAGATTCGGCTTTTATAACACCGCATGGTATTGGTGGCGTTTTTTTTAATGTAGGCGGCAATGCGGCAACCGGTAAACAATTTTTTGCAACAGACACTACCAAACATTTTCTTCGCGGCGCTTTGTACTTTAACGCTACACCCAATGAAGATTCTCTTGGTGTTGTATACGATTTTTTACAGCAGGATATGATGCATATGATCAATACGCTGGAATGGAAATAAGGGCGTTGCGGAATACAAGCATTTATGATTTTTGATTTGTTGATTTCTGGTTTTAGGGCGCATGCATTTCCACATTTGCACAAAATCTGCGGTCTGACGCTCCTTCGTCTCGTTCCGACCGCTTTCATTTCCACCTTTTCACATTCCCCACCTTTCCACATTTCTCACATTTCTCACATTTCCACCTTTCCACATTTCTCACATTTCCACATTTTCACAATACAGTATCTTTACAAAAAAATATCCGTGATAGAAATTGATAATATTCTGGTAAGCGATGATGTGGTAAAAGCACAATTTGTTTGCGACCTCGTGAAGTGTAAGGGAGGCTGCTGCGAAGACGGAGATGCCGGCGCTCCTTTAACCGGTGAGGAAACGGAAATACTCAATGAAATTTTTGAGGATGTAAAACCCTATCTCACTAAAGAAGGACTGGAAGAAATTGAAAAAAGAGGCAGGTATTATTATGATAAGGATTTCGGTTGGGTAACCCCCACTGTTGATGGAAAGATCTGCGCTTACGGGCATTACGATACCAAAGGGATTATTAAATGCGGTATAGAACAGGCTTATTTAGATGGTAAAATACAATGGAAGAAACCCATAAGCTGTCACTTATATCCGGTCAAAACAAAAAAAACGAAAACCTATGAACTGGTAAATTATGAACCCAGGGAAACACTTTGCAACCCTGCCTGCCAGTTGGGGAAAAAGCTTGAGGTTCCCGTTTACGTTTTTCTGAGAGAAGCGTTGATAAGGAAATTTGGAGAAGATTTTTACAAGGTTCTCGAGCAGGCCGCAAAACAATATTACGACGAGCATGACTGAGCAGGCATCTACATTTATCGCCAAAAGTACCATCAAGGCAGCCGATCTTGAGCATCGCCGAACGATCAATCATAATATTGGGAAGTATAATGCTGCAGTACCTGCGGGCAAGTTGCAGTTTTACGATCTGAGCTTAGCCAGGGAAAGAGCAAAGAATGTAAAATGGAGAGCCATAGAAACGCTGGACCAGCAATTAGAAGAATTTGAAAGACAATTCACTTCAAGAGGTGGTAAGGTAATATGGGCCGAAACCGCAGCGCAGGCTTTAGATGAAATACTAACGATCTGCAAAGCAAGGGCCTGTAAATCCATTGTAAAAAGCAAAAGCATGGTAACAGAAGAAATTCACCTGAATGCTTTTTTGCAAAAAAATGGCATAGAAAGCATAGAAACAGACCTGGGTGAATACATACAACAGTTAGACGGGGAGGCGCCTTACCATATCGTTACCCCCGCCATGCATAAAAGCAAAGAGGATATTGCTAAGCTTTTTGCTGAAAAATTAGGAACAGATTCGAAACTTAACCCGGCACAATTAACACTGATAGCCCGTAATATTTTACGAAAAAAATATACAGAAGCCGAAGTAGGTATTACCGGTGCTAATTTTTTGATTGGTGATATTGGTGCTATTGCCATCTCGGAAAATGAAGGCAACGCACGGTTAAGCTGCGCCTGGCCGCCTGTGCATATCGTTGTTGCAGGCATCGAAAAAATGATCCCTTCTTTTTTGGATCTTGGCCTTTTTTGGCCCCTGCTTTCAACCTATGGTACGGGCCAGCGCGTTACCGCTTACAATACCATTGTTTCCGGACCCCGGCAACCTGGTGAAACAGATGGGCCTGAAGAAATGTATGTAATATTGTTAGACAACGGACGAACCAACCTGCTGGCTAACGCAAAGGCACGCGAAGCATTATACTGTATTCGCTGTGGCGCCTGCCTCAATGCATGCCCTGTATATAAAAACATTGGAGGTCACAGCTACAACACTACCTATAGCGGTCCTATAGGAAGTGTTATTACACCGCATTTAAAAGGGCTTGATGAGTGGAAGCACCTTAGCTATGCTTCTTCACTCTGTGGAAATTGCACGGAAGTATGCGCGGTAAAAATAAACCTGCATGAACTATTGCTCGAAAACAGGTATGAAGCGGTAGAAAAGCACAATACATCCCTTGCTGAAAGGGTGGCATGGAAAGGGTGGAAACAGGCAATGCTGCATCGCGAAATGATGAATATGGGGAACGGTAAATTGAAAAGCTGGTTTATAAAAAAAATGTTTAAGGGATGGGCAGCGCACAGAAGCACATTGCATTTTCCGGCAAAAACCTTTAACGAAATGTGGAAAGCTCAGCTCGCCCAAAAAAAATGATCCTTTGGCTTCTCTAAATACTATACAGCATAGAAAAATTACTTAGTGAATTTTTTCGGTTGATACCTCTTACTTGGTTATTTTGTGTAACAAATTTGCCTATGGATAGATGCTTTTGATATATTCCACATATAAGAGCCCCAGGTTGCAGTATATTACAGATGTTTTGCTGCACAACCTGAGCGGTATTGAAGTGTCTATCACAACCCTGCAGGAGGAATTTATTCAATACAAGGGCGCGAAGATTAATTATTCCCGCAATAGTATAGCCCCGGATGAGCTGAGAATCATACCTGCTCCGCTACTATTTGAAACGGGCATCCGGCCACAAAACATCCCCTGTAAAGAACATGCCGGATTTAAAATATTGTTTCCATCGGAATACGGGGATCTGTATTTTGATATTTTTGCCGCATCGTTTTACCTGCTCAGCAGGTATGAAGAGTACCTGCCGCACCAGCCTGATGAATACGGCCGGTTTGCGCATACAGAAAGTATAGCATACAAAGAGGGTTTTTTGCAACAACCCGTAATTAATTACTGGCTCTTTGATTTTCAAAAAATATTGCAGGCAAAATTTCCTTCCCTTGTTTTTGCCGTAAAGAAATTCAGATTTATCCCTACTTACGATATTGACATCGCTTTTTCTTATTTGTATAAGGGCATTACAAGAAATGCAGGCGGATTGGTACGTTCCCTGCTAAAAGGAGAGCTGGTAGCCATAAAAGATCGTATAGATGTGCTGACAAAGAAGAAGGAAGATCCTTTTGATGTATATGAATGGCTTTACGCATTACATTTAAAATTCGGTCTGCAACCTTATTATTTTTTTCTTGTGGCGGCCTCATCCGGTGAATATGATAAGAATGTTGACCCGCATCATGCAGAAATGCAGGAACTGATCAGGTATCATGCCGTGGGGTATAATGTGGGAGTACACCCTTCATGGCAAAGCGGTGACGATATTGCGCTGCTGGAGCAAGAAATAAAAACACTGGAAGATACCATTAATCGTAAAGTAGTACACAGCCGCCAGCATTATATCCGGTTTGAGCTTCCCGGTACATACAGGCAATTGATTGCCCGCGGCATTTTAAATGAATTTTCAATGGGCTATGGTACAATCAATGGCTTCCGTGCTTCCATAGCGTCGCCATTTTACTGGTATGATCTTTCCGCAGAAACAAAAACATCCCTGCTGATATATCCTTTCTGTTTCATGGATGCCAATGCTTTTTATGAACAAAAGCTTACGCCTTCGCAGGCATTTAATGAAATTCAATACTATCACGATGTAATTAAAAAAGTAGATGGCACCATGATCAGCATCTGGCATAATCATTTTTTTGGAAATGATAAGATGTTTGAAGGCTGGAAAGAAGTGTATGAATTATTTTTAGAAGAAGTGGTGTATTGGGATCTGTAGTAGTAAGTAGTAAGTAGTAAGTGGTTAGTGGTTAGTGGTTAGTGCTAAACCAATCACCCCATTAACCAGGCCCCCAATCTATGCTTCAGCTTCTGCCAGTTGCTTTACATTTTTCATCGCCTGCGAAAGTTGTGTTGCAGCACCTCGTCCAAGCAATTTCCACCACATCCAGCTTAAGGGACCTTCTACCCATATTTCATGCGTAAAAGTTGTTTTCATATTGTGATAACCCAGGAAACGGTGTATATGTATTTGGGCTAAAGGAAGCCTGGTAGTAACGGTGTAAGAAAAATTCGGATCACAGGATGTAACTGTAAAATCCGCTTTGGGCCCTCTTTCAGGAATAAATACACCGTGTACGTTTTTTTGAAAGTTGCCTTTTAATAAGGCCCCCCGAAGTGCTACATCCCATTGTTTCCAGTTTTTTACATCTGTCCATATTTTCCAAATTCTTTCCGGACTTGCGGTTGTTAACATGGTATGAGTAATGTGCATATATGGGATTTTAAACCGGACGACAAGGTATCCTTATTACAAGGAATAAAAATGAACAAATTATGCAGAATATGTTTAATAAACCTACCTAATTGATTATCAGATTATTATCAAACATTAAGTTTATGTTAACAAATCTTTAAGTTTGCAAAGCAGGTTTGATTATCCATTCTCCATTTTTGCCTTTCGTTTAAATCCGGTATTCACCAGGTATATCCCCAATATTGTTACGAGTGTTCCGGCAGCGATGACTATGGTTAATTTTTCGTTGTTCAACAAAGCACCTACAATTACCGCAACAATGGGATTGATATACGCATATACCGATACCTGCTGTGCCGGTAATCTTTTCAGCGCATAAACAAAGGCAGAATAGGTAATGATACTTCCAACAAATACCAGGTACAAAATAGAATACCAAACTTCTATGCCGGTATCTGTTATTGCTGTATACTGCCCGCTGAAATAAGCCACCGCCAGAAGCACAATGCCTCCAAGGAACATTTGCCAGCCCAGGCTAAAATACGGATTAACATGTTTGGCATTTTTCACAGTAAATATGGTACCGAAGGCCCATGTAACAGACGCAATCAGATTTAAAATAATACCCACCGAAAAAGAAGAATTGAAGAGATCCTGAAGATAATCGGAAAAAATAATGAGGATGCCGGAGATGCCGAGCAGCAAACCGATGATTGTCATGGTATTGAGCTTCGTTTCTTTAAATACGAACGTGCTTAATATAGCGATCCATAAAGGAGATGCCGCACCAATTACCGCCCCCAATCCGCTGGGGATATACTTCATTGACCAGGTACTGAAACCGTTATTGATAACGATCATCAGCAGGCTCATCCATCCAAACTGGATAAACTGATCGCGGGTGGGCAGCTTAAATCCTTTTATAAAAAAATAAGCCAGGAAAAAGGAACCTGCAAGGAACTGACGCAGTCCGGCAAGCTGCAGGGCAGGCATATGCTGCACTCCTTTTTTAGAAGCCAGCCATGTGGTACCCCAGAAAAAGCAAACCACTATAACCGCCAGGATCGCTTTAGTTCTGTCGCTTTGATTGCGGAGATAAACAGGTTCTATGATAGATTTGGCCCTGCCATAAATATCGTAGATATAATTTTTCATAACAGGTGCTGCAGGTAGGCCATGCAGAGGTGCCCATATTGTTTTTTTAATTGTGAAACCTCAATAACAAGCCAATCGTTGTTCCACTTTATATTACAGACACTGCAAAGCTACTTTAATGCCTGAAATGCCTTAATCCGGTAATAACCATCGCCAGGTTATGCTGTACGCAATATTCAATGGAATCCTTATCGCGTATAGATCCACCGGGCTGGATAAAAGCGGCGATACCCGCTTCGTGACCCAGCTTAACACAATCATTAAAAGGGAAAAAAGCATCAGAGGCCAGCACCGCCCCATTTAAATCGAATTTAAACTGGTCTGCTTTTTCAACTGCCTGGCGCAAGGCATCTATTCTGCTGGTTTGTCCGCAGCCTTTACCAAGCAACTGCTTATGCTTCACCAGGGCAATGGCGTTCGACTTCAAATGTTTACAAACAATATTGGCGAAACTCAGGTCTGCTTTCTCCTCAACCGTCGTTTCCCTTCCGCCTGTTTCTTTCCATTCAGCATAATTACCCTTATCGTTTTCCTGCAACAGTACGCCGTTCAGTATGGTTTTAGACTGCCGTACAGCAGCAGGCCTTTCTTTCAGCGTAAGTAGTATCCTGTTCTTTTTGCTTTGTAAAACACTAAGCGCGTCGGCATTGTACCCATCAGCGATCAATACTTCGAAAAATATTTCACTGATGGCTTCAGCAGTGCTTTTATCTACCTTACCATTGCATACCAGCACACCACCAAATGCACTCTCCGGGTCGCCCGCCAGTGCCGCATCCCAGGCTTCTTTAATGGTTGCGCGTGAAGCTATTCCACAAACATTGGTATGCTTGATAATGGCAAAAACAGCCTCGCCCCCTGTTTCATTAAAAGAGGGAAATTCTCCGATCAGCTGAACCGCGGCATCCACATCCACTAAATTATTATAAGAAAGTTCCTTGCCATGCAGTTTATCAAAAACAGTGTCAAGATTACCATAAAAAATGCCCTGCTGGTGGGGGTTTTCACCATAGCGCAATACCTGCTGCTGCCCCGAATGATTAAGCGGTAGCGCAGTGGATGGATTGAAATAATTGCTGATGGCAATATCGTAATGCATTACAATTTCAAAAGCTTTTGCGGCAAAGGCACGGCGCTGTTCAAAACTGGTTTCCCCGTTTTGCGTGGAAAGCAGGGTCACCAATGCTGCATAATCATCTTTAGCCGCTACAACCAGCAGGTCTTTCCAATTTTTTGCCGCGGCACGGATCATAGAAGGCCCGCCGATATCAATCTTTTCAGTGATCATTTTTTCCGCTTCTTCCGCAGTTCCTGTAAAGGAAGATGATTTAGCCTGCGCCAGTGTTTCTTCAAAAGGATACAGGTCAACAATCACCAGGTCTATTTCCGGAATTTTATATTCCATCATTTCCGCCATATCCTGCGGCACATCGCGGCGGCCTAAAATTCCGCCAAAAATAGCCGGATGGAGGGTTTTTACCCTTCCTCCCAATATGGAAGGATAGGCAGTAAGACTTTCAACCGGCACACAGGAAATACCAATATCTTCAATAAATTTTTGAGTTCCTCCGGTAGAGTATATCGTAATACCAAGACGTTGAAGTTCTTTTACAACGGGTTCAAGCCCATCTTTATAAAAAACGGAAATAAGTGCGGAACTGATCTTTTTTTGCATAGTATATATTGCTGTACACCCTGCGGCAAAAGCTACTCCTCAGGGAGTTGAAGTTATAAATCAAGTATAAAAGCGCCATCTTCCTGTACCGAATGGCGGCGCAAATGTAAACTATCGCAGTCATTTTTCCATTGCCGGATTTTCCACGCCGGGCTGGAAGCGTCAAAAACATATTGCCTGCAGCGAAAAAACTGTTCCAGACGGCTAATGCGCACATTTGCATTTTTAGAGAGAATAATGATATCCACATCTACCGGCTGATCCGGATACCGTAAGACGGGAATGGTATCAAGCAAAAGAATACGTTTGCTATTAAAATAGAAGAAGGGTGAAACCGTTCTCATATTTTTAAGACTATCTGCCGCCTGCACCCTGAATAAAAGCCGGGAAGGGTAAAGATGAAAATTATGCAGAAAAGGATCGGTTGCCAAATCCTCATCCCCGGTGAAGCAGTAATTTCTTCCACTTATAAAATCAACAGCGCTATGGCGGGGTATATTGTATACAATAAGCTTATGCTGCTTTTGCTTATATCCAATATCCAGCACCCGGCAAAAGGCAAAAGCCACCAATGCCATTAATGCATATAGCAACATTTGTTTTTTTACCTTCATTAACCATATCGTAACTGTAACAATAAAAACATATAATAAACAGGTTTGAAGAATGGAGATGAAAATATTATTGCTAACGGCAAAAGGGATATCATCTATAAAGGTTATAAAATTGTTCATCATCCGCAGCACAACAGAAAGTATTTTACCGGCAAATACAGCAACAACCGGAAACATGGAGAACAGGCAAAGCAAAATTTCACCATATAAAATAAACCCGGAAAGCGGAACAATTACCAGGTTACTGAGCAGGAAAAGATTTGGCACCTGGTGAAAATGATAAATGCTTAAAGGCGTGGTAAGAATTTGCGCGGCAAGCGTAACAGCAACAAGCTTCCATACATGATTGGCAAAAGTATATTTAAAATAGAACCAATGGGTGATGGGACGCAGAAAGATAACGATGCTCAATACCGCTGCATAAGACAACTGGAAGCCCACATCCCAAAGGAAAAAAGGATTCCAGCACAAAAGAAAAAATGCTGATGCGCTTAAAGTATGATATACAGATATTTTCCTGCGCATGCTTTCTCCTGCTACGATAAAGGAGAACATAATAGCGCTTCTTAAAATAGAAGGACCCGCTCCTGAAAGTAAAGTGAACAGCCATAATACAGATAGTATGATCAATCCCCTTATCCATTTTGTTTTTGCATTTTGCTGCAATGGTTTCAGCAGTACAACCAGGAGTCCATATATCATGGCCAGGTGCATACCCGATATGGCAATAACATGTATTACCCCGGTGTTGGCGTACGACTGTACCAGGTCGCGATCCAGGTCATCGCGATAGCCAATGAGCAAGGCTTCTGCAACCCCAGCTTCACGCTTGCCCGGAATGTATTTTTTTAATATTTCTAATAATCCGTTACGCGACTGCTGCATTTGGGTTGTATATACAGACAGAGGGTGCGCCGGGTTTACCGTAAATTCATTTTCTGTAAGATACACCTGGTGTGTAATACCGTGGAAAAGACAGTACCGCTTGTAATCGAAGGCTCCGGGATTGCCGGAATTCTGTATTGTCTGCAATCTTTTTTTAAAAACAATGGTTGAACCGTGATCTAATTGGGATAAAAGACTGCTGTCTTTTTCAAAATAAATAATGATGCTGCCTTTGGTTTGAATTACGCTATCATTGCGTATAAGCGCATACGCTGTAGCATCGGCTTTGTAGGATTTATTCTTTTCAATTAGCGGTTCAGATAAAACCGCAACCACAACCGTGCTATCATTATACAAATGGCCAAACCAGTTTTGCTGATGCGTAATGTTTTTAAAATGCGTGATGACTGCTCCAAACAGCACAACCATAATCATAAGCGCAATACCGTAAACCCATTTATGCAGGTATAAAAAATAGCCACGAAACCATTGCGAAAGCAGAAAGAAAATTACAGTGACACTTGCGATAATAATTATATTCTTTATAGAAAGGGGGAAATACCATTGCAGCATTATCCCAAACATCAGCGGGATGAGCATGCGTATAAACGGTGCATGTTTCCATATAGGAACCACAGGTAGCAACATAGCTAAAAGTTAAGGAAGAAGCGGTAAATGGCAAAATTTTACTTTCCGGCAACAATTTCAATTACAATATACCGCCTGCAAAAGACAGTCTATATAATCCGTAGCCATATGCCACACCAGGCCAATAGCCACTAACCTCACAGGTTTAAAAAACAACAATACAATATACACTACGATAGCCGGGTAACTGTGCAGCAAATGAAACCCTATACTGCACCTGCAGTCCGCATATACGGGCGTAGCCAGCAAATGATCAATATCCACGAACATCGTCAGTAACAAAATACCATAAGCCTTTAGCCAGTGTTGCCGGTATAGCAACAGCGCGATAAATACCGGAATTATAAAATGGCACCCATAGTGAATGACCTGTTGTATCAATGCTTCTCTTTTGAACGAAGAAAGTTTTACCTGCTGCAATATAAGTTTTCCAATTTTTATCGTTTGCAAAAAGCCGGTGAAATACAAATACGCTGTTAAATTGTAGAAAAAAGTACCCGACATTCAGGCTTTGAAAATTCGCGCTGCACTATATCTCCAAACAGAGTGCATTACGGCACGATATTTTATTACTATTAAATAAAACCGATTTACTAATAATAAAATTCACAGACTATGCAAAAGAAAGGATTAGGACTGCTTATTGCAGCCGCTGCGGCTTATGGCTATTACCGGTTTTCTAAAATGACCCCCGAACAAAAAAAGACCTGGAAAGAAAAAGGAAAAAAATTCCTGGGTGATAATTTTGATCTTGGAAATTTATTCGGAAAAAAAAATCAACCGTCTGCCAGTTCTCCGCAACAGTAGCACATGGTATGTCAATAAACATAAAGGAAGGGAATTCCCGTTCCTTTATGTTTAACTGTTTATAAATCACTGCATCGCAGCCTGCCGGAAAGGTTCAACCATTTCATCCTGTAATATTTCACCGCTGTTCATTCTCTGAATCCGGGGATTTCTCCGGGCCGGCATTCAGGTAATTCATATATTTTTTCGGGCATTGGTCATTACATTTGCGCTGCATGGATATATCTTACCTGGCAGTTTTTATCGCAATGGTAGCAGGCATGCTTATCAGTGTGCTGAAGCAAAAGCTAACAGTTGCCGCGGCGCTTACCGGTGGCTTGCTGGGGATGCTCATTTTTTACGGCGCCGGCTTCACAGGTATAACCCTGTTAACCACCTTTTTTGTATTGGGTGTTGGTGCAACAGGATGGAAGTTCAATGCGAAAATGAAGGAAGGAATTGCAGAAAAGAAAGAGGGGAAAAGAAATGCAGGGCAGGTTTTAGCCAATGCAGGCGCAGCCGCCATACTGGCTTTGCTGGCAATATATGATGCGGAGTACACTGCAATACTGCAATTGATGATCGCAGGATGCTTTTCCGCCGCTACTGCCGATACACTGTCGTCGGAACTGGGAAATGTTTATGGCAGAAGATATTATCACATCATTTCCCTAAAAAAAATGCAACGTGGTACAAATGGCGCGGTGAGCCTTCGGGGAACTGCTGCCGGGATCTTTGGAAGCACTGTTATTGCTTTGGTGTATGTATTGGCAACCGGCTGGAATGCACAGCGCTTCCTGGTTATCATTATTGCCGGCACAGCGGGTAATGTAGCAGATTCCATATTAGGGCTTACCCTGGAAAACAAAGGCCTGCTGAATAACAATGCGGTGAACTTTTTAAATACGATTGTGGGAGCGGGCGTGGCGTGGGCATTGTATACGCAGTAAATGCTTTTGCTAATAAAACCGTTTTAGATACGACCCCGTTGGGGTCGCATGATCTCGCTGATATTTTTTATAAACCTTTGACCTCTTTGAGGTCAGAAGGAAAAGCAAATCATTGCGTTAAACTGCTCACTGTTATACTTCCTAACTTTAAACCCTAATCAAACCCTAGCACCTTCATGCATTCCCCGCCTTTTAATGCGGACTGGTGGGCAACGATACCCGGTGCGGTGTAAGCTAACGCTTCGTGAATATTCACTTCGGGACTGCGGTTGCTGATCAGGGCATCTATAAATTCATGGGTAATGAAAGCATGAGAACCATCGTGCCCGCTGCCGTGGCGCAGGGGTTGGGGCAACATATCCGTTTGCCACCACTGGGGTTGTTTGTATGTTTCCACTGTAGCTTCCTTATGCTGAAAACCTGCATCATCTCGCCCCATCGTATCTGCCGACCGAACAATGGTATGTTCCCGCCCTTCCTGCAATGCAGAGAAAAAACTCATCTTATCGCCGCGCCATTCGCCGCGTTCCACTTCCCTTAAAGCACCCCGCCAGTTTACTTCCACCCGAAAGGGATTTCCTTTATTCGTTTTAAAAAAGGCCGTTTCATTCCAGAATGGATTGCCGTATGGATTGTCTTTCAGCAGCGTACTGTTATCACCCCAGCCTATACCGCTCACTTCTGTAAGGCGCTCGCCGGTTACCGCAATTAAAAAAGCTGTGCAATGGGTAGGATAATGCATAGGGGGAAATCCATGTCGCCAGGTTGCGGCGCCATCTTCCCAAAACAGCACTTCTAATCCCGGGTGATTGTATTCGGCCGCGGCGCTGAAAATATTACCGAATTTTCCTTCAGCATACATTTTTTTTACGGAAATGGTATTTTGCCGGTACGTCGTTGTTTCCGCCATCATATAAGTAAGCCCCGTACTTTTTACCGCATCCCGTAGCGCAGCACATTCTTCCAGCGTCATGGCTGCAGGCACCGCACACAGTACATGCTTGCCGGCATTTAGTGCAGCCAGCACATGACGGGCATGATCCGGCGCACCTGTGGCAATGAATACCGCGTCAATTTTTTTATCCTGTAACAACAAATCCAGGGATTCATATGATTTCTTACAATGATACGTTTTCATCAAGTGCTCCCTTCGGTCGGTACGCAAATCGCTTACCGCCTCAACAATACATTTTGGATGTTCATGGAAATAAAAGCTGGCGCCAAACCTGCCGCCTACAATACCAATACGAATTTTACGACTACCGGCAGGTTCACCTGCAAATGCAAATCGCGGACTCAGTGTCATTCCTGCAGCGACAATGCCGGCCATGCTGATGAAATGGCGGCGATGCAAAATCGCATTGTTTTTATGGGTTGATTGGAGCATGAGCTTGATTTTACTATTATATATTTTATTTCAAAAATCCATCTGCATTTTCTTTTGTTACCAACTGGAACGGGATGAATACTGCTTTCTTTTCCACCGGCTCTTTTTTGATAAACTGTATAGCCATATCAATGGCGCCTGCGCCCTGTCCTTTCGCATCCTGGTAAACCGTAGCATCCAGCCGGCCGTCTTTCACTGCCTGCAAGGCATCGGCAATAGCATCAATGCTTACCACTACCACTTTATCCTTTAGTTTGGCCTGCTCCAGGGCCTGCAATGCACCCATCCCCATCTCATCGTTTTGGGCAAATACGGCATTAATTTTATCACCATAGCTTTGTATCCAGTTTTCCATTAAACTCATCCCCTTTGCCCTGTCCCACTCTGCGCTTTGCTGTGCCAGTATCTTTATACCGGGGTATTTATCAAGAACTGTTTTTGCACCGGCCGATCTTTTCATCTGTGCCGCCTGTCCCATATAGCCTTCTATCATCACTACGTTACCTTTCCCCTTTAGCAATCTGGCGATTTGCTCCAGGGCTATTTCACCCGCTTCTTCATCGCGGGAGCCCGCAAATCCATCAGGCGCAGCGGCCGTTTCTGAATTTACATTAATGATGGGTATGCCCGCGGCTTTGGCTTTTTCAACAGCAGGTGAACTGGCTTCCACTTCGCAGGGATTGAGGATAATGGCGTCTACCTTTTGCGAAATAAAAGTTTCTATCTGCTGTACCTGCCTATCGGCCGAACGTTGCGCGTCATTTACAATCAGTTCAACATTTTGTTCTTTGGCGCGTGCTTCCATGGCATCTTTTACATTCACTACAAATTCGGATTGCAGACTGAGCATGGAAGCGCCTATAACAAATCCCTTTTCCCCACTCTTACTACCGCCCCGGTTACAGCCTGTTAATACCATTCCAACAAGAGCCATAATAAATAATATTATACCTGGTTTATGCATTGTATATTTTTTTAGATGGGTAAGATATGCTTTTTTTTATGTTGCCTTTTTTTGCGGGAAAAAAGTAATCAAAAAAGCCGCCCGAAAACGAATACGGCCCGTTTTCGGGAAGGAGCATTGATTAAGCTTCATTGCTACTGCGCATTCTTCCTGTCGAGCAGTACAGCGCCAACAATAATCACCCCTTTAATGATCTGCTGGTAATAGGATGTTACATTCAACAGATCCAGTCCGTTATTGATCACACCAATGATCAATACGCCGATCACTGTTCCTGCAATACTTCCTCTTCCACCCAATAAGCTGGTGCCACCTATCACTACCGCTGCAATGGCATCCAGTTCATACGCAATGCCTGCATTGGGCTGCCCCGTGGTTATGCGCGAAGCAAGTATAATACCAGCCAGCCCTGCCAGCCCGCTGCACATAATATAGGCAAATAGCTTTACACCGTTTACCCGTATGCCTGAAGCCTTTGCTGCATTTTCATTGCCACCCACTGCATATATATAACGGCCGATGCGGGTATAGTTTAAAATTACAGCCGAAACAATGATCACCAGCACAAACAGTAATATTGGTACAGGAATGCGCAAAAAATCGCCCCCACCGATATAATTAAAAGCGGGCGATAGATTCGTAACCGGCCTGCCGTCGCTCCATACCAGTGCCAATCCTCTTGCTATTGTCATCATGCCCAACGTAACAATAAATGGGGCCACCTTTCCCAGCGTAATGGTTAAACCGTTGATGGCTCCGATAATAACCCCGGTAAGTATGCCCAGCATAACCGGAACAAGGAGTGCATAAGTGCCCGGATGGGCAAAACTGGCGGCAACTACTCCCGTTAACGCCAGCACCGAACCCAGGGAAAGATCAATACCGCCTGCTATAATAACAAATGTAACACCAATAGCAAGTATACCGTTAATGGATACCTGCCGTAATACGATGATAATATTCTGCGTTGTAAAAAAATAGGGTGTGGCAACGGATAACATGATGCATATCACAACAAAGGCTATGAAAATACCATACTTAGAAAGGTAGCCGGATGACGATTTTATTTTTGCCAGGTCCATGTCTGCTATTTGAAAATTTAAATTAAATATTGTAGTGCACCACAATAACTCGTCTACCCCAGAGAATGCTCAGTCTCCCCCGATTGCCCCGACTCACGTCATAGCATATTGCATGATCTTTTCCTGCGTGGCTTCGGCGCCGGTTAATTCGGCCCTGATCATTCCATTACGCACAACGAGAATTCTGTCGCTCATACCCAGTACTTCCGGAAGTTCTGAGGAGATCATGATGATGGCTTTCCCTTTTGCCGCCAGCTCATTCATCAGCCTGTATATTTCTGCTTTAGCCCCAATATCTATACCCCTGGTGGGCTCATCGAGAATAATAATATCCGGATCATTGAGCAATACTTTCGCCAGCACAACTTTTTGCTGGTTACCGCCACTTAAAAAATTAACCACCTGGTTAGCTGATGGCGTTTTAATGGCAAACCGCTGAATTTGCTGATCCGCAATGCTACGCTCCTTTTGCATTTCAATAAACGGACCTTTGCAGTAATTTTTTAATGCCGCCAGTGTAATATTATGTTTCACCGTTCCCGACAACACAAGCCCGGTGCTTTTCCTGTCTTCGGTAATCAGCCCTATGCCATGCCGTATGGCATCTCCCGGTGAACGGATGATAACGGGCTTGCCCTTTACAGCAATCGTTCCGCTATATATTTTTTCCAGACCAAATATTGCGTTTACAATTTCTGTTCGCCCTGCCCCCATCAGTCCCGCTATTCCTAATATTTCACCACCACGCACAAAAAAATCAATATCCTTAAATTTCAAACCGGCTAAACCCTTAACAGACAAAGCTACCTCACCCGGAACAATGTTTCTTTTTTCAAAAATGGTATTCAATTCCCTTCCTACTATCATCGAGATCAAAGCTTCTTTGCTTATTGCCCCCACCGGGCGCGTGGCAATATACTTACCGTCGCGCATAACCGATATGGTATCCGCGATCTTCAATATCTCATCCATTTTATGCGATATGTAAATAACGGCAATACCCCGCTGTTTCAGGTCGCGGATAATATCAAACAGCACGTTGGCTTCCCTATCCGAGATGGCGGATGTGGGTTCATCCATAATAACAACTTCTGCATTATTGGATAATGCTTTGGCAATCTCCACCATTTGCATTTCCGCAATGCTGAGGGTTTTCATGCGGCGGGTAACATTTATTTGCAGTCCTAACTGATCAACCAGCAACTGCGCATCCTTATTTCTTTTTTTGCGGTTGATCCAACCGGGAATAGCCGCGGTGGGCTCATTTCCCATGAAAATATTTTCTGCCACGCTTAGTTCCGGAAAGGGCAGCAGTTCCTGGTGAATCATCGAAAACCCTGCCTTAAGGGCGTCATGCACTGACTTAAATGTTACGGGTTGCTCCTTGTAAATAATTTGCCCTGCATCGGGCGCATGCATGCCGATCAGAATCTTCATTAAAGTAGATTTCCCTGCCCCGTTTTCTCCCATTACAGCATGCACCTTTCCCTTTTCAACGTGCAGTTGCACATTATCGAGCGCTTTAACACCCGGAAAGGATTTTGATATGTTCTCTGCGCGAAGCAGGTATGCGGAATCCATTTTTGAACAGCTCAATTTGTTTCTTTCACAATATAATATTCTCCACACAAAAGGGACCAGGCCTCCGGGATGGAGCAAAGTGAAACGTAAGAGGATAAAGATCACCTTTCACCTTTGCCTTCTCACCTTCACGTCTAATACAGCACCGGTTTATTGTAAAAACCCTGCCACGTCCTCCATCATTTCCTTTGAACCAATAAACAAAGGACTGCGCTGGTGAATATGTTCAGGTTGTATATCCAGTATCCGTTGGCTGCCATCTGTTGCATTTCCACCCGCCACTTCCGTAATAAAGGCCATAGGATTGCATTCGTAGCACAGCCTGAGTTTGCCATCGGGCTTACCGGTTACCTGCGGATAAAAAAATATCCCTCCCTTTAATAAGTTGCGATGAATATCGGCTACCATACAACCATAATAGCGGTTGGAATAGGGACCATTCTTATTTTCCGTAGTGGAGATACAAAAATCTACATAGTTTTTCAGCTTCTGGTCCACCTGGTTATAATACCGGTTGTCGAATGAATAAAAAGGACCATGCGGAGGCATTTTCAAATTGGGATGACTGAGGTAAAATTCGCCGATAGCGGTATCTAAAGTAAATCCGTTCACGCCTCTGCGGGTGGCATATACCAGTATTGTGGATGAACCATAAATTACATAGCCGGCTGCTACCTGCTTTATGCCGGGCTGCAGGAAATCTTCCAGCACCGCTGGTTTACCCAGTTCGGAAACACGGCGATAAATACTGAATATGCTACCTATGGAAATATTAATATCAATATTACCGGAGCCATCTACCGGGTCCATGAGCATCACATATTTCGACTGGTTGCTTTTGGCGTCATCAAACACAACCATATCCTCGTTCTCTTCGGAAACGATACCCGCACAATTGATCCCGGATCGTAAGACATTGATAAAAACATTATTGGCATACACGTCTAATTTCTGTACCGCTTCCCCCTGTATATTAACACTTCCTTCCGCACCCAATATATCTGTAAGCGCTGCTTTGTTCACTTCAAGATTTACCTGCTTGGCGGACAGGCCAATCCCCCGGAGCAAACCGGATAATTCTCCTGTAGCGTGGGGAAATAAGCGAAGCTGCTGAATAGTGAATTCATCCAATGTAATGAGGTTCTGGTATCTGGACATACTGTAAAGATTTTAATTTATACTATTTTTGAGCGAACCTGTTTTCAGATGGTTTATCTAATATTTTGTTTATGACGTTGTTTTTATATTACTTTTTTTGCGGAAAAAAAGTAACCAAAAAAGCCGCCGGAAAACGAATACCCCCCGTTTTCCGGTGAGTTCCCTGATTTAGCTTCTGTGCTACTGTGACTTTAGCTTCATTTCGCTGCTGCTTTCTCATCTCTGAAAAGGAGGAAAAATAGCTGATATATCATAAATCGAAATGATTGCATACTACTGGCAAGTTCCCTTTTGTAATTACTCATAAATCAATGCTTTTGGTTTAGTAGAAATCAATTCAAGAAATCTTTTCTCAGTCATTGTGGTTGTGATTCACTTTTTAAAATCCAGTTCCCTGGCATTTTTCTGCGCTTTCAATGCAAGTTCAGTGGCAAGGAAACAATGTTCCTGCGGCATAGCGGTTTCAGTGCGGTTGACGACATCATTTACAAACAATTCGCCGAAAGGAAGCGGGTCTTTGTTGCAGTTGATATAGCGGGTTTCTTTTTGGTTTACCAGGAAAAGATGATTGCCTCCTTCATGGCCGCCAATATCAAGATTCTTACGGATTTCGATGTACCCTTCCGTACCAAGAATAGTAAGCCTTGCATCGCCCCATGATTTTAGTCCATCGGGGGTAAACCAGTCTACGCGGATATATCCCGTGCCATTGTTGCCGCTTACCATCGCATCGCCAAAGTCTTCAAACTGCGGGTATTGGGGATAGTGCACATTGCCTGTCTGTGCGGCAACAATATCCGCTTTGGTGGAACCTGTGAAAAATAAAAACTGGTCGAACTGGTGAGAGCCTATATCGGTAATGATGCCGCCAAAATATTTTTTATCGAAAAACCATTCCGGTCTTGATCCGGGATTCATGCGGTGGGGCCCCATACCAATCGTTTGAATAACATTTCCTATAATACCCGCCTTTACCATTTCCCCCGCTTTTACCGTAGCCCGGTTCTCTAACCGCTCGCTATACATGATCGTATACATCCGTTTGGTTTCCTTTTGTACGCGGCGCACTGCTTCCAGTTGCTCCAATGTAGTAATGCCGGGTTTATCCACCAGATAATCTTTGCCGTGCCGCATCACTTCAATGCCTAACGGGGCGCGCTCTACCGGGATACCAGAGCTGAGGATAAGTTGTATGGAACTGTCTTCAAGTATCTCTTTTTTATTGCGTGCAGGCTTTGCCTGCGGATATTTTTTTGCAAAAGCAGACGCCAGGTCGGGTTCTTTGACATAAAAAGAAACCAGTTGCCCGCCCCCTCTTGTTACAGCGTCAACCATACCGTATATATGAGAATGGTTGATACTGATCACCGAAAATTTAATTTTGGGCTCATTATGCATCAAAGCAAATGATTTTTTGGTTAACGATGAGAACAGGGCTATGCCTGCGGCAGCTTTAGAGCCAGTCGTTATAAACCGGCGGCGGTTCAAAATAGATTGTTTCATAGACATCTTTTTTATAACAAGCGTTGAAGATTAAATTTAGCTGTTTGATAATGATTAAGAGCAAACGCTTCACGGATTACCGCTCCTGAACGCAACACAAAATACAGCTTACAGTAACTTCCGCAATAAATATTTGTAATCCTTATCATAAACAATATTGTTGCCGGGCGCTCATTTTTGCAGAGCAATATATTTAACATGCAGCAGCAAGTTAAAAACAAAAAGCCCGGTGAGATCAATTGCTTGATCTTTAACCGGACTTATTTTAACGGCCCCAAAACAAACTTTACTGTTTACTATTTTTTCCCGTCTTTGGAGATGTTATAGGTTGATTTAATAAATTAAAAATTAGGCGTCAGGGCCGACTCATCTGCGGGCAGACCATAATAGGCATCCAGTATAGTGAATGCATTATTAGGCGGAACAGCGCCATCGGGATAGTAATAATCCAATGGGTTTGCTTTTATCCTGTTGCCGTAAGGAACGATTACAGATTGTATTCTATCTGTTCTCACCAGATCGAACCAGCGTTTGTTTTCAAAGGCCAATTCTACTCTCCGTTCCTGGTAAATCGCATCGCGCATATCGGCTTGTGAAGCGGCGGTTGTACTACCCAGGCCTGCACGATCGCGTACCGCATTCAAATAGGGAGCTGCATCAAGTGGTTTGTTTTGCTCATTAAGTGCCTCAGCCAAAAATAACAATACTTCAGCATACCTGTATACCGGCCAGTTGGTACCCGTATTGCCATGCAGGGCATGGGGTTTGGCAAATTTTTTAATGTAAGGGTATACTTTATTGGTTCTTAAACTCTGACTCAATGTAACATAAGCGATAGAAGCGTCCTTTCTTTCATCGCCGGCTTCGTACGCTGCAATAATATCAGGGGTAGGAATATTATTTCCTTCACCTGAAAGGGATTGAGGATTAGATGTTCCGGTAATGGGCTGCAATTCTCCTGAAGTCATTGGACGAGGCAAAAAATTATAGATAAAACTTCCGTTGTACCCTGCAGCCCCTTCCATAAACTGAATTTCAAAAACAGATTCCTGGTTGTTTTTATTATCCGTGGAAGTAGAAAACACATCTTCATAACCCGAAGTGATAAGGGAATATTCGCCACTGGTTACTACTTCTCTGGCAACCGTTTCTGCATCACTCCATCTTTTTTGCCACAAATACAAATCGGCAAGAAGCGTTTTAGCTGAACCAGAAGTTACCCTTCCTGCTTCCTGCACGGATTTCAGAGGTAACAATTGCGCCGCTTCTTTTGCGTCTGATTCAATCTGCGCATATAATTCCTCAGCGGTGGCCAATGGGGAAGCTGCTTCCTGGCGATTGGTAACAGGTGTTAAGTGTAGCGGCGCTTTTCCAAAATAGCGCACTAATTCGAAGTAGGCAAACGCTCTTAAGAAAAGTGCCTGTCCTTTTAAGTTGCTCTTTGAATTGGCATCAAAATCTATATCGTCAATTGTCGCCAGAATTTGATTGGCTCGGGCTATAATCTGGTAGTCCAGGCGATACTGGTTCAATACATGACCGTTGGTAGTTACGCCGTTGCTCATGGGCAAAGCAAAATCTGCCACGTTTTCCGTTGCATCTACTGCCCCAAACAGAATATTACGTGGATAGTAAGTGTTATCGGAATGCATTTCGCCCAAAACCCACGACCTGTCATTAAATATGCCCCTCAATGGCACATAAGCTCCGTTTACTGCCTGTTTAAAATCGGCTTCTTTAGTAAAAAAGGTAGCTGAACTCAATGCGGTTTCCGGTGTTATATCCAAAAACTTTTTGCAACCTGTTGTCGTAATAATTAACAGCGCAATTATTGTGATTTTTGTTTTCATTCTTAGAAAATAAAATGTTATTAAATGATTTGGCAAGCGCTTAAAAATTCAGGTTAATACCCAAAGTAAATGTACGGGGAACCGGGTAGTTGGAAAGATCAACACCCTGGCTCAGGTTGCCACCATCCCCGGCGCCATTGCCTTGCGCGCTGGTTTCAGGATTGGGCCCACCCCAGTAACTGGTAAAAGTATACAGCTGCTGAATAGAAGCATATAACCTTGCAGAGTTGATTGTTTTGCTCTTTTTGAAATTATGGTTATAGCCAAGCGTAACATTCCTTATAGTAAAATAAGACGCATTGGCAATAAAGCGACTGTTCATCCAGTCTCTTTCAACACCGGTTACAGTACCGCCGCCAACAGTAGTGCCATAAAATCCCTTACCTGGATTGTCTACCGACCTGAAACGATACTTTGCTTCCTCTACCATATTGAACACACCATCCAAATTGGCCGTACTGTACAAATGACGAACCAGGAGCTGGTTGCCCTTGGAACCCGAGCCAACAACAGAAAAATCGAAATTACCGTACTGCAGATTGTTGGTAATGCCGTAGATAAAATTGGGAAAAGGATTGCCAATGATGGTGCGGTCATCTTCATTACCGCCATAAGTAATTACACCATCGCCATTAACATCTTTAATTTTGATGCTGCCCACAGTGGAACGGCCGGGAATTTGAGGAGATTTATCCAAATCATCCTGGTTCATATAAACACCTTGTGCAATAAGCCCGTAAAATTGTCCAAATGGTTTTCCTACCTGTGTTATATGGAAGGTTCCATACACCCTGTCAATGCCATCAGCCAGCGCCATTACTTTATTGCGGTTAAATGAAATATTGGCACTGGTGGTCCACTTCAGCTTTCCAACCGTATTTCTTGTAGTCACCGCGAACTCATGTCCCCAGAATTTAATTTCTCCGATATTGTCATTGAAATTGCCAAATCCGGATTCCTGTGGAACCTGAACGCTGTACAACAGGTTGGTTGTATTTTTCCTGTAATAATCATAAGTGAACTGAACCCTGTCATTAAACATAGACAGGTCTAAACCAATATCAAATTGCTTGGTGGTTTCCCATCCTAAATTGTTATTGGCCAAAGAAGTTACCACTGCGCCTGTTGCTACGTTACTACCAAAAACGGCGTTTACCGTATTATTAACAAGGGCGTATTGTGTATAGTTACCAATATTGTTGTTGCCAATTACACCATAGCTGGCCCTGATCTTTGCAAAAGTTATATGCCTGATGTCTTGCATAAAATTTTCGTCCGATACAATCCAGCCTACAGAAGCGGAAGGGAAAGTACCCCAACGGTTTGCAGATCCGAAGCGGGAAGAACCATCACTACGAACGGCAGCCGTTAAAAGGTATTTGCCCTTAAAATCATAAGTAAGTCTTGCCAAATAAGAGGTTAGTGCCCATTCCTGTACACCATTAGTGGTTCCACCGCGATTTATATTAAGTGCACCCTGTATGGTAGGCAGCCGGTCATCGGTATAGGTATCGGCCTGGATGCGGGTAGCCTCCTGGCGAAAATGCTGGTTGGTATACCCTGCCAGTATTTCAAAACTATGATCGTTGAAGCTTCTCGCGTAGGTAGCCAGGTTTTCGTTCAGCCACGTGGTATTTTCCACATTCTGCCTGATAGAAACGGCCGTGGTGGGTACAGGCACATTCATGGCGCTGGTTGCCGTAGATGGATTGAAGAAAAAGAACTTAGACGCCAGGTATTCAACATTGAAGGTTGATTTCAACGTCAGTCCCTTAATAGGCTGATATTGTGCGTACACATTTCCAAGCAGATTAATATCCTTTGTTTCATTTATCAGTTCTTCCGCAGCCCTTACCCAATTGGGATAATTGAAAATATTACCTGTACTTCCCGGGAAGTTATTATAAAGAGTCAGCTCCCCGTTTGCATCACGGATAGGCATTACCGGCCAGGTATGCAATGCATTAAACAAAATACCCGTACCCCGGTCTCCATCGGTCCTTGGCGTGTTATCGTACACATAAGAAGGAGCGATATTAAAGCCGAGCTTTACCTTATCAGAAAGTGCATAATCCGTATTCATACGAAGAGAGTACCTTTTATACGAATTATTCAGCACAACGCCTTCCTGATTGTATATTCCGGCCACTAATGCTGTACTTGTTTTATTAGTATTACTGGTAACGGTCAGGTCGTAGCTCTGCAACGGCGCCTTTCTCAGCAATGCACCATACCAGTCGTTGTTTTTACCTTCGTACTGAGATGGGTTTTGAAATTCCACAGGTACGGGTTGCCCTGCATCTTCGTAATACTCTTTTTTGAATTGGGCAAATTCAACGGCGTCCATCATTTTTATCCGTCCCCTCTGGGGTACTTGCTGCAACCCTACAAATGTATTAAGGCTCACATTTGTTTTTCCTTTTTGGGCCCTTTTAGTAGTGATTAAAACCACACCATTGGCCGCCCTTGATCCATATAAGGAAGTTGAGGCCGCATCTTTTAATACAGAAATAGTCTCTATTTCATCCGGGTTAAGTGCACCAATATTTCCTGTAATCGGAAATCCATCCACCACATACAAAGGATCACTTCCCGCAGAAACGGATAATTGTCCGCGAATTCTCACCGACATTCCCTGCCCGGGCTTACCGGTTGTTTGATTGATCTGCACGCCTGCCAGCTTACCCTGCAGCTTTTGTGTCATCTGCGATACCGGTATATCTTTAAATTCTTCCGCCTTTATATTCTGCACGGCTCCCGTTACCTGTCTCCTGATCTGGTTACCATAACCTACTACAACAACTTCTTCCAGTCCTTTTGTAGAAGTAGCCAAACTTATATTAACAGCGCTCCGGTTGTTAATATCAACTTCCTGGCTTTCGTAACCCACAAAGGAAAAAACAAGCGTTTTGCCGGTTCCCGCATTTATTGAGAACCTGCCATCGCTATCCGTTTGTACACTAATATTGGTTCCTTTAACGGAAACCGTTACACCCGGCAGGACTTCCGCAGAGGCGACATCTGTTACTGTTCCTGTAACCGTTCGCTGCTGTGAAAATACCTGCAATGAAAACAATGTTACAACCAGAAGGGTTGAAAAACATTTAATGTAAGTAATCATTTTTTTTTGCATAACATTTTTTTGAATTAAGGTGAATTACAATTTTTTGTAGGGAAATCTGAACTGTACCATATGAATTAGGCAATACTTTCCAGAAGAAAAATCTTTACAGATTTTTCAGGTGAATATTTTTAACATATATTGAGTAAAAGAAAGTTAATACTCCAGAACAAAATTGCTTCGGGGGCATTCAATGTAAACAGACAGCTATTCTGCTTCAGTTACGAGGTGTTCAAACCATTTTTTAATGACACTTGTTTTTGCATAACAATCGTTTTTGGGGTTATCAAACTGAACGGATAAACCATTCATTATAATCTTGTCGAAAATATTAACATTCATTTACACAACCGTCCCGTACCTCCACGTACTGTCTTGTAGTATACTGAAGGCTTTGAGAAATTATTGCTGTATATCTTAATATTATTTTACAACACGACCCTTTTCTTTACCCTGGTTAGCTACCGTGATGATGCAAGTTGAGCCAGAACTTTTTATTATATAATCACTTTGCTATTCCAAATCCATAAATCCCGGCGACCAGCGACTATTTCGTATATCTGTTACCGTTACCAATACCTGTAATACCCGAAACGGAATTGCCCCCCTTCCTTACAATTAACAGGACATTCGTATTTATCAATCCCTTCCCATACGATCCGCGGCGTCTTCCTCAACCCACATTCAATGCATGACAGCGCATGACGGCTTTGCTGCATCAATATTTTATATTTACTGTAAATCGTCAACCATGAAAAAACTTCTTGTCATTCCTGCGGCAATGTTCTTCTATACTATTTCTTTCCCGCAAGAAAAAAAACAAGATTCACAAGATGCGTTATACAAAAATTTTATTCATCCACCCAACACGGCCCGTCCGCGTGTATGGTGGCACTGGATGAATGGCAATATCACCAAAGAGGGGATTGCAAAAGACCTGAAATGGATGGCACGGGCAGGCATTGGCGGATTCCAGAATTTTGACGCCGCATTAATGACCCCACAGATTGTAGAGAAGCGGCTCACCTACATGACTCCTGAATGGAAAGACGCATTTGCATTTACTACCAGGCTTGCCGATTCATTACGGCTTGAAATGGCTATAGCCGGTTCACCAGGGTGGAGCGAAAGCGGCGGCCCGTGGGTGAAGCCTGAAGATGGCATGAAGAAAATAGTGTGGAGTGAAAAACGAATCGAAGGTGGGAAGCCGTTTGCAGAGAAGCTGCCACAGCCACCTGCCATTACAGGCACTTTTCAAAACCTCCCCCTCCAGGTACAGATAAGCCTTAGTACACCTGTGGAAGCGCCGCCTCAATATTATAAAGACATCGCCGTGCTGGCATACAAGCTGCCTGCTGCAGATATTCCCATAGGAGCACTAAAGCCTGTGATCACTTCAAGCGGCGGACATTTCAATATCTCACAACTTACCGATGGCGATCTTGCCACCACTAATCTTTTGCCTTCCGAGACGGTAAAAGGATACGCCTGGATCCGGTTTGCTTTTGAACAGCCTCAAACCATTAAAGCCATTACTATTGTTGGAGGCGGCGATAAGGGACCATTTGGATTATACGGTGATTTTAAAGATACACGCAGCCTTGAAGCAAGTAACGATGGAGAAAACTTTAAATGGATATGCTATATACCAGCAGGAAACGCATTGCAGCAAACCATTTCAATTCCTGCTACTACCGCAAAATTTTTCAGGGTTACCATCAAAAATCCGCCGCCGAAATTCAGCTTCGGTGCTTTAACCGGCAATAATACAGCACCGCAGGCCCCACCCGGAACAGAAATAGGCGAACTGGTACTGCACACTGCTTCAAGAATACATATGTATGAGGAAAAAGCGGCATTCGCTACAGGAGGGAATTTTTATGAACAGGCAACCCCCGCTACCAACGACATCATTAATGAAACCGACGTAATTGATATCACGGATAAATTTTCAGCCGATGGTACACTCAGATGGAACGCGCCCGCGGGCAACTGGAATATTGTACGCTATGGTTTTTCATTAACCGGAAAACAAAATCATCCTGCTTCTCCTGAAGCAACCGGACTGGAAGTTGATAAACTTGACGCGGCCGCAGTGAAAGCATACTTCACCAATTATCTTGATCAATATAAAAGCGCTACCAAAAACCTGATGGGAAGTAAAGGATTGCAGTTTGTAGTTACAGACAGTTGGGAGGCAGGCACACAGAACTGGACGACCAACCTGGCTGCGGAATTTCAGCAACGTCGTGGGTATAATTTGTTGCAATGGATGCCTGTACTTACCGGACGGATTATAAAAAGCGCGGAAGCGAGTGAACATTTTCTCTGGGACTTTCGCAAAACACTTGGTGAGCTTGTTGTGGAAAATCATTACGACCAGTTGACCAACCTGTTAAAAGAAAGAGATATGAAGCGGTATTCCGAATCGCACGAAAGCGGAAGAGCGCTGGTTGCAGATGGTATGGAGATAAAACGCAGCGCTGCCATTCCAATGTCTGCCATGTGGACGCCAGGACCTATTGGCGGCGATGGTACGGGGTATAAAGCCGATATTCGCGAATCAGCATCGGTAGCGCATATATACGGTCAGAATATTGCAGCCGCTGAATCACTCACTGCAATTGGAACGATTGGCAACGCCTGGTCATATTCACCGGAGAAGCTTAAACCAACAGCAGACCTTGAAATGGCAAATGGACTGAACAGGTTTGTGATTCATACATCCGTTCATCAGCCTGTAGACGATAAAATCCCGGGATTGGGTCTTGGGCCTTTCGGACAATGGTTTAACCGGCATGAAACCTGGGCTGAACAGGCAAAAGCCTGGACGGATTACCTTTCCCGCAGTTGCTATATGCTGCAACAGGGAAAATTTGTAGCCGACATTATTTACTATTACGGGGAAGACAACAATATCACTTCACTGTTTGGAAAAAAACTGCCCGATATACCTGAAGGATATAATTACGATTTTGTAAATACAGATGCCCTGCTGAACCTGCTCTCCGTAAAAAACAACAGGCTCGTAACCGCCAGCGGTATGCAGTACAATGTACTCGCGCTGGATTCTAACAGTACACATATGCCGCTGAAGGTACTGCAGAAAATACACACACTTGTTAAGGCTGGGGCAATGGTAGCTGGCCCTAAACCGGTATCCACCACCGGGTTAAAAGAAGATACCAACGCATTCAATACATTGGTAAATGAATTATGGAACAATGATGGTACTCCGAAAACAGTTGGCGCGGGGAAAGTATTTCCCACGCAAAATATCCTGCAGGTGTTAGACGCGCTGCAGTTGAAACCTGATTTTGAGTATACCAAACCGGATCCGCAAACACAACTCTTATTCGTACATAGAAAATTACCCACACAGGAATTTTATTGGGTGAACAGCAGAAGTGGCAAAAATGAAAATATAGTAGCCAGCTTCAGGGTTGCAGGGAAGGTTGTTGAAATATGGCATCCCGAAACAGGTAAAAAAGAGCCAGCATCTTACACTATTAAAAATGGCCGCACCCAGGTTTCATTACAGCTCGCCCCTAACGATGCGGTATTTGTAGTGTTCGGAAAGAACAGTAATTCGCCTGAAGTAATTGTTCCCGCAATAAAAAGGACACTACTTACAACCCTTGATAAATCGTGGAGAATAGACTTCCGGAAAGACCGCGGTGCGCCTGCAAGCATTACTGTTGACAAACTCAACTCCTGGACGGAGAATACGGATAACGGTATCAAATATTTTTCCGGTACCGCTACATATACCCAAATAATTAATGCGGCAACCGGTTGGTTTAAAAAAGGTGCAAGACTGTGGATTGACCTGGGAGAAGTAAAAAATATTGCGGAAGTACTGATAAACGGGAAGCCGGCGGGCATTGTATGGAAACAACCATTTAAAGCAGATATAACCACGCTTTTAAAACCCGGTAAAAACAATCTTGAGATCAGGGTAACAAACCTTTGGGTAAACAGATTAATAGGCGATCAGCAACCGGGTATTGAGAAAAAGATCACTTATACAACCATGCCTTTTTATAAAGCCGATTCGCCATTATTGCCATCGGGGCTTTTGGGACCGGTGCGGATCATCTCTGAGGGAAGATAAAACATGCCTGTAATCCGGGTGAATAAAACTATAATAAATAGGCGCGGTTTTATTGAATCACTTTTATGCCTTTAGGCGCATTTACTGTAGTGAGCACTTTTCCATTTGCCTGTTTCACATGGTTTACTTTAACCAGCCCATAGGGTGTGGGGAAACTTCCTTCGGCGAATTGAAGATCACCGAGATGCGGTTTAACTTCTATTGTCTTGCAACCAGGGGCCAATACCTTAATGCCCAGCACATGTTCGGTTAGCCACGGTGTAGGACCGCTTGCCCAGCCATGACTTAAGCTATGCCTGAAGCCAATATAACAATAAGCGCCATAGTCGCCATGAATATCCTTTTGCCCGGGTTTTGGCAATTCATCAATACGGGAAGCATTGGGCAGCCAATCCAAATTAAAATCTTCCCAGAAAGTAGTTGCGCCAAGGTTCAGCATAGCGCCCCAATATTCTCTTATGGCATCTAAAGCGCCCTGGTAATCTCCTGCTTTTGCTTTTGCCTGCAGCATGTAGTAACCATAAAAAGTAGAAAAATTGTGCGCGCCATTTACCGCCAGCACTTCCTGATTGGCCTTTGCTGCCGGTATTAAATCAGTAAGAGCCATAAGTGCAGCCCCCTGTTTTGAGTGATTGTGATCAGGAATATATTTTTTTAGACGGGCAACGGCAGCTTCGCAATTTTTTTGGGTTACCGGTTCATTTAAAATTTTGCACAGCTCAGCGCCGGCGGATAACGACCATACCATCATGGCCTGCAAACCCGCATCCACACCTTTTTTATTGTCGCTCGAAGGCCAATCTAAAAACCTTGTACCGTCCAGTTGTTCTTTACCATCTTTATCAATTTTTGTAATGATGTAAGCCAGCAACTTTACCAGGTATTCTTTTTGCTGCTGAAGGTATTTTAAATCGCCGTTATGATAATACCAGTCGCGGTGAATAATGATCCACCACATGGAATAAGTGCTGATGCCGTTCATCCAGCCGGGCAGCGGGGTTATATCGCGTGAAAGATCAAGACTCTTAGGCACTACTTCGTTAGTGCCAAAAACAGCGCTGATGGTAGAAGTTTCGGGATGCATATCGCCCACCCAAACCAGCCTGTCGCGTTTAATGCCATCCCACAAATAATCCTGCATATTCAGGTGCACGGTATAAGCGCCTGTCATCCATATTTTATTCAGCAAAGTATCGCTGCTGTTGAATGATCCGAGGTAAGGAATATCCCTGAATATAAAAATAGCACGCACTTCTTTTAACTGCAGTTCTACATTTTCATCGAGCAGGTCAATGCGTACAAAACGAAATCCCGTATTGCCTATTTCCAGTTTACCCAACCAGGGAACTTCAACGATCATATCGCGCATAGCATGATCATTGGTGGCATTTTGTTTGGGTTCAATATCGCTCATTGCTTCGCTGGCCGATTCGCCAAAACGAACCCTCAGTTTAACGGGTTTATTACCGGGATACATGCCTGTTACAATTTGCAGTCCGCCGTGCAGCTCCCGCCCAAAGTCGAACAATAAGGCGGGCTTTATTTTTGTATCACTTTTAAGCACACACATATCTTTATTGGCAAGATCGGCCTGGCCATTTCCAGGTTTCAGCAGTCTCTGCTCATTTTTAATATTTGCCGTAGCATTTTCTGTTTGCCATAAAATTTTAACCGGCGACAGATACCGGGTTACCGTTTCGGTGGATTGTGCCTGCCGGGTTTGGCTAAATACAGGCGGCAACTGGGCATGGGTTGTTCCACAAACCATAGCGCAAAGGAACAATGCGGGTAACAATCTCTTTTTCATTGTAAGTATTTCTTCGGTTTTTCTGATGTTGCGGGAATAGCAAGAGCAAATATTCCCTTCAGCACTGAAGGTAGCGGCGGCACTGCATAATTTCATCCTGTACCTTCCTGAAGTTGATTAAAAGGAAGGGGGCTGCAAAAGATGCCGCAGATGCACGATGATAATGTAGAATAGCAGTACGATTGATTGTTGTTCAATAGATTCCTCCTGCGTCGGAATGACAAGCGGTAGTGATATGGTTGGGCTTTTGTGGTAACCCAATAAAAAAACTACAGCCTGTCACCCTGACGAAGGAAGGGTCTGCAAAGATTATAGCCAAGGCAGATGCCCCCTGCACCAGCATCAGATTTAAGCCATCTCCTGACCAGAAGATTACTTCAACCCCATACTATCTGTTCGGGCTCGTAAACGATGTTGACTCCTTTAACTGAATATTTCAAAGCCTTACCTGGCAGCCGCAGCTTCATATTGTTTCTTTAAAAACTTCACCCCTTCAATGGCTATGCTTTCCCGTGAAGGTTCCATGTCTCTCCAAATACACGCGGCGCGGGCTATAATTTCAATTGCCGGTGTAAAAGATTCTATCACCACATCTCCATCGTAACCTACCTGTTTCAGTGCATCGAATATTCCCGTCCAGTTAATGTGATCATTGCCGGGTGTACCCCTGTCGCTGCCGCAGGCATGGAAATGCGCCAGCTTTTTGCCTGCTTTCAAAATCGCCTTCGCAGAATCTTTTTCTTCAATATTCATATGAAAGGAATCCAAATGCACAAACAGTGAACCTTCATTAACGTCACTCACCATTTTTAATGCCTGATCGCAGGTATTGATAAAATCCGTTTCAAAACGGTTAAGCGGTTCAATGGCCAGCTTTACATTGAGTTTACCTGCATGCGCAGCCAATGTTCGTAAATGTTTTACAACGGTGTCCCATTGCTGTTTATAATCATCCGGAGCAACGAGTTCTGCCCTGCCTACTTCCGAATATAAGGGTCCAATTAAGGTAGGATGACCCAATGCAGGAGACAGGTCAATTACCGCTTTTAAATAATCCAGCGCTCCTTTCTGATCTTCGGGAGTGCCCCGCAGGTCGCGTCCGCCACCCATAGCGGCGCAAATGGAACCACAAACCAGCCCGTTATCCTCCAATGCCTTTTTTACAGTAACCGGGTCAATATGCGAAGCATCTTCCAGTGCAATTTCAACGGAATCAAATCCCCATTTTTTAAACTGGGGGAACAATGAAATACTTTCCGTGGTAAAAGGAGAGGTAAATAAAAACGTGTTGATACCAAATCGCATGAATCAAATATTTAATGGTGAACATTGGTTGTAAATATAAGAAGGAAGGACTGCTTTACAAGTACGCATTTCAATTTTTCCTTTTCTCTTCTTTTTCTTTTTTGTCCGCCCAAAAAAGAAACAAAAAAAGGCGTCCGAAAACGATTACACCCCGTTTTCGGTATGGTTCCCTGATTAAGCTTTTGTACTACTGTGGTTTCTGCAGCAGGATGTTTATTGCTGGCATTAATTTAGAATAACCTGATAAAACTACAACCTTGAAATGCATCAGCCTTAGGATGCCTTTACTTTTTTTGCAAAAAAACGTGTACTCCCTTTTTGTTGGATACAATAATATCGGGCAGTTTATCACCATTAATATCTTTCACCACAAGGTTCAAACCCGAACCGGAATCATTGTCCACTTCATGCTTTATCCAGGAAGGCGTTTTGCCCGGCTTATATTCAAACCAGTACAGTACAGCAGGTTCACGTGCGCCGGGATCGCCGCCATTATGGGCAAAATAACGCTTGCCGGTTATGAAGTCGGGATTACCATCACCATTAACATCTACTAAGGCCAAACTATGGCTTTGTGAAAAACTGGAATCAATGTGATGATGGGTAAACGTGATATTCCCGTTTGCATCCTTTTTCTGTTCATGCCACCAAATACCGTAATTGTGCGCCGAAGAACTCAAAACATCTGGCAGTCCATCTCTGTTTAAATCCATCACATACATTTGCGCGCAACCCTGGCTCAGGTCGGCGGCATGAAAAGTCCAGTTGGATTGTTTAGGATCTGAAGGTCCTTCCCACCATCCTTTGCTGATCAGTACATCTTTTCTTCCATCCCCGTTTATATCATCATAACCCAGTCCATGCGTATACATATGTGTGCCGGGTATATCATCGCCGCCGGCTATAACCGTTAGCGTCCATGCCGTATCGCCTTTCTTTTGCGGCGATTGCAGCCAGATGATCTGTTTCTTTTCGGGATCATTGCACAATATATCTTTCCGGCCGTCGCCGTCTATGTCAACAAACAATGGAGCCTCATTGCCTACCGATGTATGAATAACATGCACGGGCCAATGACCTGGTTTATTTTGTGGATTTTCATGCCACACGGCCGCTTTACCCGGCCAGTCAATCCGTACCTGGTCAATCCACCCGTCCTGGTTCACATCCATGCTAAAATTCAAAAACGAATTGCTGTAACCCACTCCCACCACATATTTTTCCGGTTTTGCTATCTCATGTTTTTTCCAGTCGGGCGCTTCAAACCAGAAAGCGCCGGATATCACATCAATTTTACCATCCCTGTTCACATCCCCGATCGCTGCGCCCTCGCTAACGAAATCTTTGGTGAGCGTCTGTTTGCTGAATGTTACCGCCCGGGATTGCTTTTGTTTGCCCTGTGCAGTACAGCCGGCAACGATTAACCCCAAGGCCAAACCACTTAATACTATTTTACGCACCTGTGCTATCATAATTTTTATTTTTAACATTTATAGATTTAACGAAACAATCATATATTAACTCTGGTGCGTGAAGACACACCAGGGCGACAAATGAACCCACCATTCACCTCTCACTTCTCTCCTCTCACCTTTGCCGTTTCACCTTTCACTTCTCTCCTCTCACTTTTCACGTCCCCATTCCCACCTCTCTCCTTCACCCTTCACTCATTTCACACTCAGCAAATACTTCATCAGCGCATAAAAATCTTCCTCCTTAATGGTATTTCTGAACTGGTCGGGCATTAAAGTATATTGCGATGGTTTATTTTCTTTAACATCATTTTTAGCTACAGAAAATTCTTTACCCGAGGGGTCGGCATACACCATTACTTCACCTTCCGTTCTGCGGTACAACCCACTCACCATTTTTCCGTTCTTCAATATAATGTTATAGGTACGAAAAGCCTGCGATATATTGCGATTGGGATCAAGGATTTTTTCAGTAAGCGCTTTAACTCCCCAGTTGCCTATTCCATCTAACTGCGGTCCCACCAAACCTCCTTCGCTCTTTATTTGGTGACACATGCTGCAGTTCTGAACAAAAATATTCTTTCCCGCATCGGTCGTAGCAGTGGAAATACCAACGCCGGCTATCCGGGTTTCTATCAGCTTTTGTCTTTCTTCCGCATCTGTTTTATTGCTACCCCAAAGCGCATCCAGTTGCTTTTGCTGAGCCGGTGTAATATTAGCGGCCAGTCGTTCACGCACAGACGGTTCGGTTAATACGGCCGGGTTAAATTCCTTTGCTTCAAATGCATCTAATATATGATGAATACCCTCCGGTGAAGCGGAGAGATTGGAAACAACAGCCGTTTGTACCGAAAAGCTACTTCCTTTCAACCCCTTCTGCAATGTGTTGTAAACAGCGGGAGAAGGCGCCTGTGCCAATGCCGATGCCATTCTTTGACGGAACGCCGGCAATTCCGTTTTGTCATTAAACAGTTTTCCGATCAATGCTGTATTGCTACCCGGAGCAATATTCATTAGCGCACTGGCCGCTGCCGCACGAACTTTATAATTCAACCATTCGGACACCACTATTTTTTGTAAAGCAGGCTGTAGTGCTGCCACTTTATATTCTCCCGCGATTTCGGCGGCCTGTATGCGGCGCTTATTTATTTCATCTGTTCCCTGGTCGGGAATGGGTACAACCGCCGGCTCCAGTTTGCCTATGCCAACGGAACCTGTTTTTGTACTGTCTACAACTTCTATATAACCCAATTTCCCCTGTCCGGCCGAAAGATCAAAGGGTACTTTTTCTTTGATGAGATCTTTAAATTCCATGATTTCTTTCTGCTCCATCCTGTATTCGGCTATTACTTCATTACTACCCTGCAGGCGTATACGAACAACATTTTTTGATACCCCTTTTTTAGTATCACTGTTGTGTATATCGTTATCAAAAACATTCATATGCAAGGTGGCGGGCAATGTAAAAGGAACCGAATACAATACTGCCATTGGACTGTAACCATATGCTTCGCTGAAGATGATACGGAAGGCGGGGGCAACGTTTGTTAAAAACTCATCCGACACCCTCCAGGGATCCGCGGGTTCGCCGGTGCTATCAAGCGGGCGGCTTTTCCAAACATCACCGGCTTCAGATATGTTTTCAAGGAAATATTTGGTGAGCCCAATGCCCCACTGCTGCATCTGCGGTGAAGGTTTAGCTCCTTTTTGTGCGATGCCCTGCCGTATGGTATTGTACAGCATAAACTGTACGTCCTTATCTTTTTCAAACCGCTGACCGATCAGCGCAATAGCGTCATCTACCCTGGTAGACGGGAGATAGCGCCCGGCGTATTCAAAGCTATGAATAAGCTGCTGCCGGGGCATTTCATGATCTTTCATATAGTTCAGCACAAACCCCGCAGCCTCCGCAGCAGGTACATCCAGCATTACTTTGGCCAGGATAGCCTGCTGCTCATTATTCCATTGCATACCCAATACTTTCTTTAATTCCTTATTATCTCTCAGGTTATTGCGAATGCCCAGCAGCGTTGTATACCTGAGATGCGAATCCTTTTCCTCTGTTCTATTGTAAAGATCCAGCAACGGAGCGATATTTCCGGCGTTGGTAAATTTGGTGAGCACTCCGGCCGCCATACGCTGCACATGAGGATTTTGATCAGTCATCGCCTGTATAACCATTTCACGATAAGAAGGGCTTAGCGTATCCATCTCTGTGAGTATCCTTAACGCATGCACTCTTATTACCGGATCCTGGTGATGCAGCGCTTCATTAAGTTGTGTAACGGGTAGCGCATTTAAACGGTGCAGTATCCACATTGCCTGTATATACACTTTTTGCGGAGATGCTGCAGTAAGCAGTTTCTTTACCGGTTCAATAGCTTTTTCTTTCCATACATCTGCAATGAGGTTGGCAATAGCAAAACGGGTGGTTAATTGGGTGGTCTGCAAGCCGGAGAGCAGTTCTTCCAGGCTGGCTTTCGACCAGTCTTTAGCCTCCGCATCCTTATGCGCTTCCTTTCCTTTATATGTAATTTTCCATATCCGCCCGCTAATCCTGTCGCGGCCGGGATGGTTCAAAGGCACTTCATAATGGCCAATAATCCGGTTGTAAAAATCAGCTATATACAATGCGCCATCGGGTCCTGTTTTTACATCAACCGGTCTAAACCAGGGATCGTTACTCACTAAAAAATCTTCCTCACGTTTAGCAATAGGCGTAGACCCGTTAAATGTCATGGAATTGCGGTTAACCTGGCAGGTTACCACATCACCCGAATAAAAACTATTCCTGTATGCTTCGGGAAATTGCTCACCGGTATAATACGCCAGCCCGGCAAGCGCTGTAGACCCTAATTCATAACTGGTCATTTCCGGTCCAAAACCAATTCCTGCAGGCGCTTTTTTTCCAAAATGCGGATAGTCGGCCCCGGGTATTAATTGGTAAATAGGTTTGGTATGGCAATCTATTGAATACAGGTAGCCCCATTCGTCGTAGCTGTAGCCAAAGGGATTTACCCTTCCAAAAGTAGTTTGTTCCACCCGGCTACCATCGGGTTTAAACCGGAAGGTATTACCCGATGTCATGGTAATGGAATCCTTATCCGTACCGGCTATGGTAGAAGTGTTGGTAAACCCGTGGGAAGCATGTATCCAGCCATCGAAGCCACGAATGAAATTGTTTACCATACCGTGTGTATCCTTAAAGCCGAAAGGCCCTAACAACACTTTTTGCTTATCGGCTTTGCCATCTCCATTGGTATCGGTAAACCGGTATACATTGGGAATACTGTAAGCAATAGCGCCGTCACTCACGGGTAATAAGCCAATAGGGATATTTAAAGTGTCTTCAAAATGTGTGAACTTATCGGCTTTACCATCTCCATCCGTATCTTCCAGTATGCTGATGCGGTCTTTGCCTCTGTCGGAACCTGCTGCCATTGGGTACTCAGATGATTGTGTAACCCATAATCGTCCCTGGTCGTCGAAAGCAATATTCATGGGCTTGCTGATATCGGGTTCGGAAGCAAAGAGCGTTACTTCAAATCCCTCCGGCAATATAAATCCGGCCCGTTCCTGCTCAGGCGTTTGAAATGTTGTACTGCGTACATGTTCTGAAAATTTTTTTTCATCGCGCTTACCGGGTGTTGTGCGGGAAGACTGATCGCAGGATAAAAAACAACTACATAAAATAACAATGCCGGGGAAGGTAAAAAGATATTGGCGCATATTGAATACAATCGTTTAAAACGTTATGCCTTCATCGAAAATAACGCATAATAGAATAGCTGTAAAATAGCCGTTTTATTTTACATGAGCATCCTGCACTTACCTTTTAGGTGTCAGACAGGAGCAGTCAGGTGTCGGCTATGCGCTATCAGCTTTCGGCTATCAGCTTTAAGCTATCGGCTATCAGCTTTCGGCTTTCGGCTATCAGCTTTCAACATCATTCCGCGGTCTGACGCTCCTTCGTCGCGTACCGACCGCTTTCATTTTAAACTAAAGATTCCCCTTCTTCATTTCTTCCACCGCAAAATGGGCTGCCCTTGCGGAAAAAGCCATATACGTGAGGGATGGATTTTGCGTAGAAGTTGAAGTCATACAGGCGCCATCGGTTACAAATACATTTTTGCAGGCATGCAACTGGTTCCATTCGTTGAGCATGGATGTTTTGGGATCGTGCCCCATACGAACACCGCCCATTTCATGAATATCCAATCCCGGGGCGCCGGGGCGTTTGCTTGTTTTCACGTCTTTAAATCCTGCGGCCGTAAACATTTCACTAACCTGCTCAAAATAATCATTTAGCATCTTTACGTCGTTGTCGTCAAAGTCTACCGAAATCTTTAACAACGGAACACCCCAGTCATCTTTTTTATCTGCATCCAGCTTTATACAGTTTTGTTCCTTGGGGATCGTTTCGCCCATCATGTGCGAACCCACACGCCATGAACCCAGTTTCCTGTTCAGCAAATTATCTTTCAGTATTTCCCCCAAAGCAGATGTATCGCTGTAAAATCCGCGTCCCGCACTAAATCCTGCCGCATACCCGCGGAGAAAATCTGTTTCCTGTTTGTACACATTTCTGAACCGGGGTATATATCCACTTCCCGGACTACGCCCGTCTGTTCTGAATTTATCTAACGGACCCTCGTACCGGGCGCTTACATTACCTCCATAATGGTGAAAAGCTACATATTTACCCAATACGCCGCTATCGTTACCTAATCCATTGGGAAAACGGTTTGATTTTGAATTGAGCAGGATAAGATTGGTATTGATGGCAGACGCATTTACAAAAATGATCTTAGCAAAATATTCTATCTCTTCTTTTGTATTGGTATCAATTACTTTAACACCGGTTGCCTTCCCTTTCTTTTCATCGTATATGATGGAATGCACTACAGAAAACGGACGCAGTGTTAGATTACCGGTTTTTTGCGCCCAGGGTATAGTAGAAGCATTGCTGCTGAAATATCCGCCAAACGGGCACCCGCGCTGGCACAGGGTTCGGTTCTGGCACTGACCCCGCCCCTGTTCCAGATGAACAGCCTGCGGTTGAGACAAGTGTGCCAGTCGTGCACTAATCAAATGACGGGTTTTATATTTAAGGGCTACCTGCTCTTTAAAATAATTCTCTACTGCATTAAGTTGAAAAGCGGGAAGAAATTCACCATCAGGCAATTCTTTTAAGCCGTCTTTATTACCAGCTATGCCTGCAAATTTTTCCACATAGCTGTACCATGGGGCTATATCCCTGTACCGAACCGGCCAATCTACCGCAAAGCCATCCCGTGCCGGACCTTCAAAATCAAAATCGCTCCATCGCTGTGTATGACGGGCCCATAATAATGATTTCCCACCAACCTGGTAACCCCGTATCCAATCAAAAGGCTTTTCCTGAATGTAGGGATGCTCATCATCCTTAACAAAAAAATGCATGGTATCTTCCCTGAAAGCATAACACTTGCTAACGATAGGCGATTTTTCCTTTATTGCCAAAGGCACTTCGTTCCGGTGTTCAAATTCGTAAGGAAGCATATTGGTGGTGGGATAATCTTTGATATGCTTCACCTCCCTGCCACGTTCGAGGAGCAATGTTTTTAATCCTTTTTCTGTAAGTTCCTTGGCCGACCAGCCACCACTTATCCCTGAGCCAATCACAATGGCATCGAATGTGCGCTCTTTAATGCTGTCTGTATTTAACTGAGGCATGCTTTATTGCTTTTATTAAACTTTTTCAACGGGAAAATATCCGTTATACCTGCCGGGAACCATTTCGTATTGCTTCATATCGGTCATTACATATTTTGAATTGGTAAACCCCTGGATTACTCTTTTTTTGGTGATCTCAAAGAAAGTACGAAGTGCGGGATTGCTGGTATCATCCTTCAGCACAGCTTCAATAAAATGAATTCTGGTGGTAGCGTCTAACTGGTTGAAAGGTTTGTTGTTTTTTTCCAGTGAGATTTTATTCAGAGAAGAGAGCCCTGCTTTAAAAGCTTTTTGATCTTTGGTATTGTGACAATCATCTACCATTTTTAAAGTAAATAAGTGCAGGTTAAGATCCCTGGCGCCGGGTGCATCAGCCGTTTTGGGAATCATTGCTTCGGCAACCTCTCCCAACAAGGCTTCTTCACCTACCAGTATGTCCAGGTTTTTAAGTTCAATGGATGCTTTTCCGTTTCCGGTGCAGGATGGCAGCAGGTATATCCCTCCCGCAAAAATCATGAGATTTTTTATGGCGGAACGTCGTTTCATTAAATTCTTATTTTTTACGATGTAATCCAATCCGCTGCAAATCGTTGCAAGTTGAGGTCTCAAATTAATAAATGACGTGGAAATATACTTCTTTTTTATACAGGAAAAGATGTTCTGTAGTAGTAAAACATATTTATGCTCCCAGTCGAATACATGTTTATTGGCTCACCGCTTTGAGCGGGCAACCATCCCTATATTCTCAATTGGTTCATCACCGGATCAGCAGCGCACTGACCACCTGTGCATACCAGCGGGCCAGGTAGTCATTAGGATGATTAATATTATTGCCGGTCATGTCCTGATAGGCTTTGTGCCGCAGTAACGCTTTATGGATGGAAGTCATATCCGCAATAGCTACACCTTTACCGGCCAATTCAGTAACCGGCTTCAGATATTCCGGCTGGATCTGGCTGTGGATGGCTTCCGGGTTTGCCAGCATCGTTGCAATTACTATAAACTCGCAATGAGGATTTGCCGCCCTCACCGTTTGTATGATGCCTTTGATCTGTTCAATAAAAATTTCAGGCGGCACTTTACCTGTTCCGTCATTCATGCCAAAACCGATAATCACCAGGTCCGGATTTTCTGGATTCACCAGGGCGTCTGTATTTTCCAAACCCCATTTAGCAGACATTCCTCCCTTTGATACATTTTTAAATGGAACAGTATTGCCATAATGATTCCGCAGGTTATAGACAATCATTTCGGGCCAGGTTGGCAAAAAAGGCGCCTGGTTCAAAGTGATGCTGGAGTTGGCTCCCGTTTCGATACTATTGCCGTAAAACACTATTTTCAATGGCTGCCCGGCGTTGAGTTTGACCAAACTAGCCGGCAAAAGATTTTCAGCGTAAGCCGGCCGGGGTCCTTCCCAGGTAGTGGACTTTTCTTTGATATAAGTAACGGCCAGTTGCCGGGATTGCAGCAATCCACTTTCGCTGAATAATACAAAACGCCCCTGTTCTTTTGCCGGTAAGGAAGAGCCATCCTTCTTTTGATCAAATACCAATTCGTTGCGGGTAAAATAGGGGATGGTGCTTTTGGCTGCCAATACAATCTTTCCGTCCTTGTATTTCCAGTCCTTTCCTTTTTTATATTCCTTTTGCAGGTAGGTATCTTTTATCTCAATGATCTTCTTCGCTTTAAATAACAGCCCGGCCTCCGCATTTTTATGACCGTTTTTGATAGGCAGAACCGATTCGCTATAGATCGTATCAGACTTCCAGAAGGGTTGCAAAAAATGATGCATATTCACATACATTTCCCAGTCCGGGCGATCATTTTGCGCTAATAACAATTGCGGACATACGAATATCATGAATCCAAGGGCAGCTATTACGCTATGCATATATCATCAATAAATAATAAAACCGTATAGATAATTGTTGAATATACCAAAGTTTTTACTGTTAGTGCTATCTTTTTACCGGTACATATTTCAGGTCGAACCCTTTGAATTCAAATCCTGCATCAAAAGTTCCCGGCACCTCCCAGCCGAGGTTCATGCCACTTATACGTATATCATCTATATAAGCGCCTTTTAAATAACCCCGCTCTTTTGCAATATCAAAAGCTTTTACCATCAAAGGCTTCAGGTCTTTTTCTATCTTTATCCAGTTGCCATCATGAAAGCTGCCCTGCATATAATCGGTAGTACCAATACTGTATATAAACATACCCGTAGCATCGCCTTTTCCTATATCCTTTGCAGCGTATACTTCGTGCTGGCGGTTGCGAAAATCGTAAAAAGGTACGCCAAACCATACCAGCTCGCCGTAGCTGGGAGATTGCGGGTTAAGATTCTGCAGCGTGATGAATAACTGGAACTGGGCGGTATGCAGCCCCGGATCATAAGTGCCAGGGGCCATACGGGAAATACAATCCACCAGGCGCCCTTCAAAATTCAATGTCAGCTTATCTGTATATTTCAAAAAAGGTTTTGTGGTAAACTCCTGCTCAACCAGCAAATGCGGCCAACCTTCCCCGGTTTTACGTGGATGATCATATTCTGCTGATGCCTTCACATCCATGCGAACCTTCGTTGTGTTATTATCGCGAACAAATGAGATCAGCTTACCCTCGTTTTCATATAGCTTAACGCCGTCCTTTTCTACCATATCGCTTTGATGCAATAAATATTTACTGGTCCACTCAGCGAGTTGCCAGGCGGGCTTACCGTTCTTTTTACCAAAAGGATATAACACCTCTCCTGCTGAAGGCGCTCCACTCACATCGCCTTTTAAATAAAGACCCACTTCAAAATTATGATCGCCCAATAAAGACACCGGTGTCTCCGCAGGATCACCTGTGCCGGCATCAACCGGGTGGGTAGTTGAATTTATTTTTTTACAACAGGCTGCCAGCACGATGCAGCAGACGAGCATAGAAATAAAAGATCTCATATTACACTGTAAATAGCAACAACCCCAGCTGGTAAAGCCGGTATCGTTGAAGTTTATAAAAAAAATTATTGCAGCTCAAGTGAAAGATTATCAAAATAAATATTGGTGGGATTAGCCAGTCCAAAATAATAAAAGCCCGGAACACCACCTGTATAAGGATTATCGTCTGTAAAGTTGCGATCCATAATGATACCGTTGGTGCCGGGGTCAGTAATTTTAATGGTAATTTTCCCGGCAGTTGATGAAGAAACTTCTACCGTATATTTTTTATCATCGGCCAAACCTTCAAAATTTCCGCTCAGCATAACAGCAGCCCAGTCGCCCAGTCCGTTAGCGCCTGTTTTTAATAACTGCACTAAAGTACCTGATGTTCTTAAAAGGTAAAATCTTTTATTGTCTTCCTGCGCATTAAAGATCAACCCGCCAAATGAACCGCCGCCGGAAACCGTAATTTGTGCCGAGAGCTTAAAAAAGTTTCCGTTGCCTGTTTTCATATCCACTTCCGGAGCACGGTACAGCATGTAGCTCTCCAATCCCCCCACGTGCGTAGCCAGCCGGTTGTCTTCCAAAGCCAACTTCCCTGTCACAATTTCCCAGTCATCGCCAATTGGGTTAGGTACGACAGACGGGTCAACCAGCGCTACATCTGCGCGATCAAAATCGTCCTGGAACTTTTTTATCTTCACCAGGCTAAGATTCTTCTTGTTGGAGATCTTACCGTTACTTCTTACGGTTACGCCTGCAGATTTTACATTCAGTTCGGGAACGATTATCAGAATGGCGGTATCGTTTACCGATTCTGCAGGAACAACAGTTTGATTAAACCTGATAATATTCTTTTCGGGGTCGGGAGAAAAATTCAATCCTTTTATGGTCAGCAGATCACCCGGAGCCGCGTTTTCAGGAACAAATGCCAATATTCTCGGGATTGGTGCATTATTAACCGGCAGTTCATTATCCTCTCTATCACAGGAACCCATACCTGCTGTTGCAGTCGCCAGCAATACAATAATTATATAATTTTTGATAGCCATATACTTTTGTTTCAAAAAAATGATCAATAAATAGTACCACAATACCACATTTACCAACCCGGGTTTTGCTGCCATTTGGGCATGAGGGTTAATTCACTTAACGGGATCGGGATGACCAGATAATTATCTGTTGCCGTTTTCCTTCTGCCTACAACAATTCTTTTACCCGTAAACTGTCCCTCCCCGGTTTTTGTCCATTCAATGCCCGTAGTCAGCCTGTCTGTTTGCCCGATAATTTTCCAGCGTCTCACATCCCATATCCTGTGCTCCTCAAAAGATAGCTCCACTCTGCGTTCCCTGTGAATGCGTTCCCGCATCTGGTCTTTGGTTAAGCCGGCAGGCAACTGCGGCATATTGGCCCTCGCCCGCACCGTATTAACAGCGCTGTACACGTCTGCCGTAGGGCCGTATGTTTCATTAGCGGCTTCGGCATAATTCAGATAGATCTCACCCAACCTGTATTTTTTAAATAAAGCCGTGCCGGTATAGGGATCTAATTGTTTGGGATCGCGAAACTTTCGCAGATAGTAGCCGTTATGTGTTCTTTGCATGAGGTTTGAAATACCATCTGCTCCGCCTACATAAGATTGAATAGCGTACGGCTGACCGTTAATTTCGCCATAATAGGCATCGTTATACCAAACCGTTGCGTAAAAGCGGGGATCGCGGTTTACATAAGGATGAGCTTCATCGTAACCTGAAGCAGCATTGATAATGGGCTGAAGATGGTCTTCATCATGGTAACCAGCAATAGGTATTTCTCCATTAGCCATATCATAAGCATCCACCAGTTCCTGCGAGGGACTGCATCCTGCTTTATCACCGCCCAATGTGGGAATGGCATGCATCCTGAACATCAGGTGGCTAAAATCGGGGGTACCATTAAATGTTTTGATCTCATAGATCGTTTCCTTATCACCGGGGCTGGGGCTAAGATCAGACCTTCCAAAAAAGTAGGCTTCATATTGCGGGTATAATTGGTAACCAGCCCCGGTAAGCGCTTCCAGCGATTGTTTGGAATAGTCGGCAGCCATTGTCCAGCGACTGTCATCTCCCCCCGGATTCCACAAAGGACTTGCACTGAACAGCAGCGCCTGCGAGCGAACGGCATGCGCAACCGCTTTGGTAAACCGTCCTCTCTCAGGCTCTGTTGCAATACGCCAGGGAAAGGCCGCTTCCGCAATCGCTTCATCACAATCCTGTTTTATAAAATCAACACATTCTTTAAACGATTGGCGGGGCAGATCTTCAAATTTAAACTCTTCGGTAAAAGGTTTGTCCACTACAGGCATTCCGCCATACATCTTAATCAGCTCCAGGTAAAAAAAGGCGCGCAGGGTTTTCACTTCAGCCGTCAGCCTCAGCTTGATATTGGGGTTGGTGTATGCTGTTTTGTCGATGTTTGCCAGGAAAACATTGGCCAAACGAATGGCTTTCCATGCATTACGATAGTAATAACCATTGGCGCCCGGGTCATTCCTGCCCACCGTTCCGGGTATATCCATCGGGTTCCAGTTGGGTCTAAGCTCACCGGCATACCAGCGGGCCGGGGCACGGCCCATATCCTGCGGATAATCGTTATCGTGCGCTTCATCGGAATAGCCGGCCAGCATAGTCCAATAATCATATGCCGTACCATAATGCTGCATATTGGAATAGATAGAGTTTACATATTCCGAGGCCATCATCTCATCTTTAAAGACCTGGTCTATGGTTATACGACCATCAGGCATAAGGTCAAGCGGATCTTTCTTGCAGGCGCCGATCATCAATGCCGCCATTAGCAATATATTAAGCGCTATATTTTTCATCTTGTATTTGTAAAAGGATTAATCAAAAAGTTATGTTCACACCGGTGTTAAACACCTGGTAAACCGGGTAACTAAGCGAATTATTGATCTCCGGATCGAAATCTTTTGTGCGCATCTTATCCCAGGTAATCAGGTTAAACCCGTTGGTATAAAAGCGCACTTCATTGCTACCGATCTTACGCACCCATTTTGCCGGTAAACGATAGCCTATTTCTGCATTCTTTAAACGAACAAAACTCCGGTTCTCTATAAAAAATTCGTTGAAGTCTACCTCGCTTGAGCTGCCTCCTGTTGTTAACCTGGGATATAGTATTTTCTCTCCCTTGGCCGCGCGTTCAGCAGTCCATGCATATAAATGACGCTGCCTGAAATCAGAGGTGCTCATCGTGCCATAGCCAGACAAAGGCTGAGATACATTGAAGTTGCCCTGGAATAAAAAGGAAATATCAAAGTTTTGATATGTAATACTGAAAGCTGCTCCCAGGGTGTATTCCGGAATGGCAGAATAACCTATGGGAACCATATCCCGCTCATCAATAACCCTGTCGCCGTTGGTATCTACATATTTAAAATCACCGGGCCTGACCGTATAGCCTGTGTAGCTCAGCCCCTCCGAAGCTATTTCTTCGTAACTGCCATAATACCCGTCGCGCAGCTTATAACCGAATACCTGTCCCAAACGGAAACCGGTTTGACGGTATGAATAGGCATAGTCATCGGGATATGCTAACTCATCGGAGAACAATACTTTGTTGCGGGCAAAATTGAAATTGAGTTTGGAAAGCACCGACCAATCCCTGTTAATGGCTTTGCGGTAGTTCAGCTCTATCTCATATCCTTTGTTTTCCACCACACCCATATTTACAGGCGCCATACGGCCGGGCTCAATACCATATACCATAGGAATGGTTTGACGGCTGATCAAAATATTATCTCTTCTTTCCTTAAACACATCAATCATTATATTAAGGTCGTTATGCAGAAAGCCCAGTTCCAAACCAACATTGGCTTTTTCAGCTATCTCCCATTGAATATTGGGATTGCCGATATAATTTTCGGCTATATAACCACCACGCCCCAATGATGGGCTAAAGCCACCGCCACCAATACGCTGTATATCATCCAGGTACAAAAAGCGCCTGCCGCCCAGCCGGTCGCTGCCTACTTTTCCATAAGAAGCCCTGATTTTGAGCAATGAAACGATATCGCTGGATTTTAAAAATTCTTCATTAGAAACTACCCATCCGCCAGATATGGTAGGAAAGAAACCATAACGTTTGCCTTTAGCAAACTGTTCCGACCCATTGTATCCTGCATTGAACTCTAGTAAATATTTACTGTCATACGCATAAGCTGCTCTTACGGATATTCCCCTGAGATTATAGGGCAACCTGTCGTTGGGCAATACCCTTGTTTCCTGCTGCGCCAGCAATAACCCGGTAAAAGCATGCTTTTGTTTGAATACCCTGTTGTAGTCAACAGACAACTGGAAATTGAAGAAAGACTGGAAATTAGATCCGCTGCCAATACTCAATGGTGTGTTATCCCTATCCAGGAATAAGCGGGTATATTGCACACTATCCATCCCTTCCTGGTTCGGCGTGTTGGGGTCAATGATCTGTATCCAGCGCTGGTAGTCTTTCCCGGCTGTCAGAGAATAAATGGTACGGGTATCAAATGAAGCCATGAATTTGGCAGAAAGACCTTCCGATAAAAATCCAAAATCCTGCTTTAGTCCCCATGATGCGGTAATATTATTCCGCGTTTCCTGGCGGTAACCGCTCCTGTTGATCATTGCCCAGGGCGATTCGTTATAATTGCCAGGTCCTATCAGCACTTCTCCAGAGGGTGTTAGGGGGCCAGGCAATACTACCGGGAAAAAAGCGTAGGTTCTGCGAAATATCTCATCCGTATTCGCATTGGGCGAGTTCACCCTTTCAAAATAGCCTGCCGCGTTTAAAAAGGTGCTCAACGTGCCTGCCTTGTTTAATTTTGCATCAATATTGGAACGGAAATTATACCTTCTTAAAAAGCTTGAGGGATCATAATCTGTAACGCTGGGATCTACCTTCCATTGGCCACCCTGGTCTAAAAAGCCCACGTTCACAAAATACTGTACATATTCGCTACCGCCCGACAGATTAAGATTATAGCGCTTCTGTGCCACGTAATCATTGATCAGCATTTTTTGCCAGTTATTATTGGGATACGCTTCAGGATATTCGCGGTACATAAACCTGTCTAAGGCATATTCCGAATACGGTGGCTGGTTTACGGGATCGTCGGGATCAACACCTGGATTATCATTGGTCCAGGCCTCATTTTTCAGTCGTGCCCAGTCGTACGAATTGACCAATGACGGCGACCGTGTAAATCCCTGCAACCCGTATTCATACGTTAGCCCTATGGTTGGCTTGCCACTAACTCCTCTTTTAGTAGTAACCAATATCACCCCATTAGCACCACGTACACCAAATAAGGCGGTTGATGAAGCATCTTTTAAGATCGTTACATTTTCTACTTCATTAGGATCTATATAGGTCATTTCCCGCTCCACACCATCTACAAGAATAATCGGCGCGGTACCATTTAGCGTTCCTATCCCTCTCAGAAACAAAGCTGTTTGATCACGCCCCGGCTCGCCACTTCTCTGCAAAGCAGTTAAGCCCGGTAGCCTGCCCGCAAGGGTAACCGCCAGATTAGCTGCAGGACTTTGTTTGATCTCCCTGGTTGAAATAGAAGCGATAGCGCCTGTTACTGAAATCTTCTTCTGCTTCCCATAAGCCACCACCACCACATCTTCTAACGCGCCGGCCAACGGTTGCAATATCAGCTTCATATATTTTTGACTGCCAGCCGTTATTTCCTGGCTTTCGTAACCCACATAAGAAAATACGAGCACCGCCTTTTCATCGGGCACCGCAATGGAAAACTCTCCATTGCTGTTTGTAGTAGTACCCGCGTTGTTGCTTTTTACCAGCACACTTACATCAGCCAGCGGATCTCCCCCGGGATTCGTTACCAGTCCGGTAATAATAATATCCTGCTGCACCGGCGCCGCCACAGCCGCCGCTACCGGGGCTGAAAGGGCCTGCTTGTTGCGTTTTACCACAATGGTCCGGCGAATGATCTTATAGCTCAATGGCAAACCTTCAAAGCTTTCATTAAGCGCCTGCTCCACGCTGGCATTGCTTACTGCCACGCGCCTGATGACAATATCCTTCATCTGGAGCTTATCATACAAAAAATGATAGCCGGTTTGTTTCTCGATAATGTGTAACAGCCGTGTTACCGCTATATCTTTTTCGTGAATGGTTACCTGCTGGCTATAGCCTTTGGCGCTTACCTGCAAAACAGCAGTTGCCAGCAATACAACAGTTAGTTTCATAGCCAAGACAATACCGGAAAACCACGGTTTTACCGTACGTCTTCCCTTTAGTTTAGAAATCATACTTTTGCAATTGTTAGATGAAAATGTAAGGGATTGTTAATCGTTCGCGTTTTGTAATTCCTTATACCCGGGGAGTGGTCTCCATCCGCTTCCCGGTTTTTGTTTTTTAGCTGATTAATCCATTCTCATAATTTTTTTTGGTCAGGAAATTAGTTTGGTTGTAGTGACGCTTATCCCTGTGCGAGACGTCAAACGTAAAATATGAGACGTGAAATCAACTTTCACGTTTCACACCTCACGTTCACGATCACCCTCAGATATAATTTGACTTATTTAATACTATTACTGCCTTATTATTACCGTCTTGCCTTCGATACGGCATTTCACATCATCATAAAAGCTCAGCATCTCCATCAGTTCCGAAAGGCTTGCATTGCGTGAGACCTTCCCGTTCATCTGCTTTTCCGGGGTCTTACCTTCATATTTCACCGATATATTGTACCACCGTTCTGCCTGTTTCATCACTGCTTCTATATTCGCATCCTTAAAAACAAACCAGCCATTCTTCCAGGCGATCGCTGCTTCTACATCTGCATTCCTTATTACTTCAAACTGCCGCGTATTGAGCTGTAGTTCCTCACCAGGACGCAGTACAGCCATTCTGCCCTCATCCGTTATCTTCACCGCCCCTTCAACAAGCGTTGTTCTCATTTCCGCCTCATTGTCATACGCCATCACATTAAAATGAGTGCCTAATACTTCTATATCGGTATTTCCTGCTGTTACAGTAAACGGACGCTGAGGATCGTGCGCCACTTCAAAGTATGCTTCTCCGGTGATCGTAACGGCGCGTTCTTTTCTGCTGAATACAGTAGGAAAATAAATAGAAGAAGCGGCATTCAGCCAAACCTGTGTACCATCCGGCAATGTCATATGATACTGCCTTCCTTTAGGCGTAGTCATGGTATTATACAACACATCTCCAGCAGCCTTTTCACTTGCTTCATAGGCAAGCTGGCCGTTTTTAAGAATAGCCTGTACCCCGTTCTGAGTGGCGATCACACCATTATCCAGGCTGTCGAGAACAAGATGGCTACCGTCTGCAAGTGTAAGAATCGCACCGTCTTTACCTGGACCAATATCAGCAATAGCTGCTGCCGCGGAAGCAGGTACCGTATCGTTTTTATTGATTACGCGGAACAACGCCGTACCCGCCACGATCAACGCTACAGCAGCCGCAGTCCAACCCCATCGGCCGAAGGAATGCATCCTGAAGACAGGCACCCGTCTTTTACGTTGCTGCAACAGTCCAAAAATGCGTTCGCGGAGTGCTTCATCTTCTTCCTGCTCAAAAGGCATATCCAGCGTTTCCTGCAGCGCTTTCTCCAGATTGGCCCGGTATGCTTTCTTTTCGATCATATCAAACAATTGCACCTGCTCCTCTGCCAGAATAGCATCGGTAAGATACTTATCAAGTAATTCCCTGAATTTGTTGGCAGACATAATAATAAAATTCCCGCTTGTTGAATAATAAAGACAGCTATTAACGAAAACAGGTGCAGCAGGCTTAAAAAAAATTATTCTGCAATTGCTGTCAGCAGCCAAATGACTACTACAGTATGGTCGCCGTGCCGGGATACATATTCCCGAATGCTGTTCAGGGCGCGTATGATATGGCTTTTTACAGTGGCAGGAGCGATCTGCAGCCGTTCCGCGATCTGTGTATAAGTCAGCCCATGCTCACGGCTTAACCTAAAAACAAGCGCCTGCTGGGGAGGCAACCTTTTAACAGCATCCTGTATGATAGCTGAAACCTGCTTATATTCCAGTATACCGGAAGGGGTGAGATAATTACCAGCAATGACATCCCCGGCCTGCCCCGCTTTTTTTCTCGCAGCCACCGTTTGCTCCAGGATATTAATAATCGTATTGCGGGCTATAATGAAAAGCCAGGCATCAAAATTTTCTACGTCAGGAAGTTTGTTCCGCTTTTCCCAAAGTTTAATAAATACCTGCTGCACGGCATCCTCTGCCTGATCGGAAACCTTCAAAAAACTCAGTGCTACCTGGTATATTTTATTCCAGTAATGATCAAACACCTGCTTATACGCTTCCTCGTTTCCTTCAGCAACACGGGCAAGCAGCTCTTTTTCTGTATATCGTTGAAAAGATGACAATAGATAACTTTCTTGTATATTCAGACCACAATACTATAAAAAATTCTACAAGAAAGCCTTAGCAAAGAAATCATCAGCATGGTTCAACCCGTTTTTATTCGCTCAAAAGAAATATGATATTGCTGCATTTGTATAGCCATCGTATTACCCTGATAATCGGGCAAAAATATTCTGGTCCCGAAGGTATTGGAGAGTGGCAAACGGTAAAGTTGAACAGGGCAAAATTCCCGGGACATGAGACAAATGTTAGCAGGACAGCCCAACGATTCAACCTGTAATTAGCGGGAACAAAATGATGCTTACGGTTCCGGGAAACAGGCAATTATCGATATCTTTATCATCCTTTACTTTTTTTCTTTTTTTTCAAAAAGCCCTACAGGCATATTATAAGGGATTTTCCCTATATCTTCCGGGATCAGGTCATCATGCTTTTCAGGGTCTTTGGAAAACACGCTACGGATAGCATCCAGGTACCCGAAACCATATTCGCGATAAGGCGCCAGGTAATGACCTTCGCTCCATTCATTCCAGTTGTCGAGAATAATCATTTTACTGCCCAACTCATCTTTCGAAAAATTATTTTCGATAAAGGCTTTCCCTTTCCTGAGCAGCACTTCAAAGTCTTTTGGCGGAAGCTTCCATATACTCCCCTCATCCGACCATCCGCTCCATGCCTGGGAAAGTGTGACTACCTGTGGGATCACATCGTGCATACTGTGCATTTTCCGGATCTGTTGCATCTGACTTTCAATAGCCACTTCCGGAGAAGGACTATTGGGTACATACCAGCAGTATTGAAACGTATAGTCCAGCCCCATCGCTTTGAACCGCGCGAGTGAGGCAGGTTGAAAACCGCGTTCCTCACCCATAATAATCAACCCGTCAAAACCGGCTTTTTTACAGGCGTCGCGCATCATATTAAATGCCGCTTTCGCTTTTTCATCGCTGCCAAGATCATCCGAAATAAAGAGCGGACGGTAGATGTAAAGCACCGGTTTATTATTAATCTTAAGATAATTGTCTCTCTTAAAGAATTTCTCAATCCAGTAAGGCATCAGGTTCTCCATCAGGTCTTTTTCATCAGTGATGCCAGAAGTTCCTTTAGACTGGTTTTCCCACATAATGGTGAACTTCATCTGATCGCCATACTTCGATTTAAAGAGTGCCTCATCAAAAACACTCTTCTCAAATTGAGTAGTAATAGGTCCATTTTGACTGGTGCGATACCAGCAATAGATAAAAAAGGAAATACCGTGTTCTAACGCCCATTTGGTTTCCCAATCGGCTATTTCAGGATTATCCTGTGAATAAATTCCCAAAGCGGGTGTGCGTTCCTGGTGTTTATGCACAATCTGGTTCCAGAGTTCATAACGCCCGGTTTCCCACAGCGGACAATTATGGGCTCCCACCAGTATATCTGTTTTGGCGGGCCTGGGTGCAGGGATATAAGCCTGTTTTTCTATCTTACGAGCGGGCATCACTACCTGGTTAATGGCTGATCTTGAAAACACTTCCCCTCCAACAAGCACTTCCACTGCAAAATCTTTTTGTCCTCCCTGAAGGCATTCTACCTCCCAACTGTGTTGGCGGGAAGAGTCGGACAGCGCTGTAATCGTTTCCTTTCCCATGCGGCTGCCATCGCCCGGAAGGATCAGCCTGCATTCATATTTTATCTTCTCCGGGTTTTCGACTACCACATTGAAGCGAAACGGATGGTTTGCCCTGATGATAGGCCGATCTGACTGAAAGCTGTTGCGTTTGATATTGATTTTTTCCTGGGCAGTTAATGCAGCGCAGGACAAAACCATAAAGACAATTAATAAACATATATATTTCATGATGAATGGTTGTGTTTATTTTCCAAATACAGTTTTAATCGCCTGGAGATACTTCATTTTATGCACAACGTCGGGCTCCAGATAGCTGCCTTCCGTCCATTCATTCCATGAATTGATGGTAATGATTTTTTGGTTATGCTTATCCATCATTTCTTTTACGTCTAAGAGCCCCTGCTTAAAAGCCCCGGGAGTATTACCTCCGATAATATTGGTATAAGGGTAACCAGAATTATTGAATGGCGTATTCTGATTTGTACGTGGAGATGGATCCCAGCCGACCGATGCGTTGGGGTAATAGGGTATAGAAAATGTGGACATTGCCTGTTCTGCATATTGCAGGTATGCTTTTTTCACCGTATCGTAGGGTACAACCTGATCATTCAAAGGCACATGATGAATCCATACATAAGAGGTGAAGGAATTAAATCCCAACTTCTTTACTAAATCAGCAGGATCTGTAACGGATTTCTCTTCCGGAAGTATTGGGTTTCCCCAAACAACGGCATTAAGGTTCAGGTCTTTAAATCCGGCAGCAATTGTTTTTTTTCTGAACGCAGCAAGCGCTGCCGCTGTTGCTTCCACACTGCCAAACGATTCCTGCAGTTTACTTAATTCATAAATAGAAAAATAGGGTGCGCCGTCAATCAGCCAATAAGAGGGATGTTTAAAATAACGGTCAATGATCATATCCGTCATTTTATCCCATGTGGCCGGGGTAATTGTTCCCGGATATAGAATTTTATGCGGCTGACCCTGCGTATATGGATGAATATCTTCCCAATCGTGGTTGGCCCACATCAGGGCGAATTTTAGTAAACGGTTGTTCTTTGCCTTCATAAAACCTTCCTCTAACCCCCTTTCTAAAAACGGACCATCATCATAATAATACCAATCAAATATAAAGGCGTCTATTCCATGGGAGGCTGCCGCGGCAATTTTTTTTGCCATTTGTCTGGGATCGGCTTCATCTGTATACCCCCAGGCAGGTACTTTCGGCTGATCATGGTTGGCGAACCTGGGCTTTGCCGCTTTCACCAACTTCCATTCCGTCCATCCCTTTCCAAAATACGCTTCATTGCGCTTATCCACGTGATAGTTGGGAAAATAATATACCCCCACCTGGTAGTCATCTTTCTTTTTGTTATTGAATGTTTGGCTACCGGCAAAATCACTTGTTGTCAAAAGTGCTATCGCTGCAAAAAAAATCATTATCCGTTGTCTCATACTTTTTTATTTTTTTAATATCTTACGAATTGCCTCTAACCGGCTGGTATTGTTCCCCAATGTCGGACATATCCATCCTCCTTCATCAAATTCATTCCAGGCATACATGAGTATCACGCCTGCTTCCGCAGCATTTTTATTGCTGCTGGTCCAATTGATTGCATTTTGAAGACTTTGCGCAATCTGATCCGGAGTACCATCTTTTGCATAACCGTTGGTGGTATAATAAGAATTCCATAAAACAGATCTTTCAATTCGCGGCTTGGGATTCCACCCCGCTGTAACCCAGGGTACCAACGGCTTTCCTGAAGCTGCATATTTTTCCCATCCCGCCTGGTCGCTTTTAGAAACAGCGGGGGAATATGCTGCCCTGTTATAGGGAGCGCCTGTTTCAAAATCGGCCACACTGGCGTAACAACCAATTGCGTCTGCATTTAAACTGTCTGCAGCAGCAACCGCATTTTGAGCCGAAAACCTCATCACTACTATATAAGGATCGGGAACGCCCGCAAGCCTGCTTAAATCTCTCAACGCTGTAAGCTGCGGAAGCAGGGTGACCGTAGCCGAAAAAACATATACCAATGGCCTTCCGTTCAATACCTTTTGATAATTATTTTCTTTAAATTTTTCTACCAGCCATCTGCCGTCTTTATCATAATCAAACGGATTGGTACCCAGTATTACACACCATTTAATATCATTTTTATACGCACTTTCAAGATAGAGTTGCCTGGCAGTATCCAAACCGCTGCCGGAGGGATACCAACAGAAAGCCCAATAATCCAGCCCCGCATACTTTGCGTAGGCAATTTCCTGATCCATTATAGCCTGCGTAGTGCCCCGGCACTGAATGGAATCATCATGAATTATTTTACTAAAGAATGGAGCCCGGTAATGATATTGCCGTGGGCTTAATATGTGCTCTACTTCTAATCCGGCACGATTTAGATCCCCTACCCACCCGTCCCAGCGAATGGCGCCTGCAAGAGGTCGCTCTTTTTCATTAAACGGAATTACAACACCGGCGAACTGGTCTGTTAAAAGCGGCAGCGCAATCAAAATTCCATATAGAACAACGAACAGCTTCAATTGTATTCTACTTTAAGATTTCTTTAATGGCTTCCAAGCGACTTGTATTGTCCCCGAGCGTGGGACATATCCACCCCCCTTCGTCAAACTCATTCCAGGCATACATCAGCACGGTATTGGACTCTACCGCTGATTTGTTCATCATTGTCCACCTCAGGGCGTTACTGAGGTTAGCTGCAATTTGCCTGGGTGTCCCATCACTTACCCATCCATCAGAAGAAACTGTCGTCCACGATACTGGGTTATCAATACGCGGTTTCGTATTGTGCCCCGTAGTTACCCAGGGTACCACTTTTCTCCCTGTAGCCTTATATCCTTCCCATCCAAGAGAATCGGCACGAGGAATGACCGGGTCATAGGGTTCTCCATTCTTACCCGTCCAACTGATGTACGCACTCATTGCATCAGCCTGCAGGCTATCTGCTATTGCAACAGCAGCTTTAACTGAAAATTCCATCACTACAATATACGGCTCTCCGATATTTACGGACTTACTCAGATTTCTCAGTTTAGCAAGCTCATGCGGCTTAGTCATCGCAGAGGGAAAGACATACACTAATGGTCTTCCATTTAGCACCTTCTGATAGTTTTTCTCTTTAAACCTGTCAACCAACCATACCGCATCCGTGTCATAATCAAAAGGATTGGTACCCAGTATTACACACCATTTAATACCATCCCGATGTTTACTGGCCAGGTAAAGCTGCCTGGCAGTATCCAGCCCGCTGTGCGGAGGATACCAGCAGAATGCCCAATAATCCAGCCCTGCATCACTGGCATACGCTATTTCCTTATCCATAATATCCTGGGTGGCTCCCCTGCACTGGATGGAATCCTGCGAAATTTCCTTGCTATAAAATGGAGCACGGTAATGATACTGGTTTGGGCCCAGTGCACGCTCAACTTCCAGACCCGCTGAATTCAAATCTCCTACCCATGCATCCCACCGAATAGCACCTACAAGCGCATCCTGCCTGTAAGATAAAGAAGGGGCACTGCACGATATAAGAAAACTGAAAACGACAAGCATTATAAATAACAATACCTTACTCATCATGATGGACAATATAACAGCAATTTGAACGATTATTGATAGCCGGGATTTTCGACGAGATTTGGGTTGTTGCCGGTACGTGCAAGAGTAATAGGCAAGTAATAATTTTGAGGATAGAACGCAGGTGGTGTAACGGTGCCATCAACATTATTAATAACCACCAGTTTATATTTGCCGCTACTGTAATCCAAAATATAACTTAGCCCTGAACTATTTTGGGAGAGAACAGTCGTAGCTATTCTCCACCTTCGCAAATCCCAATAGCGATGGCCTTCAAAAGCAAGTTCCACTTTTCTTTCATGACTGATTTTATCCTGATCAATGGATGTAAGCAGTGCAATTCCTGCCCTCTCTCTGATCAGATTAACTGCATCTAATGCATCGTTTGCTTTTCCAAGATTAAAGGCAGCCTCTGCATAATTCAATAATACTTCTCCTAAACGAAACACAATAAAATCTGTAGAGGATGTAGCCCAATCCCCGTTAGATCCTATTAGATTACCATGGCTCTCATCTAAATATTTCATTACGCCAAAACCAGTGGTCTTGTTTTGAATTCCATTAGCAAGCATGCCATTATAAGACCCATCTGTTTGAATGGTACCGTCAGGTTTTAAAATGCCTTTGTGGTAATCAAGCAGGGTGCCTTTCCATGGGGTGTTTTGTGTGTAGATCGTAGCAAAAAATCTTGGATCCTTATTGTCCCATAACTCGTTGGTTGTCCATAATCCCTGCTGAATGGCAGTTCTGTCCAATTTGCCCGAACTGCCATCAATATGCTCAAATTCTTCAGCCATTTCAAGGTAAACTGCATTTTGATTACCCGATCCCCAGCCATTGGGTAAAGGGCATTGAAAAAAGTCATAGCCCCATCCATTCCCTCCATTTCCCATTCCATTATTTTTATCATGCCTCTTTACAAAAATCTGCTCCGGGTTATTTTTCTCAAGGAAAAGTTCCCTGAAATTCGCAACTTTATCGTCAGGATATTTATTATATAACGAGTAGTTATTGCTTTTTATAATCCGTTCTGCAGCATTATACGCCTCCTGATAATAGCCATTTGCCGCGGATGCCTCAATGCCCACAACTCCGTCTAATTGTATCGTTCCCAATTTTGCAATACTTCCTGCATATAAAGCAGCCCTGCATTTTAAAGCTAGTGCCGCATATTTGGTAGGTCTTCCAAGATCGTTAGATGTTTCAGGAAGGTTATCCGAAATTGCATCAATTTCCGACAACACAAAATCATATACCGCCTGCTCTTTAGCACGTTTGGGATACAATTCATCTTTGGGGTCGCTCAGGTCCTGAGCTTCCGTAATCACAGGAACGCCGCCATACCGTTTTACCATTTCGAAGTAATTGTAGGCTCTTAAAAACTTTGCCTCTGCTATTCTTTTTCCTTTCATATTTTCCTCCAGTGGTGATGCAGGCACTGTTTGTATGAACTGATTCAGCTTACGAATAACTTTATACGAACTTTCCCACCATTCCAGTAAACCACCATTAATTTTTAAATTGCCCGATTTGTATGGATAGGCATCGCTGAGCCAGGCGGTTCTGGCTTCATCGCTTACCTCATTAATCCACATAGGAGCAGGCCCGGCATCGCCTTTCCAGAGGTTACCCCAGGAATTATCTGTTGAAACATTACAAAAAACATACGTTTCTGCATAACATTGCGTAAGATATGCATCAACTAAGGAAGGGTCCGTCCACACAACATCATCTGAAATAATATTTAAAGGCGCCTTATCCAATACGTCTTTTTTACAAGATGCATTTACTATAAAGGCTATTAAAAGTATTTGGATTGCTATTTTCATAACTTATTTTTTAGAATAATTTCTATAGAGATATATTTACTCCAAAGGTTATTGTTCTCTGCTGGGGGTAATAGTATCCGGCATTCCCTGATGGCGCTTCAGGATCAGTACCGTATTTCCTTAGTCCATCAAAGGTTATTAAATTGTTACCGGCTACATAAATCCTCACCTGCTTTAACCTGATCCTTTCTAACAATTGCTTAGGCAAATTATAGCCAACCGCAACTGCTTTCAATCTCACATATCCGGCTTTCCTGTAGTAGTAATCTGATGTTAACCCATTAGTAGACGCTCCTCCCAATCTGGGAACTAAAGCGTTGGGATCATTATTTTTCTGAGTCCATCTCAAATCATATAGAATTGCAGGCGATAACTCGCCATGTTTCAATACTATATTATTATAATATCCAAACGCTCCCTGAAATAATGCAGACAGATCGAAATCCTTATACTTTATATTACCATTCAAACCAAACATCCAATGAGGAACAGTACCTTTTCCTATCTCAACCTGATCTTTCCAATCTAATATACCATCCCCATTCGTGTCAGTGTACCATATATCACCCGGACGAAGCGATACATTTCCCTGGTTATCCTGATCAAATTTTAAACCGTTGATCTGTTCCTGACTGGTAAATAACCCGTTGGATAAATAACCATATTGCCGATCAGTCCACCTTCCGGATCTTTTATAAACTCTCTGCTGAATGGAATCAGAATACTCCGGTTCTTCATAATGATCCCACTTCGCCCTCGACCAGGAAATATTCCCACTCACATCCCATACAAGATTTTTACTCATTCCGGATGTGCCTAATCTTAATTCAAATCCCCTGTCATTTAAACTATTGATATTTTCCGGAGGGAGGTTTGCGCCAAATGTAGTAGGTAATGTAGTGACTCTGGTAGCGGGTATGCCTTTACGTTCCCGATAAAAGACATCGCCTTCGCCATAAAGCTTTTTATCCCATAAAGAAAAATCAATTCCGGCATTATAAATACGAATCTTCTCCCAGGTCAAATTTGGATTAGCCAAACCTGTTGAAACAATTCCCTGCTGAACATTATTGTCCAATATATATATGTGTCCATACTGGTATCCCGCGAGATACTGGAAATTACCTACTCCGTCATTACCCGATTCTCCATAACTGACTCTTAATTTCAGGTCATTCAAATGCTTTATTTCTTTTATGAAGTTTTCTTCTGATAATCTCCAACCAAAAGAAACTCCCGGAAAATAACCCCATCTTTTATTTGAAGGGAACTTGGCAGAGGCGTCTGCTCTTAAAATTGTTTCTACCAGGTACTTATCCTTATAGGAGTAATTAATTCTACCCACATAACTTTTTCTTCCCATTTCACTTGCTGAACCATTGTTCACCATACCTGAAGTGCTTCCGGCAAATAGCTGGTCAATAGCCGGCGTAAGAAAATTAATTCTGCCTACGCTTATATAATCATTATTATAATCAATCGCTTCATAAAGAGCTAAGGCATGAATGTGATGAGACTGGTTAAAGATGTGATCGTAGTTCAGTGAAAACTGGCCGGTTATAATTCTATTCTTATTATCAACCTGGGAAAGCGAAGCTTTTGAGCCCAATGCGCCTGCTAATGTATAAGTATCACTTACCGGATCATAGGTATAGAACTGTATAGGCCTCGTGAAATGCTTATTATTAGAATAGTCCTGTAATATATTTACAAATGCCCTGGCGGATAACCCCTCTATAGAATTAAAGGAATAATTTAAAGCAATGGTTCCCTTCAAATTTTGAGATTCGGTATTATCATACCCGGATATTTCACTATTTGTAATTACATGAGCTCCCCCCGTTCCTCCGCCATTAGCAAAAGAAATTTTATCAGGATCAGGTAATGTGGCGGGATATATAGGTAATGTGGCCCAGTAATCCTGCCATACGGTGTTTGATCCGGCACTTTGAGGACGCCAGGGGAATTTACGGCTTTCATAAATGGAAGAAATATCAAATTGCAAAGAGAGGTTGTCTAAAATTTTCGCATCAATGTTGGATTGAATATTATATCTTTTATAATCCCCCCCGTTCTTCTTCCAAATGGTTTGCTGGTCTAAAAAACCTATTGACCCGTAATATTTAATCTTATCACTTCCTCCTCTTACAGATAAATTATGTTGTTGCTGGGGTGCCCAATTTCTAATCAGCTCATCATACCAATTTGTATTCGGATACAGTGGATCTGTGCCATTATAATATTTTTGGATCTGCTCTTCTGTAAAAGGTACCTGATCAGCAGGCCGCCCCGACTGAAGCCATTCTTCAGATTTCATCTCAGCATATTGGCCTGAACTCGCTGGTTTTGGCATTACTGTGATGCCTTGCATTGTTTTAGAGGAATTTAAAGTAATAGTTGGTTTCCCAATTTTTCCGCGTTTCAGAGTAACCAATATAACCCCGTTTCCCGCACGGGCCCCGTAAATTGAAGCGGCTCCATCTTTTAATATAGTAATAGACTCAATTTGATTGGCATCTATATTATTAAAGCTTGATTCAATTCCGTCCACGATAACAAGCGCTCCACCAAAACCCCGAATTCTTAAACTTGCGGCATCAGAGCCAGGCTGTCCACTTGATTGTAATGAAATTAAACCCGGCAGACGGCCAGCTAAGGTATTAGCGGTACTCGCCAAAGGTGCCGCTGTTAACTGCTCTCCTTTCACTGATGCAATAGATCCTGTAACGGTTTGCTTTTTTTGCGTCCCGTATGCCACCACTACCACATCTTCTAATTCGGAAACAACAGGTAATAATACAATTTCAAGGTTCTTTTTATCACCCACTTTAAGTTCCTGTATCTGGAAACCAACATATGAAAATACAAGCACTGCTTTTTCATCGGGAACATTGATGCTGAATAAGCCATTGGCATCGGTGGTTACGCCTGTTGAGCCGCCCCTCAGTACAACACTTACATTGCCGAGAGGAGTTCCATCGCTGCCCGTTACCCGCCCTGTAATAACAATGGCCGGGGCTTCCGCAACAGGCAGCAGCCGAGGGGCAACAGTAAAGCGCTCCCTTTTCTTTACTACTATGGTACGGCCAACGAGCTCGTAAGTTAATGGTTGGTTTTTGAAGCAGGCTTCCAAAGCTTCTTCTGTGGTACCCTCTTTAAGTGATAAAGTTACTTTCCCAGAAAGATCCAGCCATTCTTCCCTGTACACCATATGAAGCTTTGATTGCTTTTTGATCTTTTGCAATACCTTTTCAAGGGAAGTATTGTGTTCAGCGAGGGATATACGCTGGCTGTATCCGGTGGCATGCAACCGCAGGCAGGCCGCAATCAGTAAAACAATGGTTAACCTCATAATCAGCCATGTTTTGGGGTGAAGAAGCACTCGCATCCGTCTTATGAAAGACAATGCTTTGCGAAACGCATTCAATCGCATAGTTTTGCTTAGTTTAGGTTAAATGAATAAAATGATCTGCTTCGATTATTATTAAGAGGTTAACCTGAATACTTGCCGGAGTTCCGTTGCCGCGGGACTTCGGTTTTTCAGCTAACCTTTTTTCAATAAAAGTTACCTTTTTTGCGGATTCACGATAATTTTTTTGTTATCAATTTTAAAATGGACTCCGCTTAGTTCCATTACTTTTAATACTTCCGATAAGTTCATATCCATAGGCATATCACCGGTGATATGCCCTTCCGGTATACCATTACCGTAAACGATATCAACATCGTACCAACGTGCCAATTGGCGCAATACAGCAGGAATAGGTGTGCCGCTCATCATAAATAACCTATTCTTCCAGGCCACCGCTTCTTCTGTGTTCACCTCCTTTACCAACTGCAATCCCTTTCTATTAAGCCTGGCCTGCTCTCCCGGTTTCATTACAACAGCACCCCCCAATAATTTTTGTTGTGACGGCGATACTTTTATGCTGCCCTCAAGCAGGGTTGTGCTTACTGCATCTTCGTCATCATAAGCGTTTATGTTAAAATGCGTGCCCAGCACTTCAACTACAGCGCCTTCTCTTCCCGGCATATTTACCTTTACTGTAAAAGGTATTCTTTTCGCTGCCTCCCCTTTTAAAGTTTTAGCACTAAGATGACTTATTTCAAAATATACTTCACCCGTTATTTCCACTTCTCTTTTATCGCCTGCAAATAAAACGGGGTAACGTACAGATGACGATGCATTCAACCATACTTTGCTCCCGTCCGATAATACCAGCTTATATTGGCCGCCGCGTGGTGTTGTTAATGTATTAAACACTACCGGTGCAGGTTTACCATTACTTCCTTTTGCATTGTACATTAAATTTTCTCCCTGCTTGCTCACAGCAGTGCCGCCCTGCTTTGCCAGTACGCCGTCCTGCGAATCATCCAGCAATATTGTTTTTCCGTTGTCGAGGGTAAGTATCGCTCTATTGGTTCCCGGAAGCGCATCATTCTCCAATTTCGGAGCGGTAACGCTAACGGGCACTGTTCTTTCCTGCCGGGGTAACAAAAAATAATAAACGCCTGCGCCAATGCTTACAATAAGCATAGCCGCTACCGGAAGCCAGAACTTCTTATACCAGGGAAGCAATGGGTCCATAGGGATGTCATTTCCCTCTTTAGCTTCTTTACCGGTAATGCTATTATTAATATCCCGGTATAGTTGTAACAACCATATGGCTTTGTCCTTATTGTTCATTAACTTCCATTCCGTATTATGCTGGCTGTTCTCTTCCAGCCATTGCTCCACAAGTTGTTGCTCCTGCGAAGTAACGTTGCCTGCAATATAACGGTCCAATAAACTTTTGATCTGCGAAATACTCATTTGCACTATGGCATTATATGAATGCGAAACCGGTTTTGGAAACCACTTCAGGAAGTAAGTCGGATGAGGAAAGCAACAGTACTATAGAAAAGCAAAAAAATAACAATATCATTACATTAATGCAACAATAACAACATAGTCAGCACGGCCAATCTTTCCAATGAGATACGGAGATAACTGAGCGCTGTGGTAAGTTGGTTTTTTACCGTTTGTTCAGAAAGATGAAGCTGGCACGCAATTTCCTTAATAGCCAACTGCCGGTGGCGGCTCAACCGGTATATTTCTCTTGTACGTGAAGGAAGGTTGTTTACTGCCAGTTCCAGTGTTTGATTAAGATTTTTAACACTCAATTCATCTTCTGTATTATCAATAAAATCATTAGTAAGACGTTGCGTCATTTCTGCATACTCACGACGGGTGATATTTTTACGGATATGATCAATAATGCGATATCGCACGGCAGCAAAAAGAAATGACTTGAAAGAAGTGGTGATGGTAATGCTGGCTCTTTCATCCCATATATATACAAAAAGATCGTGTATGATATCCCGGGCTTCTTCAAGAGAAGCTAACCTGGAGGCCGCGTAACCCGTTAATGATGCTGCATATAATTCGTAGAGTGCTTTAAATGCAGACTGGTCACCAGACCTCAATGATTGCAGCAGATTGGTATCGCTATGTACATTATGGGCAAGCATAATAACCCAGGGGATCGTTAATGATGTCTTAAAGATAAACAACTTCATTTGCACAACCATCCTGCACTTGGGGGCAGACTGGTTATTATCACTTCAGGAACCCACTATGCTTCATCCATTTCAAACAAATATCCATCCATTCTTCCACAGGCATTTTCAACACAAAGCCATGATCGCCTTTAGGATAAATATGCATTTCGGCTGGTACTTGTTTATGCCGCAATGCTTCATAAAAAGAAATGCTGTGATCCACATCCACTATCTTATCATCACCCGCATGAATTAAAAAAGCGGGTGGCGTTTGTGCTGTAACCTGCAGCTCGCTGGAGAATAATTGTATTTTTTGGGAAGATGGATTTTTGCCAAGCAGAACATTTCTTAATCCGCGATGCCCGAGACTGTCTGTCATACTGATGACAGGATATACCAATATCATAAAATCAGGACGAACACTTACCTGTTGTTTAACGTCAACAACAGGATGATTAAAATGCGTACCGGCTGTAGAAGCCAGGTGTCCGCCGGCTGAAAATCCCATAACACCTATCCGCGCTGTATCCACATTCCATTGCCGGGCCCGTTGTCTTACCAGGGCTATGGCCTGCTGGGCATCCTGCAAAGCGCCGATGCTTTTGTCTTTCATTATTTTATCATCAGGCAGCCTGTATTTCAATACAAACGCCGCTACACCCCGTTTTACAAAATATTCTGCAATAGCAAACCCTTCTTTATCCATTACGAGCCCACTATAGCCGCCTCCCGGACAAATCACCACTGCTGTGCCATTGCCTTTTTCCTTTGGTGGAAGATAAACGGTTAATGTTGGCGTAGATACTTTAAAAGCAATTGCATTAGCAGAATCATAGCGTTCTTCATTGGCAGCGTTTAATGCTCCCGGAATATTTTCTTCGTATAAAGGAATAATTTGTTGGGCAAAAGAAGTTTGCAAACCAACCGCCAAAATAAAAGCACTCAGGGATGATCGTAAAAGCATACACTTAAATATTATTATAATATAAAAACGCGCATGGTTTTGGGACCATGTGCGCCCAGTACCAGCGATTGCTCAATGTCGGCTGTTTTAGAAGGTCCGGCAATAAATACACCAAAGCCATAATCCGAATCTCCAATTCTTTCATAGGCATGATGCATGGTTGGAACAATATCGTTCCTGTTGATGATAACAGCCAACTGCTGGGTTATAAAAGGCAGCACTCTTTGCGGAAGCATATCATCGGTTACCCATACCGCAGCATTTTCGGCCACCCCAAATTGCGCATTCATTATCGCAAGATCTACTGTTTCCAATTCATGCGGGTCCGCATACTTTTCCTTTCCGCCAGGCATTGGCAGTTCGTTGCATAGCGATATTATTCTTTGAGCTTCTTTATATTCCTGCCGGACAATATTTTCTATTTCGGCATAACTGTTTACCACATTCGCCACACCTCCGATTGCTGTTAATACATTTATATACTTTTCAAGAACTTCCGTACCGGGTTTCAAAAAAGATCGCACCTCAGGCAATTTGCTTTGCGCAGGCTGGTTATTCTTTACTGCGGCAAGGATTTTTTCTCTGCTGTTCATGATGTTATAAATAACAAATTCTAAAAAACAAGAATCAAATAAATTTCAAATGGAAAATTCGAAAACTAAAATTTGAAATCCGAAATGAAACAGCTAACAATAAACTACAAATCATAAACAATAAACTCAATATTAAAACCCTGCAACCTGTACCCGGATCAATCTCAAATTTCAAATCTCAAATTATAAATTACACTTCTTTCCTGTTCTTTTTATACCATTCGCCGAACGATTGTTTTGGTGGCTCCGGCATTTCGCGTTGCTTATACCAGGGGTTTAGTTTATTGTTTACAATAAATGGCATTTTATCCATTACCCACCTGCCTGCTTTCCCTGCAAATTGATAGGCCCCCGGCCTGGACAACGTAAAAGTCATTCCCCGCATAGCCATTTTTTTGGCTGCAGGAGCGTATCCTTCTTTTACCAATACCTGGCGCCATTTGTACAACTGATCGTGTATATCAATTTTTACCGGGCACACGTTACTGCATGAACCGCAAAGGGTGGAAGCAAACGGCAGGTCGGCATATTTACGCATATCAAGATTGGGTGCTAATATAGAACCAATAGGTCCCGCGATAGCGGTATGATAACTATGCCCCCCGCTCCTTCTGTAAACCGGGCAGGTATTCATACATGCACCACAGCGTATGCATTTAAGAGCATTGCGAAAATCCGCCCGTCCCAACTGCACACTCCTTCCGTTATCTACCAGCACAATATGCATCTCCTGTCCTTTTCGCGGCTTTTTAAAATGACTGGAATAAGTGGTTATCGGCTGCCCGGTAGCGCTTCTGGCAAGCAAACGTAAAAAAACAGACAAATGGTTTCGCTGCGGTACAATCTTTTCAATGCCCATACAGGCAATATGTACGTCAGCCAAATGTGCACCCATATCTGCATTACCTTCATTGGTACAAACCACGAACTCGCCCGTTTCTGCAATGGCAAAATTCACTCCTGTCATGGCTGCGCGCCTGGTCAAAAATTTCTCTCTCAAATTCAGTCTTGCGGCATTTGCCAGAAATTTCGGATCTGAATTACCGGCAGGTGTACCCAGATGTTCGTGAAATAATTCTCCTATTTCTTCCTTCTTTTTGTGTATACAGGGCAACACAATATGACTTGGCGGTTCATTTGCCAGTTGCACAATGCGTTCACCCAGGTCGGTATCTGTTACTTCAATTCCCTGCTGTTCCAGATAGCTGTTAAGATGGCATTCTTCCGTTAACATAGATTTGCTTTTCACAATCCGGCTAATACCGTTTTGATGCAGTAAAGCATATACAATTTCATTGTGTTCCTTTGCATCGGCTGCCCAGTGTACAATAACCCCATTTGCCCGGGCCTTTTCTTCAAACTGCAATAAATATTCATTGAGATTTGATAATACATTGTGTTTGATCTGCGAGGCAACTTCCCTTAATTGCTCCCACTCCGGTAAAGCATGCGCTGCTTTATCGCGTTTTGAACGTACCCACCACAGGGTTTCGTCGTGCCAGTTTACCCGCGGCTCGTCTTCGTTAAACTGCGCGGCTAATAGAGCATGGTCTTTATTACTCTGATCCATTTTTATTTATTATATGACAAATGCTTAATGTGTTAATGGCTGTTCAATATCTCCGCAATATGCTTTACCTGAACCTTACTTTTCTGCCTTCGTAAAATACCTTCCATGTGCATCAGGCAGCTCATGTCGCCGCCAATAATATATTCTACACCGTGGTTCAGATGATCATCCACCCTGTCTTTACCCATTTTTACACTAACAGATTCTTCGGTAACGCAGAAAGTTCCCCCAAATCCGCAACATTCATCGGGTCGCGACAATTCAACTATTTCCAGCCCCTCTACCATTTTAAGCAGTTTATCGGGTTTTGAAAAGGGCTCTGCTACCAATTCACTCATTTGCGAAAGCTTCAATCCGCGTTGTCCATGGCAACTTTGATGCATGCCTACTTTGTGCGGAAACCTGGCATCCCATTGTTCAACCTGCACTATATCCGTTAAAAATTCGGTTAACTCGTATACATGCGTCCTTATAAATTCCGCTTCTTTTTCGTTTTCAGCATCGTGCAGATGTTGTTTTACATGCAATGTACAACTGCCTGAAGGACATACTATATAATCGAATCCGGTAAAGTTCTTTACAAACAATTCATTACAGCTTCCGGTCAGGTGTTCAAAACCAGAGTTGGCCATTGGCTGTCCGCAACAGGTTTGTTTTGGTGGATATACAACGGTTACACCGGCTTTTTCCAATACCTGTAAGGTGGCTATGGCTACCTGAGGATAAAACTGATCTATATAACATGGAATAAATAATGCTACAGTCATTTAAGAAAGAAATTATAAAGAAGCATGTTGAATAATATATCCGAAATTAACGCAATTTCATTTTGGAGCCGACCTGTACCTACCTGAATGAACAATTCCAGGCCTGAACCATCCTGTTATAGCAATAAAATAACCATCAGGCAATGTGCATATCTTATCATCTTTTTTTTAACAAGCTGTATAATAAGTTCCTCCTTAATTTGCGTTATTATTACAGCAATGGGTGAAAACAATACAAATTTCTTTGCGAGAAGCCTTGTATTAAATACCATAGGATTGCTTACCATTCTTCCTTTGGCTCCTTTAATCAATCGCTTTATTCCGCCGGTAATTGTAGGTTACTGGAATGTTGATTTATTGCTATCTATCATTGCCGCCTTTATTTTGGTAAGGCTTGTTTTATGGTTGTTCAGACCGCTTATTATTCCCGGGTTCATTTTAGTGGCGGGGTTTGTAGTATACAGCCAGTTTACGGAAGGCTATAACCTTGGCAATATGATCATTGATTATAAAAACCTTGTTGTAAAAAGCTGGGATATAAGAGATAATAAAGAAAAGGATTTGTACCTGATTAAACCCGATCTGTTTGATTCGGGCGTAGAAAAGGCGGTGAAGGGATTGAAGTCTAAAATTAATCCTAAAGATTCAGTTACCAGGAACTTCGCCGTAAAACATTCGATAGAATATTTTGATGATTACCACAAAAAGTACGGACCCAAAGTGAGGTATCTTTCCCTGTTTAAGTATATCAATAATAATTTCAGGTATGTAGCCGATCCCAACAGGGATGAATATTTCGCTTCTGCCAGGGAAACCATCGAAAATGGAATGGGCGGCGATTGTGATGATCATACGATCATGATGATTTCGTCGCTTAAAGCCATTGGGGCCAAGTGCAGAATGGTGTTAACAGAAAATCATGTATATCCTGAGTTATACTGTGGCGATAAAAAAAATTTTACAGAATTGCAGGAAGCCATCACTCATTTATTTGCTTCAGAAAATTTTACCGGTTTATATTACCGAGAAGAAGACGGTAATTTCTGGATCAATCTCGACTACACCGCCCACCATCCAGGCGGACCATATGTAGACAATAAAGCATACGCGATTGTAGAATTCTGATCAGCTTTGCCTTACTGTTAGTGTTGCTGTTCCAATTGCTGAATAGCTTTTTCGGCCCTGCTGTAAGCTTCTTTTACTTTATAGTTATACCATTTATTCTTAAGCAGTTTTCTCATGGCGTTATCGAAGTTACGTGTAAATACCAGGTTACTAAACCCGGTAACCCTGTCGCGGGCTGAAGACAGGGCCCGCACACTTACAGAATATCCACCGGTTATATATTGTATATAATGCCAGTAACCGGCAGGCATAAATATGGTTTCGCCAAAACGTATGGTGCACTCCCATCCACTGGCATATTTTAAAGCAGGGAATTTTTCAAAATCCATATTTTTCATATCGCCGATACCATGAAAATTATACGGCAGTTTATACAGCAGTGAAGAGTTGCTATTGGGAAATAAAGTTACTTTTTTTTCGCCATGAAACTGGGTAAGAAAAACATGAGACATATCAATATCAAAATGATTTCGGGTGCTCGAACCCCCGCCGCCAAAAAACATAAGTGGCAGCCAGGTAAGAATATTGTCGGCAATCTTATTAAACACCAATTGCTTCCGTATTTCCGGTTTTTCTATCAGCAGGTTAAAAAGAAACAACCGCGACTCTGTAGGCTCGCGTTGTATAATATCCAGGTATTCGCTGAATTTCATTTTAGCCATAGGCGCACTGTGCACCATATCAGGATGAGCATTTTCACTGCCATGCACGGGCACAATAAGATCGCCCGCTGCTTGTTTAAAATAATCGTAATTCCAAAGGCCGATAGCCGGGCTCCCTTTGATAAAATCTTTTAGAATAACCGGAGTTTTTGTCTTCACAAACTTTTCAGTAAACTCCTGCTTTGTTAAACCCTCTACTCGCTGAACGGATTGTAAATTCATATGATGGCATCAAATTTATTAGCAAAGGCAAACAATGATAAATATTATTTTTGAAACATCATAATAGCGCACTTAAAATTACTTTAAGCCCAACTTTTTTCTTTATACGTAAATTACTTAAAATAGATTCCATATCCAAAGGGTGTATTCCAAATTCCTCCTTCGCTTCGACACAATAAAGCAGAATAACTCATTATTGGTAGGTGGACTTAAAATATCTTAGTGTTGAAGCAAAGCAATGCGACAATTTGGAATGCGCCCTATCCAAGGCGCCTGGGTGCAATCCCTGCTATCTTTGTTTTCCTCTGATAATCCTTTTTACAGCTCTGCCCAGTTTATTAAAATTATCTATCTGATCCTGTATTGGCGTAAGCACAAGGTCTTCGGGCTGTACACCCGTTTCCAAATACTCAGATTGCCTTTGTTCGGGATATAAAAGTATGAGGTTGTTCTTTTCAAAATGTTTCAGCAATTTTGAAGGGATCGTTTCCATATAAGAATGGTATGAAACGGTTCCTTTTCTTGCACTAACTGCTATTATGAGATCATCGCTGCGGATTTCCCTTGCCAGCACAAGAAAATCTTCCACATCTTCAAAATGGCGATATGAAATTTCAGCACTAACCTTGTTTTTGGCAAACTCTCTGGCAAAGGCTTTTTGCGTATCAGTAGAGCAGCATACCTGAACACGTGCGCCTGCCTGTTTCGACAAGGCAACAACTCTTTTCACCCAATGCTGAAAGCCTATTTCATACTCCGCATTTTTTGTTAACACCAAAATTATTTTGGCCGTTGTATTAAGCGGATACCTGAAGCGGCATATGAAAACCGTTTCCCATACACTATTGAGAATGTTCTGAGTGGTTGTTCCAAACAATGAATTAAACAGGAAGCCGGTGGCGGTACTGCTTTTATCAGACCATTCCATCACCACATCGGATATAAGTAACTCCTTTACCGCCCGCCTGACACCATCAGCCATATTTAAATCAACTCTTGTAACTGCCTGCACTTTTGTATCCGTTTCGGCACCATGTTTTATTGCCTTTTCAAGGTTTTTATTGTTTAATGCCACCTTCTCCTTTAGCCTGTCTTCATCCTGCATTACAGTTAGCATGTATACAGGAGTTTTTTGCTGAGAGGAGTTAATCATTACAGCAAAATCTAATAAACCATCAGTTTGATTCGTATCATTAACCGGAATAAGTATACGTTCCTGAATATTTATTATGTCCGGAATTCTGCCCGATTCTTCTACCGCCAGCCTTTTGCCGGCATTAGCAGTAACAAAAGAGCCAACCATACAGGTTACCAATATCAGGATAATGGTACCGTTCAAAACATGCTCATCAATAATTTTCATATTATACCCGATAAGAATTACAGCAATGGTAGCCGCAGCATGAGAAGTACTTAGCCCGAACATTACATTGCGCTGGGTTGCTGAATACCTGAATATTTTTTGGGTAATAAATGCAGCGATCCATTTGGTGGAAAGTGCCATAGCGGTAAGGGTTCCGGCAATGATAAGGGCCTGGTTTCCTTTCAGCAAAACCTTCAGATCTACCAGCATGCCTACGCTTATCAAAAAGAATGGTATGAATAAAGCGTTGCCAGCAAATTCAATCCGGTTCATTAACGGCGATGTATGGGGTATGAGCTGATTCAACGCCAATCCGGCAAGAAAAGCGCCGATTATCCCCTCAACTCCTGCCAGCTCTGCAAAAAATGCCCCAAGAAAAACCATGGCAAATACAAATATGAAATGTGTTGTTTGATCATCTTTGATTTTCTTAAAAAACCACCGGCCAATAATAGGAAATCCCAATAGCACCGTTAAAGAAAATACCAGGAAAGAAAAACCGAGTTTAAGCCAGAATTGCTGGTCTAATTCGCCCTCGATGGAGCCTGTTATTACAGCAAGTATCAGCAACACTGCTGTATCAGTAATGATAGTGCCGCCCACCGTAATCGTTACCGCCTCATTTTTTGCAATTCCCATGCGACTGGCTAAGGGGTAAGCCACCAGCGTGTGGGTGGCTAACATGCTCGATACCAGTAATGAAGCCATAAAACTGAACTGCAGCAGGTAATAACACAAAAAGAACCCCAAACCCAGGGGAATAATAAATGTAAAAAATCCAAAAACCAGGCTTTTGTACCTGTTCTTTTTAAATTCCGCCATGTCCAGTTCAAGTCCGGCAAGAAACATAATATACAACAACCCCGCCTTACCGAACAGGTCAATACTACCATTGGCCACAAGGTTGAAACCGTGGTCTCCAATAGCCATCCCCGCCAGTATTAAACCAATAATACTGGGTATGCGTAATTTCCGGAGTAAAATGGGAGCCAGCAAAATAATAAACAACACGATAACAAAAATTGGAATCGGGTCACTCAGGGGAAAAGTAAATCCATTCAATATTATCATAATGCGACCATTTTTCCGGTTATTTTCCGAACCGGTTTCAAAAATACAAATGTTGGGGCAGTATTCGTTGTTGCAATCCAATATCAACGCCTCATTGGTTTGGGCACCAGTTTTAAAAAACAGGTTGCCGGACACGGTTACAAATGGTTAGTAAATACTAATTTTGAAAAGAAAATAAATAATATGCCGGCAGGGAATACATCAACTGCAGAAGACAAAGAAACCCTGGTTTTAACCGAAAAGCCATACCAGCTTATTGTATGGAATGATGAGGTAAATACTTTTGAATGGGTTATAGAAACCCTGGAAGAAGTGTGCGGCCACAGCCATGAGCAGGCGGAGCAATGTGCTTATATTATACATTTTAAAGGAAAATACGCTGTAAAACAGGGCGAATACGAAGCGCTTAAACCACAGTGCGATGCCATTACCGAAAGAGGCATAGGCGCTACGATAGAAGTGATGGCCGATTAGTTGATCGGTGTTGCGCTTTCGTTATATTTTAACAGAACGCATCCGGTAGGCATTGATGGCGGTTACACCCAATTTTTTTATGAGCCTGTAATTTACTATTGCCCCAACCGGTGCGCCAATGACCGGCACCAGTTGAGCCATTTTGGCTATATCAATATAATCACGGTATTCCTGCTGAAAGCTGCGCCAGTCAAACTGGTGAATGTCTTCTGGCAAATAGTGGCGCTCTTCCTCCCAGTTAACCATGCGGTCATAAATTTTCCTGCGATGCTGCGGGCTGGAAAATGCCAGTTGAAAAATATATAGAATGTATAAGCGCTCTTTATAATCCTGCAGATCATATCCGTAAATAGCGGCCAGCTCAAAAAGAAGTTTAAGTTTTATGCTAAGAAGCAAAGGGAAGTCGGCCAGCCCCAGTAAAATGCCACCAGCGCCTGTAAGACCGCCTTCGGCAGCAGCAGTTTTTTGGTAAAGACTTATTTTTTCCTCAGCAAGAGCGTCTTTTACCTGAAGAGATACATCTTTTTTAAACTTAGCTGTAGTAATATTTGCGCCATATAAAACACCCCTGATCATTTGTTTAATGGTAACTGTAATAGCCTGGTGTATTTTCTCGGGAATGAAACTGTTCACTTTATTCTGAAAACGTTTCGAGAGCCGATCAAAAAAAGACGGGCCGGCCAACATCCGGTATTGCCACGCTTTTAATTCCCGCAACACTTTTTGATTGTAGTACTGGTTCATTTCCTTAAAATTAAAGATGGAAATATAGCCTGCCATGTTCTGTTATCATTATACCGCATCTACATTGACAATGATTACTACACTTTTGAATTTTTTATTTTGATGCAACAAAACGATCTGGTCTTTTATGATCGCCTTGCAGCGATTAATAAAAACAGTATCTTTTGGAATCTTTAATAATAACTCCATGAGGTATTGATTACGCACCCGGTTAACAGGAGGTTCAGCCGGACCGACTGTATATTTCGCAAGCTCCTTTTGTAATCCCAATGCAAAATATTGAGCCGCTTCTGAAGTTCGTTCTTTTATCTTATGCCGGAATGTAATAAGTATAATACGGGAATACGGAGGATAGAAAAATCGTTCCCGTCCCTCAATTTCAAACTTGAAAAATGCATCATAATCATGCTGCTGTACAAAATGAAGTACCGGGTGTTTAGTATTAGCTACCTGTATCAGCACCCTGCCTCTTTCACCTTTTCTGCCTGCTCTGCCGCTCACCTGTTCCATCAACTGAAAAGCCCTTTCATTTACTCTGAAATCTGCAAAACTTAAAAGACTGTCTGCATCCAGAATACCAACAAGTCCAACATGTTCAAAATCTAAACCCTTTACCACCATTTGAGTACCCACAAGAATATCTATTCGTTTCTGCTCAAACAATTGTATAAGACTGTCGTGTGCGTGTTTACCCCGCACACTGTCAATATCCATCCGTGCAATTTTCGCTTTTGGGAAAGTCTCTTCCAGGTATTCTTCAATTCTCTCTGTTCCGAAATTACGTTGCACAAAAGAATAGCTGCCGCATGCAGCACAGGTAGTTACATTCGGGTATATTGTTCCACAATAATGACAAACCAGCTTATTACTGAGTTTGTGATAAGTGAGGCTCACATCGCAGTGCTTACATTGTGGTATCCATCCGCAAACGGCGCAAACCTGGTAAGGTGAATAACCTCTTCGGTTTTGAAATAATATAACTTGTTTGTCTCTTTCTAATGATTTTTCTATAGCCTCCTTTAATTGTGGCGAAAGGATAACCTTCGACTTATCTTTTCTTACAATCTGTTTTGTATCTATGATTTCAATTCCCGGAAGGTCTGCACCTCCATATCTTTCGTTCAACGCTACCATGCCATATTTACCCTGCAATGCATTAAAATAACTTTCAACAGATGGCGTAGCACTGCCCAACAAAATTTTTGCTTCAAAAAGTCCGGCATAATAAATAGCACTGTCTCTTGCGTTATACCTCGGAGCCGGGTCGTGCTGTTTAAAGGAAGCATCATGCTCTTCATCTACTATAATTAAGCCCAGGCCGGTAAACGGAAGAAAAAGAGATGATCGTGCTCCCAGTATAATCTTCAGTTCACCGCTTTTGATCTTATTCCATATTTCTATCCTTTCGTTTTGTCCAAATTTACTATGATAAATTCCTATAAAACCGCCAAAGTGCTTTTGCAGGCGTCTTACGATCTGGGAGGTGAGTGCGATTTCCGGCAACAGGTAAAGTACCTGCTTATCCATACGAACATACTGTTCAATTAACTTAATATATATCTGTGTTTTGCCACTGGATGTGATGCCATGCAAAAGACAAACCTGTTTGTTAGCAAACAATGCATTAAGCGCTTCATATGCTTCCTGTTGTGCAGAGGTCAGCTTAAAATCAACGTTTATATGAAGGGGGAGATAACGCAGCCGGTCAACCGTACGCTTTTCAAGCCATACAATATTTTTTTCGCTCAATCCTTTTAGCTGTGCGTCGGAAGCGCCTGATTTTTTGAGCAGGGCCGATTTGGTAACTTCGCCTTCTGTTTTTGTAAGATGCAGATAACTGAGTAATAATTCCAGTTGTTTGGGTGCTCTGCTCCAGTTATTCATAAGTTCGGACAAGGCATCTTCATTTGCATATACCGGGTTAAGTACTACATAGGTTTCTTTTTTAACATGGTATGTTTCTTTAAGCGCCTCCCATACGAAACATACATTTTTTTCGATCAGTCTTTTAATAACAGGGTATACGTGAGTTGAATCAAGAAGCTGCTGCACTTCAGCAAGTTTTAGTTCTTTTTTTATATGGAGGGCTTCAGCAATAACATACTCATCATTGTCAAGCGCAGAAAAATCATCCCCGTATTCTTCATTGCATATTAAAATAGTTTCACTGCTCAGCTTAAGATATGAAGGAAGAGCGGCTGCCATTACTTCTCCCTCGCTGCACATATAATACTGGGCTATCCATTCCCACAATTTTATCTGGCGTTCAAATACGATAGGCTCTGTATCCAGTACATTCAAAATATCCTTTGGTTCAAACGCGCCGGGTTTATTATTATGCAGTCGTTTAATAATACCTGCATATTTTTTATTTTTTCCCAGAACAACTTCTACCCGGCATCCTGCTTTCGCCTTATCCCTTAAATGATAAGGTATTTGCCAGGTATAGTTTTTAGGCAGGGCTAAAGGGATGATGATCTCTGCGAAAAGGGAAGGCAAGGCTTTCGCTATACTTTTATCAGTATCAAAGTCAGACATAAGAATAAAGGTAGAGTGGAAAGAGAATCATATAAAATTTGGAGCGGGAAATTGTGAAAAGAATTCGTTATTCAAGCCGGGTTTCATTAACACCACTCTTTTACAACTAAACTTAAATGCTATCGTTCAATCTGCAATCTATCTTTCAGCATCACAAACGGGTCATTGATTTTCCTTTCTTCGCTTTCTTGGACCATGAAGTATGTCTCCGATAAAGGTGTACCTCACAAACCACTGATATGTTAAAAAAGTAATCAGCACGGTGATTCCCAATACCAACGGGAACCTCAATATTCCCGGGACTTTACTATCAATAAACAGCAATTGCAGCCATACAATTAAACTCAAATGGGTTAAATAAACCCAATACGATGCATCAGACACATACCGCCAGAAATAACTTTCCACATTAAAATAATGAAGAAAGAAACCAATAAATCCTAATGAAAAAAGAATGACTTGAAATGCGGCGGCAAATTTACCAACAGACCACCAAACGGTTGTATAAAAGGTGGCTTTATTCCATTCAACATAAAACAGCAATAAACAGATAATTGCACCGATCACTAAAAAAAGGGTTCTGTTCCGAATGAGAATAGCAAAAATATCCTGTCGTTTTTCCATTAACCAGCCCAAACCAAATAAATAACCATAAAACAAAATATAGGAAAGATGTTTAGGAATAAATTGAACATCAACAAAAACAAAAAGGTCTTTGTAAAAAAAGGAAATTAGCCAGATTGGGAGGCTCAGCATCACAATCCAATATCCCCTTGTAAAATCCATTTTATTCCACCATATAGTAAAATTTTCAAATTTTATTCTAACCAATGGAATATTTTTTAATCTCATCACTATCACTGTAAGCCCATAGTACATGAGTAAATCATACAAAAACCACAGATGATAGACTCCATTGGGACGAAACATACGCAGGAAGCTACTCTTCCATGCTTCCTGCCATGAAAATCCATTTTTATATATATACTCATACATAAAGCATGGGAATAAACTAAAAGGAACAATCAGAATTATCCCTGTAAAAAAAGGAATGCCGACTCTTTTCCACCTGTGTTTGATAAACGAACGTTCCCCTATTTTGTAATACAAAAAACGACAAAAATATCCTGCTATCAGAAAAAACAAAGGCATTCTAAACGAATGCATGAAAAATCCGGCCAAATCGAACAACCAGTGATGAAATTGATCATCATGAGGCTGATAACCCCCATGCCGTTTAAACTTATAAGCAAGGGTTGCATGAAAAACTACACCTATTAACATCGCTATCGCCCGTAATGCATCAATTCCATGAACTCTTTGACCTTTCTTCATGCCTATTATTTATAAACCTGTTTCACCTTGTCTTTTTACATAAAGCCCACCAATAATTGGTGGGCTTTATGTAATTATCATTTAAATGTAATGACAAATAATACAAAATATAAAACTACTATCTCCTAATTATCTTAATAGTCTTACTTTCTCCATCCGGTATACTTACTACCTGTATACCATAAATTCCTGGTGAAAGCCTCCTGCCGTTCAATCCCAACCTATACCGACTTGTACCTAGCGGCACATCTGTCAGATTTGTTGTATATATAGGCCTGCCGGATAAATCTTTTACCATTATCATCAATTTAGGAGTCTTCTTTTTTAAAGATATATTCAGCATAATGTTCTCCTCAAACGGATTCGGATAAGCCTGAACTTTGATATTTTCGTCCATTCTTGATAAATCATCCGTGATCCCGTTTGTGTACAACGACGATCCTGCAGATGTTTTTCTTCCGGAATAAAGCGCGCCAGTATTATTTGCATCAGGAGTTTCCTGAATCGTTAAACTGTTCAGGAACCCATATCCACCGGGCTGATTGGTATTAATATAGATATATACATTTCCTAAAGCATCCGGCTTAATATTATTGATCTGTACCGTATTCTGTGAATTATCTTTTGCATTTAATAAGACTGTTTGATCATTAATCGTGTAAACCCCCGTTTGGCTAGTACCCACCGATCCTGCGCGGCTACCAAAGAACATAAAGTTATACTTCATTGAAATATTTAATCCACTAATCATAAGCCTGGCTGCCTGCCCATATTCTACGTAAAAATAGCAGCGCAACACATTATCTGAAAAGACCCCTGAATTATTTCCGGTATTTACCCCATTTTGATTAAATCCGGCAAAGTTATCAACTACTGTCATGCTTATTCCTGACGGTTGATTACTGCTGTTAAGAAGATTACTTAGCGTAAATCCGGGAGTCACTAACTCGTTGGTGTTATTCCATGGGGCTGGTTCCGGAGGATTAGTTGATGTTCCATCATTAAAGTTAATATTAACCTCATATCTTATTGTAGAAGCACTAATGTAATCACTAAACTCTGAATATTCAGTGCCGGCAACAGCTCTTACCTTGTAATAATAAAACGTGCCTTCTGTTAATCCACCATCGGTATATGTTAATACATCACCCGGAGTATCCGACAATTTTACATACGTACCATTTGGAGCATCTGAACGCCAAACCTCAAAAGCGGTAACATTGGTTGCGTTACTTTTCCACGAGAGACTTATGGAAGTCTTTGTGCTTTTGCTCATGTTAAGATTAAAAGGAGGAAGGAACACCGTATTATCATATTCCTGGATCACCATAGCATTTATAACAGCATACCTGCTATCATCGGCTTTAATAACCACATCAATAACACCCTGATTAGGAGCTAAGGTGTTGAGCTGTACAGTTTCGGTACTGTTACCGGTTGCGTTTAATGAAACAGTTTGACCGTTTGCTGTAAAGTAAGTTACCTGCGGAGCGGCATACGACCTGCTGCCAAAAAAGATCAAATTATATCTTTTAGCATTATTCAATCCTGAAATCCTGATTGTTTTTTGGGGGGATTTAGCCTGGGTGTAAAAATAATAACCGCTCATTATTATACTATCCGGAAAGACCCCTGAATTATTACCGGTAACTGTTCCCCCATAATGCTGCGGCCAGCTTTCAAGTAACTGAACACTCATTGTAGTAACCCCACCGGTTTCATCTTTTAAGTTGGAGATTGTAGTATTTGCACTCACTGGAACCGTTCCCACCTGTGCTGCATTAAAACTATTCCATGGTTTGAAGCTAACCGGGTAATCCTTATTGTTAAAGTTTAAAAATACAGAAGTGATATACTTATCCGTAACAACGATCTTCATTGTTTTAACGGCAGTTGCTCCGTACTGATCACTTGCTTTAACAGATATATCATAGGTGCCAATATGTGAGCCGGTTGGAGAAAGATGAATGCTACCTTGGCCGTTACCGTTATCCGTAAATGTAACGAACGGAGGCAGACTTGCGACTGTAAGCGTTATTATATCTCCGGGATCATCTGTAGCTACGATACCCACATCGTTTGTACTGCTGCTTTTAATGTAAATATCGTTAGCACTAATTAACGGAGCCCTGTTGGGTATTATGATTTTAATAATCTCCGAATTGTTTCCGCCATTAAGGTTTATAGCCCGAACAACATAAAAGTATGTACTATTACCTGCTGCGGTATAATCGTGATATGTGGTTGAATCCTTATTCGTAGCTCCCGGATTTAATATGGTATAATACCCCGTTAGCGATGTTGAACGGAAAATTTCAAATCCAGTAGCATTATACGCCATATTGGTCCACGAAACCTTAACAGCATTACTGTTAACAAACTGAGCAGTTACATTAGCTGGTTTAATAGGTGCGGTTCCATCATTGGGATTGGTTACATCCGCATGTACTATGGTAACTTTAAAGGTAGCCGTATCCTTACCATTCCTACCGTCGGTAACAGTTGCCTTTATGGCATAAACACCAGCATCTCCATATTTTGGCGTAATAGTGATAGAAGCATTGCGGTTTGCAGTTGAAGCAGTTGCAAAGCCGGGCAGGCCTGCAAATGTCCAGCTCAGATAATCACCGGCATCCTGGTCAGTAGCAGAGAGGTTTACCTGGGTTGTCTGCATTTCATTAACTGATATATTGGATATGCTGTTGAGAACCGGAACATAATTCCCGTTAACTGTAACATTGAATTTGGCCGTATTAGCATCATTCTGAGGGTTTGTAGCCGTTACAATAATATTATTATAAACGCGCTGGTCACTCTCTAAAGGTGTAAACGTGATAGTTCCCTTACCATTTCCTGTTTGCTGGAATTGGGCAAAAGCAGGGAGATTGCTTACTTGTAGCGTAATATTAATTGGGGAACTTGCTATCGCTTCTATGGGCAATACTACCGTACTGTTAAATCGCATGTATACATTTTCTATTGGTAGTATATAAGGAACAACACCACGTGTTCTGGCGCTTGCTTCATTACTATAATCCGAATTGCCACCTTCCCCAACTGCCCTTACTTTATAATAAAAAAGAGAACCCGGATATAAAGCCGTGTCGTTATAAGATGTTGTGTTAGGAGATAATGTTGTTAATAATACATAATCTGTATTGCCGTTATAGGAACGATATAATTCAACACCTGTCGCATTTGCTGCATTATTTACCCATCCTGTTTTAATGATAGAACTGCTGGCCGCAACAGCTACTAAACTACCCGGGGCTACAGGTGCGGGTGGAGCAGCGAAGGTAGTTGCATTTGCGAGCATATCACCCAAAACATTACCCGGGATAATTTGTTTATTAATGCCCGGGCCCTGGTAACTTACGATTAACGCCTCACCGCCGGTTGCTTCAAAAAAAGTAACCCTTATTGGGTAGACGCCTGCATTCAACTGAACGGAACCGTTCTGCTCACCACTAGCACTATGCAGCCCGTCATTATTTACCACCGGATTGTTATTGATGTATAACCTCGATCCGTCATCAGACTTTAGATAGAAGGTGTAACTTCCTGTAGTAGGTATTGTAATAAATCCATTAAAATCTAATGCAAAATTGTCTGCTCTTAATTGCATCCCCAATCCAAATGTATTTACCCTGCCTGTCTTAACCGGGGTCATTGTACTGAAGTCAGGAACTACCGACATGCCTGTTCTCTCGTAATACGCATAATCCACGCCAGGTCCTACTTTATCAAAAGGAGATTCGCCATACTGATTTATTGCCCTCACCTTGTAATAATAAGTGGTAGCAGGTTCAACTAACGTATCTGCAAAACTGGTGGTATTGGCAGGCAATACGCCAACAGTGATAAAGCCATTCAGGGGATCCGTAGACCGGTACAATTCAAAAGATTGTTCATTAGTGCTATTATCTGCCCATGTAAGATTAATTCTTTTAAAAGACACCGCTGTAGCTGCAAGGCCGGATGGCTTTACAGGAGCATTTCCCGCAGGAGGAGCCGGAGGTTCAACAAAAACGGAATCGGGTATAGTAGCCATTGACCAACTGTTGGAGCCAGACTTTTGCCAGGATATACTCATATTTGCCCCACCGCCTTTCTGAAAGAAAGTAATAGCTATGGGGTAAACCCCTGCATTCAGTGATATTGACCCATCTTTGTTTTGCGAACCATGTAAACCGTCATTATTAACTAAAGCAGTAGCGGTGTAATCATAAGCTGAAAGATATAACTTACTGCCATCATCCGAATTGGTTCTGAAAGTGTAATTTCCATTGGAAGAAATACGAATATACCCCTCCCACAAGAAAGCGTAATTCTGCGCCTGGCTGGCGTTCGAAAGCGTTACGTTAGGTACTATACCCGTTGAAATAGGTGTAAGCAAATTAAAGTCTGGCAAATTATCCCAGGTACCCGTATAATGTTTAAAAGTTAAACCTTTCGTCAGGGGCTGTGCAGTTACCTGGTTGCTGGGCGCAGATTTGTTACCGGCAATATCAACTGCTTTAATGGTAAAGTTATATGACTTACCAAAATCCAAACCATATACCGTATACTCCGTCTCCGTTGTAACATACGATTTAATACCGTTGACATAAACCTCATAATGATTCATACCCACATCATCTGTTGATTCACTCCAGGCAAGTGATATATAACTCCTGGTTGAACCTGTTACATGCAAATTACCCGGGGCCGTTGGAGGATTGGAATCCTTTTGCGTGGTAGCGGAAGCTTCGTTTGAAACGGGGGCAGCAGCCGAATTATTGATAGCCCTGACAATATAAAAATATTTAACTCCCGGAATTAAGCCTTCTCTTATAAAAGAATATACATTCCCATCCACCAGGCTTATAAATTGATAAGGGCCTCCTGGCTGGGTTGCCTGGTATATCTCAAAATGGGTTTGAGGATACACCGGGTTAGGGTTGCTGCTCCAATTCAGTTTCAAAGAAGTATAGGAAAGCGGTATAGCGATAAGCCCCGTTGCCGCATCCGGTTTACCGGAACCATCAGCATTTATAACCTTAAAGGGATCTGTAAATGCGCCTGTACAACCAAATTGTTCAGTAACCTGCACTTTATAATCACCTACAGTAGCTCCATTGAGTATGCTAGTTGTACTAAGGGTTGTTGTACTTCCTACTTTTTCCCATTTGTAAGCAGCATACCCTGATGGCACTTCAAGACTTACGGTTGTTTTTCCATCAGGGGCAGGCAATACCCTACTTGCCAGTCCGCTCACTTTTATAGTTGGTGGTATCGTAGTTGTCTTATATTTTATTTCAACCGGTATGGGTGACCATTCCGACCAGGTTGTTCCTTTGAGGATACGGCAGGAATAAACACCAATATCTGTTACGGTAAGCGTATTAGAGGAGGTTCCCAACCCCGTAAGTAATACATCATTTTTGCGCCACTGGTATTCATTGAACCCGGCAGCTACACCAATAGTGGTATTAATAGAACCGGGCCCTGTATTACAGAACTCCGTTCTGCCATATAAAGGCCAGGGATTCGCTTTGTTTGCACGACTTAAAAAGGGGAAATAATCCGGTTCGTTCCAGGCGGCATACCAGGCGCCATGCCCTAAATTAGGGTACTCCGTATATGTGAAATTTCCTCCTGCATTATCTGCAACCGATTTAAGATATTGAGCAGAAGCCGGCGTAGGATTTTGATCCAGGGCTCCCTGGAATAACCATATTGGTGTAAACTTATTATCAATTACGATATTACTGAAAGCAGAAGAAGCATTACTTATAGGTAAACAGGCAGCAACCAGCTTCGGATACGACTGAAAAAATTTCCAGGTAGCCAGCCCGCCTGCGGAAAGCCCGTCTACAGATATTCTAAAAGGGTCAATATAAACCTGAGGTATAAGAAAATTTTCTATCAGTTCCATTACAAACTGCCTCGATTCAGAAAGCCAGGTTTCAGTCGAATTGGTTGATTGCGGATATAAGAGAAATCCATCGAACAAACCATTATCAACCGCATTTCTATGCAGCTCTCCACCATGATACAACTGGTATTCATTGTCATATTTATCTCCCCATTCACCCTTCCCATGGAAAAAAACAAATAAGGGATATTTTGTATTCCCCGAAGCATCATAATTCTTAGGCCATTTTAATCTAAACTGTACTCCCTTATATATATAGGCTTTAAATGAAGAAGTATTCCAGTTAACCCGGTTCTTTTTTACCCATTTACCCGGCTGACCAAAGACAGGTTCAGTTGGAGGATTAGAAGGATTATAAACTACTATGGGATCATTAGGGTCAAAAACAGACTGTCCCTGGGTTAATACAACCGCCCCAATCATAAAAAATGAAAGACAACCCCAAACTAATTTGCGTACGAATTGGTTCATATTATTTTTTTGTAACTGTTAGAGGTTCCAGGGAGGAGATTGGGTATTGAAGAAACTTACTGGTGCTTAAGATAAAACAACACCCTTGAGCTTCTTTAAACATTATACGAAAAAAAACGGAAATAGGTTTGACAGAAGACAATTGGAAAGAAAATTGACGTTAAAGTGCAGACTTGAAACATCAATAGGGATTGCAAGGTATAAAAGTATTTTTGATTATACAATACATCTGCATCAGAATTTAATTTTAATTAATCATTAATTGGTAATCAGCCTGTTAAAACACCTTTCCTTTATCTTATGATAAAAAATGAAGGGTTCTCTGCCATTGTTTTTATAACTCCTTCACGTACTGTCATTGCTGTTTATTTTAATATTCTTATCAAAACAAATACCGGTAGTTTTGTTATCGTTATTTAGTAGCTCTTTTTGATAAATACACCAGTGCAACGTTTCTTTACATTTATTAATCATCCTCTATTAAAAAACATCATTATTTTTCAATAATGCGTTGGAAAACTATTTCCTTAATTTTTATTTCTTCTCTGATCCTCCCAGCCATTTACGGTCAAATCTGTACCAATTTGGGACAAACTCCAGGTACCGCATTTCCTGTATGCGGCACCTCAACCTTCACGCAGCAAACTGTTCCCGCCTGCGGCGGACGGTCCATCCCTGTTCCAGGTTGCGAAAATGACAATGCCGCTTATGGAGACCTCAATCCCTTCTGGTATAAGTTTACATGTTTTACTTCAGGCACCCTCGGTCTTACGATCACACCTCTTACCGCATCGGATGATTACGACTGGCAATTGTTTGATATCACCGGCCGTGATGCCGCCGATGTATATACGGACCGCAGTTTATATGTTGCCAGCAATTGGTCGGCGCACCCGGGCGCAACAGGCACCGCAAGCAGTGCCGGTTCATTCACAAACTGTGCCGGATTCGACTATCCCAACACCAGTAAAATGCCAGTACTCATCGAAGGGCACCAGTACCTGTTGCTGGTAAGTCATTATACGATAACCAATCAAAGCGGGTATAAACTTGTTTTCGCGGGCGGATCGGCCAACATTACAGATCCAAAAGTTCCGCATCTCCTGGATGTGAGCGCTTACTGCGATGGAACAAATATTTTAGTGAAGCTGAATAAAAAAATGAGGTGCAATACGCTTGCGGCCGATGGAAGCGATTTCTCTGTTTCATATGGAGGCGCCACCATAACCGGAGCGGTTGCAACGGCCTGTCTTACCGGTTTTGATATGGATTCTGTTGCCATTACACTCAACAATCCATTGCCCCCCGGCGATTATTCACTCATTATAAAAAAAGGTTCAGACAACAATACCCTGCTGGACAATTGTGACCGGGGAATTGAAGAAGGAGAAAGCATTTCGTTTAATGTTTTGCCTGTTCAACCAACGCCAATGGATAGTCTGACCACACCTGGCTGCGCGCCAATTCTTTTACAACTGGCCTTTAAAAAACCGATACGTTGCAATTCCGTAGCTTCCGATGGAAGCGACTTCATTATAACTGGATCACCGGCCATTGTCATCGCCTCCGCCTCCGGCGAATGCAACGACAATGGCATGAGCAGTGTAATTCATGTAAAACTTGCCGCTCCTGCCTTACGCAACGGCTCCTACAGCATTTCATTAAAAAACGGAAACGATGGCAACACCATTATTGACGAATGCGGAGAAGAAACGCCGGAAGGCGCGTCCCTGCATTTTATCATCAAAGACACGATATCGGCCGTCTTCGACTATGCTATAGCATATGGCTGTAAAGCTGATACAATACTATTTTCACACAATGGCGCAAATCAGGCAAATGCATGGAACTGGACATTTGGAGACCACTCTTCCGGAACCGGGCAACATATTCAAAAAATATATACGACTTTTGAACACCAAACCGCTACACTAGTAGCATCGAACGGCGTTTGTTATGATACCGCTTCAGTCAATATCGTCCTTGACAATGCACTAAGAGCAGATTTTGAGGCTCCAGAATTTATATGTCCCAGGGATTCAGTAGTATACAAAGATGCAAGTACCGGTAATATCCTGCACTGGAACTGGAGTTTGGGCAATGGCACGAACAGCGTACTCAAAATGCCCCCTGCACAGTTGTATCCTGCACCACTCACAGACCAGGAATACAATATCCGGCTTGTTGTGACCAATACCCATGGCTGCAAGGATACCGCATTTAAAAAAGTTAAACTGGTTAGCAGTTGTTATATTGATATACCCTCCGCATTCACTCCTAATGGCGACAACCTCAATGATTATCTCTATCCACTAAATGCTTATAAAGCCGGTAACCTAGTTTTCAGGGTATACAACCTGTACGGCCAACAAGTATTTGAAACAAAAGACAGGTTAAACAAATGGGACGGGACAATCAACGGGAAAATGCAGGGCAGCGGCACTTATGTATGGACTTTACAATACACACATACAGATACCGGCCGGGTATTTCATTTAAAAGGCACTACTACACTAATAAGATAACGCTTAGCCTTTCGCGCTTTTACATTGATTTTTACTTTTATCATTCATATCTGGCATGGAATATGAATTATATGAAGCCGGCACAAAGAAAAACGGGCAAGTTGTACAACATTATGTATACGAAAATCGTTTAATCATTCATTTAAACTCCTGCCGGTATGAAAAATGCAGATAAATTCTTTTTCGCTCTTGTTGCCATAAGTTATTTTATACTTTATGGGGTTATGGCTATGCTGAGTTAATTTTCGCCTTCTTATCTTTACATCGCTGCACGGCAGCAATGCGTGTATCTTTCCCAATTGTTATAAAGCCCTTTTTATGAAAAATAACATGTTGCTCAGAAACCATATTTGGCTCCTCCTGCTCTTTTCTGCTTTTGCGTTTGCTTCCTGTAAAAAAGATAAAAATGAAGAACCGGTCCCGCCAACCAAAAAAGAACTGTTGTCTAATAAATGGAAGGTAGTTGATGTAAAAGATGCAAGCGGTACAAGCATTATTGGACTTCCTGTTCCGCAGATCGTGTGTTTGAAAGACAATATTTTTACGCTGAGAACGGATGACACCTATACCATTGACGAAGGAGCAACTGCCTGCGATCCGTCTACTGCCGGTTCCGGAATCTGGAGCCTTACCAATAACGATAGTAAAATTCAGTTTACACCAACCACCGGCGACCCGTTAACATTTGATCTGATTGACATAAATACCACTACATTAAAGATAGCTTACGCAATTACAGGAACGGGGATACCGGGCGCCGACGGCACCTATACCATTATCCTGGGAAAGGCTTAAACCGGACGACCGCCTATAAAGCAGTTACCTCATATACCGGGCTGAATAAATATATTTTGCCCGTTTTTATTTCTAAACACCGGATGCGTTTCCGCAACTGGTCGCCCCGCTTGAATATTCTGCCATCATCGGTTTGGAATGATCCGTTTACATCAATTTCTTCTACCAGTTTTTTCTGATCTTGTTTTTGGTCATATTTTCTAAGCACTCTTATTAAACCATCTTCGGCGCAACTGCCGGCTGCAGGGCTATGCATTGTAGCTTTTATTTCAATAGCTATATCACCCGGAAAAATATTGAGCAAAAGGAATTGATGCAAAATTTCTCCATATATCCGTTTCCACTCTTTACCATGAGCTGCAATCCGGTTCCCATATTTTTCAAAAGCTATGAGATGCGCCAGTTCATGCAATAGCGTAATTAGAAAGGCAAATGAATTGAGATTGCCGTTCACACTAATGCGGTGATTTTTACCATGTACAGCGAACCGGTAATCTCCCAGAACACTTCTCCGCTCTTTTGTAATGGTAAGATGTACTTTATAATGCTGCAGATATTGCATTACCGTATGATAAGCGCCTTCGGGCAAATAGGAATTTAAAGTACCCAATGGGGCTTCTCTTTTTTTACGCATTTTTTTGCTTACCAGCTTTGAGCAGCATGCTTATTTCAATAAAAGTATATACCATGTAAAACACCATGCAGGCAATTACCGATGCCCTGTTTACCTTCGTGGCTGTTTTTGCATATATCAAGGCAATTGTTGCCACCAATACGAGCTTTACCAGGAAAGAAATATAGAAATAACGGACAATGAGTTGTGGCGAAGTGGATTTGGCAGCTTTTTGCTGAAGCAAAAAGGAAATAATGCTTAACCCGAATAAAAACACATTTCCCCATAACAATACCTGTATACTAAAACCATATCCTGCCAGTTCGTGTTCAAAAAACACAAATAACCCGTTGACGAGCAGAAAAAGTATAACGGACGGCAAAAAAGATTTCAATCTACGCATAAATTAATTTTCCGGAAGCAAATCTACAACAAGCTGAATGAAAGCCAATTTCAATGAACAGGATATAATTCCTGCCGGGTCACGCTATACTTATATTTAAAAAAAGTATTGTATAACTATGTACCTGATAATAGCTCCGTGTGACTTAGAAAATATTGGTCCACTGCTTTATTTTATCATTACATTATTTCACATGATTTCACTACCTTTGCAAACCTTAAAACAAAAAGCATGGCAAACCGGCATGAATATGAGATTGCTTTTGTTGGGCTTAAGCCGGGAAAGCATGAATATGTTTATGAGATAGATGATACGTTCTTTGCAGATTATCAGCCACAGGATTTTACGGATACCCGTGCTACTGTAAAATTAATTCTGGATAAAAAAGCCTCTTTTCTCATGCTTAAATTTGAGATTGGGGGAACAGTTACCTTGTTATGCGACTTGTGTGGCAATACCCTGGAAAAAAACCTGTGGGATGATTTTGAAGTATTGGTGAAAATGGTAGACAACCCGGATGAAATGAATGATTCTGAAGAGGATCCGGATGTGTATTATATATCAAGAACGGAAAGTCATATCAATGTAGCTGGCTGGATATATGAATTTATCAACCTGAGTATTCCACTGCAACGCAACTGCGGGGAAAATTCCGATGGCAGTTCAAAATGCAACCAGGAAGCGCTGGATATGCTCAGGAAACTAAACGAACGCAATACAGAAAATGAAAATCCGATCTGGAAAGATCTGGACAAATTCAGAAACAATTAAAATTTGGTGTTATGCCCAATCCAAAACGCAGACACTCTCAGCAACGCAGTGCAAAAAGAAGAACACATTATATAGCTGAGACTGTGACATTAAGTAAAGACAGCACAACAGGCGAAACGCATGTACGCCATCGTGCTCACGTAAATGAAGGAAAACTATACTACAAAGGGAAAGTAGTAGCAGAAAAATCGCCGGTTAAATAGTATTTTTCCCTTTTTTGATATGGCTCCCAATTCCGGGTAATAATATTATTTGGATTTGGGATTTGTATTTTTCAGATTTTCCCCAAATTTGCTGCATGAACATCGCCTTAGATATGATGGGTGGCGACTTTGCCCCCCTTGAAGCTATTAAAGGAGCATCGGCATACTCATCGGAAACATCAGCCCCTGTTCATCTTCTTTTGATCGGAGATGAAATTCAATTACAAGCGCTTTTACAGCAATACCCGCTAAAACCCGGAGATTACACTATTGTTCATGCAGCACAGGTAATTGACATGCACGAACATCCTACGAAAGCGCTTAAAGAAAAACAACAATCTTCTATTGCCATTGGTTTTCATTTGCTGGCTTCGGGCAAAGCAGATGCTTTGATCAGCGCTGGTAATACCGGAGCAATGCTGGTTGGAGCATTATACAGCATCAAACCAATCGAAGGTGTAAGCCGTCCAACTATTGGCGCGTTTATGCCCCGGGAAAATGGCAAACTTGGACTTTTATTAGATGCAGGGATCAATGCTGATTGTAAACCTGAAAATCTTAACCAGTTCGCCATTCTGGGTTCGTTATTTGTACAGCATGTACTGAATATTGAAAACCCTAAAGTAGGCTTGCTCAATATTGGTGAAGAGGAAGGAAAAGGCAACCTGCTTGCTCAGGCAACATATCCACTGCTCAAAGAAAATCCACTAATCCATTTTATTGGCAATATAGAAGGGCGCGACGTTTTTTTAGACAAAGCCGATGTAATCGTTTGCGAAGGCTTCACGGGCAATGTAATGCTTAAAATGGCAGAAAGCGTTTACGATATAGTAAAACGGCGCAATATCCGTGATGCCTATTTCGATCGTTTCGAATTTGAGCAATATGGCGGCGTTCCGGTTCTGGGCGTTAATAAACCCGTAATCATAGGCCATGGCATTTCACACGGACCTTCATTTAAAAATATGATCCTGATGGCTCAGAAAATTGTTGAAATAGACCTTATCGAAAAGATTAAGAAGAGTTTTAAATCCAGCTAACTATAAACGACAAATTATAAATCCTGTTACCGCTAATCTCAAATTAAAATCCAAATTTCAATACTACATCGCTGGTTTAATATCCCCATTTAATCAATGTAGATCCCCAGGTAAAACCTCCTCCAAAAGCTGCCAATACAATGTTGTCTCCTTTTTTTAACTGATCTTGCCATTCCCATAAACAAAGGGGAATAGTGCCTGCGGTTGTATTGCCAAACTTCTGAATATTGAGCATCACCTTTTCGTGGGGAAGCCCCATACGGTTTGCCGTAGCATCAATGATACGTTTATTGGCCTGGTGCGGAACCAGCCAGGCTACATCATCTGCACTGAGGTTGTTGCGCTGCATCAACTCATAGCTCACATCTGCCATATCTCTTACGGCATGCTTAAATACAGGTTGTCCTTCCTGGTATATATAATGCTCTTTATTCGTAACCGTTTCTATAGATGCTGGTCTGAGAGAACCTCCTGCTTTCATATGCAGGTGATGCCCGCCTGCTCCATCGCTTCTTAAAATACTATCCAGCACACCGTATCCTTCCGTATTGGGCTCCAGCAAAACAGCGCCGGCGCCATCGCCAAAAATAATGCAGGTAGTACGGTCGCTATAATCAACTATAGCACTCATCTTGTCGCCGCCGGCCACTATAACCTTTTTGCAACGTCCGCTCTCTATTAAGGCAGCCCCGGTAGTTAACGCATATAAAAACCCGGAACAGGCAGCCGCCAGGTCAAACCCCCATGCATTTACCGCACCCAGTTTATAACAGGCAATATTTGCAGTAGAAGGAAATACAGTATCAGGTGTAACCGTTCCCACAATTAAACAATCTATTTCTTCAGCGCTTATTTTTCTTTTGTCTAAAATTTCCTGCACTGCCGGCACTACCATATCAGATGTACCTAGATCTTTGCCCTTCAATATCCTTCTTTCCGTTATTCCTGTGCGTGTACGTATCCACTCGTCATTGGTGTCTACCATTTTTTCCAGTTCAGCATTGGTCAGGCGATATTCAGGCACATAACCACCAACAGCAGTAATAGCGGCAGTAATTTTTGAACTCATATTCACTTGTATTTCAAAATTGGGCACGAAAATACAATTATAGTGATAAACCAAATCTTAGGGCATTGCTTTTCTGGTTAAATTATATCAAAACAACAAATATGAATCTGCAAACACAATCCGTTATCTTTGCCCTCTTTAATTAAGAGATGATCGCTTTTGTAACAGGTAAGTTTGTATACAAGTCTCCTGCGGTAGTGCATGTAGATGTTAATGGAGTTGGGTATGAAGTGCAGGTAAGCCTTAATACTTATTCAAAAATACAATCGCTCGAAAAAGGTTCCTTGTATACCTGGTTGCATATCAAGGAAGACGGGCATACTTTGTATGGCTTTTTTGACATGGCTGAAAAAAATATATTTACCCAGCTGATCAGTGTAAATGGGATAGGTACTTCTACAGCCAGGATGATGCTTTCGGCCATGCAGCCCGATGAACTGGCGCAGGCAATTATAAAAGGAGATACCATACGCTTAGAAAAAATAAAAGGGATAGGCAAAAAATCTGCGGAAAGGATCGTACTTGAACTCAGGGATAAAATGGGCAAACCCAGTTTTGAAGCTGCAGGTTCTGCGCTCATCAACAATACTTTGGAGCAGGATGCGTTAAATGCCCTGGTGGCATTGGGCATTGTACGCAATATGGCAGAAAATGCAGTTAAAAAAGCCGCCGCATCCGCCCCCTCTACCGAAAATCTGGAAACATTAATTAAAAAAGCATTACAGCTTATTTGAGAAAAAATTTACCTACTAAACAAGAAGGGAAAATTGGCTTTACGAAATTGGAACATACTACGTATAATAGTATGTGCTGCTGCAGTATTAATGTTTGGCGCCGGGGCATATGCCACCCCTGTGCATGCTGGTAATACATACCAGCTTAAAGATACTATACCCTTGCCCCCAGATTCACTGCCATTCCAGGATTCATTAAAATATCCCATATCAGACAGGCGGGGCGATCAGCTTACTTCATCACGGCTTCGTGGCTTTGATCTTAAAGATCCGGCCAACATTACCGATTCGGTGATTTATGATCCTAAGGAAAAGAAATATTATATCATTGAAAAAATAGGCGACAGGTATTACCGGAAACCCACATCCCTCACCTTTGAAGAATTTACCAGGATACAGGCAAGAAAGCAGGAAAATGATTATTTCAGGCAGCGAGCCAATACGATCAGCTTACTCAACCGGAGCCTCCTGCGCCCTAAGCTTACCGCTTCAGATGATTTGTTTAACCGCTTGTTCGGAAATGGCAAAATAGATATTCGCCCTCAGGGCAATGTAACCATAACTGCCGGTTACCGGGGACAAAACATTAAAAATCCAACACTGCCTGAAAGAGCCAGGAAAAACGGTGGCTTCGATTTTGACATGGCTGCCAATCTTAATGTGATCGCTAATATTGGCAGTAAAGTAAAGCTCCCCATTTCATATAACACACAATCCACATTCGATTGGGAAAACCAGTTGAAATTGGAATATACCGGCACCACAGATGAAATCATAAAAAAGATCGAACTGGGCAATACCAGCTTTGCTTCAAAGGGTACCTTAATACCTGGTGCGCAATCACTTTTCGGGATAAAGACACAGTTGCAGTTTGGCAAACTTTGGGTAACCGGCGTATTTGCCACTCAAAAATCACAAAGACAATCAAGAGCTCTACAGGGCGGTGCATCTACATCGCAAATTACGGTCAGGGGTGATGATTATGATGAGAACCGGCACTTTTTATTGGCGCAGTACTTTAACAAAAAGTATAACGATGCCATGAAAACCATACCGGTAATAAGCTCCCAGGTACAGGTAATGCGGCTGGAAGTTTGGGTAACCAACAGGATGGGCACCACTACCGATACAAGGGATATTGTTGGTTTGATGGATATTGGCGAACCCAATCCCTATGGCCCCTGGGGCGGATCAGGGAATGATCTTGATCTGCCCGGCAACGATGCCAACAACCTCTATCGCCAGATTACCGGAAACCAGGCCAACAGGAACCCTTCTCTGGTAGTGGGTAACCTTACCGGAATGGGTTTGCGTCAGGTACAGGATTTTGAAAAGACCTTTGCCCGGAAACTTGATTCAAGCCAATATATTTTTAACCCACAATTAGGGTACTTGTCACTAAACGGGGCGCTGCAACCCAACGAAGTACTGGCAGTAGCCTTTCAATATTCCTATAACGGCCGGGTATACCAGGTAGGCGAGTTTTCACAGGATATCCCGGTTGATTCAACCTCAGGGGTTCAAAAAGTACTGTTTCTGAAATTATTAAAAGCTACATCAGCCCGCACCCAACTACCCATATGGGATCTGATGATGAAAAACATTTATACACTCAAAAGTGATAACGGTGATTATCTCTCCTCATTAGACCGTACTGACTTCCAGTTAAATGTTTTGTATGATGAACCCGGAGGAGGACAAAAAAGATATTTGCCGGAAGGCAACCAGGCAGGTGTGCCTTTACTTACTTTGCTGAATCTTGACCGGCTGAATAACCAAAACGATCCTCAGCCGGATGGCGTTTTTGACTTTATGGAAGGCTATACGGTTATGTCTGACAAGGCCCAGATCGTATTTCCCGTACTGGAACCCTTTGGGCGCGACCTCGCCTTTGCGTTCAACGATCCCGCACTGCAACAAAAATATCTTTACCTCCCGCTATACGATACTATTAAAGCCATTGCCCAAACCTATGCCAACCTTAACCGCTTTGTAATGAAAGGAATGGCAAAGGCTTCATCACTCGGACAATCCGAAATATCGCTAAATGCTTTTAACGTGCCCCAGGGTTCTGTAACCGTTACCGCCGGAGGACGCACATTGCAGGAAGGCGCCGATTACGAGGTAAATTATAGTTTGGGCACTGTTAAAATACTTAACCAGGCCATCCTCAGTTCGGGCATACCTGTAGATGTACAGTTCGAAAACCAGGCAGCCTTTGGTATGCAGCAGCGTAACTATATGGGACTTCGCCTGGATTACCTCGCAAATAAAAATCTTACCATTGGCGCTACTGCAGTGAGGCTGAGTGAAAGACCCTATTTTACCAAAATGAGTTATGGCGAAGATCCTATACGCAATACCATGCTGGGTATGGATTTCAGCTACCGCAATGAAGTACCCCGGCTGAACAGGTTGTTAGACAAGCTTCCTTTTTATACCCCCGAAGGCGTGTCTACCCTTACAGCTTTCGGGGAAGCAGCAAAAATCATTCCCGGGCACGCTCCGCAAATTGGCAAGGGCAAAAACGGATTGATCTACATTGATGATTTTGAAGGAACGAGAGCCGGTATTGATTTGCGTTTCCCGCTTATAAGCTGGGCTTTGGCCAGTACACCTTTGGGCGCTACCGATAAAGATGGTAATACTCTTTTTCCTGAAGCGGGCCTTTACAATAATTATGATTATGGTAAAAACCGGGCAAAACTGGCCTGGTATAATATAGAACCGGTATTGCAGGAAAGAAGGAATGCCAATAATCCGCTGCAAAATAACATTGAGGAACTCTCTGATCCGCGGGTACGCGCCGTTTCACAGTCAGAAATATTCCCGCTCCGCACACCCGATTTTGGGTTAAATCAATTGGTAACCTTTGACCTGGCTTATTATCCAAAGGAAAGAGGCCCCTACAACTATGACGCTGCCGGAATAGATGGTGCAGGAAGATTGAATAACCCTTCCAAAAGGTGGGGGGGTATGATGCGTTCCATTGACCAGACAGATTTTGAAACCAATAATGTGGAGTTCATAGAATTCTGGATTCTCGACCCTTTTATTAAAAACACCAACAATGCCGGCGGGCAACTGTATTTTAATTTAGGCAATGTATCGGAGGATATTTTGAAGGATGGCAAGCGGGCTTATGAAAATGGGCTTCCTACACCTAAAATTCCTGCTCAAACCGACAATTCCATCTGGGGTACCGTTCCTGTTAATCCCATACAGGTTACCCAGGCTTTCAGTAATGAACCCGATGACAGGCCTTACCAGGATGTGGGCTATGATGGAAATCGTGACGAGGATGAACAACGATTGCACGAACAATACCTGCAGAGTTTGCAGGGTACTGTTGGCGCAGGTTCCCCGGCATACCAGCAGGCACTTACCGACCCCTCCTCAGATAATTTCAGGTACTATAGGGATGGCGTATACGACCAATCCAATACAGGCATTCTTGGCCGTTATAAAAACTTCAATGGGCCACAGGGCAATTCTCCGGTATCATCGGGAAGCTCGGAATTTTCATCAGCAGCCACCATGTATCCCGACGCGGAAGACCTTAACAAGGATAATACACTTAATGAAAATGAAGAATATTTTCAGTACCGTATAGCAATTAAGCCTACGAACGACCCTGAAATGCAGATCGGTAATAATTTTATCATAGATAAAAAAGAAGTGGCTGTACAGTTGGCGAACGGTAATAAGGAAAACCAGATATGGTACCAGTTCCGTGTTCCCATCAATGCATACGATAAAAAAATAGGTAATATTCCGGATTTCAAATCCATTCAGTTTATCAGGATGTTCCTTACCGGTTTCGAAGACTCAACCGTACTTCGCTTTGCCAAACTGGAACTGGTGAGAAATCAATGGAGAAAATTTACTTACGAATTGGATACGGCAGGCGTTTACAAGCCCATTGATGCGTCTGATCCGGTAAACTTTAATGTAGGTGCAGTAAATATTGAAGAGAACGACCGGCGTCAGCCCATTCCTTACCGCATGCCGCCGGGTATAGAAAGAGTACAGTCGCTCAGTAATGGAGGTATTAATATTTTACAGAATGAACAATCCATGAACATGCAGATCTGCAATTTGCCCAATGGTGAATCGAGAAGCGTGTTCAAAACCCTGAACTTAGACATCAGGCAGTTTCGCAGGCTGATGATGTTCGTTCATGCAGAAAGTGTAAATGGTCAACCGGCACTTGCAGATGGAAGAATTAATGCAGTAATCAGAATCGGCAATGATTTTATCAATAACTTTTATGAAATCAAAATTCCGCTAAAAATCACCCCTTCGGGTGCTACTGCCGATACTGATATATGGCCCGAGGAAAACAATCTTGATTTTGATCTGGGCATTTTGGAGCAACTAAAGGCTGAAAGAAACCTGCAGCTGGTTAATCCCAATGCCATTTACCGCAGAACCGTTGACAACCGGACTTACTCAGTAATTGGTAATCCCAATTTTGGCGAAGTGAAAGGATTCCTGGTAGGAATTGAAAACCCGGGAGATGGCACAGGGTCACCCATCTGTACCGAAGTATGGATAAATGAACTGCGGCTTTCCCAAATTGATGAAAAGGGAGGATGGGCCGCATTGGGAAGGGTTGATCTTGCACTTGCCGATTTGGGTACGCTTACCTTTTCGGGCAATACGCATAGTGTTGGCTTTGGAGCTCTGGAACAAAGGGTAAACGAAAGGGCAAGAGATAATTTTGTTCAGTTCGATGCTGCCGCCAACCTTGAGTTAGGGAAACTATTGCCTCGTGGCGCAGGAATAGAAATTCCTTTTTACGCCAGTGTATCCCAAACGATAAGCACACCGGAGTACGATCCTTATGACATGGATATCAAGCTGAAAGATAAACTGGGGGCAGCACAGGGAAATTTAAAAGATTCGATAAGAAATGCTGCCATTGATATCACCACTATAAAAACAGTTAATTTCACCAACGTGCGGAAAGTGCTGCCGGAGGGCAGGAAGCAGCGGATCTGGAGCATTTCCAATTTCGATCTCAGCTATTCCTATACCTCCATCAAACAGCATAATCCGCTGGTTGAAAACAATGAGATCAAAAAATACAAAGCAGGGATAGGATACAATTACACCGGCCAGGTAAAATCCTGGGAGCCATTTAAAAACATGTTCAAAAGTAAATCGGCATGGCTGGCTATGGTTCGTGATTTTAATCTCAATTTCACCCCTTCGCTTATTGGTATACGTTGGGACGTGAACCGGCAGTTTGGCGCTTTGCGGCCGCGTGAAGTATACGTACCCGGCACCGCTCCCAGCCCTTTTAAAATACCCGAAACCTACGACAAGTTTTTCACCTTCGACAGGCATTATAATTACCGTTGGGATATCAGCCGCTCCCTGAATTTCGATTTTGAAGCTATGAATAATGCGAGGATAGATGAACCGGCCGGCAGACTGGACAACAAAGCTAAAAAAGACACCGTATTTAAAAATTTGTTCAAAGGGGGTAGAAATGTTTTGTACAATCAAAGAGCTGATCTTACCTATTCATTACCCACTTCGAAGCTGCCGTTGTTGGACTGGACAAATGCCAACCTCGCTTATAAAACCACCTATAGCTGGATAGGTGCATCGCGGTTGGCCATTAGCCTGGGCAATACCATACAAAACAGCAATGCAAAATCCGCTACGGTTGATCTCGATTTTAACCGGCTGTATGGCAAGTTCAGGATATTAAGGGCGTTGGAACAGCAGGGCGACAATGCTCCCAAACCACCGCCTGCAGCGGGCAATCAAAAAACAGACACATCCAATACCAGGAAAAAACGCGATCCCAATGAACTACCCGAATTAAACGGTTTTGTGAAAGCTTTCGGCAAACTTATTACCTCTGTAAAGCGGATCAACTTCACTTACAGTGAAGGCGCTACTTCATTTATACCAGGGTACACAGACAGCACCAAATACCTGGGACAGAACTGGGGCAGCATGGCTCCCGGACTGGGATTCATTTTGGGTAAGCAGCCCAACAGTGGCTGGCTCGACAGGGCGGCGCAAAAAGGATGGATATCGAGAGACAGTCTTCAAAATAACCTCACACGCCAAACCTTTGATCAGCAATTTTCAGCCACTGCCACCTTAGAGCCGGTACGCGACCTGCGTATTGATCTTAATGTGACTAAAACATTTAACCGCACCTACAGCGAATTGTTCAAAGACACGATCGGTAACGGGCAGTTCGGTCATCTTAACCCTTATGCAGGTGGCGGGTTCAGCATCAGCTATATTGCTTTTCAAACCTTATTCAAAAATTCCGACCCTAATCTCATCAGTGAAACTTTCCAAAAATTCCAGGACTACAGGCTGATCATGTCGGAACGATTGGGCGTTAAAAATCCGTACAGCCAGGTAAAGGGTTCTGACGGGTATTACCTTGGATACAGCCGTTATGCCCAGGATGTGCTGATCCCTTCTTTTATTGCAGCTTATACCAATAAAGATCCGAACCAGGTATCGTTGCTGAAAACAGGGGGAACCAATGTGCGTTCCAACCCGTTTTCCGGGTACCTGCCAAAACCCAACTGGCATATTGAATACGCAGGCCTCAACCGTATAGAATCCTTAAACAAAATATTTACAGACTTTACGGTGACCCACGATTATAAAAGCACTTTGGGCATGAACGCCTTTAATTCCAACCTGCTTTTCCAGGACAGGTGGAGGCTGGGCTTTCCTTCGTTTCTTGATACCACCTCTAATAATTTTATTCCTTACTTTTTGGTACCCAATATTACCATCGAAGAAAAATTCTCACCATTGTTGGGCTTTAACTTTTCGCTTAAAAACCAGGTATCGGTAAGATTTGAGTATATTAAAAGCCGCACACTCAGCCTGAGTCTCATAGATTACCAGTTGAGCGAAATGCGCGTTTCGGGTATAAGCTTCAATGGCTCATGGCGGGTGCGCGGCTTTTCATTGCCTTTCAACATTAATCTTTTCAATAAAACCTCCGATACAACCAGTAAAAGGGCCGAAAGCGATGTGAAATTTACCATAGACTTCAGCGTAACAGATAATATTACCTCCAACAGCCGGCTTGACCAGGCCAACGCTTTTGCTACGCAGGGGCAAAAAGTGATCACCATAAATCCCTCGATAGACTATGTATTAAGCAATCGCATACAGCTGAAATTCTATTTCGACCAGCAAAGAACCATACCGTATATTTCTTCATCGGCGCCAATGGTAACCACCAGAGCAGGCGTGCAGGTTAATATATCGCTGGCGCAATAAGGGATTTATAATTTGAGATTTATAATTTGAAATGCTTTCAAGTGCAACGCATCTGAATTTGAAAGAGCCGTAGGCTCAGCATTTTGGTAAGCCGTGCTTTAGCACGGTTGTAAATGAGTTTTGAGGAAGTGAGTGCCGTAGGCACGATTCATAATTGCTGCGAGCCTACGGCGCTCCATAATCTTTTGCTGTTTTTAAACGGGTTAAAACCCTCCCGCTTTTTGTGGGGTTACAATATTGTTCGGGGCTATGCCTCTTTTTTACAATTTATAAACTATACGCGTTTGCCCCGAAAATGCTTCCGGTTTTTTTGTAAATTTGAGAAGTATGAAAACTATAATTATTACCGGAGCCAATGGAAATTTGGGCGCCGTTACCGTAAAAAAGTTCCTTGAAAACGATTACCGGGTAATTGCTGTTGCCCGTTCGGGAAGCGAATTAGGGTTTGCCAAAGACAACAAAAATTTTGAGTTGCACCAGTTAGATCTTTCCGATGAAAATGCTTCCCTCCTATTTATTAAAGAAGCGATCAGCTTATATGGCAGTATTGAGGGTGCTTTATTTTTGGCTGGTGGTTTTGCCATGGGCAATATAGAAAATACCACCGGCGATACGCTGAAAAAAATGCTCACACTTAATTTTGAAACGGCTTACCATATTTCGCGCGTACTGTTTGAGCATATGCTGCAAAATGATTATGGAAGACTGGTTTTCATAGGAGCAAAACCTGTACTTCAACCGGAACATGCAAAAAACTCGGTAGCCTATACCCTTTCCAAATCTTTATTGTTCAGTTTGGCCAATATACTGAATGCAGCGGCGAAAGGTAAAAATGTAACCGCCTCGGTAGTAGCCCCCAGCACCATTGACACCCACTCTAACCGTGAAAGCATGCCCGATACCGACTGGAGCAAATGGGTAAAGTCCGGACAGATTGCAGATCTGCTTGAATTTATCTGCAGCGATAAGGGGCTTCCGTTGCGGGAACCCGTGTACAAGGTATATAATGATGCGTGAGACTAAATCCGAAGCAGGAAATCCGAAACCGGAAGGAAATCAATTTCAAATTATAAATCTCAAATCTTAAATTCTTCCCTGCCCTGAAACCTGTAACTTGTACCCTGAAACCTTTCACTTAACTCACCCCTGCTCCCGGCGCTATTGCCTCTTCGGTATTTACAAAATGCAGCCTGCCGTTCTTATCTTCTGCCATCAGTATCATGCCATTGCTTTCAATGCCTCTCATTTTACGGGGCGCCAGGTTAGCCACAACAACCACCTGTTTGCCAACAATCTCTTCAGGCTTGAAATGCAATGCAATGCCCGAAACAATGGTGCGTTTCTCAAAACCAAGATCAATTTCCAGTTTTAACAGCTTATCTGCTTTTTCAACTTTTTGGGCAGATAATATTTTCCCCGTTTTCAGATCCAGTTTTGCAAAATCGTCGTAAACAATTTCCGGCTTAAGCAGATTTGCCGGTTGTTGATCTGCATTGCCGTCCGCAGATTTTTTTTCAGCATTTTGCGTATTGGAGCCGGTAATAGCATTTGTCCTCAATTTCTCAACCTGTGCGGCTATTTCACTATCCTCTATTTTTCTGAACAGCAGTTCAGGCGCACGTAGCGTATAACCCACGCTCAGTAATTTGAAGCTGCCTGCATTCTTCCAGTCTAACATTTTTTCCACTACTTTCAGCAGGTGCAGTATCTTTTGCGCGGTGGCAGGCAAAAACGGGTTGATGAGAATGGCAAGATTGGCTGTAAGCTGCAGGCTCAGGTGGATGCAATTGTCTATTTGTTGTTGTTCGTTTTCCGCACTGGCTTTTTTCCAGGGTTCCTTTTTCTGAAGGTATTGATTGCCCTTGCGGCTCAGGTCAATGATCTCGAACAAAGCTTCCCTGAACCTGTATTCTTCAATGGACTGTGTGATTTTTATTTTGGCAGCCCCAATGTCTTCCATAAGCTGCTTATCATCTGCATCAATAATGGCATTGTGAAAAGGAGGCACTTTACCGCCGCACAACTTATGCATTAGCACCAGCGACCGGTTTACAAAGTTGCCAAAAATGGCCACCAGCTCGCTATTGTTCCTGTCCTGGAAATCTTTCCACGTAAAATCATTGTCTTTGGTTTCGGGGGCATTGGCACACAGCACATACCGCAACACATCTTCGCAGCCCGGAAAATCTTTTAGGTATTCATGCACCCACACCGCCCAGTTGCGGCTGGTAGAAACCTTTTCGCCTTCAATGTTCAAAAATTCATTGGCGGGCACATTATCGGGCAGCACAAAGCCGCCATGCGCCTTAAGCATGGCCGGGAAAATGATACAATGAAATACAATATTGTCCTTACCAATAAAATGCACCAGCTTCGTGTCTTCCTTACACCAGTAATCTGCCCATTGGTCTGTTAACTCTTTTGTTGCGCTGATATAGCCAATGGGCGCATCAAACCATACATACAATACTTTACCATCTGCATCTGGCAGTGGAACTTTAACGCCCCAGTTGCTGTCGCGTGTCATTGCCCTGCTCTGCAATCCGTTATCCAGCCAGCTTTTACATTGTCCGTATACGTTATTCTTCCATTCTTTATGATCTTCCAGCACCCACTGCTTAAGCCAGGGTTCATAATGCTGGAGCGGAAAATACCAGTGTTTGGTCATTTTTTTTACCGGCACCGCATCGCTCAGCGTGCTGCGCGGATTAATGAGTTGCTCGGGGCTGAGCGATGACCCGCATTTCTCGCACTGATCGCCGTAAGCATTGGGGTTACCGCATACCGGGCAGGTTCCTGTGATATACCTGTCGGCTAAGAAAGTTTTGGCTTTTTCATCATAGTATTGCTCCGTCTCTTTTTCTTCAAATAAGCCATCGTCATACAATTTCTTAAAAAAGTCTGCCGCGGTTTTATGATGAACAGGACTGGTTGTTCGCGAATAAATATCGAATGAAATGCCCATCTTTTCAAAACTGTCCTTAATGATAGCATGGTATTTATCAACGATCTGCTGCGGGCTCACCCCCTCTTTCATAGCCCTGATGGTAATGGGGACGCCATGCTCATCACTGCCGCCCACAAATTTAACATCCTGCTTTTGCGCTCTCTGGTAACGTACATAAATATCCGCGGGTATATAACAGCCTGCCAAATGCCCGATATGCACCGGACCATTTGCATAGGGCAATGCCGCTGTAACCAAAATTCTTTTATAATCTTTCATATATATAAAAAGGAATGCAAAAGTAACTCAATATAGCGAAATGATTATATCCATTCGTAAAGCTCAATAATACAAAATGACCCACTTTTGCTGTAGGGCTACCGCAGTTACAATTAGCCATGCAACCTGCTAATTATAAAAACTACCTGTTGAATATGGAGAATACTTAGATAAATAAAAGCTCTTATCCCAGAATTTCATACATTTACTGTCTCCTAAAAAAATCTCATTCCTCACATTAAAAATAATCTTTTATGAAAGGTCTTCATTTTAGTTTCCGCAAAACAGCAGTGCTTGCAACGGTAAGCTTTTGTCTCTTTACTTTTAGCGCAAATGCGCAGGATGAAACAAAAACAGTTTCAGGCGAAGTACTTGATATGGCCTGCTATATGGCTAAGGGTGCTCATGGTGAAAAGCATAAGGGATGTGCTGCTGCCTGCATAAAAGGTGGCGCCCCAATGGGCTTGCTTACCAGCGATGGCAAAATATATTTACTGGTAGAAAATCATGACAAAAAAGAGGCATATGCCAAAATAAAAGATCATGCCGGCGAAAAAATTACCGTTAAGGGCACAGCCTCAACCAAAGGTGGTTTGCAGGGTTTGGTTGTTGATGAGTTAAAGGAAAAGAGCTAACATATCACAAGTTTTTATATAGCTTACGGTGTTGTTGGTGTTGCGATTGGCTTTTTGCACTCGCTGTATCAACAACACTTTGTTATTTTCTTTACTTTGGAACATGAATCGAAAACATTTCCTTTCTTCCCTGTTCACAACCGGTCTTTCACTCAGGACCCTGGCAGCTTCGGCGCACCATTCGGATACATCCTTCCGCATTCCACAACAACTTAAGCCCGGAGACGTGATGGGCATTACATCTCCTGCAGGATACATTACCATTGAGGAACTTCAGCCTGCCATTGAGCAAATACAAAGCTGGGGGCTAAAAGTAAGACTGGGTACAACCATAGGTAAACGAGATTTCAGCTTTGGGGGAACCGATCAGGAAAGAGCACAGGATTTTCAGCGCATGCTGGATGATCCCTCCATAAAAGCCATCATGTGCGCAAGAGGTGGCTATGGCTCTGTCCGGATCATTGACCAGCTTAATTTTTCAAAATTCCTTATCAAACCCAAATGGATCATTGGCTTCAGCGACATTACCGTTATGCATTGCCACATCAGCAGCAATTATAAAGTAGCCACCGTTCATTCAAAAATGTGCAATAGCTTTCCCGGCGACTGGTTAAATGCCGAGCCTGTGCAAAAAGAAACCATTGTGTCTATAAAAGACGCCATTACCGGCGTTAAAATGAAATACACCGCTTTATACCACTTAAAAAACCGCAATGGTATTGCCGAAGGCACATTAACAGGAGGCAATTTAAAAACAATAGAAACGCTTACCGGGTCAAGATCTGATATTAAAACCGCCGGTAAGATCTTATTTGTTGAAGATACAGGCGAATACCTCTATAGCATTGACCGGATGTTCTGGAGCCTGAAACGAACCGGTAAGCTCTCGGAATTAAAAGGACTGATCATTGGCGGCTTTAAAATAAAGCCCGACGATCCGGGCGAAGAGTTTGGAAGAACATTACATGATATTGTATGGAAAAAAGTGGAATCATATAAATATCCCGTGTGCTTTGATTTTCCTGTAGGGCACCAGAGAAACAACTATGCCCTTAAGTGCGGTGTATTGCATCGCCTGAGCGTTACTGATAGTGGAACGGAATTAACGGAAGTGTGAGAGACCGGTGGAAGGTGGTAAGTGATAAGTGGTAAGTGCCCGCCAGGCTGAACACTGTTCGGACGGGGTAAGTGGTAAGTAAAATACAGGATTTACAACAAATACATAGCATACAATACATGGTAAAAATACCTTCTTATCTTAAAAAAGGCGATACGATCGGCATCACCTGCCCGGCAGGATATATGGCTGCCGAAAAAGTGCATACCTGTATTGAGGTGTTGCAGCAATGGGGTTATAAAGTGCAGGCAGGTCATACGGTAGGCAGCGGGTCAACTACTTATTTTTCGGGCAACGACGAAGAAAGATTAGCTGAATTTCAGCAAATGCTGGACGATAGAAATATAAAAGCCATCTTGTGTGCAAGAGGAGGATATGGTTGCGGGCGCATAGTTGAGCAAATTGATTTTAAAAAATTCAGAAAATATCCCAAATGGGTAATTGGATTCAGTGATATTACCATTTTGCATACCCACATTTATTCCAACTACCGAATCGCCACCATGCATGCCCCCATGGCTGCAGCTTTTAACGGTGAGGAATATAAAAACGAATATGTACAATCTTTAAGAAAAGCCTTAACAGGCAAAAAGGCAAAATATAGCTGCGAAGCAAACGCACTAAATATAAAAGGCAAAACTTCGGGACAGTTGGTAGGAGGCAATCTCTCACTCTTAGCACATGTTACAGGCACATCCTCCGACATTCAGACCAAAGGAAAAATACTTTTTATAGAAGAAACAGGAGAGTACCTGTACAGTGTTGACAGAATGCTGTATCAATTGAAACGAAGCGGAAAATTAGATAAGCTGGCAGGATTAATCATTGGCGGATTCACAGAAATGAAAGATACCACAAGACCTTTTGGAAAAACCATACACGAAATTATTTTTGATATCGTAAAAGAATACGACTACCCGGTTTGTATGGGTTTCCCGGTAGGCCACGATAAGGAAAATTATGCATTAAAGGTGGGCGCTGTTTATCATTTAAACGTTGCACAAAAAAAGGTGGTGCTTCAGGAGAAGCATTAGTGTCCCCTGTTGTATAATATACTGAAAACAAAAAGGGCCGCCCTCAATATATTTCAGGCAGCCCGTATCCAACCGTCCAATGCTCTTTAATACTATTGTTTTATGAGTTTCCCCGAAGCAACTGTACCATTTTCTCCCGTGACCTTAATGATGTAAAACCCTTTTTCCAGCCGGGACGCTTCTGAAATAGCAATATCGTTGCTGCCGCTGCTTACCGCTACTGCCCTGGAGAATTGCAGTTGTCCCTGAAGATTAAAAATGACAATGCTGATCTTTTCTTTCCGCGGGGAACGATAGCTGATGTTTAGCTGGCTGGTAAAGGGATTGGGCGAAGCTGCAATACCGTTTACCACTGGAGAACCCAAACTGATCGTTTTAATATCACTGTATTTTTCCAAGCCTCCGGGCTCAATAACTTTAATACGGTAATATACCATTGCCGTTCGGTTAGCGGGTAATTCTCTGTCGTAATATTGATAGGCTGAATTATCCTGTCGCGGCACTTTAACAAGCGGAACAAATTCTTTTCCATTGTAACTGCGCTGCACCTCGAACAAGGTTCCATGGTCAGATTCGGCCGACCAGTTTAACAGAGGCATTTGATTTGCAAGTTTTACAGAAAAATCATTCCATACTAAGGGCAATATAATGGGGGCGGAAGCGGCATAGCAGGGATAGCCGGATGATGTTTCAGTATCAGGCGCCCCAAATGGAACATATATGGTGTTAGGATACACAGTACCCCACTGATCATCAAATATCTGCGTGCTTGAGCTGCGGTTCACCGTATTCACTTTTAAGGTGTCAGTAGTATACCCGTTTACGCCTATTGTTCCACCACCAATGGTTTTACCTGTTAAATACAAAAATCCATTTCCTTTTAGCGTGCCATAATTGGTGAACTTTGCACTTTTGATCATCCCCCTGTCCAAACTTATAATCGTGCCATTATTAGTGAATGCAGACAGGCCTTTATTATCGGAAGTCCAAAGTAAGCCGCTGTTGTAAACTGTACCTGAATTAATGGCAATTGTTCTTCCGGATACCATTCTGCAGGTATTGGTTATGGTAGCATTGCTATTGATCGTAATGCTTTTTTGAGCATACCAGTATCCTTCATTCTGCAATTGCCCGGTGCCTATGGCAAAATCTTCACCGATTAAAACATTCTTCCTGTTTATTATGGAAACAGAGGCGTAGGAAGTGAAATCTTTTTCTATAATTATTTCGCCATAATTTATTAAATGACCTTCATTTGCATTTATAGCCAGAGAACCCTTAAAGTGAATGGTCGCGTTATTAGCGTTGGTCCAGGTTTGGGAGCCGCCATTCATGTGAGCGTTTCCGCTAACCGTAATAGCTCCATAATTTTGCATTTCGAAACCGGTTGCCGTTTGTAAGGAAGGCAGTATAGCTGACCCATATACGATATATTTACTATGATAACCATTTACCGATGAAGGCTTAAAAGTAGCGCCGACGGCTATTGTTACTTTACCACCCTGGTCCCAATCATTTATTTTGCCAGTGAAAGTGCCTTGCCTGATGTAGAGGCTGTCGCCTGCCTGTAAAGTGTAAGTTGCCGAGCTGCCATTATCAATATAGGTAGTTTGCGAATAAGCTGAATATAATAGAATTATAAAGAAAATGGTTAGAGTAAAATTCTGTTTCATTTTATAGGGTTTAAGGTTTTCACTAAGTGATTTTAAAATAATTACCTACCGTTAATGGAAAATACTTTTATTTTATTCTAAATGTTTACACTTATCAATCCGGGCGCAAAATAACTGTGCTTTTACTAAAAAAACATAGTATTTTTACGATTTTGACTTTTGTTAATTGAAATGAAACTACACTGAACAGGTTGGGAAAGAGATAATTACGCACTAACCTGCTGAGGCTGACCGGAGATACAGAAATGATTGTTTTATAATACCATCCACCAGGATTTATGGATGGTTTTTCGGATAATCAAAAAACCAAAATTGTTTGGGGGCTTTCCGGAAATCCTGCCAGTGTGTAATATTGGTCTTTATTGCAAAAATGCCAGAGGTAGGAATATTGTCTACTTTAATCTCATTGGTGAGAAGATTTACAAAGTGGGTAATGGCAGGATTGTGGGAGCATATTGCAAGATGATGAAACTGATCTGCAACGCCTTCTATTATGTCATAAAATACATCAGTAGAAGGCATATAAAGCTCAGCTTTTAAAACCAGGGCGCTTTCAGGCAACTCATAGGCCTTAATAAAAAATTCGGCTGTTTTTCTGGCTCTTTTGGCCGGGCTGGAAATAAAGGAGTCGAGAGGAACTTTTCTGCTTATCAGACGCCTTGCCATCTCCGGAGCATCTTTTTTGCCCCGTTCATTAAGCGAACGGTCAAAATCGCTTACAGATACATTATCCCAACTGCTTTTGGCATGGCGAATGAACAATACAGACTTCATCTGTTCTCTAACATTTAGGGGAACAATATCTGACAATAGGAGTAGCTTAACAATAATGCGTAAAATGAAAATTCAAGAGGGTACTTAATTATAATCTATAAAAACAACATAGGAAACACAGGATCTAAAAACGGGTGCAAAAATATCTCAAGATCTAAACAAAAACCAAGCCAACAATCCCGTTAATATCCCCTGATATTCTTCCCCTCCATAAAATTTATAAACGCTTTATTCACAACCCTGTTGCCGCCTGGAGTAGGGTAGTTTCCCGTAAAATACCAATCGCCAGTATTGGTAGGGCATGATTCATGAAGGTCCTCAATAGTTTGGTATATTACATCTACAGGGGTGGTAACATCATGTGGCGTAATGAGCTGTGCTATTTTTTTAGATATATCCCCGGCTGTAAACGGCTTGTAAATCCCGCGCACTACGTTTTCTGTATGCAACTGGTTGTTTCTTTCCATTTCCCTGCATTTATTGTACAAATCCTGCAGGATATAGTCCATTTTTTGTTCTTTAAGCAAAGTGATGGCTGCCTGAAAAGCAATAAAATCATTCATCTTACTCATATCAATGCCGTAGCAATCGGGATATCTGATCTGCGGAGCCGAAGAAACAATGATAATTCTTTTGGGTTCAAGTCTTGACAGCATTTTTATTATGCTCTCTCTCAGTGTAGTGCCACGTACAATGGAGTCGTCAATTACCACAACGGTATCTTCTCCTTTCCTTATTGATCCATAGGTGATATCATATACATGCTGCACCAGTTCATTGCGGCTAACATCTTCCGTGATAAACGTGCGCATTTTCACGTCTTTATTGGCTATTTTTTCTACCCGGATGCGCCGGTTGATCATTTCCGCTAGCTTTTCTTCATCGTAATCCTTTCCCCAGGAACTTATTCGCTGTATCTTAATTTTATTCAAATAGTTTTCCATCCCCTTTAACAACCCATAAAAAGCTACTTCCGCGGTATTGGGAATAAATGAAAAAACTGTGTTTTTAAGGTCATTGTTAATCGCTTTAAGCACATAATCACTTAAGTGATTGCCTAAGGCTATTCTTTCCTTATAAATTTTTTTATCATTACCCCGGGAAAAATAGATCCGTTCAAAACTGCAGGCCTTCCTTTCTTTTGGCTCAATAATCTGTTCAATCTGGTATGTACCATCTGCCCGCACAATTAATGCATGACCGGGCATAAGCTCCTTCACTTCATTTTCTCCAACATTAAAGGTAGTACGGATAGCCGCACGTTCTGAAGCCGCCACTATAACATCATCACTTACATAGTAATAGGAAGGACGTATGCCATGGGCATCACGCATAACAAAACTATCTCCGTTTCCAATAAGTCCGCCTACATGGTAGCCACCATCAAACAAGTTAGCCGATTTCCTTAACACATTCGCGATATCCAGCTTTTCGGGGTGCTGTTCATCTTCTTTAACTAAAAAATGATGGACAACTTCCATCATCGCAGCAAGATCACTTTGCTTTTGAAATACGCCAGGCTCAATATTCACTAAAGCAAAAAGTTCCTCTGTATTTACAAGATTAAAATTACCGGCTAATGCAAGGTTCAAAGCCGGAATAGTATGACATTTAATAAAGGGATGACAAAATTCAACATTATTTCTTCCCTGGGTACCATACCGCAAATGTCCCAGTAGTAATTCTCCCATAAACCGAATATTGCCTTTCATTAGCCCCGGATGCTTTTTTAATTCCGGCTGATATTTTTCCAATTCCGCAATTTCTTCCGATATCTGGTGAAACAAATCGGCAATAGCCATGTTTTCAATACTGCGGATTCGATGCATAAATGGATAGCCTGGTTCTGTGTTCAGTTTAACCGTAGCTATCCCTGCCCCGTCCTGCCCGCGGTTATGCTGTTTTTCCATAAGCAGGTACAGCTTATTGAGTCCATATGTTACCGAACCATATTGCTGGAGATAATAAGAAAAGGGCTTTCTTAGTCTTATAAATGCCAGTCCGCATTCATGTTTTATAGGATCGCTCATGAAGAATATTAAAAAAGAAGCCGCAAAGGTACATGGTTTATACTAAAGAATAAGGAACAACAACAAAGGGACTGAAAAAAAATGCCCGCGCAAATCCGGCGGGCACCAGGGGCTATCTTTCATAGTAGTGCACTTTAGCGCTTTAATTGTTTCGTTTTGCCTTTAATTGCTCCAGTATCTTACGCTGGGTTTCTACTTCCGTTACCTGGCTTTCCTGCTTTTTCTTATTGTCTTCCAGCTCTTCCTGGAGGTTTTTGATCTTTTTTTCCAGTGAAGCCTGATCTTTTACCAAATCATCATATTTTTTTTGAGTTTTTTTAGTAACTTCTTCCTGATCCCGGATATCTTTCTCCAGTCGCTCAGTTGCCGTATAAGAAGCAATACTGCTGTAAAAACCATTTTCCGACAACATATTGTTTACGAAAGGCACGGGCGTTGCCTGTTCTCCCGGTTTACTGGCAAAAAAATACACCAGACTAACGTCCTTTTCTTTCCTGCTTTTTTTTTCTACTTTTATGTACAGATCACTGCGCTCACTTACGATTTCGGGGTCGGTAATGTCTTTAAACATCATCCAGCCCTTAGTTTCCTTCGGTTTATATCCCGATTTGAGCATTTTGTTTTTTATAGCCTGCTCTACAATATCCGGCGCATCACTTATTTCCATTGACTTTACTGTTCTTTTTGCTTTATTGAACTCCACAACAGCTTCGCCAACCTGGGCGGAGGCTGTTATGCCACAGGTAATACCTATCAAAAGAAGTAAAAAATATTTTTTCATATACTCATTTATAAGAGGAGACTACATATTATAGAAAAAAGGTTGCATCAATAAAAAATTTTCATCCCCGTTACCAAAAACACGATAGAAATTCTACACTGGAGCGTGTAAAGAAAAATTATAGCCTGTTAGCCCGGAACGGAAAAATGGATTATTCAAAGGGGTTTTGTGATCAAAATACTTATTCCACTTACCTTTACCGCACTCTTTTCTTGTTTAAATATTTTTGTTTTTGGCGGGCATTAAACAATTAGCAGGACAAACATTATGGTATGGAGCAAGCAGTATTATTGCGAGGCTGCTAACTTATATACTTACTCCTTATCTTACGCTAAAGTTAAGTGGGGGAAGCTACGGCGATATGACCCTGGTTTACGCACTTACCTCTTTCTTAAATGTTATTTATACCTACGGATTAGAAACCGGCTTCTTCCGGTTTAGTCAATACCCGCAATACAAAAATGATTTATATAATACTACAAGTATTTCAATCATTACTTCTACCATTTTACTTACCATATTATTGTTGCTATGCACATCACCGCTGGCCAGCTTTGCTAATGTGGCCGATCATCCTGAGTACATTACACTTGCTATATTGATAGTAGCCTTTGACAGCCTTTCTGTTATACCCTTTGCCAAACTACGGCAGGATGGCAGGCCTTTAAAATATGCCTTTGTTCGTTTAACCTCTGTACTTTTAAATATTGGCACGCTCTATTTTCTGTTATCTGTTACGCCAAAACTTGCAGCTTCAAACCCCAACAGCGTTTTTTCTGTTTTGAACAATAAAAACATGGGGACTACCTATGTTATTATTGCCAACCTGTTTCAGTCTGCTTTTGCAGTGTTATTGTTGTGGAGCGAGTTCCGGTTGATCCGCTGGCGCTTTAATGTTAAATTATGGAAGGAAATCATGATATATTCCCTGCCTATGCTGGTAGTGGGGTTTGGGGGTATGGTTAATGAAACAATTGACCGCCTGATGCTGGGCTGGTGGGGGGTGCCGCCACCCGGTGGCGACATGAAGATTGAAATTGGCACATACGGGGCCTGCTATAAACTGGCGATACTGATAACTGTTTTTATACAGGCCTTTCGGCTGGGTGCGGAACCCTTTTTCTTTAAGCAGGCTTCGGGCGAAAATCCACAACGTACATACGCCAGGGTAATGAAATTTTTTGTGATCATTATTTGTGTCATGTTCCTTTTTGTGGCGCTGTACTTAGATGTATGGAAGTATTTTATTCAAAACCCCGTTTTCTGGAAAGGACTGAAAGTTGTGCCTATCCTGTTATTGGCCAACATGTTCCTGGGCATATATTATAATCTTTCGGTATGGTACAAAATAACCAACAAAATTTCAGCCGGCGCATGGATAACTATAGGCGGCGCACTAATCACTTTTATTATTAATTATCTTTTTATTCCGCGCTATGGTTATATGGCCAGCGCATGGGCCACTTTTTTCTGTTACGGCAGCATGATGATAGCCTGTTATGTGTGGGGACAAAAAGAATATCCCGTTCCCTATGCCTGGAAAAAACTCTGCGCCTATATTATTATTGTGGTTGTATTGTTTTACCTGCACCGGCTGTTAACAAACTTATGGTCTAATATGGCTTTTAATTATACTGCCGCTACTATAATACTGGCAGCGTTCCTGCTTTTTGTTCTGAAAGTAGAAAAAAGTGAGTTTCAAAAAATTCCTGTTGTGGGCAGATTTTTAAAATAAAAAATATGTACCTCTACATTAAAGCGCTACACATTATTTTTATAGTAACCTGGTTCAGCGGTATGTTTTACATCGTGCGGTTATTTATTTACAATACTGAAGCCGCAGAAAAACCAGACCCTGCGAAAACCATACTCCACGATCAATACCGTGTTATGATCAAAAGATTGTGGCTGGGTATTACCTGGCCTTCTGCCCTGCTAACACTCATTTTTGGTTTATGGATGTTAGATATGTTTGGCTCTTTACCAACATGGCTGATTATTAAACTTTGCTTTGTACTGGGGCTGTTTTTATATCATTTTTCCCTGCAACGCATTTACGCCCAGCAAATGAAAGGTATTTTCCGGTGGTCATCCCGGCAATTAAGAATATGGAATGAAGTTGCAACTGTTTTTTTGGTTGCTATTGTAATGCTGGTTTCCGTAAAGCAAAATATGAGCTGGGCCTGGGGACTGCTGGGATTAATAGCTTTTGTAATCGTTTTAATGAGTGCAATAAAAGTATACCGGAGGTTAAGGGAGAAAGGATCCGGTGAAAAGTAAAAGTATCAAATTACAGAACTATCGTATTCTATTTTGTAGTATTGGTTAAAACAAGAAGCTGTGGGAAAGATGTTGTTCCTTTATCTACAAGTTTGCTTAGCTCTCCTACCGTATGAAAATACGAGCCTAATACAATGTCTGTATCGCCATCATGATCAAAATCTCCGGTTTCCATGGTCAGCCATTTTCCCGAAGCGGCTTCAATGGGAGACGAAGGTAGAAAATTCAGGTCCCCCTGGTTTGAAAAATAAACAAATCCATTTTCAGGATGTTCCAGGTTTGCGTAAAACGCGATGGCAGCAATATCCAAATCCCCGTCATTATCAAAATCTGCGGCTACGGCTTTTGATGTTCCGTACAACGGATAAAACCACGCTTCTTTGAAATTGTCTTTGCCATCATTAAGATAAATATGAACGCCATGATAATATTTATTTACAGCGGAATAATCCCAGTTATCGCCATTGGTAAGTAAAATATCCAGGTGTCCGTCTTTATTAAAATCCGCCAGTTCAAAATAGCTTGAACCAAACACAGGTGAAAACTGCAGGAGTTTTTTTTCTTTAAATGTGCCTTTTCCTAAATTGTAAAACATAGAAACTCCTTCCCATGCCTGCGACATGAGCGCCATAATATCGGGTTTGCCATCTCCGTTAAAATCTTTGATCTCTACCTTTCTGGCGCCCGGAAGATTTATAATGATATTTTCTTTTGCTGCCTGAAAATCATCATACCAGGCCAGCCTCCCTGCATTGTTTCCAAAATTGCAGATTACCGCATCTTCTTTTCCATCATTGTTCAGATCAGCATATGCAAACTGAACCGGCCTCGATAAATGATCAATATTAATTTCCGGCAGGGGTGTTGCAAAGCTGGTGTCGAACGATAACAGGCGACCCAACTGCTGATCTGAGGGGACGAAGCTTCCGACCGTAAGCAGTAATGGAGCCGCTCCCTTCCTGAAGCCGATGTCAACAGGAGCACTCTCTGTATTCCATGCCGATTTAAAGTTAAAATAGTTATCTAATATGTACAATTTATGCTGCCCATCGCCTATGTACATTTCATCCGACGCGTTGTTGAATTTCAGCATGGTTGTTTTGGGGAGCGGCTTATCGTCGAAACTGATCTGTCGCGTTAAAAATAAAGAGAGCGTATCCCGGATTGGATCATGATTCTTTTGTGGCAATGGTTCTTCGGGTGCTTCCCGCTCAAAATATTTTACAATTTGATCCCAGTCTTTTTTTGCAATCAAAGGAACTGCAGGGTATACATTCAATTTGCGCATGATGGGTTGCTCCTCCGGAAGCAAGTCTGCATAAGGGTCTTTACCGCTTTCATTTATACCAAGTCTTAGTCCCATATTGGGCAACACTTTATCTACCCAGGTTTTTTTGTCCAATAAAGAAGGATCAGGAAAAAGGTGGCACATCCGGCAGTATTGCAGCGCCAATTGTCTGCCTCGTGATACAGAATCCTGGCCTGGAGCCGGGATTGATGTGTGTGAAAAAGCCCGGGGTCTGCTTTTTGTTGTTCCCGTATTCAAAACAAACAAAGAAATCAGAAAAGTAAGAATCCAACCGGCCTTAATAACAGACATACCAAAGAAATTTTAATACAGGTATACAAAAGTAAAGAGGCAGGCCTTAAAGCCCGCCTCTTAAACAAATTTATCTTCTTAATCAATATCTGGTACATGTTAATTCACATCCCAGAAAATTTTGGTTGAAAGGTTATCCTTAGCCCTTACAGCTTCATAATTTTCTGTATTATATGTTTGCTCGCTGCCTGCATAAAACCACCGGTAGGGCGGAAGCTTCTGGGTATTGGAATTATCCACTTCAAAATTAAAGCTGGGAGCATCCAGGCGTCTTTGTTCCGCCCAGCTTTCAACAAGCTCAACAACGCTGTAGTGGATCCATTTTTGCGTGGCAAGCAATTTCAGCTTATCCGCGTCTGTTGCCGCATTATCCCATTTAACACCGGCACTTCCAATGTAATTGTTTACTTCTGTTGCATTGGTTGGAACAAGAGCGGGTGAGGCATTATCATTGCTGATGGATCTCAACCAATAGTAAAACTCTATGGATTTTTTAATGCCATCTTCATACGCTGCTTTAGCAACAGCGGACTGTCCTCCTTTTAAAGCTGCTTCAGCGGCAAAAAAACTTATTTCAGGTGCAGTGATCAATACACCAGGGAAATACTGGTTGCGGCTTAATGTTGACCAATTGTACCGTGCTATCATACCATCAGCTACCAGTTCGGTTTGGGCAGAAGCTGTGAGCATTGGATCTAATCCAATATAAACCCCCGCTGCACTGTCGCCGGGCTGGTACATTGCCCGCAAACGCGGATCGCCATTTGTTTTCATGTGCTCAATCATGGCTTTACCTGCTAAGTTACCATCCCAATCTTCCAGCCCGCTTCTAAAACTACTTGAGTTGATAGGCGTGTTTAAGTCGGTAACATTAATCTGGATGTTATCGGCATTGCTTGTTACCAGGGGAAACTGGGTAGGATTACTCATGATTTCAGCGCCTTCGCTGGCAACACGGGCCTGAAAGTCTGGCACATCAGATACGCGGGCAAGCATTCTTACGCGCAGGGAATTGGTATACATCTTCCACTTGGCGAGGCTTCCCTTATTGATGAAATCCTGGTTTTTGAATCCGGTTTCTATTCCCGCTATTAATGAGATTGAGTTCAGCTCAGTAGCAAAGCCTTTCAAATCATCGAGCATCTTCGTATAAAGGCCTTTTGCGTCATCATACGCGGGCAAAGAAGACTGGTAATTTCCGCCGTTGGTACTGAGCATGCCCGCTTCAGAAAACGGAATATCGCCATGCAGGTCTATCATTTGCTGTGTATGATCGTACAGATATACCGTTGCCGCTATCATGTAAACCCTACGCAAAGACTGATCCTCGGCGCTTAAGGCATTGTATACTTTTTCCAGTTCCCTGTACTGAGCAAGGAGGCTATAATAGTTATCCCATCGTGAATTAATACCCGCAGCTCCAGGAACATACTGAGCCGGTGCATTTATCCATCCAACAGCCTGAGTATAGTGTGTAAGCGTAGTTCTCAATACCACGAAATAATTCCAGTAACCGGGTAATACATAATCTTTGTTAGATTGTAAAAAACCGGCGAATTGCTTCTCAACTGTAGTAGTAGATATCTTGGAAGGATCCGCATAACTGTCTTTAAAGTCTGATTTAGTGCAGGAGGTGATTCCTGCGGCAATCCCTATAGATAAAAAAAACAATAACTTCTTCATACAATATTTTTTAGTTGTAATTCTTTAAATTAAAATTTAGAAGCTCGCTCTCAGCATTACACCAAAACTTCTTGTAGACGGGTTGGTTCCCACATTGGTAAGCGTTTGCGCCCACCTTGAACCCGCGGTTGTTTGTTCCGCATCAATATCTTTTAAAGTTCTGTACAGGTAAAAAAGATTTCTTCCAAACACGGATAACTGAAGTTTTTTCGCACCAATTTTACGGATCAGGTTGGTTGGTAAATCATACCCTAATGAGATTTCCCTCATTTTAATATAACTGTTCTTTTGAATATACAGTTCATAGCGGGTATTGGGGCTGTACTGTGGTCCACCCCAATTATAAACTGTCCAGTAATAGTCGGCTGAAGAAACAATATAATCATTGGGTGTACCGTCTAATTTAACACCTTCCTGGATAAACCCATCATGGTAAACCGTTTCGCCATTCGGTCCCTGCGCGGCATCTGTTCTAACTCTCCCGTTAGGTCCTTCATAGTAAGCCAATCCGCCATGTGCTTCATCCATATAATTCAAACTTTCTTCCAAAAGCCCCCTGCTGATCATCCAGTTGATTGCAGTAGGCATAATATAACCGCCATAACGGAAATCCATCATTACATCTAAAGCAATTCCTTTATACCTGAACGAATTGGATAATCCGCCAATTGCCTTAGGCATAGCGTTGCCTACCTTTTCCATCCTGGTCGCATCTACCTTGTACATGCCATTAGGATCTACTATCTTTTGACCCTTATCATTAACCGCAACCGGGTGAGCTAAAAAATCACCCATAGGCTGACCTACTTTTGATACCAACTGGGCTGCGTTGCCATCATAATCGGCGTGCAATAGCTGGTCTAACCCCGGCGCAAGTTTTTCAACACGGTTGTCGTTAAAGGATAAATTCAGTCCTATATTCCACGAAAAATCAGGTGTAAGAAAAGGCGTACCATTTAAACCAATTTCTATACCCTTGTTTCTTAATGTACCAATATTGGTAAATACCGAGCCGGCACCGGAAGTTTGGGGAAGTGTTAATGGCAAAATCTGGTCAACGATCTGTCCGTTATAATAGGTAAAATCAAAGCCCAGTCGCCTGTTCAAGAATTGTGTTTCCAAACCAAATTCAAATTCATGTTTTTCCTCCGGCCGTATACCGTCGTTACCAAAACTACCGGGAATGGTGGTGTATAAAACCGGTTGACCGCCACCCTGGCTACCCAGCGTATTTTGATTATAGGCAATGTTGGCACGATATGGATCGGGATAGTTACCCACTATACCCCAGGAAGCACGCAGTTTGCTATAACTAATGAAGGCGGGCAACTGAAATGCTTCGCTGATCACAAAACTCGAATTCACCGATGGATATACAAACGCGTTATTGTTTGGATGCATGGTAGAAGTTCTGTCTCTGCGCACTGTTCCTTCGAGAAAAAGGTAGCCTTTAAAGCTTCCGTTGATGGTTCCGATAAGGGCATCTCTTACCAACGATCTTCTATCCGAACTACTACCGGGAGTATTTACAGATGCCGCTATATCGAACAGGTTTTCGGTGCTTAAGCCTCCGCTTGTTCCTCTGTTCAACCAGGTAGATTTATCATCGGTAGCTGTATAACCACCCATTACATTCAATTCAATATCGGGGGTAATTTGCTTGTTATAAGTCAATAATACATCTCCGTAAAGAATGGTATTGTTGTAAGAACTTAAACCAAAATAACCCGAATTACCAAATGCCAGTGGTATTTCTGTAGAGTTTCTTGATTCTGTTAACATGGATGTGAAATCAGTAGAAATTCTGGCACGCAGTCTCAAATCGTTAATGATTTGCCAGTTGTTGGTTAAACTGGCGATTACCCGGTTGCTCTTTTCTTCTGTATTATTCTCATACACGCGCCATACATAATCCATCAGGTCGCCTTTGAACCCATTATATTTGATGTTTTCATCGGGAGTTAAGCTCTGGTTGGTTCCGGTTACGTACCTGTAGCCCATACTGGTTTTGTATTTATTCTTATACCAGGCGCCATCGTCGAACCTGCCAATCATACCCGTAAAATTATTGGTCAGCCGATCAATAGAATAAGGGCGGTTGTTGGTTTGCTGGTTGATATAGTTCACCATCAGGTCAACAGAGTACTTTTTTCCAAAATTAAAAGTGCTGTTGAAGTTGGCGATATTTTTAAAATTCTCTGAACCAGGGCTCACGCCTTCGTTGGATTGACGGGTTAAAGAAAACCGCACATTCGAGTTCTCAGAAGCATGTGAAACCGCAACATTGAAAGAAGAATTGTTTGCGTTTTGAAAGAGGTTTTTATAGCCATTTTTCTGTGCTTCATAAGGTCTGATTACACCGTCCCAGGCCATGGTAGGCTTGCCGTCGAACACGGGTCCGAAATTGATACTGTAATTGAGAATACCTCTTGTTTCTTTGATACCATCACCATCCAGGTCATAATAAATAAATCCTTCACTATCCTGACCACCATTACTAATATTCAGCGGTGCACCGGCGCCCCTTACACTCTGGTACCTTGGTAAAAAAGCAACCCTGTCCTGGCTGGCGTTGGCATTTACATCAACGGTAAATCCCTTACCACCTTTTCCCTTTTTTGTAGTGATCAATACCACGCCGTTCACCGCCTCAGAACCGTATAGCGCTGCTGCGGAAGCGCCTTTCAAAATAGACAGGTTATCAATGTCCTCGGGGTTAATATCCAGCAACCCGTTACCACGGATGCGCTGATCGCCCCAATAGTTTCCATTATTTACTTCTTCGTTGCGGATAGGTACACCATCCAACACAATGAGGGGCTGTGTTTTACCCGTAATGGTATTCAACCCGCGAATGTTGATGTTTATGGCACTGGTGGCGCCTCCCGGGGTAGCTCCTATACGAACGCCCGGCGCTTTACCGTACAATGCGGCAGCAAAGCTGGGCGATCCGGCCCTGGTAATGTCTTCTGCCTTAACAGTAGCTGTTGCGTAACCAAGAGATTTTGTTTGTCTTGTAATACCCAAAGACGTTACCACAACTTCTGATAGCTCACCCTGAGACGCTACCAGAAAAACGTTGAGGTTGCTGCTGTTGCCTACTGCCACTTCTTTTGTGGTAAATCCTACAGAACTGAATATGAGTACTGCATTATTGCCTACGCTGATCGTGAACTTCCCCGCGTCATCGGTAAATGTACCTCCGGCTTTACTGCCTTTTTCGATAACTGAAACACCGGGCAGAACTTCTCCGGCTCCATCTTTAACCAGGCCGGTTACTGTTTTTTGGTTCTGCCCATAAGCGAATGCACCACAAAATAGTAGCACCGCCATAAGCATCAGAACTGTTGACTTCTTCATCGCTGTTGGTTTTGATTTATAAATTATAAGTATAAGGGTTGACAAAAACTTTGTTTTTTAAACTATTACATTAAAAAATGAACGATACTCTCCCAAATTTAATGTTAAAATAACATCACTTTATTGTAAAAAACAAAAAGATCGTCATTTTTTTAAAAATTAATTATATACAATTCGCCAATTCATTTAAGTTCTCATAGTTTAATAGTAATGCTGAATATCTCATTTCAAAAACAAGCCTTTAAAACAATGAGCACATATTTGTTAGATACCATTTCTCCTGAAAAAGCTGCCTAAAAGCGGCTTTTGCCTCGTCGCCCAAATCATTAATGCTTGCTGAGCGCAATTGTTCACCTTTGGTTGAACAACGAAACCCGTCATAACCTGGTAGCTATCGAAAAAGTTTGGTACGAAAGTGCGCCTAACTCTTGTAAATGCTCTTTGCAGCGTATATCTTTTCTTCCTTTCCGCTTTTTACAGATATGGTAAACCCTTTCTGCAGGGCATAAGCGCCGTATTCTCCGTTTTTATTTAATGCTACAAATCCTACCTGTATCTTTTTTGATTTTTCAGGATTGCGTTTAATAATGCGCTGTACCGCCTCCCTGCACGCCGCTTCAGGCTTAAATCCCTGCCGCATGAGCTCCACCACCAGGTGTGAGCCAACAATGCGAATGACCTCTTCACCCACTCCTGATGAAGTAGCCGCTCCAATTTCATTGTCTACATATAGCCCAGCACCAATAATAGGCGAGTCGCCTACCCGGCCATGCATTTTAAAAGCCATACCGCTGGTGGTGCACGCTCCGCCTAAATTTCCTTTTGCATCCATTGCAAGCATTCCTATGGTATCATGATTATCGGGTCCGCCGGGGATCGGATCCTTGCCTTTATCGTACAGTCTGTTTTCAATATTTATTTCGGGTTCATACTTTGCGTTTTTCATCCACTCTTTCCATGCTTTTTCGCTTTCCGGCGTAAGTAGGTTTTCTTTTTTAAACCCGTTGGCTAAAGCAAATTGTAAAGCGCCATCGCCTGCCAATACAATGTGCGGCGTTTTTTCCATCACCAGTCTTGCAACAGATATGGCATGGGTAACATGCTGCAGCGCCATTACGGACCCACAGTTGTAAAACTCATCCATGATACAGGCATCAAGCGTTACATAACCATCTCTGTCCGGGTAGCCACCGTACCCAATAGTATGGTTTGTTGGATCGGCTTCAGGTATCCTTACCCCGGCTTCCACGGCATCTACCGCCCTGCCTTTCTGAGCAAGTATTTCCCACGCGGCACTATTGGCTGTTTTTCCAAAATCCCAGGTGGAAACAACAATGGGCTGATTAATAACCGGTTTGGATAGGGTTATGGTATCTGCTAAAGCTTGTTTGCTGGTTAAAACCGCTGCGGAACCCAGCACAGATGTTTGCAAAAATTTTCTACGGGTAGACATGTATGTGTTTATTTGGGATGAGCGCAAAACGAGATTATTCAATACAGGATCAAAATTAAATGAACAGAAATAATTCATATGCCCTTTAACATATTTTGTCCGAAAACCGATCCTTATTAAACAAAAGCAGCCATTGAGGTAGCTGCTTTTGTTTACAATAGAAATATAAATACATCTTTAATGTAATCATTAAGGCATAAACCAGGGTTTCACTTTTTCATCGTTAGTGCCTCCGGTTACTGCTTTCCAATTATCATAATTTGATTCCGTTTCAGAAGTCGGATATATCAACTTATTGAAATTAAGAACCGGGCTTGAAGGAGAAAGCGCTTCAGCAGGTGTTTTACCACCAGTTCTTCTTTGCAGATTCCATGCTTCCAGTGGTTGATGGAAAAAAGCGATCCAGCTCTGCTTGTAGATTTGCTCTAAAGCTGTTGCAGGCGTGGCGCTGTAGGCTACAGCAGGATGGGAAAGCATTGTTGTTAGTTCCAGTGCCGTTGGTGCGGACGCAGGTTTATTGACCGTCCATATCGCGGAACTATTTGCAAGGCCATACCAAAACTTAACAGATTCTGTTATGCCTTCTTCATAAAACTGTTTAGCCAGGGCTGGATTAGCAGCTATACCACCAATTCCCCGATTGTATATTTCAGCTTTTAAAAAGTTAACTTCCGCGCTGGTAATAAATAACTGAGGAAAAGTTTTATCCGCTACATAGTAAAAATTCAGCGGTGCAAACTTGTAAACGCCCGAAACAACCCATGTTGTGAGGCGGGATTCATCATAAGGATCATTAACAATTCCACCCGCATTTCCACCGGTTTCAGAAGGTGTACTTATTCCCGGATTCATGGGATAAGGTAGCCAATCACCGTCTCTGTTTGGCTCAAAGAAAATTTTTGTACGTAAGTCGTAAATGCCTGAACCATCTGCTGCATCGGTGGATGACATAGCATGCCACATCGTAGATCCCATCCGAACATAAGAGTTACCAGTATATATCCCGCGTCTGTCATAAACTGCGTTTGGAAGGTTTGCAGGATAAAACCCGTAATTGTCGCCGGCAGCTAATAGGGGTTTGCCTAAAGCTTCCGCAATAACCGCATCTGCTTTTGCTACATCTTTATCGTGCATTATCAATGCATACCGTAAACGGGCTGAATTCGCAAACTTAACCCACTTTGTAATATCACCGTTAAAAACAGTTTCACTTGCTCCCAGGGATATCTGATCGGAACTGGTAGAAAAGTTATCTATCGCCCATTTGAGATCATCTAATGCTGAACTGAAGATGGTGGATTGTGCATCGTATGCAGGTCTAAAATTAGCAGATCCATAAAATACTTTACCAGCTTCTGAGTAAGGCATATCCCCAAAAAGCGTAGTTGTTTTCAATGCTTTATAAGCCAGTAATGTTTTCAGCATTGCTCTTATATTGGTCATTTTAGAAGAATCAGGAGATGCTGCTATCAGATCCATTACCTTGTAATAATTAGATAACGCATAATAATAGCTATCCCAGGAACCCCCTACCAAATTATCCAGCCTGTAACCAGACTGAGCATATTGGGCTGCCAACTGTGTAGATTGATATAAAAAGGAGGTATATATCGTTCCAAGACCACCGGCATCCTGCATGGTAGATGCAATATAATTATAAGTAGCAGGAATAGTTGCATTGTAAGTTTTGTTATCCCATGCCTTATTGATGTCCCCGAAATCCTTTTTACAGGAATAAATACCCAGTACCATTGCGCACAAAATCACCAATGATTTTGGTGTATTTTTAATTGTTCGAAATTGCATTTCAGTAAAATTTAAAAGTTAGAATTGGGCTTTAACGCTGAAACCAAATGTTCTCATACCCGGAAACGCTGACCACTGCAAACCCTGTCCATTTCCAACACCGTTAATACCTTCGGGATTAAGATGATCGGGCAGACTTGAATAGATATAAAACAGATTTCTACCTACTACGGAAAGTGATAGATTCTGAAATATCCTCGTTGTGCCAAGAAGATTTTTAGGAAGGCTGTAAGACAAGGCTACCTCTCTTAATTTAACCCAGGTGTTCTCAAACACGGAAAGACTTCTTGGTCTGTTCAAATGTGTCCATCCGGTATAAGAACCTCCATATTTATAGATTGAATTCACAACCCTGTCATTTATTTTAGCATCATCCACATTATAGCCTTCCATTATTACGCCCACATTTCCTGAAGTACCGTCAGGGAAAGTGTAAGGCAATCCACCGCCGTTTCTTTCAACCAATGTTGCCGGTGATAAACCACCGCCCATTGCAGTAGAATGATCGAATGAATAAATATCTCCTCCTAATTTAGCATCAACCATTGCATAGAGACTGAAGCTTTTATAACGGATTGTATTACCAATACCACCTGTAAGCTTGGGGGTAGCATTTCCTATTGCAACCGGATCTACGGTTGATTGATATAAAGTACCTACTACATTACCGCTTCCATCGGTTACATTTTTAAGAAGTCTATTGCCTTTATCATCCCTTAAAAAATCTGTACCATACAAAGTACCGTATTGATCACCCGGTGATACTTTCATGAACACTCCAAGATTGCCAAACACATCTCCTATTCTTAACTCTTTAACTCCTTCTGAAAGAGAAACGACTTTGTTCCTGTTTGTGGCGCCATTTACACTTATATTCCATGAAAAATTCTTCCTGTTAACAGGAGTTGCATTTACAATAAATTCAAATCCTTTATTAGACAACTCCCCAGTGTTGAAGGTTATAGCAGACGCTCCTGAAGATACTGGTAATGCTGCTGTCATGATCTGCTGTGTGGAAGATATATCATAATAGGTGAAATCAAGATTCAGCTTGTTTTGAAAAAAGCCTAAACTGGTTCCCATTTCATAAGACCTTGATGTCTGAAACTGCAACTCATAAGGAGGAACGGTTGAAGGAAGGGAATTAATCGGCTGTCCTCCGAAAGTACCTACATTATACTGGAAGTCTAACTGATAAGGCTGGGCAGCATTAGCACTTTTCCCGTATGCTAACCTGATCTTTCCGTAAGACAGGAAATCCTGAATTGAACCCATGTTAAATGCTTCTGTAAAAACAAAAGCTAAACTTCCTGATGGATAGAAGTAAGAGTTATTATTTCTTGGCAAAGTAGATGTTACATCATTTCTACCGGTAAGATCCAGAAACAAATAATCTCTGTAGCTAAGATTGATAAGTCCTAAAACAGACTGAGATTTTACATCGTAACGGGTTTCTGCGGCACTTGTGTTATTCTTGTTGGTAAAATTGCCGAGGGAATAAACATTCGGCACAGCAAAGGTGCTCCAGTTAGAGCCTATAACGCCTGCGGAAGTGTTGGAATATGTATTGAACATACCTGAAATGCTCGCGTTAAATCCTTTTGCAAACAGGTCACTTTTATGAGCAGTCACCATTACATCCGTATTGTAAATCTTGTCCTTACTGATCGTTTTAGAGAATGACCCACCCTGCATATGATCTACTGAAGTAGTATTGTTCTGCGTGATAAAATTGGTACCGATGAAATCAACTGATGTCCGGACAAATGCATTCAACCATGGAGTAATCTCTGCATTTAACTTTATAGTTGAAAGGAATTCGTCTCTTCGAAGTGTGCTGTTATTCTCGTAAAATCTCCACCAGAGATTGTTACCATATTCAGCATGGGGATACGATCCCGGGAAGTTATATTTGGAACCATCAGTATTTTTGTAATACTTCCATTCTAAAGGCTGGTATTCTCTCGACATTCCATATATTGAAAACTTCGTCCAGGAATTGTTGTTACCTATCTCTGGTGTATTTAGCCTGTAAGATTCGTTGTATCCCGCGGATATTTCCGCAGTTATAGCTTTAGATATTTTAAGATTTGAACCCAGCGAAAAATTCGTATTGCTATTGTTGGTGTTGGGCACCACAGCATCTGCATCCGTTCTCGAAATTGAAACTCTTACTGTACCAAAATCGCCTCCCCCTGAAAAAGATACATTGTGCGTTTTGTCTACGCCTGTTTTATAATAGAACTTTCTATTATCGGGCTGAGGAGAATAGGGTCTTGATTCTCCATCCCACCAGCGAACCATTTGACCATCTAATTTTGGCCCCCAGGATGAACTGGCGCCAAACCAACTGAACACATCCCATGTGTTCATTCCCCCCGGAATTACTTCATGTGATGCATTATAACCGGTTCCGTTCACTGCATATGGATTACCATTCCAGGCTGAAGGATATAAAGTAGGCAGGTAAGATTCACCGCTTTCTGTTTTAGGAAGTTGAGGATGCAGTGTCCATAAACCAGCGGCAAAACCTCCACCATACTCATTCTGCATATCCTGGAAACGATATACATTGGTATAGTTGTTAATAAAGCTATAGTCAATACCTATTCCTTTTCTGGCAGTACCTTTTTTGGTAGTGATCAATATCACACCATTGGCACCACGTGCACCATAAAGAGCCGCAGCGTTAGGTCCTTTTAATACGTTAACGCTTTCAACATTTTCCATGTTCACATAACTCATATAGTTCCCCCAATCCTGAATTCCGTCCTGTACATCAATATTTGATTGCGCCAGAGGCTTATTATCCAGGATAGCCCCATCTATAACAATGATTGGTTGATTGTTGCCGGTAATACTATTATTACCCCTAATCACTATTCTGGAGGAAGCGTTATTTAAACCGTTGCTATTTGATATGTTCAACCCAGCAACTTTACCCATTAAACCCTGGGCTATATCGACAGGAGCAGCGATTGTGATGTCTTCAGCTTTTACTTGCTGCACGGCAAACCCTAATGATTTTTTGTCTCTTTTTACACCCAATGCCGTCACAACCACTTCATCCATATCAGCGGCTGATGCTGATATTTCAACATCCATAGTGTTGGCATCTCCGGTTTTTACCTCCTTCGAGGTATAACCGACAGAACTGATCAGAAGAACAGCATTCTTTCTGTCAATTGTAATCGAATAGCGGCCGCTTTCATCTGTAACGGCTGTTGCGGTGGATCCCTTTACCAATATGGTTGCAGATGCAACAGGATTGCCTTTATCGTCTTTTACTATGCCGCTGATAACCCGCCCTTCCTGTGCGAACAATGCTGTATTGCCCGCCAGCAGGACCAGCAAAACCAGTAAAATTTGTTTTTTTACTTTTTTCATTTACAGTTGAGTTTAATTATGATTGATAGGGAAAAAAAATTGTGACGGGTACGGACAATTATTCGTTTTACTATGGTTAATACACTTGTCTCTTCCGCTACACTATACCGGATTAATCAAACAACAGATCACTTCTTTACTGCCCTTGTCCAAACTCAGGCGCATTTTTATCGTACCATATCCGTTGCGTGCTTAATGTAGGTATATCCTGTGCATTCGGCGTAAACCCTTGTTCAGTCATAGCGGCATTCCAGTTTTCCCTGTTCACTTCACCGGGGTCGGTAAGCCACCAGCGGCGCGGTATTTGCTCGTTAAAGGGCTCACGGGCATAATAAGTTGAACTGTTTCTGGGATACCCTGTTCTGCGAACCAGCACAAAAGCTTCACTGGCATTGCGGTAAAAGTTCAGGTACTGCTGGATATATATTCTTTCCAGGTCGTTCGTACCATTAAATGCCACTTCAGGACCATTTAAATAATCATTAATTTCCGCATCGCCGTTACCGCTGAAACCAATTGCAGATTGCGCAGCTACAGCTATAGCGTTCATTGTTTTAATGGAAGAAGTAACCCCTTTTTTATACCAGTCTTCTGCCGTTCCTTTGGTATCAATTCCATTACCGTAACCTTTTTCAATAAATTCGGCCACCAGCAAACAGGATTCGGCATTGGTTACCAGCACATCGGTGTAATTGCCGGTTGCGCCATTATACCGGGGCGAAAAGAAATGGCGGTTAATCGGTGATATCAAAAAATACCGGGAGACCGTATTGCCCGGGTTCGTATTACCAACCGCAAAAGCATTACTGATATAGCCTGCTACGCCTGGGTTGGTTGTCCAGTCTGCCGGGGCGCCCTGGAATTTAATCCAGGGATCGGCGGGATTGATAAACGCCGGAAGAGTTGTTGAATATTTGGCCAGGGTATCTTCATAGCTGCCGGTTAAATCATTCGACTCAAAATATACCGGCAGGCGGGGATCATTGGCGGCTTTCAGAAAATTAATGATAGAAGTACTGCCATAACGGGCGCTCCTGTAGTTGATATCGTTGCCAAAGGGTGAGAAATTAGCATTAGTGTACTTTAACTGTGCATCATCATTATCAATAGGTCCAATGGCATTCTGCATTACCTGCTTGAATATCTCCTGTGCTTTTGCGGCATTCTGGTTGTTTAACCTTGCCGCTATACGCAACTTGAGCGTATTGGCCAGTCTCACCCATTTGGTCCAGTCTCCACCATAAAAAATATCGGAGTTTCCATAAGTAAGCTGATTGGAAAGACTGGTGTTAGACAATACACCGATCGCCTGATCCAGTTCTGCCAGCCAGGTATCAAACAAAGATTCCTGAGTATCATAAGCGGGACTATAGTTTGTTTCGTAACGTCCCTGAATAGCGTCCCTGTACGGAATGGAGCCATTCATATCGGTAACTTTTATACCATGCAACGCCTGTATGATATAAGTTACCTCCTGCATTTTCTGATACTGATCTTTATCCGGAAGTGTACTGATTTGTCTCCTGATCTCAAACAGGTTGGGCAATATCTGGGAGTAATACACCCCATAACGGCCATTTACGTTACCGGTTACTTCATATGGGCTGGCGGTAACGTGCTGGGTAAACCGGAACAGTTGTTCCATGCCTTCCCATATCCACTCTCCGCCGTTATAAGTCATTAACCTTTCCTGGGAATAACTTAACAGGTATTTAATATCGGGTTTGGTTACAATAGTAGGATCTGTGTTGGTTTCACCAAATTGTTTTTCGCAGGAGGTAAAGGCGAAAGCCGCAAACCCCATTACTGCTATATATTTTGAAACGCTTTTCATGACTTGTAAATAATTAAATAATAAAAAAACAATTCCATTAAAAGGTTGCCCTGAGCGTAAATACAAATGAACGCATCATAGGTAAAAATCCTTCTTCACCGGAATAAGCTGTGTTGTTTGAGTTATTGGAAGCCGGGTTAAAATTATAAGGCAATGAATTGTGCAAATACAACAGATCACGACCAACCACAGACAAAGACAAAGCGTTTAGCTTAAGTTTTTCATAAAATTTAGCAGGTGTACGGTAAGATAAAGCTACCTGACGCAGTGATACCCATGAATTTTTAAACACCCAATAATCCGCTACCCCGGTTGAAGATGAACCGTAACGATAAAAGAATTGAGGAAGATGGGAAGGCTCAACCAATCCCTGGTCGTATGCCTGCTGATAGGTCATGCCACCTACATCGGCTGTACCACCTCCGGGCTTATCAACTATTTGGCCCGGCTTAAAAACACCTGCGGGAATTATACCATCATCATAAGTGCCGCCATCATTGGCATACTGGGATGTCCATTGAATACCGCCATTTTGAGCATCTCTTCCGGGAAGACTATTGGGAAGTACACCTGTATGCGTTCCATACCGGTAGCTCAGCGATACAAAGTCACCCCCTATTTTAGCATCCAACAATACATTCAGGCTAAAATTTTTATAATTGAAGGTATTGTCCCATCCCGCACGGAATTTAGCATTTATGTCGCCCACATCCTGCCAAACATTACTCCTGTTAGGAAATGCAGTTCGCGAATCGCCACGCCATTGAAGAATAGGAAGTCCATTGCGGGGATCATTTTTATCTGTGCCTTCAAAAGCGGTGGAATGAATTGTGGTACGCAATGTACCGTACGATTTACCTACCACAGCCCAGGTACTGATCTCACCAATGTTGGCGCCCAGGTTAAATTCTGTTCTGCCAGGGTAGAGCTCTACAATCATGTTCCTGTTAACGGCGTAATTAAGCGCTGTATTCCATGAAAAGCTTTTTGTTCTTACAGGAGTAGCGTCTAAGGAAATTTCAATACCCCTGTTGCGTATGTTACCCGCATTGATAAATATGGTGCTTACACCCGATTCTGTGGGCGTGCCGATATCCAGCAACTGGTTTTTGGTATTATCCTGGTATAAACTCACGTCTAACCCTAAACGGTTTTCAAGGAATCGCATTTCCAATCCAACTTCTTTGGAGATTTTACGTTGTGGTTTCAGGTTGGGTTGTAATACTGAACCCGAACTATATGTGGATAGTGGAACAGTTTGCCCGTTAGCGGTGCTGTACCCATTAAATGCAAAGCCGGGGTTAATCCGGAAGGGATCGGTATCACCGCCCAATGCGGCCAGATTACCTCTTAATTTGCCGTAGCTGATCCAGGAAGGAAGGCTATTCTTAAAAGTTTCGCTGAATATCCAAGACAAGCTCACCGCCGGATAGGTATAGAAATTATTACCCGTTCCATTAGAATAGGTTAAAGTTGAAGACCAGTCGCCACGCCAGGTAGCCTGCAGGTACAACATGTCTTTATATCCTACATCTGCACTGGCGTATAATGAATTGAAGCTCCTGCGGTTTCTGATTCCGGCGTTTGTAGTGGGTTGATTAACGGAGTTGGCTATATAATAATTACCCGGATAGCTTAACCCACCGCTGGTAGAACTGTTTTCATACGTAGTTTTATACCTTTGCGCTTCACCGCCGATATAGCCACTGAGGGTTAGGTCCGGATTAATATCCTTATTCATCATTAACATCCATTTCTGCATATTGCTTTCCTTGGTTTGAAACCCAAGCGAATACAATCCACCCGTAAAGTTTTGGCCCTGACCCAGTTCCTTGCTTTCGGATCGTGTATAAATGTTATTAATATTTCCTTCCAGGATCAGCTTTGCCCAATCTGTTAAAGTAACGGTAAAGGCCACACGTCCACGGAGCAGTTGCTCTTTTTGCAAATAGTTGTTTTCATACAATGAAAACCAGAACCTTGTTTCAGGCGCCAGGTTGGTTTCGGCAGAATTACCAGGATTAGGAACACCACCGAACTGGCTGGTATAATGTTCTCTTTGTGACCAGTACTTGGTATCATAGTTACGTGGCATCATCCACGAATACAGTTTACCAAAATTATAGGAAGCAAAGGCATCCAATCCTCCCAGGCGAGGTGGATTTTTACCGTTAAAATCAGTATAAGCGGCACTCATGTCTACTTCCAGGAACTTCGTGAACTTATGTGTTACCCGCAGGTCAAATGCATTTTTGGTAAACTTATTATTACTTACAACGCCTTCGGCTTCGTTGCGGTTATAGGATAAACGAAATGTTGATTTTTCGGTTCCGCCGTCAATGGCCACATTGGTGTTGTATCCAACGCCTGTTTGAAAAGCGTCTAAGAAATTGTTGGGCTGGGGAAGATATTTGGTTGGCGTACCATCTTAGTTAATTACATCCTGCCCCATCATACGCGGGCCCCAGTTTTCCAGTTCACGTCCTATGCCTCTGTCAATATAGGGTAAGCCGGTAACTGGGTCGGTAGGAAATACTTTGGTAGTCCATCTTTCGTTGGCTTTATAATTCGGATCCCTGTTATCGGTAAAAAAATCACCAACCGTTCCACCCCCAAATTCATTCTGAAAATCGGGCCCCGCGTAAGGATCAGTTATATTTACCGACTGGTTAACGGTTACGCCGATTCCCTGCCGCTGTTTCCCTTTTTTAGTAGTAATTAAAATCACCCCGTTAACAGCCCTTGTACCATACAGGGCAGCCGCCGCAGATCCTTTTAATACGGACACACTTTCAAAATCTTCCATATTCAGATTCTTCAGATCGTTACCAAAGTCACGTCCGTTACCACTGAAAATATCGTTGTCCATAATTACCCCATCAATAACAAAAATGGGTTGGTTATTGGTTCCCAGAGTAGAGTTACCGCGGATTACAATTTTGGAGCTGGACATCAGGCCACCGGCGCCTCCCATATCAATCTGCACCCCGGCAACCCTGCCCTGCAGGGCGTTAATAGGATTTATTTCATTGGTTTTAGACAACTCTGCGCCTTTAACCTCTGTTACGGAAAATCCTAATTGCCTTTTTTGTTTTGCCACACCTAATGCCGTTATCACAACCGCTTCGCTTTCCACGATAACAGGTTTGAGTATTACAGATAAAGTGGTTTGAGTTCCAATGTTTACTTCGATTGTTTCATACCCGATTGAAGAGAACACGAGTACATTCTGAGTGTTTGTTAATGATACGCTGAACCGGCCGGCCGCGTCAGTAGCTGCAATGGCGCCAGCCCCCTTTACTGCAACTGATACACCCTGTAAGGGAGTGCCAGTTTCATCGGATACGGTTCCGGAAACCTTTTTACCCTGCTGGGCAAAGACATAACCCCCCGTTAATGCTATAAAAAGCATTAACAACAGGCGCATAACGTTTGATTTCATCACTCTGTTGGTTTTGGTTGAAAATTTTTGTTTTAGGGTTTCTCTCAGGCAGCTTCCTGAATTTTATTTTTGCGTGTTAATCCTTTTTCATATTTCTCCATTACCAGAGCAGCGCCTCCTATAAGCTGGGCCTCATGCCCCAGGTCGGATATTATAATTTCGGTATTGGCTGCAAGGCGTGGAATACAATGTTCATTTAATGCCTGTTGAATAGGGGCCTGTAATATTTTACCCGAAGAGGACCCTCTTCCGCTTAACACTACCAACCCTGGATTTAAAAGATGAATTAAAATAGCTATGCCCCTGCCAATATTATAACCTGCTTCCGACAGCAACTCAACGGCGAAACGATCTCCTTTGGCCGCGGCAGCAATAATAGCATCGGCCGCACTTTCCGGACCTGATACTTCCAGTACGGATTTCTTTAGTATGGAAGTTCTTCCGGATGTTAACCCTACCAGCCCTTTTTCGATCACAGCGGTTAATGCAGCTTCCGTTTCCAGGCAGCCACTTTTACCACAACTGCACAACTTACCATTTTGAAAAAGAGGAATATGACTAAACTCACCCGCAAAACCATCATCGCCTCTGAATAAGGTATTGTTTAAGATCATACCCAAACCAATACCCCAACCCACATTAATTACCACTACATTCTTCTTATTGCGGGCGGCCCCAAATTTTAATTCAGCCAATGCAATCAAACTCGAATCATTATCAATGAATACAGGAATACCGGTTTTGTTTTCAATAAAGGAAGTGATCGTACCCTGGTGGTTTTCAAGAAACGAGTAGTTGATACCTTCCTTTGCATCTATGAATCCAGGCATGCTAATGCCAATACCGGCAATTTTATTTTTGGGTATTCCGGATTTTTCAATTACCTCGTTGATCTTGTCCGTAACAATATCCAGCGCCTGGGGATTATTGGCAAGGTTCAGTTCCAGACTTTCAATTTTTCCGATATGCTGATTTTGCATATCCATAACCACCAGGCGGGTAACAAACTGATCCATGGCAACCGATACGATATACATAATATCGGGCTTAAGAGAATACATCTGTGGTCGCCTGCCCCCACTTGAGGGAGCATGCCCGGTTTCGATCACGTACCCATCTTCTACCAATTCATTTAATATTTTGGTAGTAAGTGAAAGACTTTTCTCAATTTTTTCACTCACTTCTGCACATGAAAGTACTTTTGAGAAATAAAGATGATTTATTATTTTTTTCCTATATAATTGAGTCTTACCCGCCATTTTTATTAAAATAAGGTTAACTTTTTTTAAATTAAATATTAAAGTAAACAAACTTTTTTTAAAAAAATAAAATGTATTAACTTTTTTTTAAAAATAATTGAATGATATATCTCTTAAAAGTTTCTTACCGGGTGTATTTCAATTTTCCGCTCATCCACAACGTACCGGTCGGTGAGACACCGACCGGTAGCGGGCTCTATAGGCGGGTATAGCCACCCGCCTGCGAAAATTGAAATACCCCCGTTACCTGTAAAAAGCTGAATACGCCTATATTTGTTAAAACATGCTGATGCGAAGCCGATTTATGAAAATTTAAAGTTATACAACAATGCGTCTATTCCTTTCTGTAATGCTCGTACTTACCAGTTTTGCTTTACGGGCACAAAACGTTGTTAATGAGAACCCGGCTAAAATGCAATGGTTTAAAGATGCCAGGCTGGGCGTTTTTATTCATTGGGGCATATATTCCGTAAATGGGGTAGATGAAAGCTGGGTGTTTCATAACAGGAAGATGTCGTATACAGACTATATGAAACAACTGAATGGTTTTACTGCCAAAAACTACAATCCGGCTGCCTGGGCCCAACTCATCAAAGAATCAGGCGCCCGTTACGCAGTAATAACCACAAAACATCATGATGGGATTGCTTTATGGGATACCCGGGTCAACAATATGAGCACAACTAAACTAACGCCTGCCAGAAAAGATGTGCTTACCCCCTTTTTTACTGCATTGCGTAACGCCGGCCTTAAAACAGGCGCTTATTTTTCCATACTAGACTGGAGTCACCAGGATTACCCGGGATTTTTAAAAGACAGCACCCGCTACCAGATCAAAGCTGACCCGGCACGATGGAAACGCTACCTGGCATTTTACCAGGCACAGATACAGGAGCTAAGCACAAAATTCAACCCCGATCTGTTTTGGTTTGATGGCGACTGGGAACACAGCGCTGCAGAATGGCAGGCGGAGAAAGTAAGGAATACGATACTGAAAAACAATCCCAATGCTATCATTAACGGTCGTCTTGCAGGCTTTGGCGACTATGAAACCCCGGAACAGAATTTTCCCATTACCCGTCCCTCTCTTAATCCATGGGAATTGTGTATGACCGCAAACAACAATTGGGGATACCATCCAGATGATAGCGCATACAAAACCCCCTACGAACTGATCACCATTTTTGCCGATGTAATCAGCAACGGAGGAAATTTGTTATTTGATATCGGACCAAGGGAAGATGGCTGGATACCTACCGAACAGGTGCATTTACTAAAAGAGCTCGGGAAATGGACGCATAAGCATGAAGCGGCTATTTACAATACAAAAGCCGGTTTGCCACCCGGCCATTTTTACGGGCCAAGTACCATTTCCAAAGATTCTTCCACACTTTATCTTTTTGTGCCCGCGCTGAACAGGGGAAAAATGGTTATCAGGGGATTGTACAATACCATCAGCAGTATCAAAGTAATTGGAACAGATCAATCCTTAAACCATAAAATCGTTGGTAAAATATCATGGAGCCCGGTGCCGGGTTTGGTATATATTGATGAAATTCCCCGAACGGCTACCGATGGTTACATGACGGTACTTGAAGTAAAATTAGACGGGCCAATAAAACTGTACAAAGGCAAAGGAGGATTGGGGGGATAAGAGGTACAAGTTGCAGGGTACAAGGAATTTCCCTGAAACCTGTAACCTACCTAATTTAACGCACGGGGATCTTTTACAATGGTAATCCCCCTGGTATGCTTTATTGACTCCCAACCACCGGTTATGTTGCGCAGGTTATTGTAGCCATGCAATTTGAGCAGTGATGCAGCGATAACACTGCGGTATCCGCGTGCACAATGCAGGTAAAGGTTATCTCTTTCATTTAACCCCGCAATATTGCCGGGATCCTTCATTTCAATTAAGGGAAGGTTTAGTGCATCCTGAACATGACCTTGCGCATATTCTACCGGCTTGCGCACGTCAACCACTACCAGGTTTTCATCAAAGGGTATATCCATAGCCAACTCACCGGCGTCCACATCAATGATCATGTCAACCGCGCCTCCTGCATCTTTCCATGTTTCAAATCCTCCTTCCAGGAAACCCGCCACATTCCTGAATCCGGCATCTGCCAGCAATCCGATACATTCTTCTTCCTTTCCCGGCGAGGTTATTAAAACGATGGGTTTGTCGGTGGGCAGCAGGTTAACAGCCCATTCTACAAAGTTGCCGTCCCGTCCTATAAAAACAGAACCCTGGATGAATCCTTCAGTAAAAGCGGACGCAACTCTTGTGTCAACCATAAGGACCTGTTCGTTACCGTTCAGCAATTCCTTTAATTGCCGCGCAGTAAACGCACGACTATGCGGATACAACATTTCGGACATATACTTAAAAATGCGGTTAATAAAAACGGTTGATGATTATGATACATCAACCGTTTGATAAATAAGCGGTAAGTATTAACTTAAAAGCTGTTCTACAAAATGGTATATTTCGGCCAGGCGCTTATGGTTTACCGAGTAGTATATAAACTTTCCCTCGCGGGTAGTACTTACCATACCCGCTCTCCGCAAAATTGCCAGGTGCTGGGATGCAACTGACTGTTCAAGCCTCAACTGCACGTACAATTCAGTAACTGTCATTTTTTGTTTTTCATCCAACAACTGAATCATTTGCTGTCTCAACTTGTGATTGAGGGCTCTCAAAATAAGCGCCGCTTTTTTAACATTAAGGAAGTCAATCCTCAGCTCGGATGCATTTTCTTGCACTGATCCGCTCAACACCATCGTGTATGGATTTGTAAGGCCGGTCATAGGAATAATAACTTTAAAATTTAATCATTAATCTATCAAGTGCAAAGATATAACCGAAAATACAAATAACCCCCTCCATACTCTGTTAAAGTATTAAAATTGTGTGGATCGCTATTCGGTCTTCTTTTGCCTCCCAAAATGAACATCTTTAATGTATAAGGGCTCTGTATAAGCAAGATTGCAAAAAAGATTGTCTTTAAAGGACTTAAGCAAACACTCCGCTAAGTGTTTACCACTATATGTCACTTTTTCAAAAGATGCGTTGCTGGCAAAAACATCCATCTGCTTCCATTTGGATGCACCGCTTCCAAAAAAAAGAATTTTTTCATGTTGCAGTTCCTGTGCAAAAAAATCCACAGAAAGCATTGCGGCATGGGGTAGCAATACCACTTTCATTGCAGGTTTGTATAATGCTGTATACACTTCATTTCGCCGGGCATCAATCATAGGGCAGTAAGCATCAAAGCCGGGAAATGCTTCAATGGCTGCAGCTGCCATTACATCAAGCGTTGTTACTGTTACCAATGGTTTATTCAATGCATAACATATCCCTTTGGCACTGGCCATACCCACCCGTAAACCCGTGTAAGAACCCGGACCTATTGTTACACCCACTGCATCAATATCGTTCATCGAAAAATTACATTTATCCAAAATACGCCGGATAGCAGGCTGTACAAAAGCGGCATGATCGTACTGCACCGCATTTTCAAATTCCCCTAATAACAGACCATTGCGGGAAAGGCCTACAAAAGCCTTTTCCAATGCAGTATCAATGTGTAACAGAAGCGCCATTTAATTCAATTTTTAGCGTTTATCAAAAATAAACTTAAAAGTTCAATAAGGTGAAGAAGGAGGATTCATGGTATTGGCAGCGTTTTCCTGAAACGTGCAACTTGTAACCTGCACTCCGAATCAATTTCAAACCGGCAATCATTGCTATATTGAGTAACTTTGCCATTTTATCATTCCTTACATTTATACTATGGACAAAATGGTCATCAACACTCAAAATGCTCCTGCTCCCATCGGGCCTTACAGCCAGTCGGTAATGGCGGGTAACCTATTGTTTGTTTCCGGGCAAATAGCAATTAACCCACATACCGGAAATGTTGAAGCAACGGACGCTATTGCCGAAACAACACAGGTAATGCAAAATATAGAAGCAATTCTGAGTGAGGCCGGACTAAGCTTTACCCATGTAGTTAAAACAACGATCTTTTTGTCGGATATGAGCTTGTTTACCATAGTAAACGAGGTGTACGGTAAATATTTCCCGGCGAATTATCCGGCACGGGAAACAGTAGCCGTTAAAGGATTACCAAAGAATGTGAATGTAGAGATCAGCGTAATTGCCGCCAAATAAAAAATACGGGCAAGTTATATAAACTTGTTTCATTTTTTAATGAAATAGATTTATATTGCAACTGCTTTTACAGGTATTCATAGAGAATTGAATTCATTTTGCGTCAGTTAACTGCTATATCCCTGATTTTGATCTTTCTCTTTAACCTTGCTGGTTACAGAGCCCTGTTACAATATTGGGAAGTGCAGGGTAATACCAAGCTGGAAATAAAATTAGATCAGCAACAATATGATGAAAGCGACCTGGTAGAAGTAAAAATCCCAATAAACCTTCCCTATCACAGCAACTGGACTGATTTTGAAAGATATGACGGTGAGATTGATATTGATGGCGTGCATTACAAATATGTAAAACGTAAAATATTCAATGACTCACTGGTATTGCTCTGCATTCCTAATGAAATAAAGACAAAGCTCAGTACAGCCCGTGATGAATTTTTCAGTCTGGTAAGTGATCTTCAGAAAGATGCCGGCAATTCAAAATCATCGCATCCTCCTGTTTCATTTCAATTTTCCGCCAGCGATTATATCTGTCAGCAAACCGAAGACTGGGCGATTGCCGCAATTAGCGATGTTATTTCTTATCCCACTAACCCGGGCGCAAGCCCACTTCTGTCTACCTCCGTTAGTTCACCCTGGCAGCCTCCGGATTTACAAGCCATTTCCTGCTAAACAAACATTTACTTGCAGACGCCCCCGCTGGCAGTAAAGCGTGTTCCAATGATTTTTATCAGCAGGATAGTTAGCCTTCTGTTTTTTACTATTTATTTTCAAAAAAAGAAAATGAGCAGTCATGAATATGCAATTGTAAACGTTTCAGGCTTTTTAAAATAAGCTGTGATTTCTTATCATTTCACACGATATGATTTATCATCATTTTCTGTACGTTAATAACCGGACTAATACGATATGAAGAAGTTCATTTACCCAATAATGCTATCAGCCCTTATATGCAGTGCATGTAATACCAAAAATGATTATGAAGCCGTATTCACCAATCCCCTGCTTTACAGTAACATAACCAACCAGCTAACAGAAGTAATTACCTATGATATTTTTACGCCGCCTGTAGCCAGCAGAATATATGCTTACGGACACCTGGCGGCTTATGAAGTAATGGCGCATGGCAATACAAAATATACTTTGCTCGATGGGCAACTTAAGGATTGGGAAAATGTGCCGGCTCCGCCTGACGGAGCGCCAATCCAATACCAGTTCGCAGCTACTTTAGCATTGATGCAAATTGGCGAGGCGCTTACTTTTTCAAAAGAAACCACAGCAGGCATCATAGATTCATTACACCAACTGGCGAAGGATCATGGCATGCCTGAAGATATGTATAATAATTCCGTAAAATATGCAGATACTGTTGCAAAGCATATATTACAATGGAGTACAAAAGACAATTATGCCCAAACCCGGTCGGCGGCAAAATATACCGTACCCGACGATGAATCTAAATGGGTACCCACACCACCCGGCTATTTTCAGGCTGTAGAGCCACATTGGGCAACCATAAGAACCATCGTTTTGGATAGCGCCAATCAATTTATAGCTCCTCCGCCCACCTCTTTCAGCAAAGACAGCAACAGTGCTTTTTATAAAATGGTGAAAGAAGTATATCTCACAGGTAAAAATATTAGTCCTGAACAAAAAGCCATCGCTGACTTCTGGGATTGCAACGGGTTTAAGATGAACGTAGCCGGCCACGTTATGTTTGCCACCAAAGCTATGACGCCCGGAGGACACTGGATGGGCATTACCGGTATTATTGCAAAAAATAAAAATTCGGATTTTGATGAAACCATATACAATTATGCCGCTGTTTCATTTGCTATTATGGATGCGTTTATAGCATGCTGGGATATGAAATTCGGGTGGAATGTTATTAGACCGGAAACCTATATCAATAAATATATTGATGAAGAGTGGAAACCGGAGTTGCAAACACCGCCTTTTCCTGAATATACCAGCGGGCATGCTATTATTTCTACGGCTGCCGCTTCCGTACTCACTTCTATTTATGGCGAAAACACACCATTCAGAGATACCACGGAAAGGGCATGGGGCTGGCCGGACAGGGACTTCAAATCGCCACAGGAAGCCGCAACTGAAGCGGGAATCAGCCGCTTTTATGGCGGAATACATTACCGGAGTTCGATAGATGTAGCCGTAGTGCAGGGAGAGAAAATAGGAGCATTGGTTATGACTAAACTAAAAATGAAAAATAAGGAAACACAATATGGAAAGCTTTCGGAATAAATCTTTTTACAATAGTGTATCCAGCAAAAGTCATTATAAAATTATATAAAGAGGTTTTGGAGTTTTAAGTATATATGAGACACCGCGATTCTTCGCGGTGTATTTTTTTTAATGTCAAATTAAAATCATTATCATTTCAGCGATTTCAAATACGCCAGGCTGAGTGGCGTCTGCTCAACCGAACGAGATGACTCGTCTTCAATAAAATAATGTTTTACGCCGGCTTTTTTTGCAGCTTTCATAATTGCAGCAATGCCCACATCGCCGGATCCCAGTACCACATTGGTTTCTACATTGGCTTCCCCTTTCTGGTTGCCTATTGTTCCGGTCATTCTGTCTTTAAGATGCATTAAAGGAAAACGGTTGGGATATTTTTGAAGCAATGCTACCGGATCCTGCCCCGGGTGTTTTACCCAGAATACATCCATTTCAAAATTAGCATAGGCAGGGTTAAGATTTTCTGCCAGGTAATCAAACAATGTTCCCTCACCATAAGCTCCAAATTCATATCCATGTGCATGATAGCATAAAGCGATTCCATTTTCTTTCAACAGCTTTCCGGCCGTATTAAATACCTTAACTGCATTTTTAGCATCATCAATTGTAAAAGCATCTGTATGCGGAATCCAGAAAACCACCACATATTTTGCACCATAGGTTTTGGCCAGATCAACAGATGCCCGCGGATCTTTTGCCAGTTGCTGAAAATCGGCGCCCACACTAATTACCTTCAGGTTATTCTTATTCAGCAGGGACTTAAATTCTTCCGCCGGTAAGCCATAGCTGTCGCCACCTTCCAGCTCCTTAATACCCATTTTACTTATTTTCTCCAGCATACCGGGCACATTGCCAGGCAATTGCTTGCGAAAACTGTACAACTGTACGCCAATCTCCTGTGCAAAAACGGGCAATGTAATGATCAACAACGCTGTCGCCAGGAATATCTTTCTGGCATTAAAAAAGCATAGGTACATAAAAAATATTTTTCTACATTCAAAAATGAAATGGCATATAAATGTACAAAAGATTTATACCTTACCATTAACATGTAACTGTTGAATATATTTGCAAAAAAAAATTATTATATGCAAGACGGAACTGCCGAAGAACGATTGGCTCGTTTAGGATTAACGCTACCGCCGGCGCCAAAACCAATGGGCGTTTACAAACCCTGCCTTATAGACGGCAACCACCTTTACCTTTCAGGGCATGGTCCTGTTCAGGAAGATCAAAGCCTTATAAAAGGACGTATTGGGAAAGACATGGATGAGGAACAGGGTAAACTGGCCGCTAAGCAGGTGGGTCTAACCATGCTGGCAACCATAAAAGCCCAGATTGGAAGTCTCGACAATATAAAGCGGGTAATTAAAGTACTGGGTATGGTAAATTGCACACCCGACTTTGAAAAACAACCCTATGTGATCAATGGCTGTAGCGAATTGTTTGCCGCCATATGGGGTGAAGAAAACGGCGTTGGGATACGCAGCGCGGTAGGCATGGGTTCACTGCCGGGCAATATCCCCGTGGAAATAGAAGCGATATTTGAACTGGTATAATAAAAAGGATGATGATGGATAAAAATAGTTCAACAAATGAATGGTATACAGTTGATGATATTGACAATATAGATTCTCCTGCATTATTGCTGTACAAAAACCGGGTAAAAGAAAACATTCGTTTGCTAAAAAGCATGGTTAGCAATATAAGTATACTGCGGCCGCATGCTAAAACCAATAAAATGGCTGAGGTGTGCAGCATGATGATGGAAGAGGGCATAACCAAATTCAAATGCGCTACTATTGCAGAAGCCGAAATGCTGGCAACTATAGGAGCACCGGATGTACTGCTGGCTTACCAGCCTGTTGGCCCTAAAGCTGAACGATTCGCTAATCTTATTAAAGCATATCCCTCCGTGCATTTCGCATGCTTAACAGACAATGAAGAAAGTGCAAAACATATCAGTAGGGTAGCTGAAGCGAACGGCATTGTTATAAATGTTTTTATAGACCTGAATATTGGAATGAACAGAACCGGTATTGTACCGGAAAAGGCTTTACCGCTTGTTGCGTTTATCCTGTCATTGAAAAATATAGAGTTGATTGGCTTGCATGGCTATGATGGTCATATACGTGATGCTGATACCACTATACGGCAACAAAAAAGTGATGAAGGATTTGAGCAGGTAGCAATATTACATCAGAAGATAAAAGAAACCAATCGGCTTTCTTTAAAAATTGTAATGGGCGGCACACCTACTTTTCCAACCCATGCCCACAGGCAAAATGTAGAATGCAGTCCGGGCACTTTTGTTTTTACCGACTGGGGATATAAGCACTCTTTTCCCGACGAGCCTTTTGATTACGCTGCACTCATTATTACAAGAGTGATTTCGATAGTAGATGAACATACCGTGTGCACCGACCTGGGGCATAAATCCGTTGCTGCAGAAAATCCTTTACCACGGGTCCATTTTTTAAATGCCCCGGATGTAATGCCAACAGGGCAAAGTGAAGAACACTTGGTATTGCGTGTGGCAAATGCCGCTGAATACCACCCCGGTGATATATTATACGGCGCTCCTGTACACATATGCCCTACCGTTGCTTTGTACGACAAGGCTTATGTAGTGGAAAATAAAAAAATCGCCACCGAATGGAAAGTGGTGGCGAGAAAAAGAAGCATTAACTTTTGAGAACCATCCGAAGTTCGTATGCTATCCTGAAAAGTGAGGGAATAAAGCTGAAAGAAATGTTTCCCTTCTCACATCCAGGTTCGATACCACACCAGTTGACAAGCACATGCCCGTTGTTATTCAGTTTTAATAAATTCCCACCACTCTTCGTAACTGCTGTTTTCGTTTGCCGGAAAATAGACAACAAACCTGTTTTCCTGTATCTTCTCTATATTCCATTCTGCAAAATCAAGATTATCGGTACCCGGCCAATCATCGTAATATAAAATGATCAATTTTTTTGTAGTTGGATTATACGTCCAGGCCCCGTTATCCAGTGATTCAGTGCCGTCAATAATATCATAAACCAGGTTACTGCAGGTAGAGCTATCCGCATCAAGTGATCTTTCAACAAAGCGGAATTCATAAGAAAATGATCCCTTAGGCGACAAGCTTAATTCATATTTTGTAAGGCGGTAATCGTTCATCACTATGCTGTCGGGAATGTCATCAGGAGATTGCGGATATGTCTCCAGTTGATCATCAACACAGTAAAAGGTTTCAACAGATACTCCCAAAGGAGCATATGCATCTGCCCATCCGGTATTTCCTTCAACACTATCATTGCTCATTGATTTGTTCAGCTTCCATTTTCCCGAGAACCTGCTGTCGCCTCCCGCGGCTTCAATAGTAATACATTTTTTAATGATGTTGCCATAATCATTGTTCTTATCGTAGCCCATATATTCTACGCAAAATATTCCCGGCTTCATATCTTCCGGAAGTTTAATAACAATAAGTGAATCATTATAATCCGGATCATCCATTGTTTTACCGGATGTGAAACCGCTTTTTTTATAATTTGCACTAAAACCAATAGCTTTTAGACCTGCTCTTTTTCTACCTGACAGCGGAGGTGTAGAAAAATCAATTTTAAAATAAGCGGTTGAATCACCGGCTATTCTCAAAAAATAACCTGCAATTTCACCACTTAAAATTTGAGGTTTTATTACTACATATTTCCCTGCCAGTGCAATGACAGGCTGATTATCTGCGATGGAACTTATTTGTGGTCCGGTACCGGACGGAAGCGGCATTGAGCCCTTTGTAAGAACACCGTGATAAAGTACAATTTTTTCAGAAAGCGGTACTGCCTTTGAAGAATCAGCACCGGGATCTGCATCGTCGCCAGGCGTGTTATTTTTTTTGCAGGATATAAAAACAAGTGCAGTGCAAAAAACTACAAAGAAAAATCTGTGTGAGAACATAGGTTGGTGTTTTATTGTTAGCAAAAAAATCAATGGTTAGTTAGCACAACGGTATCCCCGTAAACCCTTATTACAATTCCCGTTGCTTTAGAATGCAGTTGAAAAGTACAAAATTTTCCGCTTTTTATGAGAGAAAAATCTTTTACTGTTTTTTATGGAACAAAAAAGCCATCGCCTTCTTGAGCGATGGCTAAAAATATTCGAATTATTTAATTCAGCGTCCCCGGTTTCTGGGCATCGTGAGGGGCTGCCTGCTCTGTGGGAGCAGGTACATTAAATTTGTTGCGTAAGTTTCTATATGATACTCCATCCCACAAAAAAGCGAGAATGAACCATATAAAAAGCAATAGCGGCACCAATATAGTCAGCTTAAGGTTTCTTACTTCGTCGCCAAGGTGCATGAATATAGAAACAATATAGATTGCCTTGCACAGCGAGAGAATAATCATACCTCCCTTTAAAAACAACAATATCCATCCTTCCAAATGAAAGGCATAGTGAGACAACCCCAGTGCAAGTTCAGCTACAGTAAGGATTAACAGGATCCAAAAAGTTTTCCAAATCCTTTTTGTATTGGGAGCAGGTTCGTGCTGAAAAGTTATTTCGGGCGATACTGCTATCTGATGCGTTGCATGTTCCATGTGTTCCATATGCTTTAATACAATAAATCGGTTAAATAAGATAAAAACAAAGAAATACAAATACCCATACCAGGTCTACGAAATGCCAGTACAAACCAATTTTTTCGACCATCTCATAATGTCCCAAACGGGCAAAGCGTCCATTCACTGTCCAGATATACATCAATATGTTTAAGAATACCCCAATCGAAACGTGAAAGCCATGGAAGCCTGTAATTCCAAAAAATGAGTTTCCAAAACCAACCGGGCCCGGTAAGGTAACCTGGTGCCCATTGTGGAATAATCCCGGAACTATCGGCCCAAAGTGATTCTGTTTTATGGTTGCTCCAATTTCCTGTATCTGACCGTCAATTAAGACCGGATGTGTATGCGTAATGAGGTGCGTCCATTCCCAGGCCTGGCAGCCCAAAAACAGAAACCCGCCCAAAATTGTCCAGAGCAGCCATTTCGCTACACCCTTTTTATTTCTTTTATGTCCTTCATGCACCGCAAGCACCATGGTAACGGAGCTCATGATCAGGATAAAGGTCATCAAACTTACAAAGGCAAGGGGTAAATTGGCATCACCCATTAAAGGGAATGTATTGAATACATGATTGGGATCCGGCCAATAATTATGGCTTACCCGTATAGTGCCGTAAGAAATAAGTAAGGCCCCAAATGTAAAAGTATCACTCAGCAGGAAAATCCACATCATCAGTTTTCCATAACTTACATTATAAGGGCTTTTCCCCCCCGCCCACCATTTATATCCGGCCGGTATGTGTGTTGACATGCAATTTAAATTTTATAAATGCTCAATTTTGTTCCTGGTCAATGCAATAAATGAAAAAATAAAAAAATGTAAACCCAAAGAATGTCTACGAAATGCCAATAGGTGCTCACAATTTCAACGGGTATGCTATCATAACTACGTTTTCTCGTACTAAATGCTTTAAAAAAAATGATCACCAAGGCAACCACACCTCCCAGTACATGCACAACATGCAAACCGGCTATAGCCAGCACAAAGGAGAATGCCGGGTTAGAACCAATACCAATCATCTTCATCCCCTTTTCTTCAAATTGATAGAAACCACTCACCTGCAATACAACGAATAAGATACCCAAAAGGATAGTGATTGCAAAGAACAGCCGGTACCGGTTCATCTGGTGAGCCTTAAACGCCCTCAGTCCCACTTGTATGGTTGCACTACTCACCAGTATAACCAGGGTAGAGTAAGTAAATACGGCTGGCATTGTAAAGCTTTCCCAGCCAGGCTGGCTGCGTTTTACAATGTAAGCGCTGGTAAGACCGGCAAACATCATAATGATCCCTGCAAGGCCCAGCCACAGATTAAACTTGTACGGATGTATCCTCTTTTGCTGCGCACTCATCATTTCAATCATTAGAACTGATTTCTTTAAAAAATAAACGTTTTTTAGCTGTCATCCGTCAGTGCTCAGCAACGAACTGCCGGCTTCCGGCGGCGACACCTATATTCACAAAACCCATTATGCAAAGATTTACGTACCTGGCTATACGCCTGCAACCTTATCGGCGAGCAGGCTTAAAAGCACTACCGGTAAATAAATATAAGAGCTAAACATTACCCTTCTGGCGGCCTGCACATTCATTTCCCTGTACAAACGCATACTTTGCCATACCATAAACAAATTGGCTGCCAGTATAATAAGCAGGCTAACCTGTCCACTCATATTTATCAGGTAGGGAATTATGCCCACCGGTATCATTAGAAGCGAATAGATAACAGCCTGGATGGCCGAATACTTTGTTGGACCCGCATCCGACGGCATCAGCTTAAACCCTGCCCTGCTGTAATCATTATGGGCTACCCATGCAATTGCCCAAAAATGGGGGAATTGCCAGAAAAACTGAATAGCAAACAAAGCCCAGCCGCCAGCGCTCAGTTCATCTGCCCCTGCCGCCCAGCCTATCAAGCAGGGCAACGCACCTGGTACAGCACCTACCAGTACAGAAATGGAATGTACCTTTTTTAAAGGAGTATATACAAAACTGTACAGGAACAGGCTGAACAATCCCAGCATAGCTGCCGTCCAGTTAAACCAATAACCTACCAGCAATACGCCAGCAATACCAGCTACAGCGGCAAAGGCTGAAGCTTCAGCAACGCTCATTTTGCCACTGGCAACCGGACGTTTGGCTGTACGCTTCATTAATGCATCCGTGTCTTTCTCTGTTATCTGGTTAATAGCGTTGGCAGATCCCGTAATGAGCAGTCCACCTGTAAATAATAAAAGAACTGACAGAAAGTTGAAAGTAATATTAGGCGCCAGTAAATAACTGATCACAGATGAAAACACCACTGTAAAACTGAGGGTGAACTTGATCAGCAGCATATAGTCTTTGAACTTGTCAATTACTTTAAAAGAAGCTGAATGTCTTACCCCTTCGTATGTTTCCCTTACTTTCAAAAATCTATTATTTATCAGCGCAAAGCAATGCACTACTGCCGCGCTACAATCATTTAATGCTTTGATTCATCCTTTGTTACCGGCTCCGTTTGCGGAATAAAATCCACACCATCTTTTCCATAATCATAGGGCCAACGGTGCACTTCCGGTATCTCACCCGGCCAGTTACCATGCCCCGGCCTGATGGGTGTGGTCCATTCCAGTGTATTGGCATTCCAGGGATTTTTCGTGGTAACCTTTCTGCCTTTAAAAATCGAATAGAAGAAATTAAATATAAACAACAGTTGCACCAGAAAAGACAGTATAGCGGCAAAACTGATCACCCGGTTCAATTCCACAAACTGCTTAAACGATTCCCAGTTTTCATAACTATAGTAACGACGCGGCATACCTGCAAGTCCTTCGTAATGCATAGGCCAAAATATAACATAAGCACATACCAGTGTAATCCAGAAATGAATATACCCCAGTGTATTGTTCATATATCTGCCATACATTTTAGGGAACCAGTGATAGACCCCTGCAAACATCCCCATAAAGGCCGAAACACCCATTACAATGTGAAAATGCGCAATATTAAAATAGGTATCATGCACATGAATGTCAATAGTCGAATTGCCCACCCATATGCCGGTCAATCCTCCCGATATAAAAGTGCTGACAAAACCTATAGAGAACAGCATCCCAACAGTAAACCGGATATTACCTCTCCACAGCGTGGTAAGCCAGTTGAACACTTTGATAGATGAAGGTACCGCTATCAGTAGCGTAAGCAACACAAACACTGAGCCCAGGAATGGGTTCATACCGGTCACAAACATGTGGTGTGCCCACACTAAGAACGAAAGCACAGCAATGGCAAACAAAGACGCCACCATGGCCATATATCCAAAAATGGGCTTTCGCGCATTGATAGACATCACTTCAGACACTATCCCCATGGTAGGCAATATAATTATATAAACCTCCGGATGGCCAAGGAACCAGAACAGATGCTGGTATAAAATTGCGCTGCCACCTTCGTTCGGCAAAATTTTTCCGGCAATCACGATGTCTGATAAATAAAAACTGGTACCCAGGTGCCGGTCGAACAGCAGCAGGATAAAACCCGATAACAGTACAGGGAACGACAACAGCCCCAGTATGGCTGTAAAGAACAACCCCCATATGGTTAGGGGCAGACGCGTCATGGTCATTCCCCTGGTGCGCATATTAAGAATAGTAGAAACATAGTTAAGCCCGCCCAGTAATTGAGATACAACAAATAACGCCATGCTGATCAGCCACAGATCCATACCTGTTTTAGACCCTATGGAAGCATCTCCCAGCGCACTCAGCGGCGGATATACCGTCCACCCGCCTGCCGCGGGACCTGTTTGAACAAACAAAGAAGACATCATGACAATACTGGCCAATACAAAAAACCAGTAGGACAGCATATTCATAAATGGTGAAGCCATATCTCTTGCTCCTACCTGGAAGGGAATGAGAAAATTGGCAAAAGTGCCGCTCAGCCCGGCTGTGAGCACAAAAAATATCAATATGGTGCCATGCATAGTGCCCAGGGCATAATAAAATTCAGGTGATATTTTCCCACCCCTGGCCCAGTGACCGAAAATGTCTTCCAGCCAGGGTAAGGTAGCTTCCGGGTATCCCAACTGGATCCTGAACAATACCGACATCAGCCCGCCTATGAACGCCCATACCATTCCTGTTATCAGAAATTGCTTGGCGATCATCTTATGATCCTGGCTAAATATATATTTGGTTATGAACGTTTCCCGGTGATGATGCCCACCAACATGCTCGTGCGCTTCATGTACAACAACACCCGGTTGAATTACAGCTTCGTTACTCATTACAAAAATATTTTACTAATCAACAATTTCCTTATAAAAAAACATCAGTGTTCTTCGGCCAGTGCCACAGGCTTTTCTTCTGGTTCCTGCGCACCGGCAGCTTCTGCAGCAGCAGGCTTAGGCGCTGGAACAACGCCATTGGGATGCGCAGTAAGAAACTGCGGTTTCTGGCCGGCAAGCCAGGTATCGTATTCTTCCTGGGTATCCACAACGATAACGCCCCGCATTGAATAGTGCCCCACCCCGCACATCTGGTCGCAGGCAATCTCATACACAAAATTTTCATTTCCCGTTATCTTTTTCATTTCCTCCGTTGTGTACTTCGGGGTGAACCACAACGTAGTAGGTATACCGGGTACTGCATCCATCTTCAGCCGGAAATGAGGCAATCCTACATCGTGAATAACATCCTGCGAACGAATGATCAGCTTAACAGGCTTATTAACGACAAGATGCATTTCTGAAGGATGTAAGTCGTCGTGGTTTGCCACATCATTCCAGTCCTGCCCTAACGGGTTATTTTTGGAAGCATCCACCAATTTGTAATGCTGCCGTCCCAACACATTATCCTTTCCGGGATAACGGTATTCCCATCCAAACTGGTGTCCTGTAATTTCAACCTCCACTGCTGTTTTGGGTGGGTCTCCTGTCATCTTAAACCAATAATATAACCCAAAAGCAACCAGCACTGTTAACGTAAGGGCCGGTATTACAGTCCACAGCAGCTCCAGCTTATTGTTGTGTGGATAATACAGCGCCTTTCTTTTTTCGGAGGCCTGGTAGCGGTAGGCAAACCAGAAAAGCAATACCTGTGTTACTAAAAAAACAAAGCCAGTGATCGCCAGCGTGATCCACAGCATGGTATCGATATTTTCGCCATGGTCGGACGCGGCAGGTACACCAAGTAATGTTTTATCATACAAAACCTTATTGCACCACCAGGCTGCAGCAAGACCCACTACCAAAAACACCAGCATCAAAAATCCATTGATACGGTTGTTTTGTTCAAAGGCTTTTTTCTCACCTTTTAATACAGACACGTACTCACTGGCCTTTGAAATTTGAAAAATAACAATGAATACCAGCAAAACTATTACAACAATAAAATACTCGGTGGAAGTCATTTTATATAAAAATTATTCTTTAATAATGGGTGTCTTTCTGCACTTACGTATGATGTATCAAACTTTCTTTAAAATAAGGATGATACTTCGGCACCAGAGGAGCTTTGGTTAAGGCCCTTCCGGTAAAGAACATCAGTATACCGATAAAAAAGGCCAACATGCCCAATTCGTACCAGCCCAAACTAAAATGATCACCCATGGCTCCCGGCATTACCATTTGGTAAAAATCAAGCCAGTGGCCCAAAACAAGGGTCATTGCCATAAATGTCATAACAGCATAATTTCGTTTAGATCCTCTTGTCATCAATATCAATATCGGTGCTATGAAATTAACAATAAAGTTAAACCAGAATATTCCCTTATACACTCCCTGCAGCCTGGGCTTAAAATAAATCGTTTCTTCCGGTATATTGGCATACCATATCAGCATGAATTGCGAAAACCAGAGATAAGCCCAAAATATGGAGAAAGCAAAAATGTATTTCCCGATATCATGCAGTTGCTCAGTGGTTGTATGTTCCAGGTAACCCTGGTTTTTCAGAAAAATAACAAACAACGCTATCAATGCCAACCCACCTACAAAACTGCTCATAAAAGTATACCAGCTGTACATTGTCGAATACCAATGCGCATCAATGCTCATAAGCCACAACCAGGGAATGGTTGACCCGGTAGTTAGGGCGAAAAACACAATGAATATAGCAGCCCATACTGTATTGTTCCAAATATACTGGCGGGCTTCCTCACCGGTTATTTCACCCTCATCTGCCCGCAATGACAATTGCCTGAGCTTCCTGCCTACCAATATCCATACCGCTAAAGTGACAACTGTCCATACAAAAAAGAATGTTGGGTTAAGAAATCCTTTCTTCCAGCTAAGAATTTTATCGCTGGCCACTGCGTCTTTATCAAGCCAGTGGTATATATGATGCTGATCACCCACAACAATGGCAATAAATACAAGCATTGATACAACAGCAAAAACAGGCACTACCGCAGCTATAGCTTCCGGTACTCTCCTGAAAGTGGTTTGCCAGCTACTATGACCAAGTATGTTAATACAAATAAAAAACATACAGGCATTGCAAATCATAAGAAAGTAAAGGCTGTTTTGCAGCAGTCCGGCCCAAAACCTGGTTTGATCATGTTCATCTTTACTCAGTCCAAGAAAGAAAAAACCTGCCAGAAATGCTACCAGGCCAACAGCCAGCAATCCATATGTCCATTTTTTGTATTTGGCCGGAGTTTCAAATTGTTGCTTGATCATTCTTCAATGAATTTTTTAATGCTCAATCAGTTTTTATTTTACCGCGCTGCTATCTGTGGCAGCAGTAGTTGTAGTTTTTTTAACGCCCTGCTTTTCTCTTATATAATCTATTACCATCCAACGCTGCTTTGGATTTAACTCGGAGGCATAGCTACCCATCATGTTTTTTCCGTAAGTAATGGTATAAAAGATCTGCCCGTCGCCCTGGCTCACGATAGTGGGATCCAAAAGATTTTTAGGCGCCGCCGGAAAAGGTCCGTCACCATCCTTCCACAATGGACCGTTACCGTCTAATTTAGAACCATGACATATGCCGCAGTAAATTAAATATAATCTTTCTGCTTCTTTCATATCTGCGGCGTTCAATGCCTGCAAAGGATTCTGCACCATTCTGGCTTTCGCAAAATTAGTGGTATCACTTCCGCCATCCTTTTCGATGCGAAAGGGTAGTAACTGCCCCCTGGTTATGGTTCCCTCAACAGGCGTGCGATTGGTTTGCTTATCCGGAAAAATATCATTTTCCGAATTGGTTTCATATGCGCGACTGTATGCCATATCAGGCATGTATGTACTACCTGGCTTTTTATTACTGCAACTAGCTACAGCCATTACCGCCACCACAAAAGCGCATGATATAACGGGTATCTTTTTCATTCGTATATTTCTGTATTTTTTATACTGCCAACTGTCTGTTGTCAGACAGGAAACCGCCTCTTATAAAATGTTTCTACATAAAAATTATCTGTTGCGTTGTTTCATCCGGAAATACGTTTGTCTTTCCTGCTTTAAGCCGTAACTGTTTCGGCTGTATGATCGAATAATTTTTTGTCCATGTCGTAGCGGCCCAGCCACCAGCCGGTTTCTGCCATTTGCACATTCACTTCTTTTGCACCTGCTGCAGCCAAAAAGCCTTCAGCCTCCTGAACATTAGTGTTGGGTGTACATTCAATAACCATCACAAACTGGTCGTCTGTTGCCCTGGGATGAAAATGGTGTTTTTTTACAAACGGCGCCAATTGGCAGAGATAGCAAAAAGTAAGGGTCATTCCCACCCCGGAAAATAAAACCGTAAGCTCAAACATAATGGGTATCCATGCCGCAAGGGAAAAGTGGGGTTTACCACCATAGTTCTGCACCCAGTCTTTGGTTAATATCCAGCTAATAAAGCCCAGGGCCGTAGTAAGCCCGGTTAGCGCATAAATGAAGCCTACCGTATGGAGGCTCGTATCCCGCATACCCAACTCTTTGTCCAGCCCGTGCACCGGGAAAGGCGTATATACATCATGGATCTTATACCCTGCCTTACGCACTTTCTTTACTGCGGGAAACAGGATATCCTCATCATCAAAACATCCAACTACAAATTTTTTTATTGTCATAACCTTAAACCAACGGGTTTTTTAAGGTGAATAAATCTATGTCAAAATCCAGTTTTAAAATAGCCAGTCAACTCGTCAATGCTGATGGGTTCTGGCGTAAAACTCTTCTGCACTTATTTTTTCAAGATCCTCCATTTTCGCTTTATAATTTTCACCGCTTGTTTTCAGCACATGCTTGATTTCCCAAATAGCGATTACCGGGAAGTATTTTGAGAACAGGAAATAGCAGGTAAAGAATAATCCAAAGGTACCCAGGTAAAATCCTATTTCAAAAATGCTGGGGCGATAATACAACGACCAGGATGAAGGAAGATAATCGCGGAATATGGAGGTAACAATAATTACAAACCGCTCAAACCACATACCCACATTTACCACCACACTCATTATAAAAGTAAATTCAATATTTCTTCTCAGTTTTTTAAACCAGAACAACTGCGGAGACACCACATTGCAAGTCATCATAATCCAGTAGCTCCAGCCGTATGGACCAGCCAGGCGGTACCTGAAAAACGCGTCGTATTCATATACATTCGCACCATACCAGGCCATGAACAGTTCAGTTAGATATGCACAGCCCACAATAGAACCGGTTAGAACAATTACTTTATTCATGGCTTCAATATGCCCTATAGTAATATAGTCCTGAAGGTTCATTACCTTACGGGTGATAAGCATCAGTGTTTGTACCATAGCGAAACCAGAAAACACCGCACCAGCCACAAAATAAGGAGGGAATATAGTAGTGTGCCATCCCGGAACGATTGAAGTAGCAAAGTCGAAAGATACTATGGTATGTACAGATAGTACCAGCGGGGTACATAATCCGGCAAGTACCAGTGAAAGGCTTTCATGCCGTTGCCAGTGTTTGGTAGAGCCTGTCCATCCAAAGGAGGCAATGCCATAGAATAATTTTCTGAACTTGGTTTTAGCACGGTCACGGATCGTTGCCACATCGGGTATTAAACCCGAGTACCAGAATAACAGCGAGAGGGTAAAATAGGTTGATATGGCAAATACGTCCCACAACAATGGTGAGTTGAAGTTAGGCCACAGGGGACCACGCGTGTTGGGATAAGGCATTACAAAAAAAGCCAGCCAAACACGGCCCATGTGCCAGATAGGGAACTGGCCCGCTGCCATTACCGCAAAAATAGTCATGGCTTCCGCCGCACGGTTCACTCCTGTTCTCCATCCCTGGCGGAACAATAAAAGAATAGCGGAGATGAGCGTACCGGCATGACCGATACCGATCCACCATACAAAATTGGTAATATCCCAGCCCCATCCAACTGTTTTGCCCAGATTCCATTGGCCAACACCATAAGTTACTTCACGGTAAATGGAATACACACCAAACAACAGCAGCGCTAATGAAATATAAAGTCCGATATACCATAAGCGGGTGGGCCTGGCCTCAATAGTATACACAATATCTTCCGTAACCTTGCTGTAGGTTTTATCTCCATCTACCAATGGTTCCCTGACGAAAGATTCGTATTTAGTCAAACTCATTTACTGGTTAATTTTATCCTGCAAGCCCCAAAAGGAGTTTGCATATTAATGTTGAGAATCAAGATATTCTATTGTTCTGCTTTTACTATATTCTTTTTTATCTCAGTGATGCACCTCAGGTGAAACGGCTTTCTTTCCTGCAAATTCATCTTTCACCCCTACAGGTCTGCCCGTGTTTCTTATTTTAGCCAGGTAGTTGATATTAGGCAGCACATGAATGTGCTCAAGCGCATAATACGCACGCTGATTTTGTTCCTGAGTACGAATTTTATACACCCTGCTTTCCTTATCATTTACATTACCGAATACAATGGCTCCTGCAGAGCATGCCTGCATACAGGCGGTTTTAACATCCCTGATCACGGAAGCATCCTGTGATTTTTTAGCTTCTAATTTAGCATCCTGCAAACGTTGAACGCAAAAACTGCATTTTTCAATTACGCCGCGTGAACGAATGGTTACATCAGGATTAAGCACCATGCGGGTCAGGTCTTCATTCATCATCAGCACGGCATCATCCAGCTTACCCACTCCATTGTGATGCTGATTGTCGGGGAAGCTGTCGGCGCCGGTATAGTCGGCCCAATTAAAACGGCGCACTTTAAACGGACAGTTATTGGCACAATAGCGGGTACCGATACAACGGTTATACGCCATCTGGTTTAAGCCTTCAGAGCTATGGTTGGTTGCCGATACCGGGCATACGTTTTCACAGGGTGCATTATCGCAATGCTGGCAAAGCATCGGCATAAACACTACGTTCAGATTGTCTCCTTCCGTATTGTCGCGGTAAGAAGCAAAATAACGGTCTATGCGCAGCCAGTGCATTTCGTGTGAACGCTTTACCTCGTTCTTTCCTACAACAGGCACATTGTTTTCGGCCATACAGGCAATGGTACATGCGCCGCAGCCGGTACAGGCATTCAGGTCAATGCTCATCCCCCAATGTGCTCCCGGTGATTCATAAACAGGATATAGAGTAGCTTCCGCCCTGAAATCACCTGTTTTTTTCGCGAAATCTTCCGCCAGTTCCTCGCGGTATTGCGGAATAGCTTCGGGGTTCTTTTTGAATTCATCGAGTGCATATTCTCTCACCACTTCCACACGACCTTCGTACTGGTTGTGTGTTTGTGTATACGCTATATCGTAAGTGTCTTTTGTTTTTTTATAATCCGTTACATCGGTAACATAATACTGGCGGGCGCCTCCTTTAGCGCTTACCAGCGGGTAAGCATTGTAACCCACACCATTGGCCGCACGTCCGGCGCCTTCGCTTCTTCCATATCCCAATGCTACTCCAATTACATTCGGGTGCACGCCGGGTACTGCCAGAATGGGCAATTTCACTTCTTTTCCATTGATGGTAAATGCTACAACCGGCTTATGAAATTCCACTTCATACTGGTCATCCAGTTTAATGCCCAATTCGGCTGCCATAGCGTAGGAAATAATAGCATAGTTATCCCATGTGGCTCTTGTAATAGGATCGGGCATTTCCTGCAACCACGGATTGTTAGCAACGGCTCCGGAGCCTATAGATACCTTTTGATACAATACCAGTTCTGTTTTACCTGCCGGGGCTCCGGTATTTAGTTTTGAAGCAACATCCCCAACGGCATCCCCATTATACGCTGTAGCAGCAAAGGTTAATGCAGCCGGCTCAACCACGCCATCCTGCAATGCTTTGTCGAATGCTCCCTGACCTGCTAACTTTGTAACCCAGTAATTTTTAAAATAGTCTTCGTAGTCGGTATTGTTACCCGTCCAGTTTAAAAGTGAGGTTTGAAAATATCTTGTTTTAAATAAAGGAGATATAGTAGGTTGAAGCAAGCTGAAAAAACCAGTACGTCCTTCAGCATCCCCCCAACTTTCCAGATAATGGTGGTGCGGAATAATATATTTGCACAGTGCCGAAGTTTCATCTGCCCGGTCGCTGAAAGAAACTGAAAGTTTAACTTTTTGAAGTCCTTTGATAAAGTCTGCCGCATTGTGATAATTGTATACCGGGTTAGCTTCATAAACAAGCAAAGCCCCTACGCTGCCTGCATTCAAATCTTTTACCAACTGATCCATTTCCCCATCAATACCCTGGCGGGTTAACAGTGGGTTAGCCCAGTTAATGGTTGTACCATTCGCTCCCAAAAGTTCATTAATAGCGTTAACCAGCACCTGTATATTGGGATCGTTGCTTCCGCATACAACCAATGCTGCACCCTTATTGGCTGCGAGCAAACCCGCAGCCTGGTCAATGCCTTTTTTCAATTTTTCATCCGCAATAGCCGGAGCGCTTACAGTACCACCCAGTTTAGCCAACAGGTTTAGTACAACGGCGCCTGTTTCTGAAGGACGGTGGAGATACCTGTCATCCGCATTGGCGCCTGTTAAACTAAGCACCGCTTCAAACTGGATGTGTTTACTCATTTCCGGATTCTTCTGGTTAATTTTCCGCCCTGCAGCATACTGGCTTGTAAATTCGTCAGGACTTAACCATGTACCGAGAAAGTCGGCATCCAGGCTAACAATAACTTTTGCTTTGTCAAAATGATAAGTGGGGATGGCTTTCTTACCATATGACATTTCATTGGCCAATAGCAACCCACTATATGAAACAGCATCGTACTGAACATGGCGGCTTCCGGGGTATTTAGCAAGGAATTCGCTTATAATTTGCCGGGTAGTAGGAGAATTGAGGGTAGACGTAAGCAGAACAACCTGTGTTCCTGACAATTCACCGGCAATTTTTTTATCTGCAGCCTCAAAAGAAGGCATTTCCTTTAATTCTTTTCCGGCAACCTCTACAGGGTAACGCAACCGGCCGGTATCATAAAGATCCAGCACCGAAGCCTGTACTCTTGCAGATGTACCTTCGCCTTTTGTGTTTATGAAAGAAAGCGGGTTGCCTTCTAATTTAATGGGGCGTCCGTCTCTTACTTTTGCTATAACAGGCACCACGTCTCCTTCTGCTACAAAAGTGGTCGCGTAATATTGAGCAACTCCTGGCGTTAAATTTTCCGGCTGATTAAGATAGGGAATACTTTTAGTAACAGGCGTTTCGCAGCCAGCAGCCAATGCCGCAGCGGCGGTGCTGAAACCAAGGTATTTCAGAAAATCCCTGCGTGGAGCTTTGGCATCCAATATACCTTTACCATCTTCCGCAAATGGCAGATCTTCCTGAAATTCGTCTTTTACCAGTTTCTGGTAACCTTCTGTATTTTTTAGTTCGCCTAAGTTTTGCCAATACTTTTTTTGACTCATACCCAACCCCTAAAGGAGCTTTTATATCCCGGATCTTCCCGTTTCGCCATTCATTTCCTTTACACCAAATCCAGAAAAGTGTTATAAAATATATATACCTGGTTTCAGAAAAAATATTAAGATATTATCCAATTATTCAAGCAAGGTTTTTTGCCGTGTACCTGCTCATTAATAATGGCACTTCTGACACTCTATTCCTCCGATCATCTCTACGGTTACACTATCAATCTTTTTATTCCTGATATCCTCATGAAACTTTTCATAAATACTGTAGAATTTATTATCGGTGAACTGCACTTTGGTATTGCGGTGACAATTGACACACCAGCCCATGCTCAAATCAGTAAACTGCTGCACTTCATCCATCTCCGTAATATTGCCATGACAGGTTTGGCACTGTTGCTGGCCTACCACCACGTGCTGGGAATGATTAAAATAAACATGATCCGGAAGGTTGTGTATACGCTCCCATTCAATGGGTTTGCCTTCTCCTGTGTATTGCTTTTTGTCGGGATCCCAGCCGGCGTACGAATATAATTTTTGTATTTCTGCGGTACCGTTCACCTCAGAACCATCGGGCCTGAATAGCTGGGGTCCCTTTGTATACTCATTAATAGCCATATGGCAGTTCATACATACATTTACAGCAGGTATGTTAGCCGATTTCCCTTCCTGTGCGCCACCATGACAATATAAACAACTGATCTGGTTTATACCTGCATGCACTTTATGCGAATAAAAAATAGGTTGTTCAGGTTCATACCCCTGGTGACGTCCCAGTCCTACAGCGCCCTGAATGGTATAATATCCGCCAACTAAAAATAAAACAATAATTACCAGTGCTATGTACATTTTATTCCTGTAAAAAGGAACGGGCTCTGAAGCGGGAATGCCTTCCTTATCGTCAGACATTTTCTTCAGGTTGCTGTTTACCTGCAATAAGGTAAGCGCTATTACTGCCAGTATAAGTGTAAGGACACCAAACAATAAAGTGTCGTCGCTTTTAGGCTCAGGCGCCGCCGCCGGTCCGGCCGCAGGTTTTGCTCCGCCGCCCGGGCCTGCTGCAAAAGTGGTATTTACATAATCTACAATGGCATCAATCTCTGCTTCAGTCATATCGGGGAAACCCGTCATCAATATTCCATTGTGAGAATCTTTTAAGGCTTGCGTATAAGGATCGCCAGCCATAAAAGCCGCAGGATTGTGAATCCACGCATATAGTTTTTTTCGGTCACTCCATGGACCACGGTCCTCCATTCCTCCCAAAGCAGGACCCGTAGAATTTTTAAAAACATTGTGACAGGCGGCGCATTTTGAATTAAAAATGGCCTTACCATCCTGTGCATTGGCTGTAGTAACCAAAAAAAAGAGGGAAAAAATAAACGTTGATCCAAATATTAGTCTCTTTACAGTTGATCGTTGGTAGCTCATTATATCCCGGAGTTTGTTGAGGTGAACATTTTCCCGTACGGCTGCAAAAATAGGGCAAGACGCTGACAAAATATTAACATTTCCGAAAAAAATTTTCCCTGTTGTGGCCTTGATTTCAGCGTTTTTTACTACGACTTATAAATTTTTGTCATGTTTTTGTAAGTCAGTTTGTCCCTTATATTATAGATGATCCAAAATATTGTTCTTTCCTTCTTTTTCACCAATTTGCAGGCAATCATGCTCAAAAGGTTGCAACAAAAATGGGGCGTAAACAACGCGCAACTTTATTAATTCTGTGGGTTTAAATCTCAAATCTCAAATGGTTCATATCGCTATTTTTGCTTCAGGAACAGGCAGTAATGCACTCAAGATCATTGATCATTTCCGGAACCATTCCTCCATTAGTATAGCCTTGGTAGCAAGTAATAAACCGGGGGCCGGAGTACTGGATATTGCTGAAAGGAAAAATATTCCTTCTTTAATTATTGAAAAAGAGCGCTTTTTCAGAGGTGATGGGTACGTAAGTGAATTGAAGCGGCGAAATATACAATGGATTATTCTCGCAGGCTTTTTATGGAAGATACCAACATCCCTTATACAAGCATTTCCTGGAAAAATTATCAATATCCATCCCGCCCTTTTGCCCAAATATGGCGGAAAGGGCATGTATGGTCATTTTGTTCACGAGGCTGTAATTGAAGCCAAAGAAAAAGAAAGCGGCATTACCATACATTATGTAGATGAAGAGTTTGACCACGGCAAACACATCCTCCAGCTTACCTGCCCGGTAGAGGATACCGATACCCCTGAAACCCTGGCAAAAAAAATACAGGTGCTGGAGCATAAACACTACCCGGAAGTGATAGCACGGTTGATAAATGAGAATTTGAAAATTGAGGGAATTTGAAAATTTGAAAATGAGGGAATATTTTATAAATGACCGGCGCCCGACACAGGAGGGTCAGACCGTGTCTTGAATTTCACCGTCTTTGGGGAATCTTTTATGCGGCGCTTCGGGTTTAGAACTTACCGCTTCGGATTTTTCTGACCCTGCAGGCAGGGTTGGTGGTGTTTTTGGATTTTCCTGTATTCTTTCGGATTTCAAAATTCCTGGCTTCGGACTTTATTTTATTCCCGCCACACTTACTTCAATTCACCAGCTTATCAATCTTTTCCGATAACTTCCTGTCTTTATCCGTAACAACATCTCCGGCATCGTGCGTATTGAGCCAAATTTCTACCTTGTTGTATACATTGGTCCATAAAGGATGGTGGTCCATCTTTTCAGCTTCAAGCGCTACCCTTGTCATAAAAGCGAATGCTTCGGAAAAGTTTTTAAACTCAAACTTTTTATACAGTTGGTTGTTTTCTTCTTTCCACATGATGGTAAAGTTTATGGTTTTTAGTTTTTTATTTATCGTTGTATTCTTTCGGATTTTGGGCTTCCGGCTCCGGATTTGAGTTTTATCCGCCCCGGCGGACAGGTTTGTTTCTTGTGATTTGTTTTTTGGTGCTTTGCATTCAGATGCGATCTGACCCTCCTTTCGCCGGGTGCCGGCCGCATCTTCGGATTTGTATCAAAACACCAGGTGCGTCTTGTTCCGAATCTTTTCTTTTTCCAGCTCGGTGATCAGTTGTACGCCCTGTATGTTTTTTATAGATTGCTGCAGGTAATGCACGTAATTATCGTGCACATCATCACCTTTCAGCAGCCATAAAAAATCGAGGTGCCGGAACTCCGGCAACAGGTATTCGCCTTCAAACTGGTTATTATATATATAATGAACCAGTGAAGTGCCGGTTTCTCCATACTCGTACACCGAAAAAAAGTACTGACGGTTTTTCTTTGCGAGTTGTATTTCAATATCGCTATTTAAGCGGAAATCGCAGCCCAGGCACTGGTTGAGCAACCAGCAAAACCTGTAAGCTTTAACAGGCGCAACAATACCGAGTATTTTTGTGTCAGAAAAAAAATCTTCTGCCAGAACGCTATTGTCTATTGTCAGTTTCATCACTAATTACAAACGCCTGTTTGTTGAAAGCCATCTGGGATCAGGTTTGGGCTTTCAGGTTTGGGCTTTCGGCTATCAGTTTTCGGCTATCAGTTTTTGGCTATCAGTTTTTGGCTATCAGTTTTTGGCTATCAGGCCTCAGTTTTCATACTAACGGCAAGCATCTCACTATTCACTATTCATAGCTGATAGCTGACTGCTGATACCTCCTATCTCACACCTCACTTCACAAAAGTAATGTCGAATTTCAGGTCTTCATTTCCCCTTTTTACCCTTACGGTAGTGCTGTCACCATTTTTAAATTTACTTAAAGCCTGCATATAGGTTTCCAGCGAATTCACGGCGTATTCTCCCAAGCCTATCACCACATCTCCTGTTTTTAAGCCTGCTTTTTGAGCAGGTCTTCCATCGCTTACGCCATCCACCCTAACACCCGAACCACTATACGTATAGTCGGGCATGATACCAAGGGTAACCGAAAACTTTGCGGTGGTTGTCATCTGTGTTTCTTTTGTTGGAGTAAAGGCCAGCTTGTCTTTCCTGTTCAGGTCTTTTACCAATTCGGTAATGTATTTTATAATCTGCAACTCACCTGTGTAATTGATCTTATCCGCATCGTCGGAAGGCTTGTGATAATCCTGGTGCAGTCCTGTAAAGAAAAACAACACGGGGATATTTTTCAGGTAAAAAGAAGTATGGTCGCTCGGCCCGGTTCCACTCGAATCTATCTTTATAGAAAAAGGCAGTCGTTTCCGGGCATATAACACCTCACTCCATACCGGCGAAGTACCATAACCCCCTACTGTAAGGGTTTTTGCGCTATCGCTCAACCTTCCTACCATATCCATATTGATCATATAATTAACGGAGGACAGATCAACGGTGGGATGCGCTGTAAAATATTTTGAACCAAACAATCCCAATTCCTCACCCGAAAAAGCGATAAAGAGATAATTGTTGTTTTTTGATTTAGATTTGGACAGCAATTTGGCCAATTCTATTACCGCAGCCGTTCCGCTGGCATTGTCATCCGCCCCATTATGAATTTGCCTTTGCCCGTTGCGAAGCATCGAGTTACCGTCCTCCCCGTAACCCAGGTGGTCGTAATGTGCTCCTATAATTACCGTAGAGGCCACATTGTTATCAATATAACCGATAACATTATGACCTGTTCGTTTGCTCTCACCAATATCTACCTTGAGTTTGATGTCGTAAATGGATGAGGCATCCCCGATATAGGTTTCTTTACCCGACTTTGTGAGGTAAATTACCGGTATGGTAAGCGATTCGGATTTATCCTTCTTATTGAACTGTATATTGTCGTTGTCGTTACCGCTGTTAAACAGGATCAATGCCGTTGCGCCTTTTTGCGCCGCTGTACCGGCTTCCTTTTTTATGTACTCATATATATCGAAGTGAGGATTTTTCTGGTTTTCTTCAACCACGGCCTCAATGTCTTTAAACCAGGGAGCGCCCTTTTCAGATAAAGAGGTGGCTACAGGTATTTCAGCTACTGATGCGTTGGCGCTAAAAGCTAGCGGGAAGTAATCTTTTTGTACACTGAGTTCCTTTCCGTTTACCATAAACAGCGTTGCTTTATTGATCTGTTTCCCATCCTTTATTTCAAATGATTGCATGTAGGTATTCTTATCTCCTTTTGGTATAAGTTTTGCGCCTTTGTACTGACTGATAATAAATTCAGATGCACTTTTTTCGCCCGCGGTACCAGCCCGCCTTCCCTCCAGTTTATCATCTGCAAGAAAATGAATACTTGTTTTAAGATTTTCAACAATTGTCCGGTCTGACTTTTTTAACCTTTGCGAAAAAACGAAAGCGCACTGAAAAGAAAACAGAACGATAAACAGTATTTTTTTCATTGCGGGAAAAAGTTGTGTAACCATAGCGGCAAAGTTATGATTAGTGATTTTAAATTCTATATATGTTCATTTTTCATGCCATATTTATACATTTTATCACTCCTTTACCGATTTCGTAACTGTATCAATTTGATTTGCCCGTATTTTTGCAAATTCCCAAAAATCAATATTGAAACAACAACAGCTACATATTGCATTGCTCGGAAACCCTAACAGCGGAAAAAGCTCTTTATTTAATGCACTCACGGGATTAAATCAAAAGGTAGGCAATTTTCCCGGGGTTACTGTAGACAAAAAATCCGGAGAATCTAAAATTTCCGGCGCGCTTACTGCCAACATTATTGATCTGCCGGGTACGTATAGCTTATACCCGCGACGCAGCGACGAATGGGTTGCCTATAATGTACTCATGAATCCCGGCTCGGCGGAAAACCCTGAATTATATGTTTTAATTGTAGACGCGAGCAATCTGAAACGCAACCTGCTTTTTGCATCGCAGGTTATAGACCTGAAAAAACCTGTTGTGATAGCGCTTACCATGATGGACATTGCTTCCAAAAAAGGGCTCACCATAGATGTGCAGGGATTGGAAAGAGAGTTAGGGGTACCGGTAATACCAGTAAATCCACGCAGGGATAAGGGCATTAATGAACTTAAAAAAGCAATTGAACAAACTGCCCGTCATTTATACAGACCTCCCGCAAGGAATTTTGTTGAAATGGGCGATTTATCCCAGGGAGCCGTAAACGATTTAAAAAAAATACTTCCCCATATCAGTGATTATGCTGCGGTCCATTACCTCATTCATCACGAATCATTTGCACTGGATGCCCCTATGCAGGATACGATTGAGGGGATAGAAAGAAAACATGGCTTCAATCATACCAAAGTACAGGCAGAAGAAATTACACAGCGCTATACCCGCATCCGCCACATTATGCAACAAGCTGTTGTGGAGGCCGATCCCAGGGAAAAACAATTGGCTACCGACAGGCTAGACCGCATTTTGCTGCACCGCTTTTGGGGATATGTAATACTGCTTGGGGTTCTGGCCATTCTTTTCCAAAGCATTTTCTGGCTGGCGCAATACCCCATGAATGCTATTGAATGGATATTTGGGGAATTGAGCAACTGGCTGGCGGGAGTATTACCGCAAAACTGGTTTGGCGATCTGATCGTAAATGGCCTGGTGGCAGGGTTGGGCGGTATCATTGTTTTTATACCGCAGATCATGATCCTTTTTGGGCTGATCACCATTCTGGAAGACACGGGATATATGGCGAGGATCAGTTTTTTAACAGACAAGCTTATGCGCAAAGTGGGGCTTAACGGAAAAAGCGTAATGCCGATGATCAGTAGTTTTGCCTGTGCAGTACCGGCCATCATGAGTACCCGCAATATTGAAAACAGAAAGGAGCGGCTGCTTACAATTATGATAGCCCCTTTGATGAGTTGCAGCGCCAGGCTGCCCGTTTATATCATTTTAATATCACTGGTTATACCCAATACCTATTACTGGGGTTTTATAAGTTTGCATGGACTGGTAATGACGGGACTTTACCTGCTTGGGATTGTAATGGCTCTTGTGGTATCGTATGTAATGAAATGGTTTATCCGCATTAAAGAAAAAAGCTTTTTCATCCTCGAACTGCCGGTTTACCGTGCTCCACGCTGGAAAAACGTGCTGGTGATAATGGTGGAAAAGGCAAAGATATTCGTATTTGAAGCGGGTAAAGTAATTTTGGTGATCTCTCTTATCCTTTGGGCATTGAGTACCTATGGACCGCCAGAAAGAATGGAAGCTGTTCAAACACGCTATGAACAATTAGCCTTACAACAAGCAAACAATGCGAAACAATTAGAGGAAGAAAAAAGAACAGCGCTTCTTGAAAATTCTTATGCGGGTATACTGGGCAAAACCATTGAGCCCGTTATCAGGCCATTGGGATACGACTGGAAGATTGGCATTGCCCTTATTACTTCTTTTGCAGCACGTGAAGTATTTGTAGGTACAATGGCCACCATTTACAGCGTTGGGGGTAACGCCGATGAGAATAGCCTGACCCTGAGGGAGAAAATGAAAGCTGCTACATGGACAAACGGGGCAAAAATTTACACACTCCCAGCCGGCGTGTCCCTTATGGTATTTTATGTGTTTGCCATGCAATGTATGAGCACTTTAGCTATTGTGAAACGGGAAACCCGTTCCTGGAAATGGCCGCTCATTCAATTGTTATATATGACAGGGTTGGCCTATGTTCTGAGTTTCCTGACCTACAATTTATTTAAATAATAATGCTTTCCTTTACCTGATTTAGTATCTTGAAGTATGAATTGTAAACTATTATACAGGCTTTTGCCTTTTTTGCTGATCGTTTTTATCTCCTGCTCCGGCCCCGATAAACCAGCCGATACGGGCAATACCTCCGATTCAACAGATATTCTGGAACCTGAAACCGTTATGGAACAGCCCGATACGGTGCTTTTCTGGACAGTAGATATAGAACAGAAAGTAAAAACGAGGGTATATAAAGACACTATGACCATTACCGAACCGCAAAGCATTATTAACGGTATTAATTCTATTTACCCTTCCATTCGCCTGGAGTTTCTTAAAGTTTCGGGAGATACCGTATACGCGCATATTGATAGCTCCTCTACATTCGCTAATGATATGGGCTCCTTCGGCACATTTGAATATATTTCAACTGTTGTACTTAATCTTACCATGCTTCCGGGAATTAATTATGTAAACTTCGATTTTAGGGAAGGCAGTCACGCCACACCCGGTGTATTTGCTAAAACCAGTTACGACGCGTATAAAGAAAAGGAAGAGTAAACATGGTTTACCTAAAACGTATTATGCGCTTTGCCGGATAGTACCCCGCTGCCATTCTGCTTTTTTGATTACTGGTTGCTTCATGCCACTGTATATTGGCGAATTTGCCTGTAGAACTTTGTGCACTGTACTGCCCCGGGGTAATACATTATAAATGCCCGTCTGCGCCAATCACTAAAATTAAAGATACTCCTGCTCAAAAAAATATTTTTTCTCCCATATTGTTTGTACCTTAATAAGCGTAAAAGCTTTAGCCTGATAAAAGTTGAAACATTGGCCTGATATTTTTCTCCTCTGAAATATAAAAACGTCTGTATTGTTTCCCTTCAGTCCAAACAATAAGACAAAGAATTACCTCTGCTACCGGAAGATCTCGCATCTCACTATTTGATGCAGATTCTTATATTTTATTGAACCCGGACCCTTGTAACTGTGAACAATAGCATGGAACAGAAGGAAGATTCGGGGAACAGCAATCTTTTTAATGATCTTTAAATGGTTTGTTATGCCAACCGGGTACACTCCTGAAAATAACGTTACCTATTTTTTAAATGATGCAAAAGAAGGAAAAATTAACCTGGAAAAAAGAGGGGATAGGTTCACCATTTTTCTTGATGAAAAAAACATCACCAAAAGAGAGGAACAATTAAACATCGTTTTAAAAATTGTATTTAAAACGGCTGTTCCCAAAAAGGATACCTGTACGCCATCGGGTAAAATGATTTATACAGATAGTGAAATTGATGTAAAGGAAGTATCGGAACATGTTTATAAGGTAGTATACAGGCGCCTAAACGATATTTCAGTTGTGGATGAGGTTATGGATCAGATAAGAAAAGATGGTATAGTAGCGCATCATGCTTATCATCCGGCGGGAGACGAACACACGGTTTACTACCTCTCTAACAGGATCATGATCGGATTCGTAAATACCTCTTCCATCAGTGAAAGAAACGAATTGTGCAAAGCTTATAAGTTAAAAATACCAGGAGATAAATTATCCAATAATATGATAGTGGCGGAAGTTACGCTGGATAGCGGAGAAAATCCGGTTAAGGTGGCGAATAAGATTGCATTAGAAAGTATCGTTGAAACAGCAGAGCCCAGCTTAATATACAGAATAAATAAAACTGGTCCTGAAAAGGAAAACGATCTGTTTGTCCCCCGGGATAAATTTTTTAGTGAACAGTGGCATCTCGAGTCAAGGGATGAAAATGGTAAAATGATAAAAGATGCAGATGTAAATGCCCTGGAAGCATGGGAAACACTGAAGGGGGGAGGGGATAAAAATATTACCGTAGCCGTGATGGATCAAAATTTTTTTGTTACACATCCGGATTTGAACAAGAGGCTATTGAACGTGTTCAATAAATTTGATTTCGCTACGCCGGAAGACCCCTTTCCACCGCCGCTAAGCGATGTGGGATTTGGGGACCATGGCACAAAATGCGCCGGGATAGCTATTGCCGGAAAAAATGATAGCGGTGTTGCAGGAATAGCTTATAACTGTACATTTCTTCCGGTTAGGGTTCGGGATAGTGACGGAGATCATATGCTGGCGGATTATTTTGAAAAAGTAGGAGAAAAAGCTGATGTAATTTCCTGCAGTTGGTCAGTAGAACCTGTTTTTGCAAGGGCGGATTCAAGATTATTCGCAACATTAAAAAAACTGGCGGAATCGGGCGGCCCCGGAAAAAAAGGATGCGTAATTTGTTTTGCCGCCGGTAATTACAACGTACCGGTGAATGAAAAACTGGAAGCTCCTTTATCTTTTTTTGTTTCAAAAGGCGTTAAACAAGAGATAGAAAAAGGGACGCGAATCAAAAACCCCTATGCATCTCATCCCGATGTAATTGCGGTGGCGGCCTCAACCAGTTTTAATAAAAAAGCAGCCTATAGCAATTATGGAAAAGAGATCAGCGTATGCGCCCCAAGCGGTAATTTTTTACCAGAAAATGGTTTTGATACATTAGATGGCGTCGGAATATTTACTACTGCTACCAAAGGGAATGTTAAAGAAATATATACGAATAAATTTGCCGGCACTTCCAGTTCTACTCCTCTTGTTGCCGGCCTGGCGGCGCTCATTCTTTCAGCCAATAAAAATTTAACGGCCCGCATGGTCAAATATATCATGGAAATAACCGCGGATAAAATAGGCGATGAAGATCCAGAAGTTGCCGGGAGCGAGGGGAGATATATTGAAACGGAAAAAGGCCTGCATTCCAATTGGTTCGGGTATGGCAAGATAAACGCCGGGAGAGCCGTGAAGCTGGCCCTGGTTCTGAATAAGTTTGAAGAAATAAACAAAGATTTCAAAACCACCCGGGAAGAATATGACAAATTGAAAACTGAGTTGGCTACCCATCTGGAAAAATTTCAAAGGCTGGTTTAGATTAAAAAATACAGTTTAATCAAACTACAGCCATTAAAATAAAACATAGCTAATATTATAAAAGTGATTTTTAAAATAACAGCTAAACCCGTAGGAAGAAAATCATGTTTAAAATTTTTTCTATTATCTAATAATTAAAACCAGTCCTGTATGCCAACTTTACCTATTGCGCCGAGACCTTTTGTTAAGTGGGATTTTAAATGTGAAACCCCTGCAGACGAGAGAAGAACAAAGAAAATAGCCAGGGAGTACCTGAACGCATATCTTCAGGGGTATGCGGAAGCTTTAAAGATGGCTGGTGTGGGAACCTTTCAGTATGTTTTTAAAGACAACCTTAAAGCCAAAAGCAGAGGTTCCAAAGATTTTATATACACAGCGAACGTCGAAAGAAAGTCGAGAAAAGTTCCCTCTCCGGATTCCACAAAAGATCCGAAATCACCGCCGAGCCCAAAACCATAAGGATGAGCTGATTCTCTTCCTATTGAGCTATAGCTTAATTATTGGATTATGGCAATATTGCAAACATGAAAAAGAAATTTCTTTCAGGAGTTATCTTTTGCTTGTTATTTACGGGATCATTGTCAGGGCAATGCCCTGACAGAGATTCTTTATGGGAAAGGCTTGTCTTTTTCAGGGATTTTTCAGAAAAAGCCCCCCCGCTGGCAAAACAGTTAAATGAGCTGCTCCGGTATGAAGTACTTATAAACAACTGCCCTTACCGGTTTGATTCAACTCATGCGCTATTGTTGCAGCGGATTGCTGTATTGTATTACCAGAAGGGAGATTATATCAATGCCGTAAAAGATATTAAAAGATCTATCGGCATTGTTAATGCTAACAGCAATGCGCCTTCAGTAAATCTCAGGCATCTTATAAGGAGTTATTATATACTTTCTCTTTGCTATGGCGAATTAAAAAGAATGAGGGAAAAAATGAATGCCGCGGATAGTTGTGTCTTCCTCTCCCTAAAATTAAATTCAATAGATGGATTTGCATTATATGCCATAAAAGAACGTGTGGAGTATTTATATGATGCAGGCGATTATAAACGGTCTTATGAATTTGCGGTTCTTGGTGAAACAAGTGCAAAACAATCCGGGAGTACAGATAGTAAAGAGTTTATAAATTACTTTTCGGGCTGGATTGTTAATATACTAATAACAATGAAAAACTTCAATCTTGCCGGCAAGATTTTGGCGGATAAGATTAAAGAATGTAAACAGAATAATAAGGTAGAGGATTTGAGCACATTCTATGAGCAATTAGCCCAGGTGCAGGTTGAAACGGGAAACATAAAAAAGGCTCAAATTAATTTTCAACTTGCATACCAGTATGATTTAAAAATGGGAGAAGCCCTGGGTTGCGCGCAAACATTAAACAATCTGAGCTACTATATTTATTTTAAGCATTATAAAAAATTTGATGAGGCGATTAATGTTTACAGGAAAGCATTGCAGCTTTTAAGTACTATAAAAAATCCTGGCGCTATTGAAGTTTTTGAAACGCTTAATATATATGGAAATATTGCTTTTGCATTTGTGCAGCAGGGCAAATATGATTCCGCATTTAAAAATTTTCAAAAAGCTTTTGACCAAATCAGGCCCGGAATTACAGAAAAAGAAATTTTACAGACTAAATGGATTGATTCATCGTACAAAAAAATCAGGTACCTGGTTAGCATACTGATAAAGAAAGGAGAGATGCATATCAAAAGATTTAAAGAAACCAATGCATCAAAAGATATCCAGGAAGCAATCCGTATTTTTAAGCTAATGGATCAGGTATTGGATAAGATCAAAGCAGGACAATCAGAAATTGAATCCAAGCTTTTTTGGAGAACCGATACCCGCATTTTATATGAACATGCCATTGAAGCCTGCTACCTGGCAGGCAAATGGGAGGATGCCTTCTATTTTTTTGAAAAAAGTCGTGCCGTATTGCTGATTGATCAGTTAAATGTTCAACACTTACTGAAAGAAGACGATATGCTGAAACTGGCGCAGCTAAAAAATAGGATACTTCATTTAGACCGGGAGTATGACAATCCAAATACAACTCCGGTACGTTATGCTGAAATTGAGAAAGAACGCTTTCAGGATAAACGAAACCTGGATCAATTGATTTACACTGTCAAAACCAATAACCCTCTGTACTATCAAAACTTTCTGGATACCTCGTTTATTACCCTGCGGTATGCACAACAAACCCTGTTAAAAGAACATCATGCCCTGCTTGAAATTTTTTCGGGCGATAGTGCTGTTTACGCCCTGCTGGTAACAGCAAACAGCAACTATTTAACCAAAATAAATAAGCAGGACTATGAAAACGCCACACTCAAATTTATTTCTTACTTGTCTGATGCTGGGTTGATGAACCGCAAATTCAACGATTTTGTAAAAACCGCCACAGCGCTGTACCAGCTCATCTTTCGCAATTTGCCTGTACCCGGCAACCGGATCATCATCTCGCCCGATGGTCAATATTTTCCGTTTGAAGCGTTGGTGACCAGTCGTCCGGGGCAACCACCTGCCTGGTTTTTGAATGATCATGCCGTAAGCTATACCTATTCGGCCCGCTTTCTGATGAACGATTTTACTTCACCGCCTGCAACAACCGGAAAAAGTTTTATGGGTATAGCGCCTGTCAGTTATCCCTCCTCTTTTTCTCTGGCAGCGCTTCCGGGAAGCGACCTGTCCCTACGTAATATTTCTGCTTATTTCGACGATGCTGTAACCTTTACAGCGGCTGGTGCTTCCAGGAGCAATTTCACAGAACAATTCTCCAAATACCAGGTTATTCAACTGTATACACATGCTGCCGACAGCAGTGAAAATAAGGAACCTGTTATATATTTTTCCGATTCGGCACTGTATCTTTCAGACCTGGTTAATATACATAAACCCTTCACACGCCTCATCGTATTGTCAGCCTGTCAAACCGGAAAGGGCAGAAATTATCATGGCGAAGGCATTTTTAGTTTCAACCGCGGTTTTGCCGCGCTGGGCGTTCCTGCTGCCATCGCCAATTTATGGTCTGTTGACAATACTTCCACCTATTTACTTACGGAACTGTTTTACAAGCATCTTGCTAAGGGACTACCGACCGATATGGCCCTGCAAGAAGCCAAACTGGAATTTTTGAAAACGGCTTCCAAACAAAAATCCATGCCTTGTTACTGGGGCGGGCCCGTGCTTATAGGAAAAACAGATACCCTTGCACCGAACAAAACCTATCCCGTAAAGTGGGTAATTATTTTTTCGGCTTTAAGCCTCGTTGTTACAGGAGCAATAACAAAATGGATTATAAAAAAACAAAAAGCCAAAAGAGCAGCAGTTTAAATTGAACACTGTCATCCCATCACTGTTAATTTCAGTATATTTATCCTTTTCTTATTATAATGAAAACCTGGAATTTCGGAATTATAGGGTCCGGCATGGTGGCCGATTTTCATGCCCGGTCTATTCAGCACCTTAGCAATGCGCGGCTAATAGGAATTTGCGGGGCAGGATCCGGCAGGGCAGCATTAATGGCAAAACAATACAATTGCCGTGAGTTTTCTGATTATCATGCTATGCTGCAGAGTCGCGAAATAGACATCGTTACCATTGCTACACCCAGCGGCATGCATATGGAACCTGCTGTGGAAGCGGCTTTACAGGGAAAGCATGTGTTGTGCGAAAAGCCCCTTGATATTTCGCTGGAAAGAATTGATACAATGATTGAAGCGCATGCCAAAGCGGGAACCCGGCTTGGAGGGATTTTTAACTACCGGTTTACCGATACCGTTCATTTGCTGAAAAACGCCGTTGATGAAGGCCGGTTTGGAACCATCACCCATGCTTCCGTACATGTACCCTGGTGGAGAAGCGATGCATATTACGAGCATAAGTGGCGCGGCACCCTGAAGTTAGACGGAGGAGGGGCCATGATGAATCAGTCCATTCATATGGTAGATATGTTACAATACGTTGTGGGTTCCATTGATTCATTATATGCTTATACCGCTACGCTTGGCCATGATATAGAAGCTGAAGATACCGCAACCGCTATTCTGAAATTCAAAAATAAGGCCCTGGGTTCCATTTATGGCTCTACTGCTTCTTTCCCGGGTCAGCCCCGCCGTATTGAGATCACCGGAACCAAAGGAACGGCTGTACTGGAAGATAACAACATCAAAGTTTGGCAATTTTCTGTGGAAACAAAAAACGATGAAGAAATCCGTACGCAGTACGCAACAAATGAACATGCCGGGGGCGCAGCAGATCCTTCGGCCATCCCGTTTGAGTTGCATGCGAAGAATATTGCTGCATTTATATCGGCTGTGGAAACCGGTACCCCCTTTGAAATTGATGGAAATGAGGCCCGCAAAGCAGTAGAAATTGTACTGGCCATGTATACCTCCGCAAAGGAGAACCGCAGTTTTGAATTTAAGAACAATACACAGACACCATAGAAGCACAATAGAAAACCAGTCCGTTTCATTTCAAAAAAAGCAAATACCAAATCTATGTGAGCCTTTGTACCTATGATCCCTATGTGCTACAAAAAACAACACACATAGACACAATAGAAACACAAGAACACAATAGAGTACCAGCTCATTTCATTCCGAAAAAAAGCAAATACCAAATCCATGTGAACCTTTGTACCTATGATCCCTATGTGCTACAAAAAACAACACACATAGACACAATA
>CALKHN010000029.1 GCA_937991535.1 uncultured Sphingobacteriales bacterium
TCCCCATTACCCAATGCCCCTGCGGTTTCATACAGTATGCCTTCGCCACCGCCTACAATCGCATCGAAAAAAGCGAAGGCATCTGCATTTTGTACAATTTGGTAATCCTTGCCCACTACCCCGAAAACCTGATTGGTATCGGTTCGCATGGTGGCGAAGTTGTCGGGCAGTAAAATGTTACCCCCTTCTTTTATTTCGCCATCGTTGCCAATGGTTACCCCTGTACCATGCGTGTACAGCGGTGATTTGATGACCTCGAAGTCAAGCCCTGCGCATTTAACTGCTTCGGCACTGGTGGGATATTGCTCTACTACCTGCCCTAAATTATGCCATGCCTTGTGTTGTACGCTAAAGAAACTGTATTTGCCTGTACGTTCGTTGAAATTGAGATTATGTGCCATGATTATAATTTTTAAAAATTGATAAATGAAAAATGATTGTTTAGAAAGGCAGGTCGTCTTTTTCTGCTGTATTACCGCTTTTGCGTTTGTTAGCGGATGCCACGGTATTGTCTTCCCTATCGTCTGCTACGGTTTCCGTTCTCCTGCCACCTCCGTACAGTTTAATTTGTGAAGTATGGAAATTGAGTGCTGCATGCGCTTCTCCATCGCCCCCAATCCATGCCCTTGCACTTACCCGCCCCCTAAGCTCCACCAATGTACCTTTGGTCAGTGCCTTTGCCACGTTCGTTGAAATCCAGTAGGCGCAGTTGAAGTATTCGGTTAGTTCCACCTGTTCGCCCTGTTTGTTGCGGTAGCCATCATTGACCGCAATAGAAAAGTTAACCACTTGTTTGTCGCTCGGCAGGGTGCTGATTTCCGCATCCCTTGTCAGTCTTCCGATAATGTTCATAACGTTTGAATTTTAATTGTTAAACCATTTTGTTCATTCATCTTTTTTCACGCCGTCTGCCCCAAAGAGCATTTTTCCAAAAGAAAAAACGGAAAAAAAGAAAGCAGATAAAAAGTGCGGGAAAAGCGGAAAACCAAAAGGAAACGGAATAAGTCCCGAAGGGTGGATTTGTGAGGAACGAGCAAAGCCATTATGCCGTAGTCTTTTGGTTTTCCAGCTAGCTTTGCCCGCAATACATTAGCTGCCTTTTTATCCGTTTCGCATTGGAAAATGCGGAGCAGGCTGGCCGTCATCCCTTGTCATGAGGCATGGAAGTGACTTAAATAATAAAGCATGAGGGGGATGGAAGGCGGCGAGAAACGAGCCGGTGTGATCACACGGAAGCGAAGCGAACCCTGGAATGACCCGGTCCGAAGGGACATGCCCAAAGAATAAAATTATTTCATTCAAAGTCCTTTTCAATTTACACTATATCCCCTTGACGGCGATTAACGCCGTAATTTGACATTTTTATAAATTAGTTTATGTATCTTTGTTCTGACGGCGATAAACGCCGTCTAATACAAATAATGTAAACATGGCACTCAATCCTGAGAGACGTAAAATGCTGGAACAGCTTCTTCCTGAAGGAGTGATCGCTACCAGGAAATGGCTGATGGAGCAGGCAGGGCTGAATAAACATGCAATTGACAACCTGATCAAGAGCGAACAATTAAAACTCTTGCAGAAAGGCATTTATGCCAGGGGAAGTGTGCGGCTATCCTGGCAAAGTATTGTCCATGTCCTGCAATTCATTATGAAGACGGATTTTGTCGTGGGCGGACTGTCGGCACTGGAATTAAAAGGCTTTTCGCATTATTTACCAACGTCAAAGAAAGAGATAATACAGGTTTATGGCAACGACAAATTGCCCGCCTGGGTAAATGAGGTATCAGAAAACACGGTCATTATCCGCCATTCAAGAAAGGAACTTTTTGAAGATATGACACCGGCAATAGCTAATGATTATACAGCCACTGTACCCTGGAAAGAAGGAATGGCAGAACTGAAAATATCCTGCCCGGAAAAAGCTTGTCTTGAAATGTTGAATGAAGTGCCCGAAAAAATATCGTTTGAGCATGCCGATCAATTGATACAGGGTATGACTACGTTATCGCCCCGGACCTTGCAAAAACTCTTGGAACATTGCACCAATGTAAAGGTAAAACGGCTTTTCCTCTGGTTCGGTTCTAAACACAATTATGCCTGGTATAGCAAACTAAAACAGGAAAGTATAAACCTGGGGTCTGGCAACCGAATGATTGTGAAGGGTGGCGAACTGGACAAAACCTATAAAATAACCGTACCTAAAGATTTCCAACATTAAAACATGAAGAGAGACAGCATATATTACCGTCAGGTGCAATTACTTGTGCGCATACTTCCGTTATTAGACACCGAGAAATGCTTTGCACTGAAAGGAGGAACGGCCATCAATTTATTTTACCGGTCATTGCCACGTCTTTCGGTGGATATTGACCTGTTATACCTGCCTTCAGAAGACCGTGAGGAAGCGCTGGTCAATATCCGGGCGGCCTTGTCCCGGCTGAGCGAACTGATCAGGAAGACTATTCCTGGCATCCATATACAGAATACGCATGAACAGAGCAATGCACTCCGATTGATACTCCAGGTAGAGGACATACGTGTCAAAGTAGAGCTGTCCCCTGTGATCAGGGGAACGGTATTTCCCGAAGTGCGCATGGAAGTGAACGAATTAGTGGAAAAGGAATTTGGCTATGCGGAAATACAAGTGGCTTCACTGCCGGATTTATATGCAGGCAAAATCTGTGCGGCCTTAGACCGCCAGCACCCACGCGACCTCTTTGACGTAAAATTCCTGCTGGAAAATGAAGGCTTTACAGAAGATTTACGGAAGACATTTCTGGTATTTTTAATCAGCCACCAACGTCCTATGTCCGAATTGTTGGCTCCGCACCGCAAAGACATCCGCGAGATTTACGCAACGGAATTCACACAGATGGCAGAAGTAGATATTCCGGTAGAGGAATTGGAACAAACACGGGAAGATTTAATCGCCATTATCCATCAAAACATGACCGATGACGAACGGAATTTTTTGCAATCCTTCAAAGAAAGACGGCCACAGTGGGATTTATTGGGACTACCCAAAATGGAAGAAGTTTCCAGGCTTCCTTCGGTACAATGGAAGTTATTGAACCTTTCCAGAATGGATGAAACCAAACATCAACAGGCCGCAGAGAAACTGAAAAAAGTACTTTTCCCTAATAATGGATAAGAATATATGAAGAAGCAGTTAACCGATGTTTTGCCTATTCCTTGTTGGCTGGTTATAAGGGCAAACATTTAACCCTTATTAATGACCAGATGTGCCTGCCCCGGATCATTCAGCAACCGTTCCATTTCAGACTGTATAATGTCCTGGATGTCTTGCTTAATCTGTAAATAATTGCGTTGTACCATGCTATTGACGAGCTTACGGATTACCTCTATATTTTTATAGTTTTCTTCCTCTCTTTTTAGTGCTTCATGGTCATTTATAATTTCACAATGGAAAGATTTCAGCTCTATTTTATTATCCGGATCGTCAGCTATCATACCCACAAATTCCCCGGAACTTAAACCGGATATTTTTGAGGGTGGTATAGCGGCTTCCAGTTGTTTGGAGCGACTGATGGAAGTGTCGCCGCTGTTAATGGAATAACTTTCCCTGTCTTGCATGATCTTTCCGAAGCGTTCGGAAAGCTGTTTGGCGGTATCACCTGTTACCTGTCCGGAAACAATATTGCCGGTAATATTCATGATTACATCGGCCTGTTCACGGCCATAATCTTTGCGTAGCTGGCTGAAATCCTGGATGCCTAAACAGGTGGAAACTTTGTTACTCCTTGCAGTGGCTATTAGGCTATCCATATTGTTCAGATAAATAGTAGGAAACTCATCGAAAATGAGACTGCTTTTCAATTTCCCCTTCTTATTTACTTGTTTTACCAAACGGGTTACATACAAGGAGAGAACTGCCCCATAGATCTGAATCTTTTGCGGGTTGTTCCCCATGCAAACGATCTTCGGATCGTCCGGGTTATTAATGTCAAGATTGAAGTCATTGCCCGATAAAACGTAATACAATTGCGGGGAAGAAAGCCTCGCCATGGCTACCTTTGCGGCTGCTATCTGGCCTTCCAGCTGTTCCATCACATCATTTAGATAAGCGTTCACAAAAGGGTTGATCAGCACTTCAATTTCCTTTTCTGTCCTGAGGAGGGTAAACAAACTATCGTAGTCCGCCTGCATCAGCTCGATAACATGGGGCAGGGTGCAAAATTCGCCGTCCTTGTATTTCTTTAGATACCATATTACCGCAGACAGAAAGTTGATTGGCGATTCCACAAAGAAGTCGCCCTGGCGTTTGATCCATTCCCTGTTCAAACCCATCAGGATGGTGCGGGCGCTTTCAGCAGCATCGGTAATATCGGTCATCGCAGAAGGCTCCAAGGGATTACACCGGTGGCTGCGGGTCAGGTCGTCAAAGTTGATCACATAAAAAGCAGGTGGTTTGGGGTACCGGTGCCTGTTCTTCAGCCAAGTGTTGTAGGCAATTTTAGAAAGGTCGTCAAACTTGAAATCGTACACGAACATGGTAAATCCCTTACGGATATGCTGCGTGATCACATGGCGAATGACGAAGTAGGATTTGCCCGAACCCGGTGTTCCCAAAACCATTATGGAACGGAAGGGGTTAATGATATTGATCCAGCTATTGCGTACCTTATTCTTTAGCTGGTAACGAGCCGGCAAATTGATCGAGTACTCATTTTCCAGCAGGCGTTCCTCCTGTGGAAAAGTTTCGTTTTCTTTATTGAAAATGTCCTTATTATTGAGCCTGTTTTTAATGATGCGGGAAAGCAAAGTACTCCCTGAAAGGACTAATAGAAAACCGATAGCAGTAATGCCAATATAAATAGCTGCTTTCTCCTGCACAGGCATTCTCAGCAGCATCGAAAGATAACTTGAAAAGTAAAGAAGCAAGCCTGTAATGATATAGGCGAATGCTGTTTTATAACTCAGCTTTTCATCTTTACGGCCTTTGGCCCCAAGTAGCGAAATCGTTAAGAAACCTAAAGCAATGAGTTTGCTTTTTACAAAATAGCTGAATAGTCCAGTCCTGTAGATATTGTTTAAAATTCGGTCGCTAAACGTACTGCTAAGCCCCCAAGCTTGAAATGCCTCATAGCAGTAGTAATAAAAATGCAACACTAAAATTACGATGCTGATCAGCCTGGTCATATCCAGAATTTTCCTCAGCGCCTGTTCGTTTTCACCTGTCTGCATAGCCATAGTCGTAAGTTTTATTGATTATTTGAAATATTACTTTTCTTTTTCTTCTTTTTACCCTTTTTCTTTAATTGGCCGGGTACATAATCCGCCATTTGCTCAGGTTGCATCAGGACGTCCAAAAGGCTTGTTCTATCTGCTGTAACCGGAGTGTTATTCGGCTCGTGGTAGGTTCCCGGCATGGGTGGTGTTTTAGCCTGTGAAAGCGGCCCTGTTTCAGCCGGTTTTAACTTTACTTGTGGTAGCAAAGCAGGATGGATTGTTTCTGTGGCTTGGCATCTTTCCTGAATGGCTTTGGCACTATACTGCTTGCCTAAAACGCTGCCGTTGAAAACACATTTAGTCTGATGATCTACGTAAGTTATCCCGTATAATAAACCGCTATCACTTTTGCGCAGGGCAGTATGTATCCCTTGCCTTTCCAGCTTTTTCATCAATTCATCAAGTGTTGGCGGCTTGCCGATGAGGGCCTTGTCTATTTCGTTTTTCACGCGGACTTTAAAGGGTATTCGTTTTGCATGGTTAGGGCCACATTTATCTTCCAAAAATTTAAGGGTTGGTTTGTTGTAAAAGTCGCTCGCTTTTATGGGTACGCCGATGGGATTTCCGATGTCATCCAGAATGCGATATACTAACCCTCCACCTTTAAAAATCCTCGAATTTTCACTCCCCCGGTCAGCCATTACGTTGTATTGGCGAAGCACAGCATTAAGCTCTGGCAGGCTGGTAAATTTGTAGGTATTTAAGACACCTTCCAGCACATTCCTGATGGCCTTTTTCGACTGTAATTTCCCATAGTGGATCTTACTCATTACGATTGGTTCCAACTCGTATGGTTGCTTTGTTTGCCTGCCCTGCGCAACCACTAATCCAAATTGCTTTTCAATTTCCTTCCTTGCCGGTTCCGACTTGCGGATGCCTAAATGATGAAGGTCTATACGCCTTCCGTCGGCTTGTATGTTCGTGGTTACTAAATGGATGTGGGGATGCCCCGCATCGCGGTGCTGGTAAACCAAATATGGCTGGTCGCCAAAGCCTAATTTTTGCATATAAGTTTTAGCAATCTCTGTTAATTTTTCCTTCGGCAAACCGATTTCCGAAGGATCGAAATTGAGCGAAATATGTACGCTGTTACGCTTCACATTTTCATTAAGTGCCATGCGCTTCAGCAGGTAATTGAGCTTTATGCTAAGACTCATTTCACCTGCATTCAGCGGATAATTCTCTGCGCCGATGCACTCTGCAACGCCTTCTTTTACTTTGTTCTCATTGTAGTTGAAAATGCGGTGCATGGAATGTCCGGCCTTGATCACTG
>CALKHN010000030.1 GCA_937991535.1 uncultured Sphingobacteriales bacterium
AAAATATTCAACCGGGCGTGCAGCCTTTTCTCATCATTGAAGGTGAGAAGTGAGAAGTGAGAGGAGAAAAGGCACGCACAAGATAAAGGTTGCAAGTATTGCTACTGGCTGCTGATACCGGATCGCAGTAAAGCCCGTGTGCGCAAATAAACTTCAAACAACAAATTTCAAATCATTACTATTCACCTGCTGACCACTGATAGCCGATAGCTCATAGCCCATAGCTCCGTTCACTTCAATACATTTAGTACCGTATACATTTTGCCTACCAAAGCAGACGCTGAACCATTGTAGTTATTTACCAAAAAGGAAAAAATATAGGTTTTGCCATCCTTTGCAGTGTGGTACCCGGTAAAGCCTTTTACATTTCTTATAGTGCCGCTTTTTATTTTCATACCATTATATTCGGGTAATGAATGGTAAAAAGACGGAAACCAGTTTTGCTTCTGTGCATATTTAAGTATTTCAACCTGGGCATGGGCGGTAACCCGGTTCAGCGGCGAAAGCCCCGATCCATCCACCATATTTAATTCTGCCGGAGCAATTCCATTTTGTTCCCAGAAGTTTTTCACAATATTCACACCGGTATCTGTAGCACTGTAACCTTTATTTTCATACGCTATTGTTTTTAACAAAGCTTCACCATAGAGGTTAATGCTTTTTTTATTGAACCAGTAAATGATGGAATCGAGCGGGGGAGATATTTCTGTATGAATAATGGTATAGGCACCGGCTTGCCGGTCAAAAGCTTTATTTGCATTAAAAGAAGAATCTGTTATTCCTGCATTCAACATATTGTCTGCTAATTCACCAATGAACTGCCTGGCGCCGGAAGGAAAAGCACCTGATATGCCAAACCCATTTTCATTAACAGGAATTGTTCCTTTAACAATCCCGGCAGTATCATTTAAGGGGAAATAGATATATGCATTGTCTCCTGTTCCCCTGGCTGCAGCAGTTACCATTGAATGAAGCGTATACCCAAATAGCCTGGGATTGGTGCCCGCTATCCGTACAATGCCACCTATATTTTTTCCCGATTGCAGCAGCAGATCGTATTGATTTTCGCGCCAGTTTAATTTTTCAGATCCTGCCCCATAATAATTTCCTATATCCTGCCAGATCCAGCCATCGGGGATGCCATCAAATGCCCACCCGTCGTTATCAACAGATATTGCATCAATATGTAAATGCTTTTGTTTGAGCGATTGAATAATCCTTTCCAGTATTGTGCTGGCTTTTGTGTTTTCCCATCGTTCACTTCCCAGTGTTGGATCTCCTGAAGGCAAAATATACAATGTGTTGTTGCCGGCGCCAAATTTTGTTTTGTACCTGAAATCCTGTCCGAGTAAAGCAAAAGCAGCAGCGCTGGTAATTATTTTTTGGGTGGAAGCCGGGGCCAGTCCTACTTGTCCGTTTTTATCAAATACCACTTTGCCGCTCTTCGCGTCAATTACATACAATGAACTGATGGCATGCGCCAACTGGCTGTCTTCTTCGAACCGGAGGAATGCTTTTTGCAGCTTTTGTGTAACCGTTTGCGCGCCAGCATCTGTTACAGCAAATATTCCTGCCATAGTAAGAATATATAAAGCAACTGTGTGATTGAAACCCACAATAGTTCTTCTCATAATGAAAAAATATTTACCGGTAAACCGGGAATAATTAAATTTATAGTATGGAAAATGAAGTTAAAGAGCCTGCGCCAAAATACAACTATATTTCGCCTGAAGCATACCTGGCGGCGGAGCGTGCTTCCGAACGCAGGAGTGAGTATTATGACGGGCATATTATTACCATGGCCGGTGCGGGTTTCACCCATCATGTTATAGTGAGAAATATTATTGGAAATTTATTTGCTTTTTTGAAAGGTAAAGCCTGCCAGGTGCTGCCTTCCGATATGCGAGTAAGCACTTTGGTACGTGACGCGTATATGTATCCCGATGTAGTGATTGTATGCGGCGAGCCTCAATTGGAAGACGATAAGTTTGACACCCTGCTCAATCCTTCGGTGATATTTGAAATCCTTTCTCCTTCAACCAGTAATATGGACAAGGGAAGAAAATTTTTCTTTTACCGTGAGATCCCTTCGTTAAAGGAATATATTATGATTGATGCCCTTAAAACATCCGTCATTGTTTCCCGCAGGCAGCCTGGCAATTCATGGGCGTTTGAAAATAGTAATGAAGGTGCTTTCACCATTCAAACCATTGGCTTTACTCTTACCTTGCAGGAAATTAATGATGGCACAGATATCTGATCGTTTTAATGATGCGCGCAAAATAAATGCTTCCATTATCACCATTGGCGATGAGTTGCTGATCGGGCAGGTAATAGATACCAACAGTGCATGGATAGCGCAGGAGCTGAATAAAACAGGTATATGGCTCCGGCGCAGGGTATCGGTTGGCGACACTAAAGAAGAAATTATACGGGCATTGGATGAAGAAAGCAGGGATACACCTATTATTCTTATAACAGGCGGGCTGGGACCTACTGCCGACGACATAACCAAGCCGGTACTCTGCGAATATTTTGGAGCTTCAATGGTCATCAATGAGGAAGCGCTGGCGAATGTAAAAGACATTTTCGCAAAATTGAATCGTCCGCTTATCGAACGCAATCTTAAACAGGCCGAAGTGCCGGATAAATGCACCGTTATTCCCAACAAAAGAGGAACAGCACCGGGAATGTGGTTCGAAAAGGAGGGAAAGATTTTTGTGAGCATGCCCGGCGTACCGCATGAAATGAAAGGAATGATGACCGATTATGTTATTCCGCATTTACAGCAATATTTTACTTTTCCTTTTATAGATCACCGTACCCTGCTTACTTTTGGCATTGGCGAATCCTTTCTGGCAGAAGCCATTAAAGACTGGGAAGCACAACTGCCTGGTCACCTCAAATTAGCCTACCTGCCCAATTATGGCATGGTTAGGTTGCGCATTACCGGGAGCGACAGCAATAACAACAAATTACAGGAGGATTTAAACAGCCAGTTTGAAAAATTAAAAACGCTGGTAGCCGAATGGCTCGTAGCATCGGAAGATATTACACTTTCGCAGGTAATTGGCAAAATGCTGCAGCAGGGCAAACAAACACTTTCTACCGCCGAAAGCTGCACGGGAGGATACATTGCTCACCTCATTACTTCGGTAGCAGGCTCCTCTGCCTGGTATAAAGGGAGTGTGGTGAGCTATGCCAATGAAGCAAAAGAAAACATACTTGGTGTGCAAAAAAACACGCTATGGTTAGCAGGCGCCGTTAGTGAAGATACAGTAAAGGAAATGGTGCGTGGGGTTATAGCAAAGATGGATACAGACTATGCGGTGGCTACTTCGGGTATAATGGGGCCTGATGGAGGCACAATGCAAAAGCCGGTAGGAACGGTATGGATTGCAGCCGGCAGCCGGAATAACATCATTACAGCACAATTTCATTTCCGGTACAACCGGGCCCGTAATATTGAAATGACGGCATATTTTGCTTTAAATCTTCTGCGGAAACTAATGGTGAAGGATGGATTTTAGTGAATTAATGCAGGAGCAATAATGCTATGCCCGAAAGAGTTATTAGAAAAATATTCACATATATATCTATGGGTTTCTATTTGAACAGCAATACTTACCTTTGAACCTTAATGATCATTAAAATTCTGATATGGCGATAGTTGACCTGGTAATGCCTAAGTTGGGCGAAAGTATCATGGAAGCTACCATTTTACACTGGAGTAAAAAACCAGGCGATCATGTAAAAATGGATGAAACCGTGTTGGAGATCGCTACCGATAAAGTAGACAGTGAAGTGCCTTCTACCGCAGAAGGTGTAATTGAAGAACTGCTCTATAATGAAAATGATGTGGTACCCATTGGTACCGTTATCGCAAAGATCAGGTCGGAGAATGGTGTGGAGGAACAAACTCCTGCCGCTGCTGCTGTTGCCACTCCTGAAATAAAGGAAGAAGCAGAGATAAAAGAAGTGCCTTATCAGCCATCGCACACAACTGCTCCTAAAACGGGCAGTGCCCGCTTCTATTCTCCGCTTGTTTTAAATATCGCCGCTAATGAAGGCGTAAATTTATCGGACCTGGAAAAAATACCCGGCACTGGAAATGATGGACGGGTTACCAAAAAAGATATTCTTCAATGGATTACTGCCAAAAAAGAAGGTGGTGCTCCGCCGGCCATTGAGCAGTTGCGAACGGTTGCTCCTGTTCAGCAAACTACTACCACCATTCAGCCTGAAGAAGCTGTAGAGTTTACGGAACCGGTTTATAGCGGAAATGTAGAAGTTATTGAAATGGATCGTATGCGTAAGCTTATTGCAAAGCATATGGTAGACAGCAAACATACCAGTGCACATGTAACCAGTTTTACTGAATGCGATGTAACCAATATGGTATTGTGGAGAGAAAAAGTGAAAGCGGGTTTTGAAAAGCAGGAGGGGGAGAAGTTAACTTTTACACCTTTGTTTATTGAGGCTATAGTTAAATGCATTAAAAAATATCCATGGCTCAATGCAAGTGTTGATGGCGATAAAATTATTGTACGTAAAGACATCAATATAAGCATGGCTACTGCTTTGCCCAACGGTAACCTTATTGTGCCGGTTATTCAGGAAGCAGATATGCTGAATCTTACAGGGCTCGCTAAAAAAGTAAACCGTTTAGCCGACGCTGCCCGCAATAACCGCCTGCGACCCGACGATACACAAAATGGAACCTTCACTGTAACCAACGTAGGAACTTTTGGCAGTTTAATGGGCACACCCATTATCAACCAGCCCCAGGTAGCCATACTGGCGATAGGCGCTATAAAAAAACGCCCTGTTGTAGTTGAAACCAAACAGGGCGACAGTATAGCCATACGTCATATGATGTATCTCTCACTTTCCTACGATCATCGCATAGTTGATGGATCATTGGGAGCTACATTTCTTACTGCAATAGCGAACGAAATGGAAAATTTTGATGTAAACAGGAGTTTTTGAGTCGCGGGAGCGAAGGCTTCAGGTTGCAGGGTTCAGGGGTAAAAACACTGTTCGGTTTCGTTTGTTTATAATTTTACTCCTCTTTTAAAATAAGCGCGGCAATATAACCGTTACCATTTGGCAATGGCTCTTAATTATTATGCGGATATGGAACAGCATGTCAAAAAAGAATGCTGCTTTTAGTACTGATCTTTTGTTTATGACTGGTTGGATGTTTTTTGTTTTTTTCTTAAATTCGGTAAACCAACCCATACAATTATGAAGACTTTATCCCATACCTGGTTTGCAGAAGGATATATTGATTTTGAGCTGAAGAAATATACCCTGCTGGCCTATCTCCAGGAAATACACAAAGAGTTTACACAAATTAAATTGTATCCGCAGTTGTCTGATATAATTTTCCATCACAACAATATCCTGCATTTTAAACACAATAAGGAGATGCTTCAGGACCAGTTTCCCAAAAAGTTCACCCATGTAAATATGGATAAACTGCAACTGTTGTATGAGAAAATTGTGGAAGATGATGAAATGATGAAAGAACTGGAAGATATTATTCAATACGCGCTTAACCGTATGAGTGCTACTATCAAAGACGGAGCGGGTATATACGAATTTGTAGAAGAGAAACTGAATATTGTTCCCGTAGGCATTATTCCCCTTGAAAATAATGAAGGATACTTTTTTCTTTGCAATGGATCATATCATCAAACCAATGTGTACCATTACCGGTTAAGTATTTTTGAAAAGCACGATGAAAAATACCGCAGCATTAAAACCTCCTTCATTGCTCAATGGAAAAGAACAATCGTAAATACATATGAGAACCTAAAAACGGAGTTGATCAGAGGCAAAACGGATTTGCCCAACCCCGCGGTATACAGTATCGAAACCGATTTGAACTTTCCATTGGAGGAAACTTTATTGCCCGTTGCCAAAAGAACTCTCGTAAAATATATTACAGCAAGCGCGGCGTAAAAAAGCTTATCCTATTTAAGTTTGGTGAGTGCCTCCTGCTTGTCTTTACCCAGTTGTGTCTGTAAGGCGTCCAATCCATTGAACTTTTGTTCAGTTCTCAAAAAATATTTTACATATACCCTTACTGCCCTGTGGTAAATGTCTTGGTTAAAATCAAAAATATTCACTTCAATTACCATTTTGCTGCCATCAACCGTAGGACGAAAACCAATATTCATCATTCCTTTAAAGAACTGTGCTCCAATTTTTATTTCTACTGCATACACGCCATTGCCCGGTATTAGTTTTTCAGGATTTTCAATATGCAAATTGGCTGTAGGATAGCCAATGGTGCGGCCCAATTGCTTACCTTCAATTACTGTTGCTTCAAAAAAATAATCGTATCCCAGCAGGGCATTGGCAGATTCCATATCACCCTCCCTTATTGCTTTACGGATACGGGTAGAACTGACAGCTATTTCATCGAGTACTTTTTCGGGAATTTCTTTTACAATGAAGCCGAGTTCCGTGGCATATTTTTCGAGCATCAGGTAGTTGCCCGTACGATCTTTGCCGAAGCGGTGATCATAACCAATAATGATGGTATGGGGGTGAATATTCTTAACTAAAAAGTTACGGATATAGGATTCAGCAGTTTGCCCGGCAAACGCTTCAGTAAAAGGAACGATCACAAGATGATCAATGTTTTCCTTCGACAATATTTCAATTTTCTCTTCCAGGGTGTTTAATAGCTGCACTTCATGTGTGTGCGTTACAATTTTCCTGGGATGCGGATGAAAAGTAATGATAACAGTTTCACCGGATATGCGCTGGGCTTCGGCTTTTAACTGGTTAAGGATATGTTTGTGCCCTGTGTGCACGCCGTCGAAAGTGCCTATGGTTACTACAGCATTATGAAAGGCGGGAAGTTTCGATATGTTGTGATGTATTTGCAGGGTAAATTTCTCTTTTATTCAAACCTGTTTGCTTTATTACGAAATGCGGGTATGAAGCTCAACCGGTTGAATCGCTGATGCCATTGTGCCCGCCGGGCTGCAAAACTAACAGATAATTGATAATTGCGTGGCGAATATTTACTTTTGCACCGGTTTAAAAAAATATCATGAGTTTATATAACCAAAGAGGAGTATCTGCACAAAAAGAAGAAGTACATGCAGCCACTAAAAACCTGGATATGGGTTTGTACCCAAAAGCATTTTGTAAAATATATCCCGATTTTTTGGGTGGTAACGGGGATTATGTAAATATCATGCACGCCGATGGCGCCGGTACCAAAAGTATACTGGCATATTTGTACTGGAAAGAAACAGGTGATGTTTCGGTGTGGAAGGGTATTGCACAGGATGCTATTGTTATGAATCTTGATGATTTGCTGTGTGTTGGTGTGTATAACAATATCGTGTTCAATTCAACCATTGACCGCAATAAAAAACGCATTCCCGGAGAAGTGCTGGAACAGATCATTAACGGATCGCAGGAATTATTTGACAACCTGAAACAGTATGGTATACATATTCAATACTTAGGCGGTGAAACGGCGGATGTGGGTGATGTGGTGCGAACCATTGCCGTAAATGGCACAATGACTTCCCGCTGGCCAAAGAAAAAGCTCATTACCAATGAAAAGATACAGGCAGGCGATGCAATTGTAGGATTGGCCGGCTACGGGCAATGCGCCTATGAAACGGAATACAACAGCGGGTTGGGCAGCAATGGGTTAACCAGCGCGCGCCATGATGTACTGAGTAAATATTATGCGCAAAAATACCCCGAAACCTTTGAGCCAACTCTGAACAGTAATGTGGTATATATTGGGGAACACAAAATGACAGATAAGCGCAATGTGGATGGGAAAGAAATTACTATCGGAAAGCTGCTCTTGTCGCCTACCCGCACCTATGCACCGGTATTGAAAGTTTTGCTGGAAGAAAATTTTAACGCCGTTCACGGTTTGATTCATTGCAGCGGCGGCGGACAAACCAAATGCCTGAAATATGTTCCCGAAAAGGTGCGGATCGTAAAAGACAATCTTTTTACTCCTCCCGTTATTTTTGATCTTATTCAAAAAGCGGGCAATGCGCCTGCCCGCGAAATGTACCAGGTATTTAACATGGGCTGCCGGTTAGAGGTATATACGCCTGAAAAGGACGCGGAAACCATTATTAAGGCAGCCGCTCAATTTGGCATAGAAGCGAGAATAATCGGCAGGGTAGAGGCAGCAAAGCAGCAGGAATTGATTATACAAACTAAGGGGGGTGAACTGAAGTTTGGTGCATAACATTTGTGGTGAGTTAATTACAATTTAATATACATACGTTTCTTTGCGGGCATGCATATTACTATCTTTATTTACACCAGATCCGCAACCGTCTTTTTCTCTAAAATTCTTAAAGTAGCGTCTCTAACAGTTATCAGCGTATCTCTCAAACCGCAGTTGTTTTCATCGCAGTTTTTACATCGTTCATAAAAATTCAGACTTACACAGGGTAGCAGGGCAATAGGCCCGTCCAGTAAACGCATTACTTTTGCCAGGTGGATTTTAGACGGCGCTTCCTTAAAGAAATAGCCGCCGCCCTTACCTTTCTTACTGTCCAATACACCCCCGTTTTTCAATTCTAAGAGTATATTTTCAAGAAATTTGAGTGGTATTTTTTTCTTCCTCGCGATTTCTGCAATAAGTATGGGCCCGTCTTTTTCAACCTGGGCCATATACATGAGCGCCTTAAAAGCGTACTGGGTTTTTTTAGAAAGCATAATCCTGACGGGTTTTAAACAATTAGCAATATAATTTTAAAATTTGAATTTCGGCATGATGCAGGAAGAAGTATAAATTGATTTTCATCAGGAAAAAGCGGTTTGCCTGATCAATTTATTGCAGAAAACAAGCATTCTTATATCCACTTAAAGGATATTCATTTACAATCCCAGCACATCGCTCATTGTAAATACACCCCGTTGCCCGTATATGAATTCTGCGGCGAGTACAGCTCCCAAAGCAAAACCCGCGCGGTTATGGGCGGTATGAGTGATTTCAATATCGTCTGTTTGCGAATGATACTGAATACGATGGGTTCCCGCCGCAGGATCAATTCTTTTACTGATGATCTGAAGGTCGGATGGTTTATTTGTTTCTTTATTGACCCATTGCTTTTTAAAAGGGCTAACCGCCAGTATTTGTTCCGCCAGCGTAATGGCAGTGCCGCTGGGTGCATCTTTTTTTTGGGTGTGATGTATTTCTTCTATGGTAACATCGTATTCTCTCTGGGAAGCCATTAATTGCGCCAGTTTTTTATTGACCTCAAAAAAAATATTCACGCCTATGCTAAAATTGCTGGCGTATAACAATGCGCCATTTTGCGCTTTACAGTTCCATACTGCTTCTTCATAACGGTTCAGCCACCCGGTGGAACCCGATACTACCGGTACTCCCGCTTCAAAACATTTGTTGATATTGTCAAAAGCGCTGTCGGGTCCGGTAAATTCAATGGCCACATCGGCGTTACTGATGTTGTTAACTGTATTATCTTCCGTATTGTCAATTGAAATTTTTAATTCGATGCTGTGCTTGCGCTGAATGGCGATCTCTTCAATGGCATGGCCCATTTTTCCATACCCGATCAATGCTATTTTCATCTTTAGTTTTATTTATTCAGGCGGCAAAGATAAACAGATTTAACGGCCCGGTGAAAGCCGGTTAACATGGTTTTTACCAATATTTAGTACGATGCCTATTCCTGCGGTGTTGGCAACAGGCATATAACCGGGTTTAATCTGCAAACTGAGGTCATCCGAAATATTGAAGTCTCTTAAATGGGCATCCACTGTGGCATCTACCACATTCAATCCCCATATCAAAATAAAGGCGAGCACGGAATAGTCTACGTTCCTTCTGAATTCATTGCGGTAATTCTGAAGCCCCGACCTGTCTCCGCGGGTTACCAATGGTTGCAACCGAACATATACATCCTTATATCTGGCGGTGTCTTTAGCTGATAAAACGTTAAATGCAAACCGCGTTCGCTGAAACCATTTGAGGTTGTCAATAAATGTATAAGTGGGGAAAGCCAAAGCGCCATAAACAAGAGGAAGCTTCCAGTATTTCTTATTGTACACCTGTCCTGCACCGGGCAAAATCGCAGAAAGCAGTGCCGCCGTACTTGCGGGGCTTCTTTTCTTTGAGGTGTCGGCAGATACGATCTTCGGTACGGTATCTTTAATAACCGGCACGGGTGTCGTTACAATACTGTCTGCCACTTGTTTTGCGATGGCGGTATCATTTTGTGCACCGGCAGATTGTACAAAAAATGCTAAAAAAAATATCAATAGCATGTATTGCTGACGCATAGTAATGATTGCATTAAACAGCCGGAACATTCATTTTTTCCAGGATGGTATTGAGTTCCGCTATGGAAAAATATTCAATGGTAATGGCGCCATGCCCTTTTTTATTGTGTTGCATTTTTACGCGCGTACCATAGTGAGAGGCTAAATTATCTTCAATTTTTCTGAAAGGAGGGGGAAGCGCTGCTTTTACCGGTTTTTTAACAACAACGTTTTTATATAATTTTCTAACAAGATCTTCCGTTTGCCGTACAGACAAGCCTTTACTTTTAATTTCATTAAAAATAAATAGTTGCTGATCAACAGTATCAACGTTTATGATGGCACGGGCATGCCCCATGCTGATCGTATTGTTGCGTACCGCTATTTGTATATCCGGTGGAAGTTTAAGCAACCGGATATAGTTGGTTACTGTACTTCTTTCTTTGCCCATGCGTTCGGCTACCTGCTCCTGGGTATACTCCAGTTCTTCCATCATACGCTTATAGCTGATCCCTATTTCAATGGCATTGAGGTTTTCGCGCTGCAGATTTTCAAGTAGCGCCAATTCCAGTAATTGCTGATCATTAGCCTGTCTGATATATACCGGAACGTCCTTTAGTCCTGCAATTTTGGCCGCACGCCACCTTCTTTCACCCGCGATAATGCGGTATTTATCGCCTGTTTTGGAAACCGTTAAAGGTTGAATAATATCATGCATTTGAATGGACTTCGCCAGTTCATTCAAAGCCTGCTCATCAAAATGGTGACGCGGTTGTTTGGGGTTAACCTCAATCTGCTCAATGGGAACGCGTATGGTTGTGGTAACTTTTTCTACCACACCTCCTTTCAAATGATCGCCACTGGTGGTTTTTAAGTCGGCATCAATGCTCTGCAACAGGGAGCGTATCCCTTTGCCCAAAGCTTCTTTTTTATTTTTATTGTTTGGAGTGCTGCTCATTGTCAAGAGTTAAAATTCTTTCGTCCTGTGATATTTTCGTCATGTTATTGCGTTGTAAAACTTCTTTGGCAAGGTTGAGGTAATTAATAGACCCCTTGCTTTCCGCATCATATAAGATAGCGGGTTTGCCCACGCTTGGCGCCTCACTTAAACGGGTATTGCGGTGAATAATAGTATCAAAAACCATTTCTTCAAAATGATGCCTTACCTCATTCACTACCTGGTTGCAAAGGCGCAGGCGACCGTCATACATCGTCATCAAAATGCCCTCGATCACCAGTTCGGGGTTTAGCCGGCTCTGCACAATTTTTATGGTGTTCAATAATTTTCCTAATCCTTCCAATGCAAAAAATTCTGCTTGTACGGGCACTACCACACTATCAGCGGCGGTTAAAGCATTTACAGTAATTAACCCTAATGAGGGAGAGCAGTCAATAACAATAAATTCATAATCACCCTTAATGGGATCAAGAATATATTTCAGCACATTTTCCCTGTTGGGATAGTTGATCATTTCAATTTCAGCGCCTACAAGGTCAATATGTGAAGGAATTACATCTAAATTAGGGATCTCGGTTTTTAATATGGTTTCTCTTGCCGGCGTTTCATTAACCATACAATCGTACAGGCTTTTTTGTACATTGTGCAGGTCAAACCCTACTCCCGTTGTACTATTTGCCTGTGGGTCAGCGTCTACAAGCAGCGTTTTTCGTTCCAGAACCGCCAAACTTGCGGCTAAATTAATAGCAGTAGTGGTTTTTCCTACCCCGCCTTTCTGATTGGCGATACCTATAATTCTTGCCATGTGTTGTTTACGTATATTATTATACTAAAAATGCTTTCCGGTTCTGCCAAATGGCAAATGTAAATTATTATTTCTGCCGTTTTTCATTAAATGTCAAGGGTTTCACCGGGTTGTAATAAATGCAGCTTCATTGCCTGGTCCGAAAACGCTTCCCTGGCCTTTTCATGATCAATTTTAATAAAACCAAAAGTATCGTAGTGAACCCCGATAACACGGTTGCATTGTATAAAGCGCGCTGCCTGAATGGCATCGTCAATACCCATTGTGAAGTTATCACCAATTGGAAGCACAGCAAAATGCAATGAAGCATACTGTGGAACCAGTTGCATGTCTAAGGTTAAAGCGGTATCGCCGCTATAATAAAAATTTCCTTCTTCAGTAGTAAAAACAAAACCCATAGGGTTTCCGCCGTAGCTACCGTCTGGTAGTCCGCTGGAATGCTGGGCCACCACACATTTTACGGTTCCAAAATCAAATGCCCATTTGCCGCCTGTGTTCATCGGATGGGTATTGGTTATTCCCTGGCTATTAAGCCATATATGAATTTCAAAGCTGCAAACTACTTTGGCCCCTGTTCCTGATGCTATGTTTACGCAATCAGCTATATGATCCTCATGACCATGCGAAAGGAAGATGTAATCGGCGGCTACCTGGTTTACATCAATGTCTTTCGCTAACCCGTTGGGTGTTATGAAAGGATCAAACAAAATTTTTTTACCCTTTATTTCTACCGCAAAACAAGAATGCCCGTAATATGTAAAACGCATCATATGTATTTATGCCGGTTCAGAATTTAGTTTGATGGCTGAAACAGGTTTATCTTTGTTGGAATAAATGGCTGAATCAGCAGTGACATGTTGACAAAAATACAGTTTCGGTATAATATTCATTGAACAATTCATTCACAGTAGCCGATATTAAGATGCATTCAGATATATATACTATTATTTCCGGCACCAACCGCCCCGGCAGTAATACCATAAAAGTGGCAAAGCTGTACCTCAGTTTACTTGAAAAAAAAGGAATACCGGCACAGTTTATTTCACTAGAAGGAAGAGATATTAACAACAGGAACGAGGAGCTGAAGCGATTGGAAAAAGAAGTGCTCATCCCTTCCAGCAAATTTATTTTTGTTACCCCTGAGTATAACGGGAGCTTTCCGGGCGTTTTAAAGGCTATGATAGACAATACCGATATTGAAAAAGTGTGGTGGGGAAAAAAAGCGCTCCTAACCGGTGTATCTACCGGAAGGGCTGGTAACCTCAGGGGAATGGAGCATCTTACCGGAGTATTGCATTATCTGAAAATGAACGTCCATCATAACAAGCTGCCCATATCGGTGGTGAACAAATTATTGAGCGGTGAAAAGGATATTGAAGACGAGGCAACATTAAAAATGATTGACGAACAGTTGGAAGATTTTATACGGTTTTGAGAATACAGGTTACAGGGTACAAGTTGTGCTTCGGTTTTTTAAATTTTTAGTTTAGAATTTATGGTTTATGGTTGTATCTGACTTCGGATTTCGGATTTCCAGTTTTGAATTTTAGATTTTCTTTGGTTCTTGTAATTTGGCTTTTGGTGCTTTAAACATAACATTATGCGTCGTTTTTCGGGTTCATGGATTTTTATTATAATAATACTGTTGATAGACCTGTATGTTTTTCAGGCCGTAAAGCTTACCCTCCAAACCGCAACGCCTAAAATACGATTCTCTGTTTACGGATTATACTGGGGGGTAAGTGCTATGGTTGTTTTAACACTCGCTGTTCTTCCGTTTATTAATTTAGACAACTGGCCAAAAAATTTCCGAACCTATTGGATGGCTACAATAATAGGACTATTCCTTTCCAAGGCGCTGACTGTAATTTTTTTAGTGGCAGATGATTTACGCAGGGTGCTGCAATGGGGAGGAGGAAAATTGTTTTACCAGTACGTACAGGGTGAGCCTTTTAAAGCCGCCGGCATTTCAAGATCAGTATTTATGAGTTGGTTAGGACTCGCGGTTGGCGGCGGACTGATGGCAGCAATGATGTATGGGTTTGTGAATAAATACCGCTACCAGTTAAAAAAGATAAAGCTCAATTTTCCCAATCTTCCTGAAGCATTCAAAGGGCTGAAGCTGGTTCACATCTCCGACGTGCATTCTGGTAGCTTTACAGATAAAAAGGCCGTGGAGCAGGGTGTTAATATGATTATGGCACAGGAGGCCGACCTTATTCTTTTTACCGGCGACCTGGTAAACGACCATGCCAGTGAAATGAACGATTATACTGAGATATTCGCCAGGCTAAATGCGCCCATGGGTGTATTCAGCACACTGGGTAATCATGACTATGGCGACTACCGCCGATGGTCAAGCGAAGAAGAAAAACGACAAAACCTGGAACGGCTAAAGCAGTTGCAGGCAAATATGGGCTGGCGTTTATTAATGAATGAGCATGTGGTGCTGGAAAAACAGGGGCAGCAGATTGCTTTACTGGGTATAGAAAACTGGGGAGCCAAAGCCAATTTTCCAAAGTATGGTAAGTTACATGAAGCGTATACGGGAGCAGAAAAATATCCTTTTAAAATTTTAATGAGTCATGATCCCAGTCATTGGGATGCACAGGTAAGACCCGAATACAGCGATATTGATCTTACGCTCAGTGGTCATACGCACGGCATGCAATTTGGTGTTGAGTTGCCCGGCTTTAAATGGAGCCCCGTACAATACGTTTATAAACAATGGGCCGGGTTGTATGAAGCGGAAAAGCAGAAGTTGTACATCAACCGCGGCTATGGTTTTATAGGCTATCCTGGCAGAGTTGGTATTTTACCGGAGATTACATTGATAGAGCTGACGTAGGAGTTACAGGTTGCAAGGTGAACCAGGTTACAAGTTGCAGGGTGCCGGTTCCCACATACTTAAAAATATCCGTGCGCTGACTGCTGAAAGCCCATAACTGATGGCTACATGTATAACATTTTCCTTACGTTTACTTAACAAATTACTCTGAAGCCTTTATTGCAGATGGCATTATATTGGATTAGATTTAGGGAAATAAAACTCCTCGTATGAAACGCATTATTTTTTTCGGAGCCTTTTTTAGCTTCTTTTTTATCGCTTCATCTTCATCTTCATTTGCACAGGGAATAAAACTCGCCATCCATGCCGGGGCGAATATGGGCAAGCTGGACGGAAAATCCTTTGAAGATGAATTTCAATTGGGCTATCATTTTGGTGTTGCACCAGAAATTATGTTTTCTCCTAAATGGGGTATTCAACCCGAGGTATTGTTCAATCAAACCAATACCAGCACCTCGGGCGATTTCGGGGATATTTATAAAGTATCACTCAATGAATTAAAAGAGGTAAAGCTGAATTATTTAAGTATTCCGCTCATGCTTTCTTACAAGCCTGTTTCTTTCATCACCCTGCAGGCGGGTCCGCAATTCAGTATTTTAATGAATAAGCACAGCACCCTCCTTGAAAACGGCAAAGAAGCTTTTAAAAACGGTGACTTTTCAATGGTGGGCGGTGCACAGATAAATATATTAAAACTGAGAGTATACGGTAGGTACGGAATTGGGCTCGCCAATATCAATGATATAGACAACAGGGATAACTGGAAAAGTCAAACGGTACAGTTGGGAGTTGGAATAGCGCTTTAAAAAAATAAAAAATTAATTATTTGGAAATCCGGATCATTGCATCCGGATTTTGTGTTTTTTTACTGGCATTATACTTGACTAAGGTATTACCAAAGCTTTTCAAAGCATGTTGGCTTTGAAAAGATGTCATATTGACTTTGAAAGGAAGATTATGAAAAGAAGCGATATTTTTTTACGACCCGAAGACGAAATGGAGTTTATGCCCATTATTCCCCTGAATGAAGATGAAGCTGAAAATGCAGATGAGGTCAGCATCCCATCCGAATTGCCCCTGTTGCCCCTGCGCAATACTGTTTTATTTCCAGGAGTGGTTTTACCTATAACCGTTGGCAGAGACCGGTCTATAAAAGCTGTAAATGATGTGTACAGGACTGACAAACTGGTAGGCGTTATAGCACAAAAAGACAGTACGGTAGAAGACCCAACTGTAAATGATCTTGAAAATACAGGTACAGTAGCAAAAATAATCAAGCTCATAAAAATGCCCGACGGTGGAACTACCATCATCATCCAGGGCCGTAAAAGGTTTGCTATTGAGAAGATTACAACTGAAGATCCCTATTTTAAGGCTGCAATACATTTGCTTGAAGAAGATAAAGTGAACATTGAGAACGACCAGCATTTTGCAGCAACCGTAAGCTCTATAAAGGATCTTGCCGCACAAATCATTCTTCTTTCACCCAATATGCCTTCTGAGGCTTCGGTCATTTTAAAGAATATCGAAAACCCATCCTTCCTTATTCATTTTGTAAGCAGCAATATAAGCAGCGATTTAAAAGAAAAGCAGGATCTGCTCGAAATGAATGATATAAAAGTAAGGGCCGAAAAGTTAATGCACCTGCTTAACCGGGAACTGCAGTTTGCTGAATTAAAAAACCAGTTGACCAATCGTACCAAAACAGAATTAGACAAGCAGCAAAAGGAATATTTTCTGCAGCAACAATTGAAAAGTATAAAGGAAGAACTGGGCGGAGATGTGAATGAAAGGGAAATCAGGGAAATGCAGAAAAAGGCGGACGCTAAAAAATGGCCGGATGCCGCAAAAGAGGCGTTTAAGAAAGGGATAGAAAAGCTGGAACGCATGCATGTTTCCACGCCCGACTATTCTGTAGTATACAATCATCTTGACCTGATGCTGGAACTGCCCTGGAATGAGGGAACGATAGACTCTTATGATCTTGGGAAAGCCAAAAAAATACTTGACCGGGATCATTATGGAATGAACAAGATAAAGGAGCGCCTGCTGGAATACCTGGCCGTATTAAAATTAAAAGGCGACATGAAAAGTCCCATCCTTTGTTTTGTGGGCCCCCCGGGTATTGGTAAAACATCTTTGGGAAGAAGTATTGCGGCCGCCCTGAACCGGAAATACGTAAGGCTTAGTTTGGGTGGTTTGCACGATGAAAGCGAGATCCGGGGTCATCGTAAAACCTATATCGGCGCCATGCCCGGTCGCATCCTCCAGTCTATACGCAAAGCAAAATCCTGTAACCCGGTAATTATTTTGGATGAGGTAGATAAGGTGGGAAGTGATTTCAGGGGAGATCCTTCTTCCGCACTGCTTGAAGTGTTGGATCCCGAGCAAAACCATACTTTTTACGACAATTATCTGGAACTCGAATATGATTTAAGTAAAGTATTATTTATCGCAACTGCCAATGATATCCAGCATATTCAGCCGGCATTGAGAGACAGACTGGAAATTATTGATCTTAACGGGTATGCGGTTGAAGAAAAAGTACAGATCGCGAAACGGCACCTGCTTCCCAAACAAAAAGAGCTCCACGGCTTAAAGAACCTCAATATCAAGGTTGGCGATAGTGTTTTGGAAAAAATAATTGAAGATTATACGAGGGAAAGCGGGGTGCGGGAATTAGACAGGCAGTTGGCTTCCATTATGCGGTCCCTGGCAAAAGAATATGCCACAAAAGGAAAACTGAAACCCAGTCTTACCGCAAAAGATGTAGAAAGAATACTGGGTAAGCCAAGGTACAGCAACGACCTTTATAAAATAGCCAATATGCCCGGGGTAGCAGTTGGGCTTGCCTGGACTTATGTGGGAGGCGATATATTATTTATAGAAACAACTCAAAGTGAAGGTAAGGGTGAGCTTAAACTTACGGGTAATTTGGGTAATGTTATGAAAGAAAGCGCCACAACGGCGCTGACCTATCTCCAGTCCAACGCCCGAAAATATGGTATAGATCCTGAGGCATTTCAAAAAAAGAACATTCATGTTCACGTTCCGGAAGGAGCTGTGCCCAAAGACGGACCCAGCGCGGGCATCACCATGATGACCGCTATAGCCTCGGCGCTTACCGGACGTAAAGTAAAACCATACCTTGCCATGACAGGCGAAATTACGCTTCGCGGCCAGGTATTGCCCGTTGGTGGCATAAAAGAAAAAATACTCGCTGCCAAACGTGCAGGCATGAAAGAAGTGGTAATGTGCTGGCAAAATGAAAAGGACGTACAGGAAATCAATTCAGACTTTATAAAAGGCATGAAATTTCACTATGTGAAGAACATGCAGCAGGTACTGGATCTGAGTTTGGTTTAAGATGGATCATTGATCTTTGATAGTATAAACGGGAATTTGAACATTTTTTTGTCTGATGGGAACTTTTCTGCGTATTTATACGACTATTGTGTAATAGTTACCCTAAATACACCAGACATGATTAAAGTTGTGATTGCCGATGACCATGCCGAAATAAGGAATGCCTGGGCGCTCTTTCTTCAAAGTCATGAAAATATTATTGTATTAGGTGAATGTGCCAATGGCGAAGAAGCTATAAGAAAAGTAAATGAATTATTGCCTGATGTTGTGCTGATGGATATCAATATGAAACCTGTTTCGGGCATTGAGGCTACACAAAAGATATCTGCTGACCACCCTGATGTTAAGGTGATTTGTGTTTCGTTTCATACCTCCCCCCTTTATATAAAAAAAATGATGGATGCCGGAGCGAGGGGCTATGTGTTTAAATATGCGGTTGCAGAAGACCTTATAAAAGCAATTGATGAAGTATACAAGGGAAATATTTTTATAGGTAAAGGATTAGCGCGGTAATAATCAACAATAACTACAGCATTAAATTAGGGAGCATAGCCACAATGCCTGTTGTTTCATTTTCTGCATTTCAAGTATCTTTGCCCACTTATGGATATTTCAAAAACAGTGGCTTTTCATACACTGGGCTGCAAGCTCAATTTTGCTGAAACTTCAACACTTTCTCGCATGCTCGAACAGGAAGGGTTTCAGAAGAAACCCTTTGAGGATATTGCTGATGTATACGTAATCAATACCTGCTCTGTTACGGATAATGCCGATAAGGAATGCCGCCAGTTGGTACGCCGGATTCAGCGCAAATCGCCGCAAAGCCTGGTGGTTATAACAGGATGTTACGCACAGTTAAAACCTGAAGAAATTGCAGGGATAAAGGGTGTGGACCTCGTGCTGGGCGCCGCAGAAAAGTTTAATATAGCCGCCCATCTTAAAGAATTATCCAAAGGCGACTCCGCTAAAATATCCAGTTGCGATATTGAAGAAATATCAGGATTCAACAGTTCATTTTCGGTAAACGACCGTACCCGCACTTTTTTAAAAGTGCAGGATGGTTGCAGTTACAATTGTTCGTTTTGCACCATACCTATGGCAAGGGGTAAGAGCAGGAGCGATACCATTGCCAATGTGGTTGCCAATGCTAAAGACCTTGCCGGCAAAGGAGTAAAGGAAATTGTATTAACAGGTGTTAACCTGGGAGATTTTGGCATAAATGAAACGGCAACAGAATCCGGTATAAAAAGAAATGAAAATTTCTTTGAACTGATACAGCAACTGGAACAGGTTGAAGGCATAGAGCGGTACCGCATCTCCTCAATAGAGCCTAACCTGCTTACCAATGATATTGTATCCTTTGTGGCAGACAGTAAAAAATTTATGCCGCATTTTCATATTCCGCTGCAAAGTGGAAGCAACCGCATATTGGGGTTGATGCGCCGCAGGTATAAACGTGAATTGTATGCAAGCAGGGTGGCTGCGATCAAATCATTAATGCCGCATTGCTGCATCGGAGCCGATGTAATTGTGGGCTTTCCCGGTGAAACGGAAGAGGATTTTAAAAACACATTCGATTTTTTGCAAGGGCTCGATATTTCCTATCTCCATGTTTTTACCTATTCCGAAAGAGACAATACGGCGGCGCTTGCCATTAAGCCCGTGGTTCCGGTACATACCAGGCACCAGCGCAATAAAGCGCTGCGTAATTTGTCGTACACGAAAATGCAATATTTTACGGGGCAGCACGCCGGGCAAACCCGCAAAGTGTTATTTGAAGGCCTGCATAAAAATGGTATGATGGAGGGGTATACAGATAATTATATAAGGATTGCCGCGCCTTTCAGGGAAGAAATGGTAAACCGCATTGCGGAGTGGAAGATATAATGGCTATCTCTTAACAGTTTTTGTACTATAATTGCTACAGGTAATAATAAAATGAGAAAAGGGCTGAAGTGGGAGGAAGATAAAAAAATGAAAAAATTCCAGGTTTCTATAAAGTTTCAGATGAACGATGAGTTTATGGCGCTTATTCCCGAACACAGGGCATACATTAACACGCTCATTGAGAAATCGGTGATTGACCAGTATGTTGTTACGCTCCAATCCCAAAAGATATGGATCACCATGTGCGCTAAAAATAAGAGAAAGGTGAAAAAGCAGCTTTCAGGCTCTCCCTTATACAAATACTGGGAATTTGAGATTGAAGAATTAAATGTAATTGACGGCCAATTGCACCGGTTGCCGGCGGTGCAGCTGAATTAGGGGAGAGGGAAGGATGTTTTGGGACAATCTTGATTTTTTATGCTGCAGAAACGGAAAAAAATTTTGCCAAAACAATTCATCTCTTATCTTTGCACTCCCTTATAAAGGGAAGTTTTAAACACAAAGGGAGCATAGCTCAGCTGGTTCAGAGCATCTGCCTTACAAGCAGAGGGTCCGCGGTTC
>CALKHN010000031.1 GCA_937991535.1 uncultured Sphingobacteriales bacterium
GGTGTGGTTACGGTAATGACTTTAGAATCTGAAGCACTGCAACCATTGCGTGTAACGGTTACGGTGTAGGTATTGGCTGAGTTAACAGAAATGGTTCTGGTGGTCTGTCCGCCTGGCAGCCAGCTATAGGTAGTGCCTGCACCGGGATCGCCTGCATCAAGGGTGATGCTGCTTCCTGCACAGATGGCTGCATCCGCGCCGAGGTTCACCGTTGGCGGTGTGCCACCCGTAACAATAATATCTTGTTCAAAGGAACCTGAAACACCGCCACTGGTAGTTACTGTAAGGGTTACATGATATGTTCCGGCAGTTGAATAACTATGTGATATTGTTGGATTGTCGCCGGAAATAGCGGGACTGCCGTCGCCAAAATTCCATACGTAATTAATTATACTACCGCTACAGGGTATAGAAGCATCGGTGAAGTTTACAGACAGCGTGCCGCAAACACCGGTTTGTGAGTAAGTAAACATAGGATCCACCGCTGGTTTTGTAGTAATAACAATCGTATCACGTGCAATGCATCCGTTTTTTGTAACGGTTACCCAATATTTACCGGCGCCTAAGGCTACTGTTGTTTTGTTAGTTTCAAACGCGTATACCGGACTGTAAGTACTACCCCATTTATAAGTAGCGCCGGTTACTCCCGCATCTAAAAGCAGGGTACCCCCAGGACACATACTTTGGTCGGGCCCAAGGTTTACCACTAATGGAGGGTTTACATTTACAGTTATGCTACCCGTTGCATCAATACCACATTTGGTTTTGGTAACGGTATAGGTTGTATTTACTGAAGGACTGGCAACGGGGTTATATACAGTAGTGCTGCTTAAACCGGTAGCAGGTGACCATATATAGGTGGCGCCGGGTTCGGAGCCCGCATCAAGCTGTACGCTGCTGCCTGAACAAATATTTTTAGACGCACCCATATTAACCGGGGCAGGACCGGATGTGGGATTGGGAAGTGTAATTTGCATTTCAATAAAATCGTATCCGCCAAAGTCGTTACTAACTTCATAGAATATATCGTAGGTACCCCCGGTTGGAAAGGTATGAACAGGATTAAATACATAGTAATCTGCACCATCAATAAGCCATCCAATATAGTTTATGGGTTTTGCAGGATCGCAATATGAAGAACTATCGTGAAACTGAACCTGTACATTTCCGCAAGCGCTTATTATCTCATACCCGAACTTTCCTTTTACCGGCGGGGAAGCTGTAATAACTATTGAATCTCTTACCAGGCAGGTTCCGTTGCCCACTTCAACCCAATAGGTGTTAACGCCTGCAGGGGGGGCTACTAAGCGATTGGGAAAAGTATTATATGCCGGGTCTTCCCAGGTATACGTGTCATAACCCGATACAGAATTAAGTGTGAGTTCAACTCCTGTGCATATAGACATATCATTGCCCAGGCTAAATACAGGTTTTTCAAACGCAGTTATATAAGAGGATTTAGTAGTTGTGTGTGTGCTGCCGCCTTGTGAAGTAACCGTAAGTGTAACTGTAAATGATTCAAAAGGATTTGTTGTTGTATATGTATGCGATGGATTTGCATTAGTGGTCGTAGTTGTAACGCCATCACCAAAATTCCACGTATAACTCACAATAGGGTCGCCCGCATTGAAGGTTGATGTGCTCGTAAACTGTACAACCAATGGCGCACAGCCTGATGTTGCAGTAGCCGAAAAATTTGCTGTTAAAGCAGATGGACTTCCTCCGGGGGTATTGCCTGCATTTGAATTGACATATGTCAATAACAGCAAGGATACGAACAGTATAATTCTCTTCATAGGAAATTATTCTTAGTTAATCGAGGATATAGACAACAGGGGTAATAACGTATATTATATTTTTAAATTGTTGCAAACCATTTCCTTAAAAAAAAAATCATAGGTAGCTTTGCAGGTGTTAACTTGTACCAATATCACTAATTGATTTTTAATTGATTTCACAAATTACCACACAGCAAATTCTATCCAGGATTGATATTATAGATATAGTGGGGAGCTTTGTAAAGCTTAAAAAAAGAGGTACCAATTATTTGGGGCTATGTCCTTTTCATAACGAAAAAACACCCTCTTTTACAGTTTCACCTGCTAAGGAAATCTATAAATGTTTTGGTTGCGGACGAAGTGGAAATACCATCAGCTTTTTGATGGATCATGAAAAGTACAGTTATGCCGAGGCGCTGCGCTGGCTGGCGAACAGGTACAATGTGGAAGTGGAGGAAACGGAGGTAAGCCCGGCTACCCGTGCATTACATCAAACCGCTGACAGTCTTTATATCATCAACAACTTTGCTCAGCAATTTTTTAGCAATCTTTTGCTTCGGACTGAAGAAGGCCAGGATATTGCCCTGAGTTACCTGAAAGAACGGGGGTTTGATACATCTGTTATCGAAAAATTTCAAATCGGGTATTGCAGTCAGCAAAGGGATGCGTTTGCAAAAGCGGCGGTAGCGGCGCAATATAATCCGGAATATTTACAAAAAACGGGGTTGGTAGTAATGAGAGATGACCAGCTTGTTGATAATTACCGCGGGCGCATCACCTTTCCTATACACAATCAAACCGGAAAAATCATTGGGTTTGGCGCCCGCATCATTGGTAAAAACGACAGGGCGCCAAAATACATCAATACCCCTGAAAATGAAATATACAGCAAAAGCAAAATACTATACGGTTCTTATTTTGCAAGGCAGGCAATTGATAAGGCAGACGAGTGTTTACTGGTAGAGGGGTATACAGATGTGATTTCATTGCACCAGGCGGGCATTGAAAATGTAGTAGCCAGTGGCGGCACATCGTTAACTGCTGACCAGTTGCGGCTGATAAAAAAATATACCACTAATCTTACTATTATTTATGATGGTGATGCAGCGGGTATTAAAGCAGCATTAAGGGGACTTGACCTCGCTTTGGAAGAAGGACTACAGGTACAACTGGTACTGATTCCCGGTAATGAAGATCCCGATAGTTATGTAAAAAAAATAGGGAGCGCCGAATTTAAAAAATTTGTAGCCGCTAATAAAAAAGATATTGTTCTTTTTCAGTTAGAAGTGTCGCTGAAAGATGCGGGAAGTGATTCCAATAAAAAAGCCGCTGTGGTTAACCGCATTGCCGAAACCATATCAAGGCTCAATAAAGCTGAAGATTTTACCAAGCAGCAGGATTATATCAGACAGTGTTCCGGTCTGCTTAAAATTGATGAGGCAGGATTAAATGCTTTGGTTAATAAATTTATCCGGGAAAGAATCACAAAGCAGGAAAATAAAATAGTACCGGATGATGCAAAAGCTGTTGCTGAAGCCGTAGAGGAGCCATTAGCAGCAGAAGAGGATTCTTTACGACTTCTTAAAAGGGATGAATTAATTGAGCGAAATATAACCAGGGCTTTGATTGAATTTGGTGGCTATGCCTGGGATGAACAGCGAAAAGTATCGGATTATATTTTTGAGGAGTTTGAAACCAACGGATTGCAGGAACTGATAGATAATAAACAGATGCTTTTAGTAATTGAAACATATCAATCGTGGATGAAAGAAGGTGTTGATGCCGGTCCCAAACAATTTTTATATCATCCTGATGAGCAGCTTAGTGCCGTTGTTATAAACTTAATGGATACCCGCTACGAATTAAGCGCTAACTGGAAAGACCACTATGACGGTCCCCTGCCTACACGCGAAGATCTTTACAGGGAAGAAGTTTCCTCAACGCTGAACTATCTTAAATTAAGAAAAATTAAAAGACTGATTGATGAAAACCAACGTGATCTTGAAAAAACATCTTCTTCGGAAGATCAGCTTACTTTATTACAGACACACCAGCATTTGAAACAACTTGAAATAATGCTTACCAAAAACCATGGAACGGTAATCTTCAGGTAAACCTGTTTACATGTAACTCTGTAAAGGAAGATTATTTTTCCGCTACAACATTTGCGGTTCTTCCTGGGGAGTAACGATTTGTACGGGATTTATTTTGAACTGTAATTAACACTGTACTTTCATTTTTTTTAATGAGCGGTGTTAATTTGTTAACAGCAGACACCGACCGGCAACTCTTAAAACGCAGAGCGGTCCAAACATGATCAAGTGTTACCTGGTATTCACTTTCAAAGCCATTTTGATTGAGCATCTTCCAACTGCAATCCCTGTTCAGATCACTCACAATTTTAGAAGTGGTTTTGGGATAGGCTATCCACAATTTTCCATCTTCATCCAGTGCGGGTAATACTTCTTTTAATATATTGTTTAACTGTGTTTCGTTAACTGCAAATACCAATGCAAAGTCTATACGCCTTGATTTAAGCAAAGGAGTTACATTTTTGGCAAATGCGATCTTGGCAAATTGTTTTTCGATGGAAGAAGGTAATCCCTGAATGAGTAAATTCTTTTCTTCAGTAAGTTGAAGTTTTTCAAACATAGTCTGCATCATGCTTCAACACAATTTTTAATAGTTGCAAAAAGAGCTGCAAGATAATAAAATTATGCTTAACGACCAACTTTAGCACCAAATAGCCCCCAAAAACAAGGGCATTTGTCAAAAAATACAGTTGAAGAAATTCTCCAAGACGGCTTATTTAACAGGCTTGTAATATTTCATCGCGTCTTCTGCATAGCGCTTAACTTTCGCAATACGTGTTTCATCGGAAGGGTGGGTACTTAAAAATTCAGGGGGCTTTTGACCGCCTCCGGCTTTTGCCATTCTTTCCCAGAATGGTACTGCCTCATTGGGATTGTATCCGGCCATTGCAGCAAAAATTAATCCGTATTGGTCGGCTTCTAACTCCTGCTTACGGGAATTGGGCAGCAGTACACCAATTTGAGCTCCAGGTGCATATACTGTATTAAAGATATTGCTTACTGTAGGATTTCCGGATGTTAATACGCTACCTACGCTACCTAACCCCTCTGCAAGAAGTCCCTGGCTCATCCGCTCATTGCCATGCTGTGCTATGGCATGTGCAATTTCATGCCCCATTACCACCGCTAATGCCGCTTCATTTTGGGTAACAGGAAGTATGCCTGTATATACCACTACTTTTCCACCGGGCATGCACCATGCATTTACATCTTTTGAATCTACAAGATTAAACTCCCATTGGTAACCTTGTAAAATATTGCCTTTGTTTTCGGCGGTATAATATTGAGTGATGGCTTTTGCAATGCGATTACCCACCCGTTTAACCATTTCAGCATCTTTACTTACCGAACTGCTTACGATTTTATTCTGTGAAAGAAAAGTTTGATATTCTGTTTTAGCCATAGACTGCAACTCCGCTTCCGGTAACAATTGCAACTGATTTCTTCCGGTAATGGCGTTACGGCTGCAGGAAACGGTTAAACAAGCTAAACCTGCAATAAAAAATAATTTTAAACGCATGTGTTTTTATTTGAATCCGTGATGTTGGCAATATGACGCAATTGGTATAATCCAATTGTTATACCAAAAATAATGTGAATGTGTTATTTTTTACCGGGGAGGCGAAAAATAAAGTCAACGCCTTATTTTTCTGCGATCGCGATATTTTAGTATCGGCGCCTTGTTTTCACTTCCTTTTAAGAGCCTGGAAATGTTTTTTTGATGCGTTAGAATAACCAGTAGTGCCACTACTACAGCGAAAATTCGATAAGCATGATTGTTTACATTAAAAATAACAAGAATGAATACCGGAAAGGCCAGGCTGGCCAAAATAGAGCTGAGTGATACAAACCGGGTAAGAAATAGCACAAGTGAGAAAACGCCTATACAACATAAAGCTGTCCAAGGGGAAATGCCAAGCACAAGCCCGAATAAAGTAGCAACTCCCTTACCTCCCCGAAATTGGGCCCATATGGGATATATATGCCCCAGAACCGCACACAACCCCAGTCCTATCTGGAAATTCGTTCTTGCAAACTCATCGGCAACATAAAAGGGCAACAGGTATGCCAGTTTTACGGCTGCAAACCCTTTTACCATATCAACAATCATTACAACGGTGCCCCATTTATATCCGAGTACCCTGTAAGTATTGGTAGCCCCGGCATTCCCGCTTCCATAATCCCGTATATCAATATTAAAGAAGTATCTGCTCACCCATACGGCAGTAGGAACAGAGCCTAAAAGGTATGCTAATATGACCAGCGTAAGTTCGTTCATCAGATATCAGGTTGAAGTAAGGCTGCAAATATATATATATTTTTTACAACTAAAGGTCGCTTTTAAACAGTAGCTTCCTTTGTAAACGACATACAAAGCCAATTATTTTTCTGCCGTACAGTATCTGTTAAAAATGAACGGCTAGAGGCTAATGACTCTACTTCGTTTCTGTCTTCCTGCAATATACCGCTAATAATCAATATGCCATCATTATTTAGATGTTGATGGAAACTTTTCATATTGGCAAGGATAACATGAAGATTAACATTGGCAAGTATCATATCCCATTTTTCTCCCACAGGGAAATGATCTTCTTTTAAAAGCCGGATTTTTCCGCACTTGTTTTTTTCAATATTTTCTGAGGCATTCTCAATACTCCAGTCGTCGCAATCAATTGCCAGTACTTTCTCTGCGTTCATTTTTCCGGCAAGTATGGCTAATACGCCTGTACCAGTTCCAAAATCCGCTACTTTTTTTCCCGTGCAGTGATGCTGTTGCAAACTTTCAAGCATTAAACTGGTAGTGGCATGATGTCCGGTGCCAAAACTCATTTTTGGAGTAATTACAATTTCATATGCAACGTTCTTTATACTTTTATGAAAATCAGCTCTTATGGCAACAAAATTATCAATGATTACCGGTTCGAAACTATTTTCCCAAATGGCGTTCCAGTTTTTATTTTTAATAACAGATATAGAATATTTACTATCCGGCTGCATTAGTTGATTAAACACGGTTTCATCGTACTTTGCTTCAGAAATATAAGCCTTTACAAACCCCTCTCCTTCTTCAAATCCTTCTGTTTCTATGGCATCGCTCAAACGGGCAATCAGCATTTCAGCCTGCTCACTGCTTTCTACTTCGAATGTTATTTCGATGTATTTTTCTTCCATTGGTTAAAATTAAAAAGCTACCCATTAATAACAGGTAGCTTTCATGAATGATCTGTTTAAAACTAATTATGAGATGCATTTGATTCACCCTGTCCCTGATCTGCAGACCGTGGCTTTGGTGTAAAATCTGGTTTGGGCATCAGTGCTTTTCTGCTTAGCTTAAATTTACCGGTCTTATGATCAACGCCCACCAATTTTACCTTTACCACATCACCTTCTTTCAACACACCTTCCATGCTTTCAAGACGTTTCCAGCTAATTTCGCTTATGTGTAAAAGCCCCTGTTTACCGGGCAGGAACTCCACAAATGCTCCAAATTCTTTTATTCCTTTTACTGTAGCTTCATATACTTCACCTACTGAAGGCACTGCAACAATGCCTTTTATCCAGGCTACTGCTTTATCCAATCCATCTTTTGCAGGAGAGAAAATACTTACTTCCCCTACTGTACCTACTTCTTCAATATTGATAGTAGCGCCTGTAGTTCTTTGAATTTCCTGTATTACTTTGCCCTGGGGCCCGATAACCGCACCAATGAATTCCTTGTCAATAAACAGCTTCACCATTCGTGGCGCATGCGGCTTCACTTCTTCACGTGGCGCATCAAGGCAGTTATACATGGCATCCAGTATGTGCAAACGTCCTTTGCGGGCCTGTTCCAATGCCTCACGCATTGTATCCATGCTCAGCCCGTCTATTTTAATGTCCATTTGTACACCACAAATCCCCTCTCTTGTTCCGGTAACCTTAAAATCCATATCCCCCAGGTGATCCTCATCCCCCAGTATATCGGTTAAAATCGCATATTTGTTATCGGTTCCACGCGTAATTAATCCCATGGCCACACCACTTACATGTTTGGGAAAAGGAACGCCGGCATCCATTAATGCCAGTGAACCTGCACAAACGGTAGCCATGGAAGATGACCCGTTTGATTCAAGAATATCGCTCACTACCCTTACAGTATAGGGGTAATCATTTCCCGGCATCATTTGTTTTAATGAGCGCAATGCCAGGTTTCCATGTCCGATCTCTCTTCTGCCGGGAGCGCGCAAAAATTTAATTTCACCAGTAGAAAAAGGAGGGAAATTATAGTGTAAAATGAATTTTGAATAGTCGGATTTCGCAGCGCTTTCTATGAGCAACTCATCCAAAGGGGTTCCCAAAGTAACGGTAGTCAGCGACTGTGTTTCGCCCCTGGTAAATAATGCAGAACCATGGGGTGTCGGCAGGAAATCGGTCTCCATTGCCAGGGGACGTACTTCATCCAGCTTTCTGCCATCCAAACGGGTGCGGTCATCAAGGATCATGTTTCTTATCACTTCCCATTGCAGATCTTCAAAATATTTACCAGCGAGTTTTACATCTTCTTCTGCCGGCTCTTCACCGAAGCTGGCAACCAATTCTTCTTTAAGTTTTGCATAAGCATCGCTTCTTTCATGCTTGGCAGAACCTGCTTTAGCAATTTCGTATATTTTATCTTTGGCAAAAACTTTTACTTTTTCAAGAACCTCTTCATTTTGTACAGGTTTGGGGTATTCTCTTTTTTCAGTGATTCCTTTTTTATCTCTCAGCTCCTGCTGTGCTTTAATTTGCAGTTTAATGGCTTCGTGAGCCACTTCAAGGGCTTTTACCAGGTCTTCTTCGGCGCATTCTTTTGATTCGCCCTCTACCATCATCAGATTCTTTTCTGTGGCCCCTATCATAAAGTCCATATCGGCTTTTGCCAGTTGGGTTCGGGTGGGGTTAACAATATATTCGTTGTCAACTCTGGCCACACGCACTTCAGAAATAATTTCTTTGATAGGAATATCTGAAACCGCTAATGCCGCTGAAGCAGCCAGGCAGGCCAAAGCATCGGGCATTACTTCAATATCACTTGAAATAAGCGTTATAATTACTTGCACTTCACAGAAATAATCTTCAGGAAACAGGGGGCGTAGCGCACGGTCAACCAGGCGGCTGGTCAATACCTCATAATCGTTCAATTTAGCTTCGCGTTTAAAAAAGGAACCAGGAATACGGCCTGCGGAAGAAAATTTTTCCATATAATCCACGCTCAGCGGAAAAAAACTTTGTCCGGGCTTGGGTTCTTTGTTGGCAACTGCGGTAGCTAATATCATGCAATTTCCCTGGCGCACAACAACAGAGCCGTCGGCCTGGCGTGCAAGTTTACCTGTTTCAATGGTTACGGTACGTCCGCCTTCCAGGTCAAATGATACACTAATTGGTTGAGAGAGCATAAAATGATTTGAATTTTTGGCCTGCAATTATAGTATAAGGGAGGAGAAATACCGTGGCATTGCAAGCCGCGTAGTTAAATAAAATAAAAACGATTGCCATAAAACTACTATTCCCAACATTGCAGGTTGGGAATAGTTATAATTGACAAATACGTTATTTTCTGAGTCCTAGTTTTTCGATCAGTTCGCGGTAACCCTGAAGGTTATGTTTACTAAGGTAGGTAAGTAAACTTTTTCTTTCCCCTACTAATTGCAAAAGTCCCCTGTTGCTGGAGAAATCTTTTTTGTTTTGCTGCAGGTGCTTGGAAATGTGGGCAATGCGTTCTGTTAATAAAGCAATTTGTGCTTCAATTGAACCTGTGTTGGTTTCTTTTCCACCAAATTCTGCGAAAATCTTTGTTTTTTTGTCGGCTACTAATGTTGGCATCTCAATTTTTTTTTTAAACATCCCAATAATATCTTCTTCTTATTTGGCCGCAAAGGTAGTAAAAGATCATAAAAATGGAAATTATTTATTGAAATATTTTTTAACGTAAATGCTTTACATTCAAACCATATAATACCACAAAAAGGATTCCGATAAAAGCAATTGCAGATGAAGTTATGATCGTCAGGAAATTTCCACCTCCAAAAGCTATAAAGGGGCCCGCAATACCTATAATGGTGCCCAGCAAATAGCTATAGAAACCAGTTTTCTTTAAGCCAAACATCAATATAGCACCGAGGAGTGTGAATACTGCAGCAACAATACTGAATAACGCACTTTTTTTAATATTCGCAGGTTGCAGCATTTCGCTTGTTCCCGATAACATTTTTTCGGCCAGCCTGGATCCTGCATTTCCTTCATCTTCCAATTTTTCTTTAGCGTCCTGCATAGCGGCCTGTGCTACACCGGCTGCTGTGTTTGCCGTAAGGTAGCTGCTTATTCCGCTAATAATACCCCATCCGCTTCCAATAAAAGTAAGAATACATAAAACGGTAAGAAATACAGGTCTCGCGGGTTTAGAAACTACAGTTGGTTGACCGGGTTCAAAATTTTCCATGGCTTGTATGTATTTAGTGGTACAAGAATAATAAAAGATTCTTATATCTGAAAGCTATTTAAATATTCAAAATCGAAAATACTTTTGATAATCAGTAATTTCCCGAAAAATTCAGGCGATTTGAGCAAATTATACAGTTTTGTATTAATAGGCTGCGGCCAAATAAGTGTCAGGCATGCAGAACAAATAAAGAAATATGGAAGCATCCGGGCTGTATGTGATATTAACCGGCAAAAGGCAGATCAAATGGCGGCATTGTATCATTCAAAGGCGTATTACCATATTGACGAAATGTTGCGCTCAGAAAAGGGGATTGATGTTGCCGCAATTTGTACTCCAAATGGCTTGCATGCTGTACATGCTATAGCCTGCCTGAAGCATGGAATGCACGTGCTTTGCGAAAAACCGATGGCCATTACTCTAAAAGATGCCCGTGATATGATGCAGGCAGCCATTGAAAACAACAAAAAACTCTTTGTTGTAAAGCAAAACAGGTACAATCCACCGGTGGCGGAGCTGAAAAAAATAATCATGGAAAATACATTGGGAGCTATATATAGCTTCCAGATCAATTGCTTCTGGAACCGGACCAAAGCATATTACCAGCATTCCTGGAGAGGTACCAAAGAATTAGACGGGGGAATACTGTTTACCCAATTCAGTCACTTTATTGATTTGCTGTACTGGCTGCTGGGTGATGTAAAAAATATAGATGCTATAGGCCGTAATTACCAGCACAAGGATTGTATTGAATTTGAAGACACCGGTATAGTACAAATTGAAATGCAGAATGGCGCCATAGGATCCCTGCATTTCACGATAAACAGCTTTGAGCGCAATATGGAAGGATCAATCACACTGTTTGGTGAAAAAGGAACCATAAAAATAGGAGGACAATATTTGAATGTGCTTGAATATCAGCGTATACTGGATTACAGAGTTCCACGCCTGTCAGAAAGCAAAGCGGCCAATGACTATGGCTTTTATACAGGGAGTATGAGCAATCATGATAAGGTATATGAAAACCTTTTAAAAGGGTTGGATGGCGGGGAGCATGAATCTGCTATGGCTGAGGACGGAATTAAAACCGTTGAGATAATTGAAAAAATTTACACGGATATGAAGTCTCCTTTAAAAAACCATCCTTGAAAAAAATTTATTTCACTGTAACCAACGAACTGGTTTACGATCAGCGCATGATCAGGATATGCAGCACACTGGCGCGTCAAAATTATGAGGTTGTGCTTGTAGGGCGACAGTTTAAAGGAGCGGCTCCGTTGCAGCATCATCCTTTTCAGCAGGTTCGGTTGCCAGGCCGGTTTACCAAGGGAAAATTGTTATATATTGAATTTAATATCCGCCTGTTTCTTTACCTGCTTTTCAAAAAAATGGATGCGCTCTGCGCCATTGACCTGGATACTATTCTTCCCTGCTATTGGGTATCGCGTGTGAAGGGAATACCCAGGATATACGATGCGCATGAATTGTTCTGCGAGATGAAAGAAGTGCGAAACCGGGAGCGTATTTACCGCTTCTGGAAAAAGATAGAGCGCTTTGCTGTGCCCAGATTTAAGCTGGGCTATACCGTTAATTTACCGATTGCACAGGAATTCAAAAAAATGTATAGTGTTGATTATGCCATAATCAGGAACATTGCTGTTTTGAATGACCAGGAACTGCAACCCGCAAAAACGGGAACCTTTCTTTTATACCAGGGAGCGGTTAATGAAGGCAGGAGCTTTGAAACCCTTATTCCCGCCATGCAATACATTGATGTTCCTTTGGTGATATACGGCGATGGTAATTTTATGCAGGAGGCAAAGAGACTGGTTGAAAAGTACAGCGTAAGCAATAAAGTCATTTTTAAGGGAAAGGTCAGCCCCGAAGCATTAAAAAAAATAACGCCATCAGCTACTATTGGCATTACGCTGTTTGACAGGGAAGGAATGAGCAACTACTATTCATTGGCCAATCGTTTTTTTGATTATATCCACGCAGGGGTACCGCAGCTTTGTGCCGACTACCCGGCTTACCGTGAAATCAACGCACAATTTGAAGTGGCAGTACTGATATCCGATCTGTCGGCCGAAAACATTGCGGAACAAACCCGCAGCTTACTGTCCGACACTGCGTTATATGAAAAACTTCGTCAAAATTGTCTGGCAGCAAGAGCTGTATACAACTGGCAGCATGAAGAAAAAAAGCTGATTGAATTTTACAACGATTTATTGCAATAAGAATTGGAGAGTCATTTACATATCGTTTGCTTAGATGTGCCCTATCCCCCTGATTATGGAGGGGTATTTGATCTGTACTACAAGTTGAAATACCTGCACGAAAAGAACATAATTATTCATTTGCATTGTTACGAATATGGGAGAGGCAGGCAGGACACATTGCTGCTTTATTGTGAAACGGTTCAGTATTATAGGCGTTCCATGAACTGGGTGCAACTGGCAGCCGGAATACCATATATTGTTGGCTCCCGTGCCGATCCCGAATTGCTGAAAAACCTTTCTAAAGATAATTATCCTGTATTGTTAGAAGGCATACACAGCACCTACCTCTTACACAAAAACAAACTGCCGGGTAGAAAAGTAGTTTTGCGGTTGCACAATATTGAATTTGAATATTACTGCCAGTTATCGCGCAATACTGCTTCCTTATTTCATAAAATATATTATACGGTAGAAAGTATTTTGCTGAGGCGGTATGAAAAAAAGATTGCTTCAAAAGCCTCTCTTACTATTGCTGTAACCGAAAAGGATGCCGTAACTTATGCGTCCGTATTTGGTGTAACGAATACACGTCATCTTCCTGTTTTTACGCCGTGGAATACCGTGACAAGCAAGGAGGGAAAAGGAGTTTATTGCCTGTACCAGGCAAACTTATCGGTAAGTGAAAATGAACAGGCTGCCATATGGCTTATTAAAAAAATATTTTCCGGCTTACATATCCCCTTTATAATTGCCGGTAAAAATCCTTCTCGTACCTTAAAAAAAGAAGTACAGCTTCATGCCCATATCCGTATTGCAGAAAATCCTTCGGAAGCCGGGATGCAGGAGCTCATTGAAAATGCGCAAATCAACCTGTTGCCTTCCTTTACTACCAGCGGTATAAAGTTGAAGCTTTTACATGCTCTTTTTTGCGGAAGGCATTGCATTGCAAACGCAGCTATGGCGGCGGGAACAGGTATGGAAAACGCCTGTACCATTGCGGAAAATGAACCGGACTTTAGAGCTGCTATACAAATATTATATTCTCAGCCATTTACAAAACAAGCTGTTGAAGACAGGCAGGCACTGCTTGAAAAGCATTTCAATAACCGGCGCAACGCTGAACGGTTAATTGAGTGGATATGGGAAGAGGCTAACGGCTGATCATTTACTGGGATACACGCTTTAACTTGTAATGAATGAAGTTGTTATTGCCTTATAAAGGTGGCTATGCCATCCACTTTTTGAATGATTTCATACTCCACGCCATTTTGCGTTACGATAGTTGATTTGTTTATGACCGAGTGTATAACAAGCGTGTCGTTGCTGATGGTATAAGTGGCCCCCAAAGGTTCAGAAGCGCCCGGGAGTTGCTGACCGTTGGTATCCGGAAGATCAAAAATAGAACCGTTAGGAAAATAGAGTGAATCGTTTCCGATTTGCTTGTAATCGCTGCTGGCACTGCTGGAAGGCAGAGCAAAATCAAGTTGTTCCTCCTGCGGATCAAGAGGGATTCCTCCCAGATAGGTAATTATTTTAACTTTGGCAGAGATGGTGTAGCCCAGATCAATTGTTTGCATCTTATCGGCGGTAACGGTTAACAGCCCCTTGTTGTTTTGCGTGGTAGCAGCATATGTAGCTACAATCCTTCCCGGAATACCCCCATAATCAAAAGTAGAGCCTGCTTCAACTGTTACACTAAGTTCGAGAAACTTCCAGTTGCCCAGCAATGACGCCGGGTTGTTGCCGGGTGAACCATTCTCAAACGATAATTCTTTCTGGCACGAGAGAAAAGAAAATGCCAGCAAAACCATAAAAAGGAATGTAGGGATACTCCGCATAGGGCAAATGCATTAGAATGCAATGTATATAAAGTTATAACATTTAGTTAGTGCACAAGCATAAGAAAGAAAAGCCTGTAAGGTTACATATTGCGGCAAGGCTTACAGGCGTTTTCAAAAAATACCTAATCTTTCAAGTTCAAATATTTTTTAACCTGGTTATAGTCGTTCCAGTCAATGCTGGAAGCCTTTCTTGCTGCCACACCGCCGGGAATAAGTATATAGCGGTATTGCCTGAATTTCACACCCTGGGCTGTTACGGTGCTGGCATCAAGGTTAGAATATAATTCTATGCTGTTCAAATAATATACCGGTTCTATGCTTACCCCATCGAATATGCTGAAATAGGGTATCGGCGCTATAACCGGTTCGGCTGCAGAATTCAAATTCACATACGCCTTAATTTCACCCGAGGTTAAAATGGCATTATCCAGTTGAGGTGCATCTATTGTAGCAATAAAACCAATGGTATCAATTTTGGTTCCGTTATCCTCATGCAGCGTGTCTGCTTCATAGGCAACATCCAGCCATGCTGAATAAATTACATTGGCTGTTCCGGCGTCACCTTTAGCCCCAGCAGGTCCCTGTGCGCCGCCTGGTCCCGCTGCTCCCGCAGGGCCTGCCGGACCCGCCGGTCCTTCTTTTGAGCAGGAAGAGAACAGTACACTTACTGCCACAAATGCCATGGCAGTTATTTTGAAGGTCAATTTTTTCATAACAGAATCAATTTTGGTTAATAGATCACTAAAAATAGTGAATTAATACTTAGCCTTTATTAGAAAACAACAATTTATCTTTCACCAAAATTGACCGTTAAGAAAGATTTTTTACCTGGTTAATAGTTCCATGTTATCCATGTTTTGGCATCAAGCGCACTCACCATATCATAGCTGGTGGCACTGGTTTGAATGAAATAGTATCCCTGTGGGATCAATAGCTGGATAAGGCTTTGCGCCGCAGGCCCTGTATTGGGGTATGTACCATATGTACCTAATATAGAAAACACAGCTCTGCCATCGGCAGTAAACTCCGGAGTGCTGGTAGCCGCGCCATATCGCAGTTCAAGACCAGTACCCGCGGCATTTATAAATACAGGTGCAAACAAATCGTTTCCTGCTTCGTATTCCGGCCATAATATCAGACTATAAAATTTGCCTAAGGTATTTATTCCAAAAGCATCATCAACGCCGTTTGCATGAAACCCTGCAAAGGATTGCCAGTATGCTTCATCACTTACTGCAGTTTGCCACCATCGCCGGGGAGCATTTATGTCTGTTTTTAAAGGCTTAACCGCACCTGCAATAACGCCGGTGCTGTTACCCGATTTGAGGCTAACACTCTGGTTCACCTCATTCCAGGATACATCCGAAAATCCGCTGATGGTTTGGCTTCCGTTTATTACCGGAGACTCTAAAACAATGCCTCCTGCATTAAAATAATAAGAAGTAGAGAACTGTTTTACTGTTCCGCCGGAAAACCATTGAAAATTAATCGTCCTCGACGCGGGGTCAACCGATACTTCGTATTCCACACCATTCAGGGTCAGTCTTTTAAAATAATTTTTAATACCGGCTACGTTTATGAAAGACAAGGCATCAGCCCACTCGCCATTTTGCCATTCGTCAAGCTCCTGCTGTGAAGCTTTTTCCAGTTTGAGTTTGGTATTGTTCATTTTTCCGGAAAGAATAATGCTGTCTGCGTATAAGGTATCCAGTGAAAACTCAAAATCGGAAAGCAGGCCGCTGCCATAAGAACCTCCGTTCACGGCGGCATCGGGATCGGCCAAAAGATGGAGGTAAGAATAGGTGTCAAAAATCAATGTGGGTTGCTGCAGGGCTTTTAAACGATAACTGCTTTCTTTCTGGTATTTGGCAGTAACCGTGTCAAAATCAGCATACATAAATACCCTGTTCTCGTTATTGAACCTGAAATAGAAATGGTAAATACCGCCTCTGCCGGGCACTATAGTAGCCTTCCAGCCTGTTGGAGAACTTACAAGTGCGGCCTGGTAGTCGCTTAATGTTTTATTAATGCGTTCATCAGGCGACTGATCAAAAACCGGCTCATCTTTACGGCAGGCTGCAAGGCAGAGGGTTACCGATAAAATAAATAAAGCGATCTTTTTCATTTGTATCATTTTTTTTCTTTGATCTATTTCACCAGTGCTGTTATGGATGCTCTTGTGCGGGTTTGCAGACTGTAAAAATTGATATTCCAAACGTCTTTAAAATAATTGACCACCATAGCTTCTTTCTGCCGCAGTTTGCTTTGAGCATCTTCGTCGGCAATACTGTTTACCATCGTATTGAACCAGTCCCTGCCTTCAACCAGCATCATAGAGGCCATTTCCACAAAATCCTCATCCGGGAATGACATGGCGTAGGCAGAAATAAAGCCCAGTTCATTGGCTGCTTCATCACTCACATTGTTCCAGTTGGAAGTATAATTGCCCACGGAGATTTGTTTGAATTCCTGGGGATACATCACATTCTGATGCAGGATATGAGCAAATTCGTGCTCTATGGTATGGAACATTTGTTTTACGTTAAAGGAATCTTCGGGCTGGTAACCATCCATTCCCTTAACCCGGAAATCATTAAGCTGATACAGTAATATTTTGCGCCCGCCTTCTGCCTGTCCTAATGTAATGGTACCGTCCATATTCCAGCTTGCGCTTCCTGCCAGTACAAAAAATTTGGGGCAGTATTTTTTCATGAACAATTCATTGGTTTCGGCTACATAGTTGTCAATCCATACCTGCTTTACCGCGCTCAGCACCGGCAATACCTTGTCTTCATCAGGCGGTACTATAATTTTATTGAATTCCATTTCCGACTGGTCCCATTTGTATTTCACAGCCACATTATACGGCACGGTAAGGTTGCTGAATATCCAGTCGTCAATGAGGCCTTTTACCCAGGTATCACCACCCAGGCCCGGAATATCATCGGCATTCCCTGAAATATCGTCCTTCCTGCAGGATAGCATTCCGGCAACAAACAGAAAAGCGATAAGTAATGTTTGTAAAGATTTCATATAATGATTTATAAGTTCTGTTATGATTGAAAAATTGGCCGCTTACCTTGGATTCTGATCCACGTCCGATAATTCTGCTGTTTCGGGTATTTGTAATACTCTTCGCAAATCATTTTCGCCCAGTTCAATTACTTCTCCTTCGGTAGTTGTATGTGTTACTACGATCTTATGTCTTAAAATATCGAACCAGCGCATTCCTTCCTGCGCATATTCGGCCCTTTTAAAATCGAGTATCGTTTGCAGTATGCCGTCCTGAATATCGGAATTGCCATAAAAATTTTTAATTTTCGCTTCAGTAATGCGATGCGTCGCTGAATTGTAGCCAATGATCCTGGTGGAAGCATAGCTATTGAGATCGGTAAGTGCATCATTGGTATTATTGAGGGCATTATTGGCTTCAGCTTTATTGAACAACACTTCCTCCACTGTAAAAAGAGGAACCATAATGTATCCCACGCCTATGTTTGCGTTTACAGAGTTGCGTACAAAATATTCATTGATCTTGGGGATCATATAATTATTGGCGCCGGCTGTGTAAGTATGATTTCTGAACGCCCAGTTACCCCCCGTTACGTTACTTGCAAAAATTTTATCCCGAATCGCGGATGTCATACCATACCTTACACTGTAATAATAGCGGCCCCACCACGATGGCGTTTCCCCAAGCAGTAAATTGGCCGACTGTGTTGCTTTTGCATATTCTGCCCACATTTCTCTATACGTGTAAGTAAGGTATGTGGTATTCCAGGGGCGAAGTAAGGTTGTTGCGCTGCTGCTGGTAAATACCTGGCTGGCATGTTCAACAACCTTGGCATAGTCTTTTTTAAACAGGTAAAAACGTGCTGCAAAAGCATTGGCTGCGGCTTTGGTAAAATGATAACGCGGAACAGTATACCGCTGGTCCACTATTAAAGGAAGTCCTTCCAGTAAATCTTTTTCAATCATTTCATATGTGTAAGCCACCGTTTTTCTTTCATAATTTTTAATCACTACTTTTTCCGGTTCTGTAACATAAGGTATACCGGGATCTGAAGAAGCGGTAGCCGGATCATATACTTTTGAAAACAAAGTGACCAGCATAAAATGTGCATAAGCCCGGGCAACCAGCGCTTCGCCTTTTTGTGACTGGTAATCGGCGGGGTTTGAAGCGGTATTGCAGGCTTCTAATGCGTGGTTGGCCGCGGCTATAGCCGCATAACAGGCGTTCCAGTAATATTCAGGAGAATCCTGCTGATTATCGGTCACATCTTTATACAGGTAGGAGTCAACATTTGTTCTGTCCTGCTCCCCCACTCCTTTATCGGCAACGTTATCCGACAGTGACTCACAAAAATCCATATAATTGGCCTGGGGATATGCCGTTCCCAGGAGTTGTGAAACCTTTTCAGGTGAATTGAGCTCCGTTCTGTTATCAGGCAAATGTTCGAGGTATTTTTTACAGCCGGTATTTGCTGCAAGCAATACAACCGCGAAGTATATAAAAGATTTTTTCATGTTCGGATGATATTAAATACCCACTTTTACAGAAAGTGTAATTTGTTTTTGAATAGGTTGCGCTACGCCACCTGAGTTAAAAAATTCAGGATCCTGTCCTTTTAATTTTTTATCGGCATATATAAGCCAAAGGTTTGCTGCTGAAGCCGTTACGGATAAACTATTGAACCCTATACTTTGCACCGTTGTTACCGGCAACTGGTAAGAAAAGGATACGGTTTTTAGCCGCACAAAATCACCATTGGCAACTCTTTGTGTAGAATAATTATAATTATTATAGGGATAGGCGGCATTGAGTTGTGCAGCTTCAAAGGCTTCTAATATGGAAGGAACATTTGTAAATAACTGATCGCCCGGCAATACCCACCTGTCATTAAATTCTTTCGGCATGGCATCCAGGTCGGAATAATAGGTTTTAAATGCAGGATACAATCTTATTTTATTACCGGCCTGGTAAGTAACAAAAATATTCAGCGAAAATGCTTTATAATGAAATGTATTGGAGAAGCCGCCATTAAAGGGGGGATCAACAGGTCCTTCATACACCAGGTGCTCGGTTTTCTCGTCCTGCAGGTAAACCGCCGAAGCGGTTTTGCCGGTTTCATCTACAAACTGGGGTACGCCGGTATTGGCGTCCAGTCCTTTATAGTTCAGCGAAAACAGGCTGCGTACCGGGTATCCTTCTTTGTTGCCTCCTTCGGCTACCACAAGGCTGAAGATGTTGGGAATGTTTTTGGCATTGGTGATCCTGTTCTTATTGTAACCAAAGGTAAATGTGCTTTTCCATCCCCAGTTGCGTTCACGGATAATGTCGCCCCCCAGGAGTACCTCGCCGCCCCATGAATCCATATCGGCGTAATTCGCTGCTTTATAGGCTTCACCGCCAATGCCGGAGGTTTTAATAATGCTGATCAGGTCGAAACTTTTGCGCTGGTAAACGTCAATGCTGAAATTTAACCTTCTGTCAAACAAAACGGCATCCATCCCAATATTGCCCGTGTATGATTTTTCCCAGGTGAGTTCCGAATTTTCGAGGCTTGCCAATTGAATTACAGATTCCCGCTCCGATAAATAGGGTCTGTTGGCATTGATGCTTTTTAAAACCACGTTCGAATTATTGGCGGGTCCCATACTGGCCGTTAAGCCGTAGCTGGCTCTCAATAATAAATTATCTATCCAGGCTATATCACGCATAAAAGACTCCCTGTCTACATTCCATGATGCCGCAACACTCCAGGTAGGCAACCAGCGTGCTGTGCTGGATTTTCCCAGGCGGTTTGAACCATCATACCTGCCGGTGGCTGTAAAATTGTATTTTGAATTGAAGGTATAATTGCCCGTTGCATAAAAGGCAACAAACCGATCGTAGTCCTTACTCATTCCATAATAAGGGAAATTGCTTTCAATGGTTTGTTTAAGTATCCTGTAGTCAATAGCAGGTAAACCACCGTTATCGTACTGGTATCCGTATCCGGTGTTGCTGAAATTTTGCCTGTCGGCAGATTTTACCTGCATGCCCCCCAGGAGGTTTATGGAATGGTTATCATTAATAACGGTGGAATAATTAACACTGTTCCGGAAATCATAGCTCAGTAAAAAATCTTCTGCCCTGTTGTAAAAGCCGCCATAGGGCAACACTACAACGGGTTCTGCTTCCGGATCATCCGGATCGCGGTAGAGGAATTTATTGTTTTGAGCAATGGTGGCTGTGCCGGCCGACCTGTAGGCTTCGGCCATATTGGCGTTTTCGGTAACCTGGTGTTCGCGGGTTGATTTTACATAACGCAGCGCACCGGTAAATTCATACCTGAAATTTCTGGCAAACTTATAGTTAATGTCTCCCTGCAGTCTCAGGTCAATAATATTAATATCAAGAAAATTATTCCTGAGTTCATTGATAACATTAAAAGGCGCGAAATTTCGCCTGAAATATTCTTCATTGCCATTTTCGTTGTATGCCGTAATGGTACGGCTGGTGTTTAATGCAAAGCTAAAAGGATTAATATCAAAGTCGCGGTCGTACTGTCCCTCAACCGGGTTTGGATTTCGGGCTAAGGTTCCGGGAGCTCTTTGCTGGCGAACAGAACCCAGTGTAGCAAAACCAACGGAAAGTTTATCTGAGAATTTATAATTGTTCCGGAAGTTGAGGGTGTAGCGGTTAACCTTGTCGGCAATCGTCCATCCATTGTCGCCATAATAGCTCATGGAAAAATAACTCTGCGACTTTTCCGTACCGCCAGATATGCTCAGCGAATGCTCCTGCACGAGGTTATTGCGGAATAAGATATCGAACCAGTCGGTGTTGGCGGTAGCATAACGTTTTAAAAAAGCCGCTCTTGCTTCCTGGGTATTCTGCAGCGGAAAATTTCCGTTATCATCAGCGCTCATCAACTCATACATCTTTCCGTATACACCATTATCCGCCCGGTTTAGAATAGCGGGATTTAGAGAACCTTTGCGTTCCAGTTCTCCCAGCACCGACATTTGCTGCAGGGAATTCATAATATTATAGTCGAAATAGGTAGGTTTTAACTGTGTAGTAAAATTGCCGGTATAGGCCACCATGGTTTTGCCGGCCCGTCCTTTTTTTGTAGTGATCACCACCACCCCATTCATTGCTCTTGCACCGTACAATGCAGTAGCAGCAGCATCTTTAAGAATATCAAAGCTTTCAATATCATTGGCATTTAAGCCGGCAACCGCAGAACCCAGCAAAGTAGTGGGGTCGCCACTGGATAGCTGGTCGTTTGAAATATTAATAATATCTTCAAGCACCACGCCATCCACCACCCATAAAGGTTTATTGTCGCCATTTAATGAGGTGGCCCCGCGAACCCTCACTTTAGGTGCAGCCCCAAAGGTTCCGGAAACATTTTGAACCGCTACACCTGCAGCGCGGCCTTCGAGCATACGGCTCACGTCGGCCACACCATTCATTTTAATATCATCGGCTTTGAGAGAAGTAGCGGCTCCGGCAAATTTCTTTTTATCAAGGTTTTGAAAACCGGTAATAACCACTTCCGCTAAGGCTCCTTCGTTTTTAGACATTACAACATCAAGAAAGCTTTCTCCACGGTAAACAACAATTTTAGGGGCTTTACTGATAAATGTAAACTGCAGGCTGTCGCCATTTCTTACAGCTATTGTAAATTCACCATCGCTATTGGTGAGTGTTCCCTCTCCGCTCCTGAGGTTTTCGACAGATACTCCGCCGAGCACAGTTTGTTCATCGCCGTCTGTTACTTTTCCGTTTATTCTTACAGAGTCCCGTGCAGATTGAAAAAGCCGTTCGCTTTTATTTGCGTATTCGGCCTGTGAACCTGTATAAAAGAAGCATAGTACAATAAACGTGAAGCAAAGTGCTTTTGAAAATTGACTGAAGTACTCCCTTTTGGCAGAGTCCTTTTTATGAAGGATCATATCAGTTAGTTTATGTATTATTTAATAGGACAATGATTTGGAGTAAAATGTTGATTGAAAACGCTTTATTTTTTAAAAAATTTTAAATAACGCCTTATGCAAGATAAATAAATCCTTCCTATACTTTTTAAGGGTTATTACTATGTACGTAAATACCCTGTTAAGGGAAAGCGCTCTGGTTCAAACACCAGTAACAAAACAGCAGTTTACAGGGAAGAAATTTTGTATGAAAACGAAGTATACTATCTTCGCGGCGCTTTACAGCCTAACTGAGGTTGTGAACAACATGCTTAAACGACAAAAAAATCAAATACACAGTATGAAAAAGTATAGAGCCGGAGTGCTTTTTGGTGAAGAACTGGAAGCGTTGTATAAAGATGCAAAGGAAAACCAGTTTGCTTTGCCAGCCATTAACTGTATTGGTACCAACACCATTAACGCTACGCTTGAAACGGCTGCAAAGGTTAATTCGCCCGTTATCATCCAGTTTTCCAATGGCGGTGCACAATTCATTGCCGGAAAGGGAATGCCCAACGATAAACTGCAGGCCAATATTTCGGGCGCCATATCAGGCGCGCTGCATATCCATAATGTGGCCCGGTATTATGGCGTTCCGGTTGTACTGCATACCGATCATGCCGCAAAAAAATGGCTTCCCTGGATCAGCGGTCTTATAGATGCCGGCGAACAATATTTTAAAGAGAAAGGGCAGCCGCTGTTTAGCTCGCACATGCTTGATTTAAGCGAAGAGGCTATTGAAGAAAATATTGAAACCTCTGTTCAGTTTTTTAAACGCATGCAACCCCTTGGCATGAGCATCGAAATTGAACTCGGCGTTACGGGTGGAGAGGAAGACGGGGTTGACAACAGCAATATTGATAACGATAAATTATATACGCAGCCGCAGCATGTAGCTTATGCCTATACCGAATTGGGCAAAGTGGGCAGCCTCTTTACTATAGCTGCCGCTTTTGGCAATGTGCATGGTGTATACAAGCCCGGGAATGTAGAACTGCGGCCGGAGATTCTGAACAATAGCCAGGTGTATATTCAAAATGAATTAAAAACCGCCGCCAAGCCTGTTTATTTTGTATTTCATGGCGGAAGCGGTTCACCCCAGCACCAGATCCGCGAAGCCATTGGCTATGGGGCTATTAAAATGAATCTTGATACCGATCTGCAATGGGCTTTCTGGGAAGGCGTGCTCGGGAATTATAAAAAGAGTGAAGCCTACCTCCAGGGACAATTGGGCAATCCCGAAGGTGAAGATAAACCCAATAAAAAGTTCTACGATCCGCGTGTATGGTTGAGAAAAGGGGAAGAAAGTTTTATTAAAAGGCTGGAAGTAGCATTCAATGATTTAAACTGTATTAACAGAAACGCATAGTACTGTGCTGCGTGGTAAAGTAAAAAGGGGCTGACAAAACGCTTGTCGGTCCCTTTTTTATTAAAATAGCCGTGTACGCTGCAGTAAACTAAACTCTCCCCGGCATTACATGCCTGGTTCACCCCTCATAAAAATAGTTTCGGTTTCAGGCACAGTTTTAAATTTTTTATTTTTCTGTAACCTTTCTTGTCTGATAGCAATCTAATTACTGAAAGTAAGTTTTTCAATTAAATTATAATAAAATGAAAGCTCATAAAGTGGTAAAGCCGTTTTTAGCAACCGCGATCGTATCGGCTGCTGTATTTTTCTCAACTGCCTACGCACAGAATAATCCCAAACTTTCCGATGCGGAAATAGCCTCCGTAGCGGTAGTAGCCAACCAGATTGATGTTGATTACGCTGCCATTGCAATAGAAAAGTCCAGGAATGATGACATCATTAAGTTTGCTGATATGATGGCCGATAACCACAAGGCAGTGATTGGCCAGGCAGTGGCACTGGTTAAGAAACTGGGGGTTACCCCGAAAGACAATGCTGTCAGTCAAAAACTAATGACCGATGCGCAAAAAAGCGAAAAGATGTTGCGTTCCAAAAAAGGCAATGCGTTTAATAAAGCATATATAGACAATGAGGTGGTGTATCATAAAGCCGTAATTGGCGCAGTAGAAGGACTTTTGATACCTGAAGCTCAGAACGCGGAACTGAAGGAGTTGTTACAAAACGTAGTTCCTACATTGAAAGCCCATCTTCAGCATGCTGAAATGGTGCAGAAAAAGTTTAAATAGTAACGCAAAGTGTTTGCGATGGTGATTGAAGAAACCTCACCAATATTGGGGTTAAAGCATGAAGGTTGATAACCAGTTTATAGATGGTTGTCAGCCTTCATTGTATTTTACGCAACGCTTTCATCGCTGGTTAAAAAACAATAACCGCATTGCCGCACCCGCCCCGGCAAAAGGAGGCTAATCCGGTGCAACTTTTTTTGTTTCCTATCTTTACAAAAAAACTGAGCTTTCGCGCTCTATATAAAAAAACATTATTGTCCGACTAAAGTCGGGTTAAAATGTCGTGTAACCCTTTACTGTTAAA
>CALKHN010000032.1 GCA_937991535.1 uncultured Sphingobacteriales bacterium
TAAGGATATAAAACGGCCTTGATGCCGCCAAAACCTGCATATTTTTTCAGGCTGGCGACATCTTCCGCAGTAAGCGGACGACCGTTCTGATAATCCAACGCTGTACGGATAGCACGAAGGTTATCATGCAGCTTTTGGGAAACATTGTAAGCCATAATCACACATTTTCTTTCTTCACTTTTCTTTTGGCTTAGGCCAGGTAATCATGCACCTGCCCAATGATGGCATATCTCAAATGCCTGTTTGCTTCATTTTCGCTGTTAAAATCAAAGTCACTAAAAATGCCTTTGCATGTTTCGATAAGATTTACCACTTCATAGGTGAGCGTTCCGTTTTCCTTCATCCGCTCGTAGTCCCCATTAAATTCTTCTTCTATAACAGAGCGTATATACTGATAGCGGGACGGCTTCAATTCATCCGTCATTGCATTAAGGCATAGTTCTTCGATTATGTAGGGTGGCCTTCCTTCACCAAGAAGCTGCTCAACCATCGGCATTACAGCATTTACCTTTTCTTCCCGATAGCGGGTGACTGAATAGTCTTCCTGCAAGCTGAGCATGAGGTCAGGATTGTTGTGGACGATATACGCCCACAACTTTTCTGTTAGCATACTTTGCATACATCCTGATTTTTAAACACCGAAAAAGGATTGAATAACGGTAGCAACAACTACCAGAAAAATGCAACTGCCAAACCAGGCGGCGGCAACTTTGCCGGTGTCCTGATCACCTGCGTTCCATTTCTGATATACTTTCACTGCACCAATCAACCCGAGTAATGCACCCACGGCGTACATGAGGTTTGTACCTGCCGAGAAATAGCTTCGCACTTTGGTGTTGGCTTCGTTAATACCCTGTATGCCATCCTGGGCAAATGCCCCGTAATGGATAGCCAATAGTGCCAGAGCGACACAGATCATCATAACCTTTTTTCGGTTATTTCCTTTTGTTTTCCTGCTGCACATTTCCATAACACACGTTTATTAAAATTTGAAATCAACTCTTCTAAAAAAACGGAGCGGCTTCGCCGTCACACAACCTGCTATTCCTACCACACTTTGCCCTTACGCACCAGGAGGGACAGGGAAACACGCCCCGTTAATGGGCTGCTACACTGCTTCTTTCCACAACAGTTCCACTTCATCCTCTTTGAGTGTAACAGCACCGTATTTTTGACATTCGGACACGATCAGTTCGTTGACAGACGACCGAATAGGCGAGTATCGCACGGAAGGATATTCCTTCAGTACCATGCTCAGATATTGTTTAAATTCCTGTGGAATTAATTTTCGGCGGGAGGCATCAGCAACAACGGTTTTCAGACGTTCAATGAGGTGTTCCACGTCTGTAAACTCATCGTCTGTAGTTTTTTCAAAGCCACCCATTTCTTGCTGACGGTGTTCATCGTCAAGATCGGGTAAGCTATTGCCATCAGGAGAGATTGTCCTGAGTTTTGGTTTGCGTTTCCCTGATAGTAGATCTTTGATCTCATCGGAAAAATACCGTACACCCACAAATAGGTAATAGATCGCTAATAGTATGGCAACTGCAATAATGTAGTCACTCCATGAAATGTTCTTTAACATACGCTTGTTTTTTTTCGTTTAACACTTTTCATTTTGGCCGCCAAGCCGTTTGTTCATTTTGTTTACGATAGCAAAAATGCAACGACTGCAAAGGTGTTTCAAGTCCAACTTTTGCTTGTGCCCAAAGTTGTACCCCTTGTACCCCATGATTATCAGGGTTATAATGCTCTATGAACCGATTATTTTTTTTAACTTAGCAGTAGAAAAATTTGATGGATTTTATTGTTGAATAGCTTAAAGCGATTGTTATGAAAACAATAGGTATATTAGGACTTGCTATTTTTTTGCTGACATCTTGTAGTCAGCCCAAACCAAATAAGGAAGAAGCAGCTACAACCATCCGTGCCTCTAAGAATTACCCTAAAGCATACGAGTATGAAATCAACATGACGGACCCGGCGAGTGCCAGGAAATTGCTTGATGCAGGTTTAGAGGCAGATGGACTGGTAACAGTGGACAAGACACAGAAACTAAAAGATGTTGGAAAGCCGATTGTACATTTTACGGAAAAGGCTAAGCCTTACCTCATTCGCACAGACGAGAAATACGATAATGTACAGGTTGTGAAAGTTGCCGATATGGACTTAGGAGAAGTTACAGGTATTCAGTTAGAGAAAGATAATAAAAGTGCTAACGTGGAATATACAGTTATCTATAAGAATATAACGCCTTTTGCCAAACTGATGAAACGTGACCTTTCTAAAAAGGAAACTCAACGTGCAACCCTTTCTTATTTTGATACAGGGTGGAAGGTGGATAAGCAGTGATAAGAGCCTGCGATAGTTTCAGCAGATTCTATTAAATCCTACTAAAGTGCCATTCAAATTTCAGTATTCATTTATCTTTTTGATCATTTGTTTAAGGGTTTCTATTACGATTTCCTTATCTCTCATTTCCGCAGAATAAGACTTACTTCTCATGCTATCATACGATATGTTTTCCTGGTAAGGAGTAGATAGATACGGAACGATATTTTTGAAGACACTATTCAGAGAGCGTGCCATGACAATTTTTAAATCGTCCGCCGCTCTTAGAATTAGCGCCATTTGATCAACGGAAAGGACAGATAGGAGTTTTGTCTTTTCCTTTTGTACTACTTGTTTTGGCGCCTCAATTCCTTTTAAGGGTACTATGGAATAATGGATCTGTTTTTCCAAATAAAATACTTCTTGTGTGAACCAATTAGAAATTTGTTTATGCAAATCGACATCCTTACGATTAAAAGTTACTGCTGGTTTTTTATGATATTGCTTAAATAGTTTAAGATAGAACAGTAGTCTATCCATTTTTTCACTGGGTTGCTCAAGGTCGTTAATGCTTGCTGCCAATCGTTGTGTTAACCAATAGATGTAAGTTTTACTATTAAAATTCATATTGATCAGCAATTCATCAAGCCTGGAATAAATGACGACTTCATCAACAGGTTGGAGATGTTCCAATTCTAAGCACAGCTCCTTCACATAGAGTATTTCCTGAAAAACATAAGTATGCTTATCGGAAGGCTGTGTTAAAAACCTTTCCAATTCTTGTTTTAATATTTTGAAGGTCGGTAGATAAGCATCAAAAGCACGGATCTTTTTTTCAACCGATGATAGCCGCTTTGCCAATTCCTTTTTGAGAACGGCAAGATAAGTAGCGGGAACTCTTTCATCCCCACTTAAATAACTTGTAAATCGGTGTTCAATTAAAGAAAGTAGCTCATCAATGCAGACAATTATAGTCTCTAACACCTGTTTAAAAGGATTGCCTTCCTTAATTAGTGCCAGATCTTCCAATGCCTGGTCTAATAAAGAAATCAGGCTTGAATGGTACTTCTTTATTAAACACCGGATTTTCGTCTCGTCATTCAAAGTAAACACGGTGGACTTAATGGCAGTCTGAACCTTGTCTTTTTGAGAGACCACCTGATCCTTGATTTTTGCTATGTCGCCAGGTACGGCAGCATTTATTTTGCTTTTGACCGGATTCAATGTTACTGTAACCAAAGTATCCAGCCATTCCAATACATAACCTTCACACATATCCTTTACTTTAGGTTTGCGACTATTCGCCAAAGCAAAGGTATGATTGCGAACAAGGGAAACCTATACGGCATTTCTACTATTTCCGTACTCAAATAGTAGTAAATCATGTACTTGTATCCTATTTCGTAAGTTTGTTTATAAGCTCTACCTTGTTGGAAACCTCAGCTTTACCAAAGATGTTTTGGATGTGCTTCGTCACGGTTTTGTCGGAAATAAATAGCTCTTTCGCTATGTCCTTGTACGTTTTCCCTTTGAATATCAGGCGAGCTATTTCCGTTTCTCTTGCGGTAAAATGAAATAGCTTACAGCTCTGCTCAAATTTCGAGAGTGAAGATTGAGCCATATTGTCAGTTTCCAGGCTTTTCCCGGTTTTTAGGGCGGCAATGGACGTGCTGATTATCGCCTTTTGCTGCCTTAGCATATTATCAAGTATGGTTTCAATTTTTTGACTTAGTTCATCAAATGAAAAGGGCTTTGATATAAAATCTATTGCGCCAAGCCGCAGCCCTTTTATACGGTCGGTAGGCGTAGATTTAGCCGTTAAAAATATAAAAGGTATATGGCTATATTTATCTTGCTCTGAAAGGGTTTTGGCAAAAGCGTAACCATCCATTTTGTCCATCATAACATCTGAAAGTATTAAGTCAGGAACCACGGACATTTCAAACAATTTCTTCAATGCTTCGCTGCCATTGTGAGCACCAAATACGTTATAGTTAAGTCTGAGTTTGTTGGAAAGGAAATTAATCATTGCCGCATTGTCCTCTACCAGCAATATTGTTCTTTTTTTCGCATCATAATCGCTGTCGGCCAGTTCATCGTTATTGAAGCTATAATGGAGCTTATTTAATTTATTTGCTCCCTTTACAGGTTCGTCCTTTTCGGTTGGTTGATATCGGGGAAGAGTAATGATAATTTTTGTCCCGCGCATCTTAGGAGGATTGCTTTCGATACGAACAGTACCACCAATGCCTTCTACTACTTTTTTTACTATCGGCAAGCCAAGTCCCATGCCCTGCAAACTGGTATGTTTATATCCGATTTGATAATATGGCTCAAAAACTTTTTTTTGCAAATCTTCCGGAATGCCGATACCGGTGTCTACTACTGAAAAAATGACTTCTTCGTTCTGACCCGTCAACGAAATGAGCACTTCGCCATCTGGATCTGTAAATTTAATGGCGTTCTCAATAATGTTATTTACTATGCGATGAATGGCGTTGGGATCTGCCTTAACAAAAATATTCTCATCTATACACGTAGAGCATTCGATTGTATGCTTAGTACAATAATTCTTAAACAAAGGAAGGCTGTCTTTAAGAATGCCGCTGAAGTCAGAAACCTGGTTATGAGTATATGTATCAATTCCTTTCGAGAAACGTTCGATATCGAATAAATTTATTACATCAGCAGTCAGCTTATCAACTCCACCTCTTATTACATCCAATTCTTCTACAGCACCATACTTGCCGATATATTCATCCAAGTAGTTTTTTATCAGCGTCAGCGGTGTTTTGGTTTCGTGAACAAGGTTAATAAAATTGTTCGTTTTTTGCTCATTAATTTTTTCCAGTTCTTTAGTACGCTTACTCACTTCATCTTTAAGATCAGCGTTCCAGGTTCTCAATCGCTGTTCTGATTCTATTAGTTTTTCATGCTCATTTCGTACCTCCCGGATATGCCTTAGCACCTGTAATCCGAACAACAATAGAAATCCTATGTTTGTGATTAACGCCTCAACTGATTGACCTAAATTGAAATAAGTGATGATGGGCAAACCTACCCAGGGCGTTATGCTAAATAACAATACAACCATTTCCTGCCGGGCTTCGAGGCTTGAAAAAACATAATTGTATTTGTACTGGATAGCTTTACATAAAGAGATAATTACCCAAATGGCATAAAGTACGGGAATGATAAGCAGATTTTGTGTATCCTTCAGATCTCCGGTAAACCAAAAAACAAAGACAAAGATGCAGTAGGGCAAAATCAGGAATAAATAAACACCCTTATAAGCATGGAATTTCATCCTTACCAAACCGAAGGCTTTATACACATAGTATGGGAAGTAGCAGGGAGTAATGAAACCAGTTGCATACGCAATTGCTTCCTGCAAGAAATAAGACCCCGGTAATTTTGGATCAGGTAGCAAACCTCCAGTGATATTATAGATGAGCAGTAAAAAAATAAGGATTAAGTTAAGCGTAGTTATTTTGTCATCCGGTCGGGCTAAGCGAATAAGTGCCAGATAGAAAAAGATAACAATTTCTATGCTCACAAAAATAAATGTGACAATGTGCATTTGTGTTCCAAATACCAGCATTGCCAAACTACTTTACATCCCTTTTGAAGAAATACAAATGATAGGTCAATTCCTTTTCATTGTACACTTCAAATCCGAATTTCTCATACCAGGGTAAATTCTTAACCGTTGAAGTTTCCAGATAAATAGGGCGGTTATTACTATTACTGTAGTCAATAATTTCCTGAAGCATCTTACTTCCGATTCCTCGGCCTTGTGTTAAAGGATCAACACCGATAAACCATAAGTAAGACATTGGAACTTTAGGCTGGATGGTAGTTATGAGCTTTTCTCTTTTCAAAGTCTTACTTATGTTACCCAAACCGACAGCTTGAAAAATGAGTTTTATGTCAAGCAATATGGATCTCAGCGTTGTCTTCTTTTTATCAGGATAAACAATGAGTGCACATGCTTTTTTATCATCAGAAAGAAATACATCGCCAAATGCTGAACACACTTCAAAAGAATAATCCATCAATGCCCGGATTCTCTTCTCCCGTTTGCTGTCCTGCTTAATAATATAATTCACGCTGGAATTACTATTGAAGGATTTGGTAAGAATTTCTATGACCAGCGGCTTGTCATTTTTTTCGGCTTTCTTCATGATATTGTCTTTTATTGTTAGCAATCGGATTAGTATAAAGTCATTCCCAAATTTCACCCAGAGAACAAAGATGATTTCTGTATTATTGGCTTCAGGTTATCAAACGAGTATTCCAAGTAACGCATCACCAATCCTGGTTTCACCCATAATACCCTTTCAATACTTTCAGATTCCAGCGGATGCAAAGCCTCATTTTTATCACCTTTCATTTCAAACCAATGTGTTTCTTTAATGGCTTCTTCATTTAATTTATTATCGAAATAGGTATGTTCAGAGAAGCCGATAAAGCGTACTAATTCTAAAGATTGTAACCCGGTTTCTTCCTTTACTTCACGTATGGCACACTGCTCCAATGTCTCATTCTTTTCCAGGTGACCTTTAGGTAAATCCCAAATGATACGCCTGAAAATCATCAGCAACTCGTTGCTTTGATTAATGACCACACCACCAGCGGCTAATACTCTTTTCATATTCGGCTACGTTAAGATTTGTTTTCTGAAAAATATTTATAGAAAAAAGGGATTGTTTCAATTCCCTTATAAAAATTTACCAGATCGAATTTTTCGTTAGGAGAATGAATATTGTCATTATCAAGCCCAAAGCCCATCAATACAGAATCCAGTCCAAGTATCTCTTTGAAAAGAGCCACAATAGGGATGCTGCCACCACTATATACTTTTAACGGCTCTTTGTTAAAGGTTGCCTTAATAGCTTTTACCGCAGCCTGATAGCCTTTGGTTTCAGTGTCAGTAACAATGGGCTTACCGCCATGCAAATACTTTACATTAACAGTAACTCCTGGGGAGCATCGCTGTTGTAGATATGCCTTGAAGAGATTGGCAATTTCTTCAGGCTGTTGATCAGGTACGAGCCGCATAGATATTTTGGCTGAGGCTTTAGAAGGTAGCACTGTTTTAGCTCCTTCTCCTGTATATCCGCCCCATATACCGTTTACATCCAGTGTAGGACGGATGCCTGCACGCTCCAACGTAGTATAACCATCTTCACCCCATACTGCTTTTATTCCCAATTCTTTTTTATACTCAGTTCCATCAAAAGGCAGTTTACCAATTTCGCCTCTTTGTTCTTTTGAAAGCTCTTTGACTTTATCGTAAAAGCCGGGAATAGTAATATGGTTATTTTCATCGTGCATGGAAGCAATCATTTTGCAAAGCACGTTGATAGGATTGGCAACGGCCCCACCATATACGCCGCTGTGCAGATCCCGGTTAGGACCGATTAATTCTACTTCCATGTATGCCATACCCCGCAATGCTGTTTCAATAGATGGATGTTCCATACTGATCATAGCCGTATCAGAAGCCAATATCACATCAGCTTTTAAAAGCTCTTTCCGGCTGTTTAGGTATTCGGGCAGGCTTGGAGATCCAATTTCTTCTTCTCCTTCGATAATCATCTTGATGTTGCAGGGAAGCGAACCTGTTTTGACCATTACTTCCAACGCTTTTATGTGCATGAACATTTGCCCTTTGTCATCGCTTGCCCCACGAGCAACAATACTACCATCTATTACCTGCGGATCAAACGGATCATGATGCCATAAATCAATAGGATCGGGTGGTTGCACATCATAATGTCCATAAACCAAAACGGTGGGCAATTCTGGATTAATGATCTTCTTACCAAAAACTACAGGGTGATGTGATGTTTCTTCAATTATGGCAATGTCAAAACCAGCCTGCATCATCAACTCGATGAGTTTAGTGGCACACAAGTGCATCTGCGTTTTATATTCCTCATCATTACTGATAGATGGGATAGAAAGTATTTGTTTCAGTTCTTCAAGAAACCGATTCTTATTTTTGACAATGTATTCGTTCCAACGATTCATATTATGCTTATACTTTTTGAGGTTAAACAACATTTAACTTGTATCCGATAAAAGCGACGAACGCACCAGCAAGTACCAGCGAAACACTCCATGCAAGAGCGTTCCCGTACACAAGCGATGCGATACCGATACCAAGTAAAACCAACATTAACAATGCAATGACAATGGCAACCCATTGTGCCTGTGGAAATATCATAGCTGTACTAAGCGGCAACATACCACCAGCAAAATTGAAAATTGAGGATATTAATACGCCCCATAGTGTTTCCCTTAGTATTTGCCTACCTATATGAGTAGTAGCAAGCCTCCCATGTGTAGCCAGGTTCAACTGTTTTTCAGCATGAATAAGCCTGTGTCGTTGCCTTGAATATTCGGAAAAGAAATAGATACACGCACCAGATACAGCAGTGGCAAAAGCAACTTTCAGGGACAGCGATAATGTAATCGGTGTTTCCCCATGCTTTAATACGTGCCCGGTAGCCAGAGCAAGGACGGTTAAAATACCGTCAATCAGTCCCAGCAACAAGGCGAATAATTGATCTTTTAATAACTTCTTCATCGTGATCGGTGAACTGGTGTTATCATTTTTTTTCCAGCCAGCAATTGATCAAGACTATGCACCACTGCGCCAGTCTTTTCAATGGCAGCGACTATCTCATCATACTTTAAATCTTCGCCCTCAACAGTAATTTCCATTCCAACAGTTTCCATGTCTATCTCGTTAACTACAATGCTCAACCCTTCCACACAGTCAACACTTTCAATTGCCGTTGCAATGTCAACTATCTCCGGCCTTTCCCGTGCTTTATCTACGTCTAATAAGATTTGTCTTATTCCCATATTATCATTTTTATTTAGTTCCGTTTACAGTTTCTAAAAGCGTATTTACAGTAACGGTATCAGCGAATATTTTTTTATACAGGTCTGGACCATAACTCGTAGGTAAGGGTGCTGCTTCTGTCAGCTTAAAGCCCCTGCTGGCATCAGCAAGTCTTCCTGCTCTCAGGAACAGGGATTCCGGTAATTCTTTTTCATAAAAATTGAGTGCAAAATCATAGAGGTGTGTAACAAAGAAAATCTTGATACCTTTTTCAATCAACGCAGTTGTAATTTGGGCAGCTATTTCTGAGCCTTCCCTTTCGTTGGTGGCTGCAAAAGATTCGTTGAATAATACCATGCTGCCCGCACTGATATGATTGGCAATATCATTCATGCGGCTTAGTTCCTCATCAAACTTTCCGCTTTGCATGGTATGATCTTCTTCCTTTTTGAAGTGTGTACATACCTGGTTTACGATGTTGGCAGAATACTCCGTTGCTGCTACAAACATGCCGCTTTGCATCATAAACTGAGCTACACCAATGCTGCGTAAAAAAGTGGATTTACCGCCCTGATTTGCACCGGTAATAATCACGAGCCTACGCTGGTCTGCATTCAGATCATTGCTTACAACTTGTTTCTTCATGCTAAGAGCAAGACAGGGATCATACAGATCTTTAGCGTAATGCGCGAAGCTGCCCGGTGGCACTGCCATCGGGAACGTAATAGGTTCTCGTAATTCCTTCAGACGATCGTAAAGATTCAAGCAGCCCAGGTAAAACGCTAACTCCTGCTGGAGTAGGGTGAAAAATTGCAGAATGTGATCGTTGGATTGTGCCAGTGCATTGCCAACCCTGTTCACAATTTCATCTTCTATTTGTTGCAATGCCCGAACGCCGCTTTCATCTCGTGGATGAATATTAAAATAGTAGCCTTCTATTTTCGGAGGGAAAAACCGATGCCACCACTTACGCTTTTTTCCTTCATACCGTTGTAAACTGTAGTCAGCTCCCTTGTTCGCCTCTACTAAGTGTACTCCGGAAAGGGTACCACCTTTGAGCGATAATTGATCCAGGTTATCATTAATGGCATCAAAATATTTATCGTCAAGCTCAATTTGTAAGATGCGCATAAATTGAAGGAAACCTTCAGACTGGAATTTGCTGTAATGCTCATCTGCTATTGCCCGTAGTCGTCGTAAGTAGTCTGCATACACCCGCATCATACCTACTGAAGCGGATAATACAGACGTGGGATGACTTGTAAAGATGCCGAGCCAACTACTTTTTCTGCTTTCAATGGCTGAAATAGAGAGGTTAAAAATTTCCTGCACAATTTCACGATGAGAAATACAATCTTTAAGGATTGCCTGCCTGTATAAAATGGTTGCCACATTATTACTTGCCGATGTTAGAATTACTTTTTGTACTACTTCCGCCAGCAAGTCATCCTTAGCAGACATACAATCAAATAAAACCTGTAGTTCCAAGTCACTTGTTACTATAGCCGCATTCCAGGGCAAGGTAGCCTTGATGTTGAAATCCTTATCGCTATATAACAAATGCGGTTTCATGGGTGGATACGCTCTTTTAGCTGGTTATAAGTAACGTGGTATTTTTCGGCAACGGACAGGGCGTAAGCCATACCGTCCGGTGCTTTTCGTACAATCTTAAAAGTTCTGGTAGCAGGATGATCAGATACAACTGTGCTTACCATGCTTACTGCTGTATCACTAAGCGATACGAGTTCGTCAATAAAGGTGACCCAAATACAATAAGCATTTAACCGGATCAGGTGTTGCATAATATTCCGGCAGAGAAACAGCGCATCCTGCAATGTTGTGGAAGAAAATATCTCGTTAAGAATGATAATACTTTGCCCTGTAGCTTCTTTCAAAATGGCATGGATTCTCACAAGGTCTTCCTCAAATTTGCTCCTGTGCGTTTCTATATTTTCTTCACGCTCAAAATGGGTATAGATAGTGTCAAACAGCATAACCCGAACCTTGCTGCCAGGCACTGGACAACCCAAGCAAGCTAAATAATGGAGCTGTCCGAAAGTGCGGGCAAAGGTGGTTTTGCCACCCTGGTTAGGGCCTGATACGATAATGATGCGTTCCTTTCCTTTTAACGCAAAATCGTTACTTACAGGTGGTTTGTTTTGCTCAGCCAGTTTGTATGCCAATGCGATGTCGAAAGTTTCACGGGCATATATATTGCCTACAATGGCAGCTATTTCTGGATAACAAAAAGGTGAGCCATGCACCTTTATTTTTTCACAGTAGCTTAAACAGGTAACATAAAATTGTATTTCCCTGTCAAAATCCTTCACGGTCTTATCGGTAAAATCCTGGTAGGTGCTGAAGAACTCACAAAGTGATTGAAACAGTTCCGGGAATAAGGTAGCAACGCCTTTTAGTACCTCTGCCTCTACATGGTTCATATCTGTAGTAAAGGGAAATTCCTTCTTGTAATCCTTTACTCCTGCAATGCGAAATTTATCGTAGAGGCGCTCTGTTTCATCGCTATAATCAGATTGTGGCTGGTAAGGCAGTATCCTAACCGTTAATTCCTGTATATGGATGTTATATTTAACTTCTTTCAGCCCGGCTAATATTTTTTCACTTATCTGAGAAATTGTAGTAAACTTTTCTGAAGCAGTATAAGCGTACAAAAATTCGTTAAATGAACATAATCCCTCTGAAGTTACGGACGAAGCATAAAGCTGCTCTTGTAACAAACGCACACTGTTGCAGTATATGTTAACAGCATCGAGGAATAGCCGCTCACGTTGATATTGATGAAGACAATCACGGGAACGCTGTGACATCTGGCGCATCTGCTGCATACTATGTGCAAAGCTGTCAATACATGCCCTGACATTTTGTTGCTCCAGTTCCTGCATTACTTTCTGCCTGTAAAGAATGGAATCGCCATCCTTTAAGCATGTATAGAAAAACGGCTTGAGATGATATTCCTCTTTCCCCTCGGTCATTTTATCAATGACCTGATCCAAATGCAAATCGGTAAAAATCGTTGGCATATTTTCCCTGATTTCACCTGCCGGACCGTTTTTATATAGTATGCTTTGAAACTGCATAGGTAGCTTTATCGCTTTATGATTTTTGGTTGTTATTTAAGTAGTCATCATACGCATCTGGCAAGCCTTCTGCCTTAATCTTGGCAATTACCTGCTTAGTGTCATAAGGCACATGCCTGAACTGAACCTGTACTGATTCGGGCGTAGTGAGGTCGGCATTACTATGAATCTGAACAATGCAATAGCTGCCATCTGTACTACCGCTTTTAGATTTACCTACGGAACCTACATTAATGACATGCCGATAAATTTTCCTGTTTTCTTCTTCACAGAAAATTGCCTTATGGTAGGGAACATGCGTATGCCCTATCAGCAAAACATCAGCGTTAATGCTGTCCAGCATTTCCAGCAGGTATTCATCAGGCGTATCCTTTTGCACATATTCATTATTGCTTGATATGCTTCCATGCACCATTGCCAGCTTTACATGATGAAACGGGAAACGAAACTCCAGTTGCAGCATAAAAGGCAACTCCGACAGAAAACGCCTATGTTCTTCTGAGATAATTTTATTTACACGCTGAATGGATAAATGCCCGAAGTGCTTTTGTGCATCATTACTGTAAGAAAATTGAAAATCATGGCGATGGTAACCGATCCCTTCGTCATGATTACCCTGAATACAGGTAATATCAAGTTTACGGATAAGGTCTATTACCTCATTGTCCCAACCGGCAAAATTCACTAAGTCTCCCAGGCAATAAATATCATCGGGCTGCTGGTCTTCGATATCTTTCAATACGGCTGTAAGAGCCGGAAGATTGCCATGTATATCGCTGATAAATGCAAGTTTCATACATTAATAATTTACTGTTCAACATTTCTTTTTTTGTTTGCATGTCTATCATCCTGTTATAAGGCATCCTCCATAGTAAACAGGCAAACCACTATTTTTAATCGCCTTTACTGCTTTTCCCAAATCATATTTAATTCTGTAAAAATCTACATGAATTGCTTCGGGATCTATTAATAAAGGTTTGCTTGGATCAATAGTTAACAGCACATAACTTGGTCGCCAGTCTCCATCTTTGGGTTTACCAACAGAGCCGGGATTAATCACATGCCTATTAATCACACAGCCATTTTCTTCAACCTGAATTATGTGATGGTACGGGGCATGTGTGTTTCCCATTAAAAGCATATCTGCATCTGCCAGCTTCAATAATTCAGCAAAATCTTTTTTAGGTGAAAAATGATACATCTTTTCGTTGATACCTTTTGGGCTGCCATGCGTAAGCACTATGCTGAATGATGTTCCATCTTTACCAGTGATCTTCAGGCGAAGGTGTAAAGGAAGTTCAGAAAGAAAGCTACGGTTATCATCAGTTATATGTGAAAGCGTATATTCAATTGCTTCTTTGCCCCATTGCTTTGCTTCAGAAAATGTATATGAAAATGGAAAGAAATGTCTTCCTTCTCCTATACCTTCATCATGATTGCCTTTTATTGTCGGTATTTTTCTCTTACGAATGATTTCAACGACTTCATTATTCCATACATTCTGATTCACCAAGTCGCCCAGGCAGTAAATGGCATTGACTTTTTGCGAATCAATTCCATTCAACACTTCTTCCAGTGCAGGCAGGTTAGCATGTATATCACTTATAACTGCGATACGCATATCAGACTATTTTAAATTTTTCTTTATACATCTTAATACTTCTTTTCACGCATTCAAATGCCTGTTCCTTACCATACATATCGCCCACCTTAACCGTTTTATGTTCCAACGCTTTATACCCTTCAAAGAAATTTTTTAGTTCGTCCATCTGATGCTGCGGAAGATCTTCAAGATTATGTATATGCTCGTAAGCGGGGTCATGTGCTGCGACAGATAATATTTTATCATCAATGCCATTTTCATCTTCCATGTGCATGATGCCTATTACCCGAACATCCAAAATGCAAAGCGGAACAATTTCATAAGAGCACATGACCAGTATATCGAGTGGGTCTCCATCATCAAAGTATGTTTGAGGAACTAATCCATAGTTCAATGGATAGTGCATGGAAGAATAAATAACACGATCTAATTTTAATAAGCCTGACGGCTTATCCAGTTCGTATTTCATGCGGCTGTCTTTGGGAATTTCAATGACAGCTTTTATTATCTCCGGTGCATTATCGCCGATGCTGATATGCCAGGGATGTGTCACTTGCTGGAATTGTTCCATACTGCTACTGGTTTTTAAATGTTTTAATTCCTGCAAAAACTGCATTACTTCCTAATTCTTCTTCTATTCGCAAAAGCCTGTTGAATTTGGCAATGCGCTCTCCTCTGCAACCACTACCTGTTTTCAAATGCCCTGCACCGGATGCAACGGTCAGGTCTGCAATAGTGGTGTCTTCTGTTTCCCCACTGCGGTGTGATATAAAACAGTTATAGTTATTTTTCTTAGCCAGTTCAATGGTTTGGAATGTTTCGCTTACAGTTCCTATCTGGTTTAATTTGATCAGTACCGAATTGCCAACTTTCTGCTGAATACCTCTTTTAAGTATAGCAGGATTCGTACAAAAAATATCGTCGCCCACCAGTTCCGTTTTATCGCCAAGTTTTTGCGTAAGCAGTTGCCATCCCTCCCAATCATTTTCTCCCAAACCATCCTCCAACAGAACAATGGGATACCTGCCCAGCCAGCTTTTCCAAAGGTCAATCATGTCAGAACTGGTCATGTGTTTTTTTGTGGTGTCTTTAAAAAACACGTACTGGCCGTCCTTCCATAATTCACTGCTGGCTGGGTCTAAACACAAGGAAATATCTTTCCCTGGCTGGTATCCTGCTTTTTGAATAGCTTCAAGAATAACCTCTACCGCTTCTTCATTCGATTTGAGATTGGGGGCAAATCCGCCTTCATCACCAACACCAGTGTAGTATCCTTTTGCTTTCAAAATATCTTTAAGTGCATGAAATGTTTCTTCTCCCATGCGTATAGCTTCTTTAAAAGAGGGAGCGTTATGCGGAGCGATCATAAACTCCTGGAAGTCCACATTGTTATCAGCGTGTCTGCCACCATTGATCACATTCATACAGGGAACAGGCAACGTGTATATAGATTGGTTGCAAAACTGCCTGTACAAAGGAATTTTTTTGAATGCCGCAACCGCATTGGCATAAGCAATAGAGACAGCTAATATGCCATTTGCGCCAAGCCTTGACTTGTTAGGCGTGCCATCAAGGTTAATCATCAATTTATCTATCTCATGCTGATCGGTAACACTTTTGCCGACTAATGCTTCATTAATTACTGAATTGACATTATCCACTGCCTTAGTAACTCCTTTGCCATTGTAACGTTTCTTATCGCCATCCCGTAGCTCAGCAGCTTCTTTCTCACCGGTACTTGCACCGGATGGTGAAATGCCACGACCTGTAAATCTATCTTCCAGTTCCAATTCGGCTTCTACGGTAGGATTGCCTCTTGAATCAAGTATTTCTCTTGCGTGAATTTTTGTAATCTTCATGATTTTAACTTTCTTTTCTTTATTTAATAAAATTGTAGGTCGTCTAATATTTAGTTCGCCCAATGTGTTTGCTGATTGTATTCGATTTTTTTAAGCCGTTCTTCAAATTCAAATAGTTTATACAGTATAAAACCAATGTAGTCCTCGGAAGTAATGTTCGCGAGCATACCATGGACTTTCAGCCATGCTTTCATTTTTTCCACTTCCTCTTTTGATATATTATCCATATTCATTATTATAACATTTCAAAATCAGCATTATTTCTTTCGTCTCCCTCTTCCAAATAATTGGGTTCATTTTTATCTTTCCTTCTTTCAAGTCTTTCATTTTCTATCTCTCTGTCCAACTTCCATTCTTTCAAATAATCTGCATCAAAGAGTTTGGGTACAGTCGGCCTTTCCAGACGTTCAATCTTTTTTCTTGTTGGACTAAAGAAGTAGGCGATAAAGCAGGCAAAAGCATAGTAAGAAGTGTATTCCGCTCCGAACAGTTCCATGCCTAAAATGGTAGCCGCAAAGGGTGTATTGGCGGACCCGCCCAACACAGTAATAAAACCCAAAGCGGCAAATAATGGAACAGGCGCATGAAAAACCACAGCTAATACACTTCCTAACGTAGCACCAATAAAAAGCAAAGGGATAACTTCACCACCTCTAAAGCCGAAGCTCAATGTGATTACAACAAAGAGTAGCTTGATCAACCAACTCCACGTATCAACTCCACCAGTACCAAACGCTGATGCAATGCTTACTGCGTTTTGACCCATGCCGGCTACTCCAAGCCCTAAATATTGCTGTGTGCCAAAAACATAATATAGAGCTACAAGGAGTATCCCACCCACAAAAGGAATTACCCATTTAGGAGATATTGATTTATCAATCCAATGCTTTATATATTGCAATAAAAGATAGAATAGGCAACATAGTAACCCCATTATCACACCAATTGCTCCTGCTTTTGCCAGTAGTAAAAGATCAGGCGTAAAATTGCCATTGAACATCGGACGGCTTTGGGAAGAAAAAATGTGTTGGAATTGTGTTGAATGAACACCCCAATAATTACAGGTAAGTGTGCCGACTATGCTGGCGACCATGCAAGGTATAAGGGCATTATAAGGAAACCTGCCTTCCCGAACTATTTCGAGTGCAAAGAAAGCGCCTGCAATGGGAACACCAAAAATTGCTCCGAATGCCGCAGCAATGCCCGAAGTACATACCACTTTAAATTCCGGCTCACTTAATCTAAACAGTTTTGCAGAAAAACGACTAATGCTTGCTCCTATTTGAAAAGTAGTACCCTCACGGCCTGCAGAGCCGCCAAATAGATGTGTAATGACTGTTGTTAGGAAAACGGGAAGTGAAGATCTTTCAGTAACCCCATTACTGGCATCATGAATGTTTTGCAATACAATATTGCTACTGGTTTCACGGAATGCTCTTATGATAAGATATATGACTATTCCAGTAACGGGAAGAAACCAAATAATCTGTGGATGTAATAACCGAATAAGGGTTACTTTGTCAATTGCCCAGAGCAGGAGTGCAATAACATTGCCTATGACAAAGGAGGAAGGTAGTGTCAGAAGTGACCACCGAAGGACTTTTTTGATAACAGACCAATTGCCTGTAAATTGCTGAGTTAATTTCATGCCTACTGAATTAAATTAATTACTTAATCTATCCTGTAGGCGCCATCGTCCTTCTATAAGGCGGTTGATTTGGTGGACACCATCACCATTAGCAAATATAAAAAAATCATTCCATTCTCGGCGGTGTTATCAAAACCGGCATTGTGGCATGGCGTATAACATATTCCGCAACAGAACCTGTGAGCATTCTCCCAATTCCTGAACGCCCGTGCGTTCCCATAACAATCACATCTGCTTCCCATTCTTTGGAAATATTAATAATTTCCTGTTCCGGGAATCCTTCTGGGGTAAAACGCTCAATGTTCTCAACTCCATTGTATAAACGAATAAACTGTTCAATTGTTTTTTCCGCTTCGTTTAATAAAACAGTTCCACTTTGCTGTGGAGTAATACCCAAGTCTGCATTAATCACCTCTTTTGACTTATCTACCACATATAATAGCCCGATGGTAGCCCTCAAACTGTGTGCCAATGAAAAACCAACCTTCGCTGCTTTCATTGAATATGAGCTGTTATCTATGGCTACCAGTATTCTTTTATATTTCATTTCCATAATTATCCAGTTATTTATTTAACAATAGTCATTCCTCCCAAAGTTGAAAACAACCCCACAACAACACTAAGTAATATATACAAAATGAAATAGGTGTAATTCCCTTGCTTGAATAAACTGATGCCCTCGTATGAAAAGCTGGAGAAAGTGGTATAACCGCCGCACAAACCTGTTATAAGGAAAAGCCTCCATTCCAACGTAATCGCCGAATATTTACTGACAAGACCATATAATAGACCAATAATAAAACAACCCGTTATATTGATCAGAAAAGTACCCGCAGGGAAAGTAACATGAACAAGTTTACTTACGCCAAGCTGAACAAGGTAGCGGAATACGCTACCGATACCTCCACCAAGCCATATAATCAGTATTGCTTTCACTCTCTTTTATTTAACGTTATTCAACATCCCAAAATTCGACTTCTTTAAAAATAACAACCTTTTCACGTAAAGAATCCTGGTGCTTTAAAAAAAACGCTTCCAGCTTTTCTCTTTTATCTACTAATTCAACGCACATAGCAAGCTTTGAATTATCACCTTCGACACTGAAAGAAATTATTTTCCCATCGGTCGTGAAACTTGTATGTGTACTGTGAGCAGATGCGTTAATAATCCCTTCTTTTTTTGCTTCCTGAATCAAGTACATGTAGGTAGATTTAGGAAACAACTTACGGAAGAAACTTTTTGTGCCATGTTGTACTTTATGTGCCGGTGCTATATAGATTTCCAGCTTGCCTAAAGAATGATGTTTGACTTTCTTTACCATAATTTTCTGTTTTTGATACGTTTTTGCCTTACCTCATGCAACGTTTCATTTGTATGATGATTTAATTTAGTGACCTTAGAAGACCCAATTCTTTGTGCGTGGTAAATTCCAGAATGACCACTGAAATAGTAAGCAGTAAAACAGGCAACCGCATAGTATAGTGCATTGTCTGCTCCAAACAGCTCTACTCCCATAATTGTACATGCTATAGGTGTATTGGTAGCTCCGGCAAAAACAGCTATAAAACCAAGTCCCGCCATCAGATCAACCGGTGCACCGGTGAGTGTAGCAATAGTGTTGCCCAAAGCAGCACCAATAAAAAACAAAGGCGTTACTTCACCACCTTTGAAACCAGTTCCAAGTGTGATGGCAGTAAACAAGAGTTTCCACAACCAGCTAAAATTTGTAGCACCCCCTTCACTGAAGCAGGATACTATCGAAACGGCCTTGGGATCAGGATTAGTTACACCGAGGCTAAGGTAATCCTGCGTACCTAACACATAAGTAAATACTATGATGGCAAGCCCGCCTATTGCTGGAATAAGCCACTTTATCTTAATCCATCGGTTACTATAATTTTTAATTGTATGAGAGAGTTCAGCAAACATATAGCCCGCCAGTCCGAACGCTACACCACCTATAATCGCCTTGATAAGCAAAACGAAATTGAAATGAAAATAACGAAAGAAAACAACGTCCTTTTCCGTAAAACTAATGGTGTAATGAGTATGATGAATACCCCAGGCAGAACAAACAATATCTGCCAGAACGCTGGCAATAAAGCAGGGCATCAACGCATCGTGCTTTATTCTACCCAATGCCAGCACTTCTAACGCAAAAATAGCACCAGTAATGGGTGTCCCGAACACAGCGCCAAATCCAGCTGCAATACCGGTCATTAACAGGGTTTTAACATCCTCTTCTGACAATTTCAATCTTTTCGCAAAAAATTGAGCAAGGCTGCCGCCTATCTGAACTGCTGTACCTTCGCGACCTGCTGAGCCTCCGAACAGATGTGTGATAACAGTAGTAAGCAATACCAAAGGAGCCATCCTGAACGGGACGCCACCTCCCGGATCATGGATTTCATCCATAATGAGGTTATTGCCGCCTTCGGCATTTTTACCTGAAATTTTATAGACAAAATAGATCAATATTCCCGCAAGGGGCAGAAGGAAGAGGAGCCAGGGATAAGCAAACCGGAAGTTCATGGCCTTGTCTAATAGCCATAAAAAGAGTGCAACGAGTGAACCTACCGTTATTGAAACAGGAAACACTAAACAAGTCCACCTGAAGAGGTAAGAAACAATAAAAACGTGTTCAAAGGAAGTTTTTAGCCTTTTCATTCCTACAAATTATAAATTGAATATTAGATAAATCCAATAATTTGTAGGCGCCATTATCTCAAAAAGATGAGCGGTTCAATTAGGAAGACACCATTTCCTGTTACCGTAAGAATACAAAAATAATATTTTTCTGCCAAAAATTTCTATTTCCCATAGATTTTATGGAAAGAATTAAATATTCCGCAATTATAATCGAATTGTTTCCTCAAACACACTATTTCGTTTATAAAAAGCGACTTTTATCTTATCAAGCAAGAAACTGGCAACAACAACAACAGCAAGAATCCCTGCAATCATCCATGTTGGAACTGAAGCCATCAAGATTCCAAAACATGCCAGCAGTGACGATATTACTATATTGCCGATAGTAACCGTGACTACCAAACGGCTTGGAAGAAAAGACCAAAAATGTTCCCGCACCCGCGTAATGTATATAGTTGCCTGCGCTGAGTAAATGAGGTAAAGAAACATCAGTGTTTGTATTTCGGGGAATGGCAGTTTCAATATTTTAAGTGCCACCCAAAGAATTGCAAATGCAAGTACGAGCCAGCCCGCTGCTAAAATACCGGCAAGTTTGGAAATTGTGTTTACGTTCCACTGCTCCAACGATGGTGAAACCCAAGCATGGTCTGTCCCGAGTGTAATGGTTACAAGGTCATTGAATACTACTATCAACACAATTAAACTCAATGGGACTACAAAATCTCCAGTGACGATATATCCGAATGTCAGCAGCACTGCAAGCTCTATCGTTCTTGTAATTTTAGTAATCGTCCAGGTCATCATTCTGCGGTACACACGCCGCCCGGCATGAATTATTTTCACAATATCCTGAAGACCGGGATTTGTCAGAACTACTTTTGCAGAAGCCTTGGCAACATCGGTAGCTGAATTAACTGCAATGCCGACCTCTGCCTGTTTAAGCGCAGGGGCGTCGTTAATACCGTCTCCTGTCATACCGGTGATCAAATTCAACTTTTGAAGGGCTTGTATGATTTGATATTTTTCTTCGGGATAAACATTAGCGATGCCGTCATAATCAAGCGGGGATTGAAGCGCAGCCGATAAATCACCAATGTGTTCCCCAATATTTAATTTACTGCTGATGACCTTTGCTGTGGCAGGTGTGTCGCCTGTAATCATTAGCAGACGGACGCCTAAGTTCTTAATGGCTTGCACCAGTGTAGCTGCATCTTCTCTTGGTAAATCAGCAAGCGTTAATAAACCACGCACTGTAATGTTTCCTTCAGCGCCAACGGCAACAGCTAAAACTCTGCCGCCATCCGCCGCCATTTCAGCTACCTTTTCTTCTAACTGTGTAGCAGAAGCTGCATATTGTGCCATGACAGTCGGTGAACCGAGTATTACAGTCTTTGCCTTGCCGCCTTCTTCTATGTGAGCTTCGGAAATTTTTTTAATCGGGCTAAAGGGTATGTATTGTTCACAAGCAAACGGAGTAAGAGAACGCTTTTTCAATTCATGCAAAATGGCAATGTCAATAGGATTTTGCGAAGAAGGGTCGCAAGCCGCCGCCGCATAAGCCAGCAGTTCATTTTCGCTACTGCCGGAAAGAGATAATATAGAAGCAATTAAAGGTTTGTTTTGAGTCAATGTTCCCGTTTTATCTATGCAAAGAACCTGCATTGTTGCCGCTTCCTGAATGGCCGTTAAACCAGTAACCAAAACTCCTTCTTTTGCCAATACACGGGCTTCAACGGCATTAGCAACGGTAAAACTTGCTGGCATTGCTACAGGAACAGTAGCAATTACCAATACAATAAGAAACGGCAAAAGCGGAACTATGGCATACCCGTTTAACAAAGCTGCAATTAAAAGTATGACGGCAAGCATAACGTCAACAATTGCCAAATAACGTACTACTGTAAATAAAAGCTGCTGAAGATGACCAGGGGCAGAGGCAACCTTAACGAGTTCGGCAGTTTTGCCAAAAAAGCTGTGCCGCCCCGTAGCCGTTACCAATGCAACGGCTTCACCAGAACGTACAACAGAACCCGAATAGATCGTTTCATTTTCAACACGGGCGACCGATGTAGATTCACCGGTAAGTATAGACTGATCTAATTCCACATTTCCGAGAGTGACCGTGCAATCTGCCGGCACAATATCGCCGGTCTTAATGTGAATATTATCACCAGGAACAAGTTCTCTTGCAGCAAGAAACTTCCAAATGCCATTGCGAAGTACACGAGTGGTGATTTGCAAATGCTTCTTTAGAAAACTCACTACTTTCTGTGCTCTGCGTTCCTGGGTTTCCCCAACAACAGCACTAAAAAGCAGGAGGACTGCTATGATAGATGCCTGGAGAATTTTGCCGAGAAATGCTTCTAATATCAATGCAGCTTCAAGCGTCCATGGTATAGGCCCCCACAGACGTTTTAATAAACCGAAAATAGGGTGAGCAGGTTCTTCTGTGACTTCATTATAGCCAACCTCCGTCAAAGCTGATTGTACTTGATCGTCAGTAAGCCCTGTTAGCCCAACGGCGGCTTCTATACCTTCAGAGTTAGTTCCCTCTTTCGGCTTATTAGTTGGTTGTTCCTGCATTGTTACGTTTTTTTGATATCCTGAAATAAACACAGCACACTACAATGATCAGGATACGTTTTATGATGGAAAAATGAGCACTACGGTTCCTGCAATAATTAAAATTGCGCCGATAGCAGTTTTAAGGGTCAGCGCTTCTCCTAAAAACAAGACTGATAAAACAATTGTCAATGCAACACTGAGCTTATCTACCGGAGCCACCTGCGACACTTTGCCCAACTGTAATGCCTTAAAATAAAATATCCATGACAGACCTGTGGCCAAGCCAGAAAGGCAAATGAATAAAATGTTTTGTTTGGATAAAGTAGTTATGCCTTTGGCTTCTTTCCTTGCAAGCACAATACCCCATGCCACTAATAAAATAATAATAGTTCGTATGGCTGTTGCCAAATTAGAATTTACACCTTTAATGCCAATCTTGGCAAATATGGCTGTTAAAGAAGCAAACAAAGCAGAAAGCAAAGCGTATATCCACCACATATTTTATAAGTTATTCGTGAAAATTTTTTGTTTGAAACGATGGAATATCCACCCGAACAGTGACCCCAATCCAATCCCCAAAACGGCAGGAACTGCAACATCAGATGGATAATGTACACCCAGGTATATTCGGCTATACGCCACCAGCATTGCCCAAAGAAATAGCAGATAGGGTAGCCATTTTATCTTCTGCTCAGTTACAATCGTTAAATAAGTAGCAAAAGCAAACACATTGCAAGCATGGGATGACACGAACCCGTATGTGCCTCCATGGTAGTTATTGACATAGTGAAGCAGATCCCGTAAGCCAGGTTGATGGGACGGGCGCAAACGATGAACAATCGGCTTTAGAATGCCTGATGCAATCTGATCGCTTAGGAAAATTAATGGTATAATTAAAATTATGACCCACCAACTTTGCTTTTTGTATTTATAAATAATAAGCATAAGCAGTAAAGCGTAAAATGGTATCCAACTGAATGTTTCACTTGCAAACCACATCACACTATCTAAAAGAGAAGTATGATGTTTATTTATTTCGAGTAAAAACTTAATATCCCAATCTTTTAAGCATTGCATCATAAGGCATCCATATTATTGTGGTATTTATTTCTAAAAAAAATATTTACGATTATTGCAACAATGCTTCCGATTATTGCTGAAGCGAAAACATCACTTACATAATGAACACCAAGGACTACCCGTGAATAAGCCACAGTAAATACCCATAGCCATATTAAAATATTCAGCCCAATTTTTTCATGAAATAAGTAAGAAAAAGACATCGCTATAACAAATGCGTCCGCAGTATGGCCAGATGGAAATGATGGACTACCGCCTGAGGTGAGCTTAATGATATGGGGGTCATTTACAAAAGGTCTTTGTCTATTAATCAGGTATTTCAATAAGGTCACTACAATGGTATTGCTTATTAATGCCATTGACATTTGACCAGCTTTAATTTTAAGCGTTCTTTTAGTTCTATATAACGCAACACACCATACTGCTACTGTGATTAAAATGGCAGTAACGTAAGCTGTATCAGTAATCGCTATAAAATAAATGTCTAATGATTTTATTCGGTGTTGATTTGTCCACTCAACCATGTGCCTGTCATATCCGATTAGCTTTTGTAAATCCATTTCAAAAAAGTGCTATTTATGTAAGAAAATATCCGACAAAACGGAGCCGTTCGTGCCATTGGGATAACTAATGTTTAAAATGTCTGCAACAGTAGGTGCTATATCTGTTATTGAAACTTTATCACCCGAAGAACCTGCTTTTACTTTCCAACCATACCAGATAAGCGGCACATGGGTGTCGTAAGAATAGCCGCTGCCGTGTGTTGTGCCGCCGGTTGCCGCATAGTCTGCATCAAACCACCCAGGAAGTAATTGTATTGCAATGTTTCCTGAACGTAACGGATGAAGTCCTTTTTTTAAAGCAGTGTTATAATAATCGTTGGCTGTTATTGACAATGCCTCACTTGAATAGACCTTATACACACCTTCTCTTGATTGTAAAAATGTTATACAGGCATTTTCAATTTCTGCTATGTTAACTTTCTTTTCTTTGGCGAGTTGCGTATTCAAATAGAATTGAAGGTTTTCATAATCTAAAATCCACTTTCCATCTCCGAATAATGATGAAATATGATTGTTTAGCTCTTTTTTAATCCCTTTGCTCTTGAATATGCCCCCGGGAATGTTCATGGATTGCATGTAAGCAGGTGTTTCAACTGCACCATGATCGGCAGTAAGAAACAACAAAACGTTTTCTGCTCCGATATACTGATCTATAAAAGCAAGCAGGCGCTCCAATTCCTTATCCAATCTGGCGTAAGTATCCTGGACTTCGATAGATTGAATGCCGAATTGATGTCCCACATAATCGGTAGAAGAAAAACTAATGGCAAGGAAATCTGTATTTTGATTTTTACCCAAATTCTCAGCTTTAATGGCTGCTATTGCAAAGTCAAGCGTCATTGAATTACCAAACGGCGTTTTCTTCAACAACTCATATCCGTTAGCTTCTATTAATGCAGGCAGATTATGAGGGAACCGGTTTTCTGCTTCTCCTTTATAAGCATTTCTATAGGGCGCCCCATTCGGCAAGCCATTGGTATAAGTGCTGATGTCATACAAAGTTATCCATGGCTTCGAGAGATATTTATCCGCTAATTTTTGCTCATTGAAATACTTTACCCATTTAGGAAGGTCGCCCATATAGTAGTCACTGGTTATCCAGTTTCCACTCTGGCTATCGTACCAATAAGCGGCATTAGGGATATGCCCTGCAGGTAATATGCTTCCCCTGTCTTTTAAAGCAATCCCAATTACTTTTGATTTCTTGTTAGTGGCAAGCCTTAATTCATCTGTAACAGTTGTACTCAACAGTCTCCGTGGCGACATTTGACTTTCCTTACCGCTTCCGCCAACACCCTGTACCGTGGTATCTTCTGTAACATACACGCTTTTGTTCAACGATCTTTCATACCAGTCATTTGCAATAATGCCATTGTTTGAAGGTGTTGCTCCTGTATATATTGCTGCATGACCCGGACCTGTATAGGTAGGTACATAAGGGTATTGGGCATTTCGGAATATAAAGCCATTCTTTAACAGTTTGGCAAACCCATTGCTATTAAACTTGTCGCTGTAGCGAAACAAGTAATCATAACGCATTTGGTCAACTACGATACCGATGACGAGTTTTGGCTTGTTAGGTAGCCTACTGATTTGCTGTGCGTTGCTGTATAAAGCCAGTAGCATTAACTCAAGTGCTATTAACCACTTTCTCAGATTGTTTATATTTTTATTCAGGACTATTCTTGTTAACATAGCTAAAATGATTGATTATAACTGAACTGGATATCTATGTGAATTATGTCTGTTCCATTTATATTGATGCGTCCAGTAGGAAACTTTAGTAGATAATATTCCGATTCCGGCAGCAACCAATACATCACTTAAATAATGCTTGTTATTCATCAGGCGGAGCGCTCCCACAGTTGAAGCCAATCCGTAAGATAGATAAGGAACCCATTTATACCGGTAGCCATATTCTTCTGATAACATAGCCGCAGCAGCAAATGCCTGGGCAGTATGACCGGAAGGAAAAGAAGTATATGCGCTGCTATCTGGGCGTAAAATGTGTGACGAAGTTTTTAAAGCAGTAACCGCAGCTATCATCACTATTTCACTCTTAAGTAAAATGACGGATCTGTTTACAATATCTGTTTTGGGTTTCATACCTATTACTTCAAAGCCATAGGTTAACGCAATTGGAGAAAACTGCAAATAATTATCGAGGCTTGTTTTGAACTTGGGTAAATGTTCATTTCGTTCTTCTACTATTTCGTTTTTAATAGATTCCCGTCCATTCCCATTTATAGCAAAACCGAAGCCCACGAGGCACACCGGAATCTTAAGCTGTTTAAAAGTGTATCGCAACGGCCTTATCTTTTGTGTGCTGTCAAAGTTTTTTAAGTTGCTGTCAACACGTTGCGCCATGCCTTCTGCATTACAAGCACAGATAAACAAAAGGATGATATGCGTTCTAATAAAAATCATGACATGTGTTGTTACTTTTTATTTGAATAAATGAGGCGTATGAAGGTTGGAAACACGAGCAGCAGCAAAGGAATACCTGTAACAAATCCGCCGATAACCGCGATTGCCAGCGCCTGTTGCATTTGTGCTCCCATGCCTATGCCTAACGCAAGGGGAAGGAGTGCTAAAATAGCTCCTATGGCTGTCATTAATTTTGGACGGATTCTAAGTGCCAAAGCATAATTGACCGACTTACTCACATCCCCGTTGGAGAGGCGCATATTGTACCGGAACTGGTTAACCGTGAAAATCGCATTTTCAGCAATGATGCCTACTATCATAATGATACCCGTATAGCTGCTTACATTGAGTGGGATATTTGTGAGGTACAAAGCGAATAAACAGCCCGGAATACCTAAGACAGAAATAGCAAGTACCAAAAATGACATAATCCATTCCCGGAACAAGAACAACAACACAGTGAATACAAGTAAGCAGGCAGCGACCAGAATTGTAAGTAATTCTTTAAAGGACTGCTGTTGCTCTGCGTACGCTCCGCCAAAATTGACATAATATGCCGGTGGCAAATTGAGCTGTTTGGAAAAGCTCTCTTTTAGTTCCTTCACAGCACTTCCCAAATCCCTGCCTGAAAGCCGTGAAGTAAGGACAACACAGGATTTCAGGTCTTCACGTTTATAATCAATTTCACCTTTTTCAGTTTTTATATCGCAAAAAAAGGAAAGTGGTTTTAAACTGCCGTCCGGCAAAAAAATCATCTGCTTTTTTATCTTATCAATGTCGTTATCCCGGTAATTAGTAACGCGCAGGCGTATCTTACGCATCTGTTCACCATCCTGGATCTGTCCCACCTGAAGATTGCCCAACATGGAAGCCTGAACCGGGGAAGGTTCTGTTATTGTGGCATTGTCGCCCAATACAATCCCCTCCGTGTACATTTTTAGCTGACTTTGAAAATCAGAAAGAGATATGCCATATTGTGCCAGCTTTACATCATCAGGTAAGATGATTACCGAAGGACCAGCGGATATCATGCCATTGGAAACATCTACCAAGCCTTTGGTATGGCGCATGATACTATCGGCTTTGCGCCCGAGCAATTCTAGTTGCTTTTGATTATCGCCAAATATTTTTACCTCTATAGGGCTAGGTGTGCTCATCAGGTTGCCGAGCAAATCCTGTATGCGCTGCCCAAATTCAATATTCATTACGGGAACAGATGACTGAATGCTCCTGCGCAGGTCACTAATTATATCAGTTGTTTTTTGTTTTCTGTTTTTTTTCAACTGGATCAAATAATCCCCGTAATTGGGCGCTACATTCCTGAAATCGAGCCTTAGCCCGGTTCTGCGGGAATAGCTTTCCACGTTAGGATTAGCCAGGATGATTTTCTCCATTTTCTGGCACAACTGGTCTGTTTCTTCAATGGCTGTTCCACTGGGAGAGAAATAATCAAGTACGATCGTTCCTTCATCCAACTCCGGTAGAAAGCCGGTTTGTAATTTACCAGCAGCAAACCATCCTGCAATAATCAAGACGATGATAAAAGCAAATGCCAACAAGGGTGTTTTATACAGGTTGGTTAACCATTTGTACTTATTTAAACTTTCCTGCTCAGTATGAACATGCGAATGTTTATGTGGTTTGTAACCGATAAGCAAATGCAATACAGGCGTTACAATCCAGGTGGCAAAGAAGGAACAAATCAACGTGAGCTCCATTGTTTTCGCCAGTTCTTTAAAGAAGGCTCCTGCTAAACCACCCATCATAACGAAAGGAAGAAAAATAACGATGGTGCTCAATGAAGAACCTACCATTGCAGGAAACAGATCTTTGATAGCGTCTTTCACTACTTCAAACCTATCCTTGCCAGGATTGTCTTCATGCCCACGATAAATTTGCTCAATGATTACTATAACATCATCAATAAAAAGGCCAACGGCAGCGGCAATGCCCCCCAGTGACATAATATTAATAGTAATGCCAGATAATCCTAATGCTATTAAGGTAAAGCCAAGGGTTATGGGAAGCGTAAGAATGACTACTGTACTTGCCCGCCATGAACGAAGAAAAAGGATAACTACCAGGATGGCAAGCAACAAGCCCTCCAGTATGGTATGCACCACACTGTTAATGCTATCATTTACAAAAGCTGATTGGTTATAATAAGGGCGCAGCTTAATACCTTTGGGAAGTAACTTTCCTATTTCGGCAGCCTTGGCATCCGCTGCATGTGCAAACTGTATCAGGTTAACACCAGGTTGCTTTACCAGGTCAACAATTACGCCCTGGCGACCATTGGCATTGATAATATTAAATTCCGTTTGTTGTTGCAGTTCTACTTTGGCAAAATCGCGTAAGCGGATAAGTCGCTGCGGCGTATTTTTCACTACTACATTAGCGAGTTCTTCCGGATCATTAATGCGGTTGTCAGTTAAAGTGAGATAAAGCCTTCGGAAGTTGGACATTTTTCCATTGGATAGAACATAGTTATTTTGTTTGAAGAGTTGCACCAGGTCATCTGGTTTAATGCCAAATGAAGACATCTTAACAACATCGGGTACAACTTCAAATTCTTTTGTTTTGCCGCCCCGCAGTATAACCGTAGAAATACCTTCGATTTGAGAAAACAGGGGGCGCACGGTGTTCATGGCAAGGTCGCGCAGCCCTATCAGCCCAACGTCTTCATCATCGCTTTCCAGTGTAAATCCATACACAGGGAATAAGGACTGGTTGTAGCCCTCCACAGCTATGTTCGTTCCCGCAGGCAGCAGATTTTTTATTTCATTCAGGCGGCTTTCTATTTGCAATTTTGCATTATCTACATCCACGCCCCAGTTGAAATAAATCTGCACATCTGAGCTACCCCTGCTTGTAACGCTTTTTACTACCGTTACACCTTTTACTCTTTTAACTGCGCTCTCAATAGGTTTTGTTACGGTTATCATCATGCGGTCTATGGGCGTTGAGCCTACATCAGCAATGAGTTTTACTTTAGGGAACATTACTTCGGGAAATAATGCTGTTTGCATTTTACTGTAGGTAAACAACCCAAGCGATACCAGCAACAGCCCGATGAACAGGAAAGGTTTACTGTATTTTTTATAATAATTTCTTTGTTCCATATAACCAGGCTTGTATTTTGAACTTTTTGAAAACAACTATTTCAATATTTTTACCAAAGCCGAATCACTAAGACCATAGTTTCCGGAAATAAGTATCTGGTCATTGCTGTTGAATGTTGGATTTTTTATTTCTACCAAGCTGTCGTTTTGCGCCCCGGCAATTACAGGCACTTTTACAGCCATTGAATCATTTATCAGCTTCATTACCCAAAAACGTTGCATCAGCTCATCGCTTAGCACAGCGCTTTTGGGGAGCATAACAGCGTTACTGTTTTTATAAATAACCAGCTTTGCGGTAGCAATAATGTTTTCCGGTATATATCTGTTTGTTTCGGGTTTAGCCATAAAGGGAATAGTTTGCAACCCTGTGTTAGCCTGTATAATGGGCATTTGCAACCTGGCATTGATATTTGTATTGTCGGGCAGGGTGATGATACATGATGTGTTTGACTGCACGTATTTGCTATATTCAAACGGAATATTTAGCTGGAAATAAAGACTACTGATATCTGAAATATTACAAAGCGCACCACCTTCTGCAACAAAAACACCTGCTTGCGACTGAGGTATAGCAGTAACAACACCGCTCATAGGCGCATATATGTTGATCAATCCGTAATTTGAATCAGTTTCATTGCTATTAAAATTGCCCAATGCTTTACGTTCTTTTGTTTCCAGCGTATAAAGAAGCTGTCCTTTTGTAACACGGTCATTAAAATTGATTTTTACGAAACGTACATAACCTGCCACGGGGGTAGTTACGGTATTGTGCCGCAGGTATTGTGCAGTAGCGGATAATTGTTCGCTCTGCATCATTGTTCCTGTTTGAATGGTGGTTACGCTTACAGTTGAACGGGGCGTAACATCATCCTGGTTGTTTTGCTTGCGGTTGCAGGCGGTAAAGGACGCAATGATCAATATTGAAAAGAGTATAAAACGCATGGTAGCTTTATTTAAAAGATATTTACCAATTCCAGTAATTGTAATTATTTACGGCGATCAGACGATTTGTTTGTAGTGCTATCCGGTTGAACTGCAACGCTGCGTTACTTCGCAACACGGTTATGTAATCTATCACCGAACTTTGTCCATTTGCTATCTGCTTTTGATAGTAACTCAGCAGCGTGTCATAATCGCCGACTTGCTGTTGTATAGATTGTAGCTGTTCATCTATCGAGCGAATAGCTTGCAACAAAGCATTCTTCCGGCTTTCATTTTTCTGATTGAAGAAATCACTGTTGATAGCTGTAGTTTGTTGTAGCAGCTTGGTTCTTTGATCGTTCAGTTTCTTTTGATGACCGTCAAAGAATTTTTGTGTAAACCTGATACCTATCTGCCATCCCAGGCGTTTATATATATCGGGAGCATACACTGCATTTAATCCTGCCGATGAGTAAAGGGACACTACCGGTTTATATTGCGCATCAAACAACTTCTGCGAGGCACTAAGGCTTAAACTATCCAACTGGTATTGCCTTACAAACCCGGAATTATTTACATCGGCAACATTCGATAGATCGAGGTTAATAGCTGCAAGATTCACTATTACAGTGTCTGATATGCCGCAAATGCTATACAAATCGAGTAAATGCATCTTATAGCTATTACGTAAGGCTTGTTTATTCGTTTCCTGTTGTTTCATTTCAATTTCCAGCACTTTATAATCGCCTTGTTTTGCCAGCCCGTTTGCTGACAATTTTTTTGTAATACCTATTTGTTGCCCGATTATATCTATGATATGGCTTACCGCTTCCTGCAGGTGTACATCCTGAAGGCAAAGAATATATTGATCTGTTACCAGCTTTTCCAGTTCATGTTTACTAAGCGTGGAGCTATTGGATAAAACCTGGTTTTGAATTACCGCCTGCTCATTCACTGCATTAGTCCTTTGCTTATTAAACAATGGCTGGTCAAGGGTAAATACGCCTCTGTAAAGCCCGCCATTTGTTGCCGACAAATCGTAACCGTAATAATCTTTAATGGTCTTAGACGGGTTTAATTTAAACCCGGAATTTCCCGGATCATTGGAATACATGGGCGCAAGCAAATAATTCACTTCGGCGCCTACTACGGGTTTGGTGAGCGCAGCAACCATTCGTTGTGCATCTAAATCGTTTGCCTGCGATTGAATAGTGTTTGTTTTTAACAACGGCGAATTTTGAAACGCCTGATTAACAAAATCAGACAGCTGCTTTTGCCCAAATATTTTACCTCCCCACGAGCCTACCGCCAATACAATAATAAATACCAATTTTTTATTCATGATTACCTATTCTTAGATGAACGCATAGCGTATTAAATATCCATGGTGCCATTCAACTTCATACTACAATATGCAGACGTATATTCATCGCAAAACCTATCCCAGGCGGCATTAATACATTGCAGAGCGAAGTTATCAGGGAGATCTTGGAGAATTTCTGGATTTAAGAAAATAGCAAATACAAATGAGGTGCGCCAGCCCCAGAGGACTAAATCTTGTTATTTGTTTGCTGTATAAATTCTTAGTTCAGCGGGTTCATTTTCTCTTTGCGGAACAGCAAGAAAAAGACGATTCATTTCCGGCGAATACAACGAAGTTCCTGCACCTTTTTTCGTTGGGATATTGCCGCCAAGAGAATAATTATCGGGGCCTTTTTGCCTAATAATATCAATAAAGCCCTCACCACAGGATATATAAATCATTGAATCTTTTCGGTTGAAGTAAATGCCGTCTGCATTTTTGTGAATCGGTATATTACCGACAGCTTTCCCGGTTTCTGTATTGAACACTATAAATTTGCCAGGCTCACAGGCAACAAAAAGCCGATGATTAACTTTGTCTAATGCCATCGGCACATTTTCGCTTGATTCTGTCACTGTCCATTCTGCCACTACCTTGTTTGCCAATCGGTCTATCACTTCAATCACATTTTTTGAGGGAATATTGACATATATACGGTTGCTGTCCAGTTCAAATTGTTTGGGGAAATCTGCTAAGGGAATTTGCCCTGTAATTTTATCATCTTTGCAATTAATAATCCCCAAAGCTCCAAATGATTTGCCGACCCCAACATACATTTGTTTGGTAACAGCATCATACCGGAGATTATTACATTTTTCCCTGAATGAATAAGACATGACAGGCTTGTATGTAATCGCATCTAATATGGTTACTTTTCCATCGCCAGCAGTTGAAACATACAGGCGGTTTGTTTCTGGGCGATAAACAATCCATTTAGGTTCATTCAAGCCTGGTATGCTGGTTAGTAGTTTACTGTTTTTAAAGTCTATCACTTCAAGCGTATGGTTATCCTCGGCAGCTAAAAATAAGCGTTGTCCTGCAACATCTATATCCATAAGATCAAAACCACCTTTGACATTATCCAGCTTAATCGACGATATAAGCGAAAGTGAACCATGCGTAAGGGTTGAAGGCTTACCTTTAGGAATTTTGACTGTATTGCCCGTATTGCTGCCATTACAGGCAGATAAAACTATAACGGAAAAGACTAAAAAGCTGAGCGAAACAGAAACGTCGAAAATTTTCATCTCCAATAATATTTAAGTGAACAACTTATTTCCAGATAAAGTTGTACACCCAATGTTGGAGAATTTCTGTATTTCAAAAGGCAATGGTAAAAATGTGCACAGAGGCTTTAAAACTATAGCTAATTTCCCAACTATTACGATCGCAAATTTCTTTAGCGATGGCTAAGCCTAAACCACTACTCCGGGCATCCGTTGAATTTTTTCTGAACCGCTCAAAGACTGTATGGCCGTCCAATGCTTTCTCTGCGCCGGTATTGGCGATTGATAAACTGTTTGCTTCCAGTTTGATAATGATTTCTCCGTTTTCGATATTATGCCGAATTGCGTTCAGTAATAAGTTGTTGATCATTATTTCTGCAAGCACCTTGTTGGCGTTTAGGCTTATGATGTTTTTGAAATCCATTTCAATAGTCAGCTTTTTGCTTTCCGCTTGCTCCGTAAAATAGGGAATTACCTCCTTGATAATATCGTTGACTCTTACCGATGAAACGTCTGCGAACTGGTTGTTTTCTATTTTAGCAAGTAGCAAAAGGTTTTTATTGATGCGGGTAAGCCGCGACACCGATTCGTATAACGAATGCAAAATAATAACTTGGTCTTTTCGTAGCGAATTGTCTTGCAATAACAAATCTAATTTAGATTGAAAGACCGCTAACGGTGTTTGTAATTCATGCGAAGCATTTTGCGTGAAAGTTTTTTGTGTAACATAAGATTGAAGACTATGTTGTATGAGCTTTGTAAGCCTGCTGTTTAACTGGCTAAACTCCGTAACCTTTGTGTGCGAGAATCCAGGTGCGTTGTGAAGTTCTATGTTAAACTGCTCTATTTTATGCAGTGTATCATAAAAGGGTTTCCAAAGCCTATTGGACACAAACAGTGTTATGAAAAAAATGACCAAAAGCAGCACAAACAATATCCCTATGTAAATCCAGACAATAGTTCTTATCAGATCATCCGATTCCACAAGGTTGAGCCGGATCATCAGTACAAAAGGCTTTCCTTCAATGGCAACGTCTTTATACAAAACACGATATGGCTCCCATTCAGGAACTAAAGCATCATAAAATACTTGTTGAATAATGCTGTCTTTAGGACTGGTTTTAACTGTATCAGGTAAAATACGCGTATCCCTGTTAAACTGATTCCAAACAGGTATATCACTGATGTGAAGAGACTTCCGGTTATTGGTTTCAAATTCGTCTCTTCGTAATAAAATAGCCTCGTCCACATCATCCTTGTACAACTTTTCCATTGTCCAGTAAATGAATGGAGCGCTTAGCAACAGAATGACAGTGGCAAAGAATGAGTAGTATAAAAGTGTCTTGTTAAGTAAACGGTTCATGCTTCCCATTTATACCCCATGCCATAGGTAGTTTTTATATAATTTTTACATCCTGCTTCCGTCAGTTTCTTTTTCAGGTTCTTTACATGAGAATATACAAAATCGTAATTATCCAGCATGTCAGCCATATCGCCTGACAGGTGTTCCGCTAAAGCTGCTGTAGAGATGGTCTTATTTTTATTCCCGAGTAGGAATAATAAAAGTTCAAATTCCTTTTTAGTCAGTTGTACCAACAGATTATTCACCCTCACTGTCTTTGCCAATAAATCAACATTCAGTTCGTTTACTTGAATGCTATTGGTACTGCCGAAATGCTTTCTCCTGATAATTGAATATATTCTTGCACCCAGTTCGGACAAGTGAAAAGGTTTGGGCAAGTAGTCATCAGCTCCCAGCTTCAGCCCGGTTATTTTATCTTCAATAGCATCCTTTGCGGAAATGATAATAACGCCATCCTGCTTATTTTCTTTACGCAGCGCCTCCAGTATTTTCAAACCATCCCCATCTGGCAACATCAAGTCAAGCAGAATACAGTCATAGTCATAAATACCTGTTTTAGATATGGCATCATGATATGTTGATGCAAATTCACAAACATAGCTTTCCCCCTTTAAGTAGGTAGCAATGTTTTCGGCAAGCTCTTTTTCATCTTCAATGATTAATATCTTCATCTCGCAATTTAACTGTTCAATGTTGTAGAATTTCTGTATGACCATCGTGGGCAGATACAGGCTTTTCTGCTGCAAGCTTCAGTTCCAGCCAACTCAGTTCAACAAAATAATCTTCCCTGGCAATGTTAGCTGCTAACTGTTGGAGCGCTTTAATATGATCCTTTAGACCCGTCAAACCGTGCTTTTATCCGAAATTACTAAATACAGTGCAGCTCTTTAAGTGTTTAGGAGCAATTGCAGTGTAAACTTCAACAAATCACATTAAAAATATACCTTTGCTCCAAAATATTCTTGAAGCGTTTTTGCTTTAAGTCCCGCACTGAAACTTAGGAACTTTCAAATGGCAATGGGACATAAGTGGAGAACGCTCATGCTACGGCGTGGGCGCACTTATCGTTGCCAGGTTTCCTAAGACCTCAGTGCGGTGAGTTGTTGCCTGCGCTATTTTTTTTGCCGGGCTGCAAGTGGAAGGTAAATTTTAAAATCTGTGTATTATGACTTCTGCCAACAATTATCCGGGCTTTAATTACCCCGCCTCGCAATTGTCCAAATTCCTTGCTGCAAGCGACTTCTTCACTATTATGCTTAAAAGCGGTGATATTGTTCATTTTACTCCAAAAGATGTGGTTGCTTTTCAGAGATGGCTATTAGATAATAAGATTCAGGACATCAGATCAGAAGAAGGCTGGATCATTAATAGGAATGCCACTTGAAACAATTTGTATCTTATAATGCAAAACATCATTTCAAGTGGCTTTTAGTGCAGTCTTTTTACTTCGCATTAAACGCTTTCAGTTTCTCACTGAGTTCAGTAAGCCCTGCTTTAGTTAGATAATCATCAGCAATTACATGCAGTTCCTGCAAAGCTTCCTGCGGAATACTTTCCAGCAAGGCAGACGATTTATCATCATCTTTTGCTGTTAATCCACGTTTGAGAACGCTATGCAATAACAATACATTTTTTCGGGAGATCCTCATGTCGATCTTCACTGTTTCATTCATGCCGGGGATACTGAGAATCGTATCATACACTTTGGCTACATCACTTGTTGTTAGCATAATCACACGGTTTTAATTTAAGTAAATACTTACTGCACAAAAGTAAGTAACAGCACTATCCGTATCCTCATCGAAATATGATGAGGATACGTGAATGCCATCTTCAAATCCTTTTTTTGAAAAAAAAGTTCACCGCAGGCTTTTGCTCAATAAAATATATCCGGACAAGGCAGCTATTATGGATGCAATTAAAATAGAGATTTTTGAAATGTCAATTAGGGCTTCATCGGTAAACGCTAACATTGTTATAAATATAGACATAGTAAATCCTATTCCACCTAAAAAACCAACGCTAACAATTTGTTTCCAACTCAGCTCTTCAGGTAAAGAACAGATGCCGAATAATGTTCCAGCAAGTGTAAATAAGAATATACCCAATGGCTTACCTAATAAAAGCCCAGTTATTATACCTGCGCTATTGGCATTTGTTAAGCTATCTGAAATATTTCCTTGCAACATTATGCTGGTGTTTGCCAAAGCAAAGAGGGGCAGTATTATAAACGCAACAGGTTTATGAAGGTTATGTTGTAAAATGTAAGATGTAGATTTTTCATTGCCGTTACCAAAAGGTATTGCGAAAGCCAGTAACACCCCCGATATGGTCGCATGTACTCCTGAATGCAGCATAAAATACCACATAGCTGCTCCTCCGGCTAAATAAGGTATAAGGTTGCGTATTTTAAGGCGATTAAGCGCTAACAAACTTAGCCATATTCCTAATGATACCAGTAAATTCGTCCACAAAATGGTCTTCGTATAAAAAATAGCTATGACTATTATCGCACCTAAATCATCAATAACCGCAAGCGCCATTAAAAATATTTTTAAGGACGGCGGCACTCTGTTTCCTAACAATGAAAGGATACCTACTGCAAATGCAATATCTGTCGCCATCGGAATACCTGCGCCTGCCTGTGCTGGTTTGCCATAGTTAAAAAGAAGGAATATTAAAGCAGGCAACACCATGCCTCCTAATGCCCCAATAGCAGGGAATGCAGCATTTTTGATTGAAGACAGTTCGCCATGATAAATTTCCCGTTCTAATTCCAGTCCGATAAGCAGAAAAAAAATAGCCATCAACCCGTCATTAATCCAATGGGTTATACTATGCCCGGCAATGTTATGTTGCCACAGCGAAATGTAAGCAACCGATGAACCTGTGTTAGCCAGAATAAGTGATAATGCTGTAGCGAATATTAGAATAAGCCCGCCTGCTTTTTCGCTGTAAAAAAATTCATTGAAAAGTTTACTTAATGTCATCTCAGTTTTATATCCTTTTTATACCCATTAGTCTTTATTGTAAAGACCTTTATATTCAATTACAGTTAGCAAATTTACGATTTCATTATTTGTATCTAATGACACCTTTATCATCCAACCTTCACCAAAAGGGTCGCTGTTAACCAGTGTTGGTTCTTCCTTTAAACGGAGATTGATAGCTGTTACCTTTCCATTGACTGACATAAACAAATCGCTTACTGTTTTTAATGCCTCTATGGTTCCAAAAATTTCATCCTGCCTGTAGCTGTTGCCAATATTGGGAAGGTCAACGTACACAATTTCACCCAATTCACTTTGAGCAAATTCGGTTATACCAATTGTGCCTGTATTGCCTTCTATCCGTAACCATGTATGTTCTTTATGGTATTTCAGCTCTTCGGGGAAGTTCATATCAATTGTTTTTTGTGTTTAGTTAATAACCTTTTCTAAGCATGTCTGCATACGCATCAGGTAAAGGGCTATTTTCTACTGCTTTAGCAGCTTTCTCTACATCATAATCAAATCGGATAAATTCTACCTGCATACTGTCTTTATCGGATACGTTGCTATTGTTGTTGATGTGCAGCATTACATAACCACCCTGCGGACTACCGTCTTTTGGTTTACCTACCGACCCTATGTTAATGGCGTGGCGGTATCGTGTTTTATCTTCTGTTGTTTCCGGTATTGTGCGGTGATAGGGTTTGTGTGTATGACCAAAACACATGATGTCTGCATCGGCATCGTGCATGATGCGCAACAAGCTTTTTTCTTCTCTGTCTTCAAACAGGTATTCGTTTATTTTTCGTGGGCTGCCATGTACTAAAAGCAAGTTCAGCTTGTCTTCGTTTAGCTGGTATTCCACTTTGATGTGTGCTGGCAAGGTGCGTAAGTATGCCCTTTCTACGGGTTTCATTATTTCGTTGGTGTAGGAAATGGAAATGTTGCCATTGGTTTTTTCGTGATCGGTTTTGTAGGCACATCCGCATTCTTTGCTCATACGCCCTATGCCAAAATCGTAATTGCCTGCAATGGTGGGTATTCCCCGTTTTTTTATTTCGTTTACTACTTCGTTCGCCCATATATTATACCCTACCAGATCGCCTAAACAATAAACAGCATCGGGCTTACGGTTGTCAAGGTCTTTAAAGAACGCCTCCAATGCAGGAAGGTTGGCGTGAATGTCGCTGAATAATGCAATCTTCATTTTTTATTATTTTACTGTTTTCAGATAATATTTTTTACGAAGCCAGAATGCTACGTTCACCAATCCTATCAGCGCCGGTACTTCTACCAGCGGACCTATAACACCGGCAAATGCTTGTCCACTATTAATGCCAAATACACCTATTGCCACTGCTATTGCCAATTCAAAATTGTTGCCTGCTGCGGTAAATGCTATGGAAGCGTTTTTAGAATAGTCTGCACCCAATGCTTTGCCTATAAAGAAGCTGGTTAAAAACATGATAAGAAAGTAAACGGCTAACGGTATGGCTATACGTATCACGTCTAAGGGTATCTGTACGATCAGATTGCCTTTGAGACTGAACATGACAATGATGGTAAAGAGTAATGCTATGAGCGTAACGGGTGATATAACTGGTATAAACTTTTTGCTGTACCATTCTTCCCCTTTGAGCTTTACCAAAATAAAACGGCTTAGTACACCAGCTGCGAAGGGAATACCTAAGTAGATGGCTACGCTTTTGGCTATCTGTGTAATGGTAATGTTTACATCAAAGCCTTTTAGCCCGAATAGGGGCGGCAATACGGTTATAAACAGGTAGGCATATACGCTGTACAATAGCACCTGGAAAATGCTATTGAGTGCTACCAGCCCTGCTGCATATTCCCTGTTGCCTTCTGCCAGTTCGTTCCATACGATAACCATTGCAATACAACGGGCTATGCCTATCAGTATCAAGCCAATCATATATTCGGGATAACTATGTAAGAACACTACTGCCAATATGAACATGAGAACGGGGCCGATTACCCAATTGAGTAATAGCGATGCTCCCAACACTTTTGTGTTTTTAAATACTTCGCCTATTTTCTCGTAACGTACCTTAGCCAACGGTGGATACATCATAAGTATTAAGCCTATTGCCAAAGGGATATTGGTTGTGCCGCTGGAATAGGAATTAATGAAATTGGGAGCGGCGGGTATGAAGTACCCTATTGCCACCCCCAACGCCATTGCAGCAAATATCCATACGGTTAAATACCGGTCAAGGAAACTTAGTTTTTTTCTGTCGTGTGCCGGGGCACAGTTGTTTGCTGACATGCTTTTGTGTTGTGGTTTTATTATTATTTACAGCAATCCGTGCCGCAGCAGCTTTTCTTTTCTTCGGTTGGTTTTTCTGCATATACGGTTACGCTGAATATGCCTGTAGCTCCTGTTTTGAATTGTTGCAGTTCTTCCGCTTTGAGATAGTTCCCTAAAATATCATCCGGTATCACAATTGCTTTTTCTTTTTGCAGGATGATATTGGTAAAGCCATTGCTTTGTATCAATTCAAAATAAACGTCTTTCTGTATAGCCCCTGCTACACAACCAGCATACATTTCTGCCGCTTCCTGTAAGGCTTTTGGGAGATTGCCTTATAACACCACATCGGAGATACTGAAATGTCCGCCGGGCTTTAATACACGATAGATGTCTTTTATTACCGCATCCTTATTGGGTACAAGGTTCAACACACAGTTGCTTACTATTACATCGGCTGTATTGGCTGTTACCGGTATATTTTCAATATCACCCTGCCTGAACTCAACATTGTTGTAACCCAATTTTTCTGCATTGGCTCTTGCTTTGTCAATCATTGCCAGGGTAAAGTCTATACCAATGATTTTACCTTCTTCTCCTGCTTCCGCCCTTGCTATAAAACAGTCATTTCCTGCACCGCTGCCTAAGTCTATTACGGTGTTGCCTTTCTTTATTTTGGCAAATTGTGTTGGCAGGCCGCAACCTAATCCTAAGTCTGCATCAGGATTGTACCCGTTCAACTGCGTGTAATCATCACTCATGATGTTGTACACTTCGGTACTGCAACAAGTGGAACCGCAGCAGGATGCTGCGTTGGTTTCCTTTTCCTGTAAGGCTATTTCACTGTATTTCTGCCTTACGATTTCTTTTAATTCTTGTTCTGTTTGCATAACTGAATTTTGTCGTTATTATTTCGTGATATTACGATGGATATAATTAAAAAAAATCAACAGCAATCGCTTCCAGCTTCTTTGTAGCTCTTAAATATGTCGTTTAACAATACCTGGGCTGCTTTCCATTGTTTTTCATCAATACAATAACAGATCTTTACACCTTCTACCTCTCCTTTAATCAACCCCGCGTGTTTTAGTTCTTTCAAGTGTTGTGAAATGGTACTTTGTGACAGGGGTAATTCGTCTACTATATCCCCACAAATGCAAGCCCGTCTCTTAATGAGTATCTTAAGAATGGCTACCCGCGCAGGATGCGACAATGCGTTAGCAACCTTTGCTATGGTATTGTCTTTTATTGAAAACGCTGATGATTTCGTTGCCCCCATGTCTATAATTGTATCGCAATATTACGATACAATTATTTAAAAACAAATTTTTTGTCTCAAGTCATAAATGATTCCACATCCTCATTAAAATATGATGAGGATAGGTGAATGCAATACCACCTGTTTAATTTCGCATCGAAGAACTGAATGTGTATTTGAAAAAGTGTGGTTATGGATTTCAGGAACAAAAGGCTTTCCGTTAGAGAAGCCAAAGAAATAGACTTAGTGTATTTCCTGTCAGGTTTAGGTCATGAACCTGCTAAAATCAGGAACAACGATTATTGGTATTTTTCACCACTTCGGGATGAAAAAACGCCTTCCTTCAAAGTCAACCGAAGGTTGAACCGCTGGTACGATCATGGCCTGGGCAAAGGTGGTAACCTTGTTGATTTTGCCATGCTGTATCACGGCTGTACTGTTTCCGAATTACTACAGAATTTAAGCGGTAATCTTTCCCTTCAAAAGCCCTCACTTCAGCAGTCTTTTACCAGATCCGAACCTAAGAACCAAATAAAGATTTTAGGGGATTTCATACTTTCCTCGACTGCCCTTTTACGTTACTTGCAGCAACGCCGCATACCTGTTGAAATAGCTGACCGCTATTGCCGGGAAGTTCGCTACGAACTCAATGGGAAAGTGTATTATGGAATTGGCTTCAGGAATGACCTCGGAGGCTTTGAAATACGCAATCCTTACTTCAAAGCCAGCAGCTCGCCAAAGGGCATCACCACCTTCGATAACAGCACCGGTGAGGTTATCGTTTTTGAAGGCTTTACAGACTTCCTTTCCTTCAAGGCCATCCATCAACAAGACCCCGAAGACCGCTTTGATTTTGCAGTGCTGAACTCTGTATCCTTCTTTGAAACTGCACGCCTTTTTTTGGAAAAACACAATGCCATCCGGCTGTATCTGGACAGAGATACTACCGGACAAAATTGCAGCCGGTATGCACTTTCTCTAAGCAGTAAATACAAGGACGAAAGTAGCCTTTATCAAAACCACAAGGATTTCAATGACTGGATGGTGAATTTCGGCAAGCAGCAGAAGAAACATCAAAAACAGAAATTGAAATAAGTAATAGCAGAACTATAAGAGCCGCTTTAGCTTCTTTAAAGTGCTGTAGCCTCTTATACGCTTTAGAGCCTTTCAATGTCTGAAAGAGGTTCTAAAAGCTGAAAGATTGCAACTTTCCCGCAATCGGCCAGATGAACGGTTGTTAAACAACCGGATCTGGCTGCCCATCACTCGGAACTCGTGGGCAGGGCGTATGAAATGTGAAAATGAGCTTGAAAACGTGAAAATGAACGGTGATGAAAGAACAACATTCAAACAGGACACGCATTGTCGGGTTGCGTCTGACACCCGATGAGTATGCAAAAATCGAAAAGAAATGGAAGGCTTCTACCTGTCGTAAGCTGAGCGATTATATTCGTCACAGCCTGTTCGATAAACCTATTGTAACAACCTACCGCAGCAGCTCACAGGATGACTTAATGGCAGAACTCACCCGCCTTCGCAGCGAGCTAAATGCAGTCGGAAATAACTTCAATCAGGCTGTTAAAAAGCTTCATACACTCAGCCAGATTGCTGAGTTTAGAAGCTGGCTGATAGCGTATGAAGTGGAGAAAAAAATCCTTAACAATAAGGTAGATGAGGTTAGGAATAACGTAAAAAAAATACTGGAAATATGGTTGCAGTGATCAAGCCCGGCCACTCCATGCACCGTATTTTCAACTACAATGAGAACAAGGTCAAAGAGGGTGTAGCGGAGTGCATAGGAGCAGAAAATTTTCCGCTGAATGCAGATGAAATGAGCCTGAAAATTAAGTTGGGCTATCTGCTGAAAAGGATGGAACTGAGAGAGAATGTTAAACGAAACAGCCTACATATTTCCCTCAATTTTGACCCTTCGGAAACGCATTTGAGCAAGGAAAAGTTGATGGGAATTGCCAACGTTTATATGCAGAAATTAGGCTTTGGCGAACAGCCCTACCTTGTTTATCAGCACCACGATGCAGGCCACCCGCATATCCATATAGTCACTACTAATATCCAGTCTAACGGCAATCGTATTGACCTGCATCACCTCGGCATCCGCAAGTCAGAACCCGCAAGAAAAGAGATTGAAAAAATGTTTGGTCTTGTAGTGGCCGATGCCCATGCAAGAAGTGAGGCATTCCGGTTAAAACCTATTGATGTAAAGAAGGTGCAATACGGACGTACAGAAACAAAAAGAGCGATCACCAATGTGCTCGATGCGGTACTCTACAAATATAACTACACCAGTTTGCCGGAGCTGAATGCAGTATTGAAGCAGTACAACGTACTCGCAGATCGTGGCAGCGAACATTCAAGAATTTTTCAGGGTGGCGGATTGGTTTACCGCATATTGGGCGAGGATGGAAAGCCGGTAGGCGTACCGATAAAAGCCAGTGACTTTTATGCTAAGCCCACACTGAAATTTCTGGAAGAAAAATATATCCTGAATGATACCAAACGACAGCCTTTTAAAACCCGTGTAAAAAATGAGATAGACAGGTTGTTTATTGGTAAAACGCCAACGCTGGACGAACTGGTAAAGCAGCTTGAAGGAAAGGGCATACATGTTGCCCTGCGTCAAAATGATGCCGGGTTGATATACGGCGTAACCTACGTGGATCACCAAACCAAAAGTGTCTTCAACGGAAGTGCATTAGGCAAGCAATACAGTGCTAAAGCCGTACAGGAAAGATGTGGTTTCAAAGAAGCCGTGAAACCTGACTTACGACCTCAGCCAGCTCAAAAATCCGGTACTACCTCTCTGCCTACACAAACTGCCAAGCCTGACATTACCCCCGTTCTCCAGGGCACTAATACGGTCCCGGTTACAATATCCACCGGCAGCATACTCGATTCCCTTTTACAACCCGAACAGGCGGCTGATTATATACCCGGACAACTAAAGAAAAAGGGCAGAAAAAAGAGAAAGAGAAAAAACATATCCAATAACCAATAAAATTTAAAACAATGGCTGTACAGACAGGTGAAAATGA
>CALKHN010000033.1 GCA_937991535.1 uncultured Sphingobacteriales bacterium
ATCAGTCGCTCAAACTATCGCTTTTACATAGTTGCTTGGCAAAAATGCGGGCAGGACGGAATACGTTCGTCAACTTTTGGTTCTTTGTTTTAGCTATTGCTCCGGCAGACGGAATGCAATCGGAAAATTTCTATAACTTGTACTTTAACTAAATAATCAACTTCAGTATGCCTGGCGGGACGGAACGCTATTATCCGCACTTCGCCAAGCCGTACCGTTAGCAGTAACCGTATGACAGACCTCAAGACCGACTACTACGTTTATGTTTATATAGACCCGAGGAACTTTGAAGAGTTTTACTTTGGCAAAGGGACAGGAAGTCGCAAAAAAGCTCATTTGACTGACGACAGCGACACTGAAAAGTCAAAAAGAATAAAAGCCATCAGAGCCGCCGGAATGGAGCCAGTTATAAAAGTTATTGCCAAAGACCTAACAGAACATGAAGCGTTTTTAATTGAAAAGACCTTGATTTGGAAACTTGGCAGAACACTAACTAACATTTCATCAGGACACTTTGCTGAAAAGTTCCGACCGCATAACACTTTTCATTTAGACCTTTCAGGCTTTGACTTCAAAAACGGACTTTACTATGTGAACGTTGGAGAAGGTACGCATCGCTGTTGGGACGACTGCCGAAAGTTCGGTTTTCTCTCTGCTGGACAACATAGAAAATTCAGCGACCCAATCAGAACACTTGAACCTGGCGACATTGTAGTAGCGTTTTTGAAATCTTATGGCTATGTTGGTATTGGACGAGTGATAGAGAAAGCTGTCCGAGTAAACGACTTTCAAGTAAACGGCAAATCGTTGAAGCATTACCCAATAAAAATCACGGATATTTTTGAAAATTATGACAATGACAAATCGGAATATCCCGTAAAGATTGAGTGGATAAAGTCTGTTGACAGCAAGCAAGCGAAATGGAAGCAAAAAAGCGGCTTATTTGCTTCGCAGCTTATCAAAGCGTCATTGCAAGGACAGCCAAAGACAATAGAGTTTTTAGAAAAAGAGTTTGACGTGCAATTCAGGGATTTGTTACTGGTTGACTAATGAAGGGCTACTGCTAATAACTAAGCTTTCGTTGCGTCCGAAGGACGAACAATGAAAGCGTTGTTGAACGGAACCTACGGTGCCGCTCTTGCCTTATGGGGTTATCAAATTTTGAATTGGGAATAATCGGCGGCCGGTGAGCGACTGGCTTTTAAAAAAGCTGGTGCTATGGCGATTACTGCCTTGTTTTCACAGGAGTTTTTCATCTGAACATACAAGTTCCCCTACCCAAAGAAGTTTAGAGAACTGATTGAAATATTAAAACCGATTATAACGACACCTGCAATAAAGGACATTATTGAAAAATTGATAAATACATTGGGTGGCTTGAGAATTTGAAATACGATAAGCCAATTAAGACCAGCGTTGACAGCTTAAAAATACTACTAAAATGATAAAAAGAAATGAACAGCGAACCGGTAGCAAGGTATTTCCAAAAGCAGGCGTGACGTGCTTCTATGACAGTCTAGGGCTTAACCAAACTTTAGTTTTTCAAATCAACAATAGTGCTCAAATCCCCGGCTTTCGGCAATCCGATCCGCACACGACGAATTCGACGCCTGTCATATCCAGAAATTACCAATCCCCTCAATCCGACCAATCTTCATGAAACAATACTTCATCCTTCTCCTAATCATCTGCGCCACATCAAATTCCTGCACCCATAAATGTCAGAGGGTGGAATCACATATCGCTTTTGTTTCGTATTTGCCGGCGGAGACGGAAGCTGTGACGGTAAGAAAATTTGAGAAAAATTCAGGCTTCGCAATAGCGACAGATACTTTTTCCCTGAACCGGCTTTCCAGTTCATACCAGAACAAAAACGATACTTTAGAGATATTTGCATCATTTGGCGCCGATAATGGGTTGCTCAGTACATACGACTACGAAATTTACCTGCCCGCTATCAAGCGGCTGTACCAGGTTACCGAAATTACAGAAGCATTTGAATCCATGAACCAGGGGCTATCCTGCAGGAAGGTGGAATGTTTAAATTCCATCCGGTCGTATAAGGTAAACGGACAATTGATGAATGGAAATCCGGAATATGCTTTTTATCTTGTAAAATAATTAGCCGGCAACCATCCGGCGAAAACTTTAGAATACCTTCAATACAATATTTTAAACACTTGATCATGCGCTCATTTACAACCCGTGTACTATTTCCTGCAACCCTTGCACCGGCTATGCTGTGGCTTTCTTTTTCCTGCAATTCGCCAGCTCCTAAATCCACGGCTGCAAAAAATGATTCTACTGTAGCGGTAAGTTTTGTGAAACAGGAAGCGCAGCGCAAAGTGGATGTGCTCATGGACGGAAAGCTGTTTACTTCCTATACCTGGCCCGACAGTGTATACAAACCGATACTCTACCCCGTAATGAATGCAGCCGGTGTTGCCATCACCCGTGGCTATCCTTTGCAACCCAGGGAGGGAGAACGTTCGGATCACCGGCACCAGGTGGGCATCTGGCTAAACTATGGCAATGTAAACGGCTACGATTTCTGGGGTAACGGCGCGGAGGGTGAAAGACAGGTTAAGCTCGGCGCGGTAAAGCACCTCGCCATTGAAAGCGCGGAAGGCGGTGATGGCGAAGGCACACTGCGGGTAAAAGCCAGTTGGGTGGATTCATCGGGCAGGGAGCTTTTGGCAGAAAGCAGCAGCTACCATTTTATCGCCGACGGCACAACCCGCATCATCGACAGGATCACTACATTAACTGCTTCCGTTAACAAAGTTGATTTCCCGGATACCAAAGAAGGATTTCTTGGCATAAGGGTAGCGCGCCAGCTCGAATTGCCCTCGGATGAAGAGCTTACTCTATTAGACGCGCAGGGCGTGCCCACCAAAATAAAAGCCTTGTCGAACGAAGGCATTACCGGCAATTACAGGAGCAGTGAGGGCGTTACCGGCGCGGATGTATGGGGCACAAGAGCGCGGTGGATGGATTTGTATGGCAGCATTGGCAATGAAAAAATTTCGGTGGTGATCTGCGATCATCCCGGCAATATCAGTTACCCTACCTACTGGCATGCCCGCGGGTACGGCTTGTTTGCCGCAAACCCCTTTGGTGTGAAAGATTTTACAAAAGAAAAACAGGAGCTGAATTATTCCCTGGAGGCAGGTAAGTCCGTAACATTCCGGTACAGGTTTATCATCAGTTCGGGGCAGCAGTTAACAGATGAGTCCATCAACAGCTATGCGGATGCATTTGCAAAAGAATATGAACAATAGCATCAATACCTCGCTATTTTTAACCCGCTTTTCTTTTAAGCAACCCGTATAGCAGGTTTTTGGCGCAGTCACACCTTCAATTTGTCGCACCAGGGTAGGTACAGTTTTTAAAGAGCGGAATATATTTGTTGAACATTATTAACAATTAAAATCTGCGTTATGGCAAGCGTTAGTACCTATCTCAATTTTGCGCGCAATACGGAAGAAGCATTCCTGTTTTACAAGTCCGTTTTCGGCGGCGAGTTCAGTGCACCGGGCATTGCCCGCATGGGCGATGTTCCCCCGCAGAATGGTGTGCCACCCCTGGCTGAAGAAGATAAAAACCTGGTGATGCACATTGCGCTGCCTATTTTGGGCGGGCATATGCTGATGGGCACCGATGCTCCGGAATCAATGGGTTTTAAAATGAATTTCGGGAACAATGTTTATATCAATCTTGAACCCGACACCAGGGTAGAAACAAAAAGGTTGTTTGACGCACTTTCTGCAGGCGGAAAGGTTGACATGGAGTTACAGGATATGTTTTGGGGCGACTATTTCGGCAGTTGTATAGATAAGTTTGGCGTGCAGTGGATGTTGAACTGCGCGGAGAAAAAGCATTAGCGGCCTGTTGCTGAAATCGCAGTCATGCTTTGTATTTCCTTCGCATTTCGAAATTCATATTCGGATTTTTCCTGCGCGCCTGCCGTAAGATTTTTGGTAGTTGTTGCTATTTTTTCCTCTTTCTTTTGCCCGCGCAAAGCGAAGCCCAAAAAGCGAGTGGCAAACGGCCGCATAACGTTTGCCACTCGCTTTGATTCGACAGCGGTATTACTGTGAATTGAGCAGTGGTTTGCCCTGTCATCGCCGATGATTGGTTGGTAAGTTGATTATGTTCTGGGAGCTATAAGCTTAGAAAACATCGGTATTCTATCGCTGAAATCACAGTAGTAAAACAGCTTAATCAGGGCGCTTCACGAAAACGGGCTGTATTCGTTTTCGTGCGGCTTTTGGTTACTTTTTCCGAAAAAAGTAACAAAGAAAAATGACAACTTCACGGCAACTGCAACAGGCCGATAAATAGCAAACCTACTATGATGTCATTGGCGGTTGTAAACAGACTGCTATTGATAGAACTGAAAGATATTCCCGTTCAGATTTGCTGCTGCTTTCTCATTTTTAATAGGCTGCCTAATTGCGATATTACCGCGGCGTTAAGATTACATTTCGCTATAGTTCCGCCACGGCTGACAAGTCCCATTTGGCTCTTGTTTATTGATGCTTTGTATATCCTTCGGATTTCTAAATTCTGACTTCGTATTTTTCCCCGCGATTACCTTTTTTCGCCCGACAGCTTAAAATAGAGTTCAACATTTTTATGAATATAAAACTGTTGCGAAGGGTCTGACGCATAATTCATTCCCCATTTTGTACGGTCAATCTTAAATCGCGCTTCAACCGATAACCTTTTTCCCGATACACTTATGAAAGCAGGAAAACGTATGGGGTTGGTTTTGCCGATCATGGTAAAATCTCCTTCTATCCAGTAGTTGGCGTTGGCTACCGGCGCTTCGCCACCACCGGTATAAGGTTGTACCGAAGTGATGGTAAATGCGGCTTCGGGATAAAGCACCATGTTAAAAAAATCAGCGCTTTTAAGATGATGCAGAAATTGTTCCTTTAATGAGTCGGGTAAATTGAAGTTCTTTATAGATACAATGGGAAACACAAAACTTCCGCCTGTTAATTTTTCCTGTTTTACCATAATATGGTTTTCCGAAATATCGAATGAACCGTTGTTAAAACCATCATCCATTGTTCCCTTCCATTCCACTACCGATCTGCTGTTTAATTTGTACTGTGTTTCTCCCGGCTTATCCGATTTTTTGCATGCTGCCATCAATATCAATGCAGACCAAAGCCAAATTGTAGTTGTTTTTTTCATTTTGTTTTATTTTTTGTTGTTGAACCGGCATAGCAATTCCTTTTCGCTTTTTGCGGTTAAAATTTTGTTGTTAACTGTTGAGTAATGTTTTTATTCCGGGTTTTTATACAGGTGTTGCCAGTCGCTGATGCAGCCCATTTTCTGTATCAGCAGGGAAATATCCTTTAACCCAATTGTACTTTTAGGGCGGTTCAGTTGTTTTGCAATTTCCCGGTAATACTCCTTTATTATTTCCCGGTGATTTTCATAAGCGGCAAAGTAGGCTTTAATCACTTTTAAATATCCCACCAGTAATTCACCGGCCCAGGGAGTGAGCTGCAGCAAACAATTTTCGATATGCATTATTGTCATGGTTTCGCTGGATGCCTTATAATAAAAAACGCCTGGCGCAATATGTGTATGGTTGTTACCGGGCATGGATATGATTTCAGGAAAGCTGCATACCGTATGTTTCAGTTATGCGATCAGTACTTTAAAATAGCCACCCTGGTACCGGCGGTATCCTCTGCCGGCTTTAATTGTTTCTGTTAGATCTGTTGTGTTCATAATGTATTTTAAGTTTTAATAACAATGCAAAGTTGCCATGAATAGCAATTTAAACCTTGTATGAAACCGACCTGCTCATAACAAAATACCGCTGCTTGTTATGCCGACGCAGGAAGCATCTGCAATGATTGAAGCGAAGATGGATTCCTCCCTGCGTTCGGAATGACAGGCGATAGTGATAGTAGTATGGATGATCTGCAGCAGTAACGCCGAATAAAATACCGCTGCTTGTCATGCTGACGCAGGAAGCATCTGCAATGATTGAAGCGAAGATAAATTCCCCCTGCGTTCGGAATGACAGGCGATAGTGGTATGGATGATCTGCAGTAGTAACGCCGAACAAAACACCGCTGCTTGTCATGCTGACGCAGGAAGCATCTGTGAAATGATTAAGGCGAAGATAAATCCCTCCCTGCGTTCGGAATGACAGGCGATAGTGGTATGGATGATCTGCAGCAGTAACGCCGAACAAAACACCGCTGCTTGTTATGCCGACGCAGGAAGCATCTGTGAAATGATTAAGGCGAAGATAAATCCCTCCCTGCGTTCGGAATGACAGGCGATAGTGGTATGGATGATCTGCAGCAGTAACGCCGAACAAAACACCGCTGCTTGTTATGCCGACGCAGGAAGCATCTGTGAAATGATTAAGGCGAAGATAAATTCCTCCCTGCGTTCGGAATGACAGGCGATAGAGCTGAACAATACACTTCAAGCTGAACCCTATTCACACTGCCCGTGATTATGAGTGAAGCAAGCATGGCGGGAAATTCAACTTGATTGCACAAAACATTTGCCGTGGGTTACAAACAATTCTGAAGATGTTTCAGATAAGAGCCTTGAAGGTGCAACACCGGCGATACTTTTAAAATCTCTTGAAAAATGTGCCTGGTCGTAATAACCGGTGGCATGGGAGAGGGAAAAAAGAGAAGTGCCGGCATCGGCTTTTAGCTCCTGTAAAGCATAGTTAAGTCTGATGATCCTGCTTAATTCTTTCGGGGAGAGTCCCACCCTGGTACGGAACAATCTTTCGAGATGCCTACCGCTAATGCCTAAGCGCTTTTCCATGGTTTGAATGGATATATTGCCCCTGTTTAGCTTTAACTGGCTAATGGTGAAATCTACATAATCAATCATTTCAGAAGGCGGGAGTATGCGTTCCTCCAGGAAATGTTTCATATCCGCTATGCGTTGCTCATCTGTTTGTGCATGGTGCAGTTTTTCCAGCAGCAGGTTTACAGGTGCGCCCCAAACCGCCTCCAGGTCCAAGCTGGGTTCATTGGTGAACTCCTGCATATTAAAGGGCAGCAACTGGTGAACGCCGGCAGACTTAAACTGGATTTTGATTAAGCGGGTATGTCCCGAAAATTTGAGCCAGATCGGCCGGGTTAACTGACCTACCATAAATGCCCTGCGGGTTTGCCGCATTTCGTATTGTGGCCCTTCAAGGTTATATTGATGCGCATCGCCAAATAAAAAAAGCATCGAAACCTGTCCGAATGGAATCAATCTCCATACGGAATGTTCCTGGGTGGCCTCCTTCCAGTTGATATCAACCAGCATGAAATTGTCGATACACCTGCTTAAATGTGGCCCGGGTTCGTAAATAGCTGCATTCATGTAAGAGCATGTAAAAATGGAGGGCAAATATAAGTGCTCGTTCGGTATACCCGCTTGTATAAATTCGACATCGTATGCAGGCAACGGGCTGTACCGCACTTCAATTACATCAACGGTAATTATTGATTGTAAAAGGCGCCGCTACAAGCTTCTTTTCTGCCACCATTTACTTCCGCCGAGGTTCGTGTCCTTACGAAACACCTGTTTAAAATAAAGTATCTGGACTTGTTATCTGGTTTCGGTGCTTTGTATTTTCTTCGGATTTCGAGCTTCTGCCTTCGGGCTTCAAATCGCATTTTGAAGCCCCTTCGGATTTCGAAATTCTTAATTCGGATTTTATACCTGAACATTCCCTGCCATATCATATTTTAAACATTTCTGCGTTTTATAGTTTTATAAATCTTAGCTGTGCTGCTTTTTAAATTCCGGATCATGACAAAATACACAATCGCTTATGGTGGTTTACTATGCTTCACTGTTTTTTTAAGTTTAGGCTGCGCGAAGAACAACGATCCCGAAACGGTGAAGGAATACCGCTTTAACGATACCATTATGGTAGATGGGAGGATAAGAACCTACACACTCAATCTTCCTCCCGTTTATTATGATTCCTCTGGTTTTGCGCTGGTTATTGCCATGCATGGCGGAGGAGGCGATGCCGCACAGTTTGAATCTTCATCTAAGCTTACCGAAAAGGCCAACGCCTCGCATTTTATTGTGGTATATCCCGAAGGCGTACAAAGTACGGGTCTATTGAAGGCCAGAACATGGAATGCCGGCAGTTGCTGTGATTATGCCGTTGAAAACAATATTGATGATGCGGCCTTCATCAGCCGCCTTGCCGATAAATTAATTTCGCAATATAAGATCAACCCCAAAAAGCTGTATGCTACCGGGCACTCCAATGGAGGCATGATGGCTTACCGGCTCGCCTGTACGCTATCCGGTAAAATTGCTGCCATTGCTGTAAATGCCTGCTCTATGATGGTTACACAATCCTGCACCCCCCTGCGCCCGGTTCCTGTTTTACACATGCACGCAGCACCCGATACCCATGTGCCTTACCAGGGCGGTAAAGGAACGGGGTTTAGCAATGCTTATTTTCCGCCGGTTGACTCTGTGCTCAATGTATGGTCGGCAGTAAATGGTTGCGCAACAACTCCGGAAGTAGTGGTAGCTGAGAATAAATATACATTTACGCAGTGGACGGATTGTGATAACAATGTAACCGTTCAATATTATTTAACCCAGGATGGCGGACATGCCTGGCCGGGCGGACTGCCGGGCCGCACGGGCAGCGACGAACCATCAACGGCTATCAATGCCAACGATCTGCTGTGGAATTTCTTTCAGCAGTACCAGTTGCCTTAGTTTTTTGGAGTAGATAGTCGTGTTTATTACTCATTCCCCTCTTTCATTATCTTTACCAGCATAGCGGCAATAATGGCAAAGCCTTTATCCGACGGATGAAGTCCATCATAGGTCATGTTTATGGCGTTGACCGGATAGGGATATTCATCGGTTGAGGGATTAAAAGGAATATCAATATACGCAGGATAGCGATAATTTTTATAGGCCCCTGTTTGAGGATCTTTCAAACGCTTATATTTCACCATATTTTTCAATGTAATGCCACTTTTGCTGTACAAATCCACTACCGGCATTTTTTCGTATTTGCCAATTGCAATAATGGCTTCTGCAAACTGCGATAATTGCTGGCCATTTTTTTCTTTATAGGAACCATAAGCATTGTTGGTCATGTTGCCGATGTAAACGAAATCGCCACGCTGCAGGGGTGTAATAAGGATGATCTTCGCATTGCTGTTTAAACTGCGGAGTTTGTTGATGATGATGCGAAAAGAACCATACACGGTGTTATTGCCCGTATTGTTTTGATAATCGGTTATGGTACCGATGCGCCTCCCCTGCCACCAGTCGTTGGTGCCCAGAAAAATAGAGTACACATCGGCTTTAACGATGCCCAGTTTTTCAATTTCGGCAGCAATGCCACCGGAGGTCCAGCCATTATGCCCCTGGTTAACATATTGGATATGCGGCAGCTTTTCCACCACTCTTGTCATGTATCCTTTACTGATGCGATTGCCCGTTTCATCGGCATGTTCATTCAAATAGGTAATGGAATCGCCAATGGCAACCCAGGTAATTTTCTTTTGGGTAAAAGAAGTAATGCAGCAAATAACAATAACAGCGAATAGCAGTTTTTTCATATTGCGTTTGTTAAAAAACAATTGCAATATACAGGAGCTTCCACGATTATGGGCCGATTAATTTGCGAAGATGAATAGGGCACCAGAACGAATGGCCAAACGGTTACACTGATGCTGTAGCTTTATTAATGGTTTTGAAAACAAGCTTACAAAGCGATTCGCAAACTTCTGCCTGCCGTTGCTGTAATTTTTGAATGTAAGTTGCTACTTCCTGGTTGATGTGTATTGCTTGTATGCATTTGATTAACGGGCCGTGTTTTGCAAGCGGTGATGATGTACACCGGGGCTAGACCGGGACAAATGCCTGTTGCCGGAAAATGATGGGCTGCACCCGAAGCTATCGCGATCATTGCCACGATACCTGCCATTGCGGAAAGGATCAATCGTTTCATCATTCTTTATTTAGATGTATCGCTGTTTTACCCAACAAAATTAATTGTGGGTATACATTGTAACCGGGGGCAAATTTGTCAATTACAGGGTTAAATGCGACAAAATGATACTACCCCTACAATCCCCACTTATTGGGAACAGGATAAATAACAGAGCGGTCAAAAGCGCAACAAACAGATTGATCTGTTTGGGAAAATTTTACACAGGCCAGCTTATCCTTTTCAGAAAGCGTAGCGAATATTCTTTTCTTCGTTCTGAAAGCGGCTTTTTCAAAATGAGGTTGCTCATTCGTTTCAGGAAACGACAAAGCCAGTTGCCGGAATGTTTGTATGGAGATCATGTATTTGCTGTTGTATACTTTTTACAAAGTTAATGAAGTACAAAGCCTCCAGGTTGGGAAAAACCGACATTCCGGTTATCAACAATGCATTAAGTTTGGAACACACAATTCATCCGCAATTATTGAGTATAACCCATCCTTGATTTTATCTATACATTACAACGGGGATGGCAATGTTACGGAAGGAATTCTGAACGCAGGAGATTTGATTCCTTTTGCTGCAACCGGCATCCGCAACTTTTATGCAGTGAGAAAACATCCTGTTTATTGAAATACGATATGCCAATTTATAAAAAAACACTTTGATAAAAGCTGTTGCATTTTAATTTTATAAAATTTCCACTTTGAATTCTTTTTATAGATCCTAAACTATATACTTGCAACGTCATTGCATTTTTTAATGGGGCACATCATACAATATCCTCAATGGATTGCAGCGGTTTTACTGACTGTATATGCCTTTATTGCTGCACCCGTTCAATTATGGCATCATCATCCGGCTGAGGAAAATACCCGCACGGAACAAAGTTCCGGTAAGCAGCCTGTTATCACAAAAGCGAACATATCGGGTGAGGATTGCCCGGTCTGTTCCCATAGATATGCTGCTTACACAGACTATTATTATACTATAGCTATTGCTCCGCCTACCGTTTATATCAGCACACAACCGGATGGCAGCACATCTCTCTGGCAGGTTTTTGTTTTACATTGTTCCAATAAGGGACCTCCCCACAGCGCTTAACTGTCTTTTTTGCCGGTGGTTGCCGTTGGTATTATAATACCGGGGCAGCTATATGCACCCAGGTTATTCCGCGTCTACAAAAAAAGCATGCGAAAAAGGTATCGGAGAACAGGGACTGCAGGAGCAGGCGATTGCTACGGCTGATATAGCTAACAGTGAACCGCTGCAACTGTACCTGGAAACAATAAAAAAAGCACTTAAAAATTAATCATTAATGAGAGCAATCGGATTTATCCTTGCCACGGTATTGACTTCAGTCGCCGTGTATGGACAAACAAATACACCAGCGCAGGATTCTGTAATCAAGGTAACTGTTTTACAGGACGTGATTGTTACGACCAGCCGTTTGAAATTAAGGAAGAAACAGGTACCTCAAAAGTTGGAGATAATAACCGGCAAAGACATCGCAATGAGTTCCGGTTTAGATGTTGGCGATATTATAAAAAAAATGAGCGCCTTAGATGTAATACAAAGACCAGGGGTAGCAACTTATGCCACAATCAGGGGGTTTCGTCCACCGGTAGAACCCGGCAGAATAAATCCCGAAGTTTCTGTTTTACTAAATGGCAGGCAGTCAGGAACTCAAAACCTTGCATTGTTTGATCCTAACAGCATTGAGCGCATTGAAGTTCTAAAAGGTGCTGCAGGCGCTGTTTATGGAAGCAGTACCATGGGAGGAGTCATCAATATTATTACAAAACAAACCAAAGGAAAAGTAACCGGAAATGTATTTGGAGGATATGGTTCTTTTGAAACTTCAGAAATGGGCTATGCTGTTGGCGGGAATATTTTACCAAAGCTTGACTTTGATTTTTCCGGGACATTTTTTGACAGAAATGAGGGTTTCCGAACCGGGAAGGATAATTTATTCAGAAAAATATTGGGCAGTGAGCAGGCTGCATTATTTCCGGTTTCGGGAATGGTTAAAGAATATGATACCGCTTTTGATGGAAGAAAAAGAAACGGTACAAAAATGGGGTATCGTACCAACAGCCTTCGTATTGGATACCAGATCAGTGATAACTGGCGGGTGGATGTAAGCGGTCATTCATTTTCCGGCCGCGGTATCGAAAGCTCCGGCGACCTGAGATTAATAGATGCGGCGCAGGGTCATGCCGATCGCTTTTTTAATAATGGCGATGTAAGCATTGCAGGGCATCTTAAAAAACATAGCCTTTCATTAAAGGCGTTTTTAACCCACGAAGAAAACAGCACTTTTAATCATTATAATGGTTCCACTTTTAATTTACTTACACTAACACCGTCTCCAACTTACCAGGTATCGGAAGGTATTGTGAAATGGAAAGGCTTTCAATTGCAGGATGCTGTTAAAGTGAATGAACAAATAACAATCCTTACCGGTATAGATTATAGTGAAGCTACCTCGAAGGCAAAGGCATGGAACCAGTCCAATGCAACTGCCGGTTTTGAGGTAACGGCCCGTTCGCCGTATTCCCCTTATTCTTTTGTAAAAACCTTTGCACCGTTTGCGCAGGCGCATATAACAGCATTAAAGGACAAACTCATTATCAATCCGGGTATCCGTTATGATTTTATTCGTTTTGGAATTCTTGAAACGCCTTTGTTTTTAAACCTGACTCCTAAAAAAGCGAATAATACCTTTTTAAGTCCCAGCCTTGCCCTGCAGTACAATATAAATATTGATTGGGCGGTACATTCTAATATTGGCCGGGCTTTTCGTTTCGCACAGGCATTTGAAGTGGCGGGATACATTGAAACCTATTTTCCCGGAAATACAGTACGCATCAGCACAGGCAATCCAAGCCTGAAAAATGAAGAAAGCCTAACCGGCGATGTCGGAATAAAATACAGCAGCAATAGACATGGATTGAGTTTAGACGCCACCTACTTTAATACCAGGGTAACCAACCGTATCCGCCAGGTACCGGTACCGGATAAAGTTGGACAAATCCATAGCAACGAAATGGTCATAGATCAGTATCTGACCTATGATAATGCCGATGAAGCGAAAATACAGGGGTTGGAACTGGAGGGTAGTTATGATTTCGGCTCATTGAGCAATAATAAACATGGTTTAAGGGTATTTGTTAATATGACGCATTTGATAAAAGCGGAAGATTATACAAATGGCAAAGGACTGATACCCGATGCCACTGTAAGAATTAGAAATGTAGCACCGCTAAATATGGGCTATGGCATAGAATATGATAACCGCCGGTGCATTGCAGTAAGACTGAGTGGCAGGTATATAAGCAAGCGTTACGCTCAGGATTTCGGAAATCTTACGCCTGTTTTAAGAGGGGCGTACATGGAGTATCCGAAATATATGGTATTAGATTTAACGACCAGTTATACGATTGCGGGGCAACATGTATTATCCTTAAGGATCAGCAATCTTACGGATGAGAATTACTACGAAACCCGCGGTTTTAATCTGCCCGGACGCTTCACCGGTCTCCGATACACGTACCAGTTTTAATTTTCCTAAAAGTGAACAGCACGAGTTATCCACTTATTTATTCATTTCATAAATAACAAAAAATGTCATCTGCAACGCTTCAAAATGCTATTACGGTTTTAACCAATCTTTTTATTTACCCGGTAATATTGCTTCTCATTTTAGGTATGGCCTTCGCTCTGTATGCTATAGGGAACATGCTCGTAGAAAGTTTTCAGAGAAAGGGAAAAACGCGGTCCATCAATAATTTAAAAGAACCCGGTGAATATTTTGGCCGGTATCAGGGAATACGGGAATGGAAAAGGCAGATGGATATGGATGCCGCCGCTTCTTACTGGCAATTGCACGACAGAACTGAAGTAGTGTTGAAAAAGCGTATCAACAAAGTCCGTACATGGGTAAAGCTTGGTCCCACACTGGGTTTAATAGGTACGTTAATACCACTTGGCGCTGCATTGAGCTCTTTAGCCAACAACAATTTTAAACAACTGGCAGAGAGTGGAACCCACTCTATAGGGGCTACTGTTATGGGATTAGCCATAGGCGCACTATGTATGATTGTAGTCTCGCATTATGAAAGATGGTACGCCATTGACCTTGCGGAAGTGCGCCATGCTATTGAGAAGGAAGAAAACAAACAGGCATCATAACATAAACCCCAATAAATGAATAATCATAAGCATAACAGAACAATGGGTTTACTTTCTTCCACTGGAGAGGCCGACGACCCCCTGGCAGCCGTTGCTAATTTGTTTGATTTAGGATTTGTGCTGGCGATCAGTTTTATGGTATCACTGATTATGTCCTTAAACGCATTAAGCCTTACTGATCCTGAAGCAAAAGTTACCATTACCACAGAACGCAAAGATGGTTTGCAGATCATGGTAAAGGAGGGTAATAAAACTACGATAAGACGGATGACGAAAAACATTGGCAGCGGCGATGGCGAACGATTAGGGGTAGCCTACAAATTAGAAGACGGTTCGGTAATATATGTTCCCGAAGACAATCAACAATCCGATACAAATGAAAAAGAATAAAATTGCCGGCATTGCATTAGGGTCCGTATTTATTGCTGCCATTATCTGGTTATCCTTCCAATTTAGCCGGGCAGACAATGATAAAACCACCATACTGTTTATTACTGCCGATAATAAAGCTGAAGCCGTAGTAAAAGGAGCCGACTTATTTTTAAAAAAACATCCGGAGCTGTCTGCCAGCGTTGATGTGATCGTTCGTACAGAAAGTAATTCAAAGGAAGGTAATGCGATACCGCCATCCGACATGATGATTTTTCATGTGCATGAAACAGAATTCCTGAAAAGGCATGAGCCTTATTTGAATAGCATACAATCGGCTGTCGCTTCATCTGGTGTACCCTATGTAAAAATAGCAAGCGGTCAGCCGGGTTTAAAATACAGTGAAGGCAAATTGATGGCACTGGGGCTACGGAGGGAGAAAATTGTTAATGATTATGTGGAGTATGGTTCGCCGACTGACTATATGAATTGTATTAGCTATTTACTGAACAAGTACCGGGGATACCAACAAATGGCTTACGAGCAACCCGTAGAAAAGATCAGGGAGGGCCTGGTAGTTTATACAGCAGGTAAAATGACAAAACTGGTATCTACCTGGGAAGACTGGGCCAAAGAGAGTAATCCCGATCTGAAAAAACCTGTGGTTGCTTATATCGTGAATAGAAATGTAGTGCATGCTGAATTGCTGAACGTTGAAAATGCGATGATGGAAAGATTTGAAAAGCAGGGATTTCAACCTGTAATGCTGTTTGGTTTTCCAACTGCAAACGTTTTGAAAAATTACCTTGTAGATTCACTAACAAGCAAAAGTCGCGTTGATGTCGTTGTAACAGGTACTTTCAGATTTTTGGACAATGAAGCACTTCCGCTGCTGAAAAAGGCTAACGTCCCGGTCATAAATGCTATTGATATTTACGGACCCACTGTTGATGAGTGGCGTGCAAGCACAAAAGGATTAAGCAGCTTTGAAATTTCTTTCCAGTATGCCATGCCTGAATTTTCAGGCTTAGCGCCTAACAATATTATCAGTGGTACAAAATTACAGGGGAGCATGGCTGTTAAGACAGTAATACCTGCTATGGCAGATAAAATTGTAAACCGTGCCAGCCGCTTTATTCATCTGCAACGGACACCCAATGCGCAAAAAAAGATTGGGGTTTTATTCTGGAATTATCCTCCCGGAAAAGATAATGTAGGCGCCAGTTACCTGAATGTAACCAGGAGCATTCCGGTTTTTTTAAAGGCGCTGAAAAAAGAAGGATATGCTATTAAAGGGGCAAATTTGGATGATGAACGTTCCATTGAAAAATTAATCATGGAACGGGGTAGAAATGTAGGCAAATATGCTCCGGGCGAATTGGAAAGTATGGTTAAAGCGGGAGGCGTGGAACTGATCCCTGTTTCCACCTATAAAAAATGGTTCAGCCAGTTGCCGGCTGCTTACCAGCAATATGTAAACGACCGTTGGGGCAAACCTGAAGCTGCACAAATAATGACGGTGATCCGAAATAATGAATTGCACTTCGTATTACCTGTGATTAAGTTAGGCAATTGCTATATTATGCCGCAGGCAAGCCGTGCCAAATCAGAAGAAATCGCCGCCATGTATCACAGCAATTCATTGCCGCCCCATCACCAGTACATTTGCCAGTACCTGTGGTTACAGCGCAATACGGATGCGATTATACATACCGGTACGCATGGTACGCAGGAATGGCTGGATGGCAAAGAAACCGGCATGAGTGAATATGATAGTCCGGAAATTTTAGCCGGAGATTTGCCCATTATGTACATCTATAATATGGATGTGGTAGGTGAAGGCCTGGTGGCAAAGCGAAGGGGTGCAGGAATTATTATTGATCATCTTACACCGGCAATGGGCGAAGCAGGACTAAGCCCGGAATTGAAAAATTTAAACCAACTGATTTTACAATGGGAAAAAGTAAACGCGGTAGACCCCGAGGGAAGCGATAAGGTGCTGCAGGATATTGACAGGCTGGCTGATAAAATGGGTATAAAAAAGGATTTGGTTAAAAATGGATGGAAGCCATCGGCAAATTTAAAATCGTTATCACCCGATGCCTTAACAGAGCTGGTAGAAGAACTTCAGCATTACATTGAAGATATCCGCACCCATTCCACGCCATTTGGACTGCATACTTTTGGCGTATCGCCTGCGGGCAAGACGCTTACAGCGTTTACCGATTTAATAGTCAGGGCGAATAAACCCGAAACCCGGCAGTTGTATCAAACCAATTTAATAAATAGCGGGATCAACGAACTAAACAGCTTAATAAAAGGACTAAACGGGCGATATATAGAGCCCAATGTTGGCAACGATCCTATACGGAACCCCGCTGCTATCCCAACGGGGTCTAACTTTTTCGCATTTGATCCAAGAACTGTTCCCATGCCTTATGCGGATTCAATGGGCGCAAGATTATCCAATGCCTTTATTGATAATTTCAAAAAGGAAAACAACCGCCTTCCTGATAAGGTTGCCATGGAGGTATGGGGCAGCGAAACCATCCGGCATCAGGGAATGCAGGAAGCACAGGCGCTGGCCTATCTCGGCGTAGGTATAAAAAGAGACAAGCTGGGAAGAATTGAAGGAATGGAGCTGATACCAAGAGAAAAATTAGGAAGGCCAAGAGTGGATGTATTATTCAGCACAACAGGCTTGTACCGGGATAATTTCCCCATGCTGGTTGAGTTATTCGACCAGGCCGTACAACTGGCTTACTCATCTACTGAAGAAGACAATCCCATCAGGATAAATGCAGAGAAGATCTATCAAAAATTAATAGCAAAAGGGATGGATACTGCCAGTGCAAGAAAGAGAAGTTTGATACGTGTATTTGCGGAAGCTCCGGGCACTTATGGCAATGCGGTATCAGATGCTGCCCTTGCCAGCGGCTCATTGGATAGCGACAGTTCCATAGCTAATTTATATATTCGCAAAATGAGCTATGGTTATGGAAATAGTATCTGGGGTGAAAGTATGGAAAAAGAATTTGAAGCCGCATTAAGTGGTACAGATGCAGTGATCCATAGCCGCACCACGTCTCTGTACATGAGTTTGGACAATGATGATTTTTTTGGCTTTGCCGGAGCATTGGCGCAGGGTGTAAAACATGTAGACAGTTTAAAAACCGGTCTGCCATTAATGGTGGCCGATTTAAGGGAAAAAGGAAAAGAGCAGTATGTATCTATAGAACGATTTATGGGACAGGAATTACGAAGCCGTTATTTTAACCCGAAGTTTGTAGAAGCCATGACCAAAGAAGGTTATGCCGGCGCCAGGGAGATAATGAAAAGTGTGGATAATATGTTTGGGTGGCAGGTAGTATATCCTGAAGTGATCAATGCCGAAAAATGGCAGGAATTTTACGAAGTGTGGATGAAGGACAGATACAATTTAAAAACCACTGATTTTTTTGACGAACATAATCCATATGCAAGGCAAAGTATAAGCGGACGAATGATAGAAGCGGTACGAAAGGGATTTTGGAAACCCGATGAAAAAACCAAACAGGATCTGGCAAAGATATATGTAGAAAATGTAGCCAACAATGGCGTAAGCTGTAGTTATGTCACCTGCAACCATCCGGAACTGCAGCAGTTTATAAAAGGTATAGCCGTTGCCAATACTGATATCAAAGCCACAGATGTGACAAAGTGGATCGCCAAAGTTGAAAATGCTACCGGCAAAACCATAGCCCAGGCAATGACAGAAAGAAAGCTGGAAAAGATGCAGGCGCTGGACCCCAATTACAAATTACCTGAGAACGAATACAACAAACAGACCGGCAAACCGATACCGGGTAAAGTGCAAAAACAAACAGCAAAAATGTAGGGCTATAAAATGGAAGAAGAAAAAATTATAACGAATGAAATACAGCAGCATACGCCCAAAAACAGTATCCGGATGTACGTATTGCTCGTTGGCTTTCAAATAACCTTTTTTATTGCGGGCGCATTTAAGCGGACGATTTCAACGCCTTACCGGCACTAAAAAGTTATGCTGTTCAACTTATTTTGATTACTATTTTTTCCTATACTGGCCACTATCCTTATCACATCACGTGTTAATTCAAAAACATCTCGTCTACCAGTAATAATCGCCTGCGGTCGCCGTCTACATGTGGTTTGGCTATAATTTTAAGACAGGATACTGTTTGCGGTTTGAATTTACCTTCCACTGTTGTGAGGGAGGGCTTATCGCCTTTTGCAGGAAGCGGCGGTTTCATTATAACCAGCAGTTTCATCTGATTTTCATTTTCGCCGCCCCATACTTCTACCAGCGCCGGCGGTAAAATGCCGGTGGCTTCTTCAATCATGTAGTGCAACCCAACAGAAGATAAGGTAACGGGCTGTTTAAACTCCGTTATCAACCCCATATCATTATTGCGAACGCCGGCAAAGTTATTGGCCCATGCAGGGTTATTGGCGCCTATAGCGCCCAGTGTAGTATTGAAAAAGGTATTCGCCCCCTCACCCTGGTGTACACTGTTTAAAGGATAAAGCAACCGCACACTGTCTGGTTTAAAGCTGTTTTTGAAAAAATCGAACGAGGCTACATCGCTTGCATACCATCCTTTCTTAAATCCTTTCGCTTTAATAAGTGCGTTTTCTTTGATAATCGTTTCATTGTCAAATACGGGCGAGGTAATGCTATCGGGCTCACTGCCATCGGTGGTATACCTGATCTCCACTCCTTTTACGGGATGAAATAACTGCAATGCCATCGGCTGATCAAAAATAACAGATCGGTTATTGATCTGGGGGGGATTAAGTTTTAAAGGATTGCTTCCATCGTCAACAAATCCTTCTATAAATTTGATGTTTTTATTTGTTTTTTGCAGTTGTTCTGCTTCGGCCAATGATATCCCGGTATTCCATATTGAAACGGTCTTAAGACTTTTAAATACCGGTATCTGGTCCTTAAGCTCATTGTAATTCACTTTCGTACCCGATAAGGTTAACCTGTTCAGGTGTTTAAGCGGCGCCAGTTCCTTCAATCCTTTTGCGGTAATATCGGTAAAGTTCAAATCGAGTTTGCGAAGGTTTTCAAACTGTCCTACGATTTTCAATTCCTCATCCGTTACCGGCATTTTATTCAAATTCAGGGAAACGATCTGGCTTTTGATCTCTGTTAATTCTTCCAGTTGCTTTTTCGTGTAGCCGGCCCTGTTATAAATATTCACTTCCAGTGCGGGAGATTCCTTAGCCAGTGGAGTAATGCTGCGGTAATCGTTATTTAATTTCTCAATCGTTTTCTCATCAGCGGCTGCAAAATCATATTTTTCTTCAGGTGTTTCCGCAGGTTTCAATACGGCAGCGGCCATTAAACGTAAAGAATCACCCGGAGGTAAATCAATCACCTTTTGTGTAAAAGGGGTTTCATCCCTTATCCACAACGCAAGCAGGGCAATTTCATTTTCAGTAAGCTGGGTCTTCCCTTTTGGCGGCATATGTTTTTTCTCTTCCAGGGGAAGGTGTACCCGTTCCATGAGTAAGCTGATCCCAGGATTTCCCGATACAAACAATTTACCTGTTTTGCCACCTTTAACGATGGATGCGGAATCGGCCAGTATCAATTCTCCCTTCAATTTATCGGGATTATGGCAACTCATGCATTTTTTTTCAAAAATGGGGCGAATAACATGATCAAAAACCATAGCCTTTTCAATGGGCACCGGGGGAGCTTCATAATACACGGCCAATGGTTGCAGTATAAAATCTTCCCCGTGTGTTAAGTTCGCGCCGAAATGACCCGTAAAAATAAGTCCGGCAACAACAACAGCACCTGCTGCCTTTGCAAGCATTCCCTTATACCATGATTTAGTTGCTGACCAGTATAGAATGGAAGCCAGGAAGAAAATTCCTGCACCAGTCCATTTATGCCATTGTAAAGTTTCTCCCGAATAGCCTTCTTCCCTGGAAAGGAATAAACCCATTACCACAGTAACCGCCGAGAGCAAAGCACCCCACAAAAGGATATTTTGTGAAAATGTATGAAAAAAATTGTTGGCTTGCCGGCGTGAAGCACTATACCATTGCAACGCAATTGCCATCAATAGCAGTACAATGGGAAAATGAAGCAGCAGCGGGTGCATACGGCCAATGGGCTGCAGCCAGGCCGGCACTTCCAGTTTGTTTTCAAATAACAGCAGGAATACGATGAAGATATTGAAGACGATTAATAATTGTTCCGCAAAAAATCTTACTCTTTTATTCATTGAAAAATCGGGCGGTTAAATTTGAATGAAAACGGTTGGCGGTTAACGGGTTTACGGGGCGTTTTTTGCGGTGCATGCTGTTCACATATCGTGGTGTTGGCGCTGGCCGAACAACCTATGCTGATCAACTGATGATATCCTTAACGACTACCCCTGAAACATCTGTTAACCTGTACCTGCGTCCAAGATGTTTAAAGATCAGCTTTTCGTGGTTCAAACCCAACTGGTGTAAAACCGTAGCCTGGAAGTCGTGTACATGCACAGGGTTCTTTACGATATTGTAACCCAGTTCATCGGTTTCGCCATATACCATACCGGGTTTAATGCCGCCGCCTGCCATCCATATGGTAAAGCAGCGCGGATGATGATCACGCCCGTAATTGTCGGCAGTAAGCCTGCCCTGCGTATAACTGGTACGGCCAAATTCTCCTCCCCATATAACAAGCGTTTCGTCTAACAATCCCCGTTGCTTGAGGTCGGTAACCAATGCTGCCGAAGCCTGGTCTACATCCATAGCCTGTTTGGCTATTTCAAAAGGAAGATTACCGTGCTGATCCCATCCCTGGTGATACAATTGCACGAAGCGCACACCATTTTCGGATAATTTACGTGCCAGCAAACAATTGGCAGCATAGGTTCCGGGCACCAGGCAATCGGGCCCGTATAACTTAACAATATCATCGGGTTCTTTCGACAGGTCCATTACTTCGGGTATGGCCGTTTGCATGCGGTAGGCCATTTCGTATTGCTGTACTTTGGACGTTATTTCAGGATCACCAAATGCTTCGTACGACATCTGGTTCAATGCTGAAAGATTATCGAGCATTTCACGGCGTTCGCGCCTGTTCATGCCTTCGGGATCGCGGAGATAAAGCACCGGGTTTTCTCCTTTGCTGAACTGAACGCCCTGGTGAACAGAATCCAAAAATCCGTTAGACCAGAGTTTAGAATAAACTCCCTGACCATTGCCTACACCACGCGAAAGCAATACCGTAAAACTGGGCAGGTTTTTATTTTCATTTCCCAATCCGTAGCTCAGCCAGGAACCCATGCTTGGGCGATTGCCCTGTTGCGAACCTGTTTGTAAAAAAGTAAGCGCGGGATCATGATTGATCGCTTCGGTATACATAGAGCGTACTATGCAAAGATCATCCGCAATCTTAGCGGTATAAGGCATCAGATCGCTTACCCACGCTCTCGATTCTCCGTATTGTTTAAAGTCAACAAATGACCCCACCAAAGGAAAGGATGCCTGGTTGGCGGTCATGCCGGTAAGTCTTTGCGTTCCCCGCACCGAAGGGGGAATTTCCTGTCCCATCATTTCCCTGAGCTTAGGTTTATAGTCGAACAGTTCCTGCTGCGAAGGGGCGCCGTTCTGAAAAAGATAGATCACCCGTTTGGCTTTGGGCGCAAAATGCGGAACACCCGGCGGTAAACCCGCCTCCTCTGCGCCGGCGCTGCTGAACAAGTCAGGCATCAGCAAAGAACCCAACGCCACACTTCCTACACCCAGGCTCATAGCCGATAAAAATCGTCTCCTGTTCCATGTAAGTCCGTGCTCAATAATTTCTTTGTTCATAAATTATATATTAAAATGTACATACCGGGCTATCAGCTTTCGGCAGTCAGCTATCAGATAAAGTGTACTAATGAACGTATCCCCTCTCCTTTCACCTTTCTCCTCTCACCTTTCACCTTTCACCTCTCTCCTTTCACCTTTCTCCTTTCACCTCTCTCCTCTCACCTCTCTCCATCCCCTACGATTTCATTATAGTTTCTTCAAGATTATAAATCGTTGATATAACGCGCATCATTGCTGCCAGTGCTTTTTTATCTACATGCCCGTTAACGGGGTGCTCGCCTATAGCCAGCATTTTTTCGGCAGACTGCTCATCTATTGTTTGTAGCTGTTTATCATAATAACCGGTTAGTACTTGCAATTCCTTTTCATTTGGCTTCCTGCAAACGATAAGGCGAAACGCCGTGTTGATTTTATCTTTTATGCCTGTTTTTTCCTGTAACAATTTTGCTGCCAGTACCCGTGAAGATTCCAGTACGGTTGGGTCATTCATCATCACCAGGGCCTGCAACGGTGTATTGGTCTTTAATCTTTTTATCTCGCACATATCTCTGTTGCTGGCATCAAAAATGGCCATTGTAGGTGGCGGAACGGTACGTTTAATTAAAGTGTACATGCCCTTGCGATACAATGCTGCTCCATGATCCTGGTTATATACCGACAGAAGTCCGCGGCCGGAAGTAGCGCCTTCCCATAATCCTGCAGGCTGGTACGGTTTTACACTGGGTCCACCGATTGTTTTATTCAGCAAACCGCTGCTGGCCAATACCAGGTCCCTGATGAATTCTGCAGGTATACGATACCGTGGTCCACGCGCAAGAAATATATTTTCGGGATCGGTTGCCAGTTTTTCTTTACTGATTACCGCCGATTGCCGGTAGGTTGCCGACGTAACCATTTGTTTCACCAGCCGTTTAACATCCCAGTCATGCTCCATAAAATCTACCGCCAGCCAGTCAAGCAAAGCCGGGTGGGATGGCAGTTCTCCCTGCATGCCAAAATCGCCTGATGTTTTAACAATGCCTCTGCCAAAAAACTCCTGCCATAAAATGTTTACATATACTCTTGCGGTAAGCGGATTTTTTTTATCGAATAACCATTGGGATAACCCCAGCCTGTTCTTTGGGTATTCCGGGTTAAATGGTAAAATGGCTGCGGGCGTGCCCGGTTCTACGATGTCACCGGGCGCATCGTACACACCGCGTTGCAATATATGTGTAGGTCGAATGGTATCGAGGTCGCCCATAACCGACACGATCAGCCTGTTGGTATCGGGCTTATTTATAAAATCCAAAACTGTTTTTGCATCTTCATTGCTGATTTCCATCAAAGGCTTCTTTGCGTAAGTTTCAGGACCCCCGATCACCGATTCAATGCCCACTTCTTTTACATTATTGAAAAAAGCGAACATCTGGTAATATTCCTTTTGCGAAAAAGGATCGTATTTATGATCGTGGCAGTGCGCACATTCCAGTGTAACGCCCAGTAACCCTTTCCCGAAAAGATCATTTCGGTCGGTTACATACATGATCCTGTATTCTTCAGGAATAACACCGCCTTCTTCTGTGATTTTATGATTGCGGTTAAAACCGGTTGCCAGCAATTGTTCCTTGGTTGAATTGGGCAGCAGGTCGCCGGCCAACTGCCAGGTTACAAAATCATCGTAATGCATGTTCTCATTAAAAGCATGGATCACCCAATCGCGCCAGGGCCATTGTGTGCGGTACCCGTCATCCTGGTAGCCATGCGAATCGGCATACCGTGCAAGGTCGAGCCAGTGCAGCGACATCTTTTCGCCATAAGCCGGATCCATCAATAAACGATCTACCATTTTTTCATAGGCATCCACACTTTTGTCGGCGGCAAATGAATCCATCATTTCCATTGTGGGAGGTAAACCGGTAATGTCGAGACTAATTCTTTTTAATAATCTTTCCTTACCGGCTTCTTCATTGGGAGTCATTCCTTTTTGCTCTATCTTCTGTAAAATGAAATGATCTATTTCGTTCCTTGGCCATTCTTTCAGTTCTACTTTTGGAAGTGCCGGCTTCACAGGCGCTACAAAGGCCCAGTGCTTTTCATATTTCGCACCCTGTTTGATCCATTTTTCAATCAGGTCAATTTCGTACTGCGATAATTTTAAATTGGAAGAAGGCGGAGGCATCATCAGCGCCGTATCATTGGTACTGATGCGAAGAAAAGCCTGCGATAATCCGGGATTCCCTGCAACCAAAGCATGCGCCTTCGGATTTTCTTTTAAGGCCTTAAAAGCACTTTCGGGATCATCCATTCGCAAACCCGCTTCACGCTTGTTTGCATCCGGCCCATGACATGCAGAACATTTATCGGAAAGAATAGGACGGATATCAAAATTGTAGCTCACTACATCGGGGAGTTCTTCAACTGCACCTGCACCGGTTGTATCACCATCACAGGACTGAAACGAGCTTGCAACTCCCCCTATAATACATACGAGGAAAAATATATTTTTGTAGATCTTCATATGGCAAAGTCAAATACGCTTTACGTTTTTTATTAAGGAACTGGAACGATAAAGCTATTATTTATTTAATCGAATTTATCCCTAATCCTGATTTTTCTATCCTGCTCCATGCTGTTCATGGCCAACAAAATATAAACTTTCCGGCACAATAAAAACCCAAATCGCCTGCTGCAACTGATTCCCGCTTGTTTAAATGTACAAACAAATATACAAAAGATCACTAGGCAATGCAGCCTTTAACAAATGAAAAATAATATGCTGGCTGGTTTAATCTGTTCATCAAACAATAAGTTTAACAGGCACCAGAATAATTATTGCTTATTACAAACAAAATTATAGCTGCCAGACCCTAACGTTATCATTATTCTTCCCGTTTTTTGATCTACGTTATATTTAAAATTTCCATTATCCAAAAGCATTTTATTAAGTGTAATATTTTCTTTATCACCCGAAGGAACATACACGCTGGCTGTAGTATTGGGTGGAATGATAATATTCCAGTTAAAAGTATTTTCATCCTTTTCCCATTCGCTGGATATTAAACCGTACAATGATTTAAATGTGGCCTTAATAAACCTAAGGTCTCCAACCGGTTCTGGTTTTAAAATGATATGTTTAAATCCAGGCTGTTCCGTATCATAATTAATGCCTCCTAACGTTTGATAACACCATGCTTCAAAATTACCGGAAAGGATTTTCTGACTTTCTCCATTCATGCCGGGTCCGGTGGTATCGGAGTTCCACAATTCCCAACTGGTAGTAGCTCCTTTGGAAATCATGTAACCCCAACTGGGCAAATCTGTCCGGGTAGCAATGGTATATGCAACTTCGGGATGTCCGATATTGGTTAAAACCTGCATTTGCCATTGCATCCCTATCAATCCAACCGAAGTATGTCCCTTTCTCGTTACCATAATATCGTTAACGAGGTTATTTACTACTTTTTCTTTACAGGTTTCAGGAACCATTCCAAATGCAAGCGGTAATACATACGCACACTGAGACCCGCTCTGGTAAACCCCTGTTTCTTTGTCTAAAAAACGATCATTGAATCCAATATATATATTATCTGCCAGTGTTTTAAAATATTGTTCATCTTCTGTGTTTCCTACTATTCTCGCTGCTCTTTCCAGAATTTTTGCATTATTATAAATATAGGCCGTACCCATTAGCCCCTTCGGTGTTTGCTCACCGCTACCTCCCATATTAATAGCATTTACCCAATCTCCGTAATCACAAAAATCTGTAGTGTAATCCGCCTTTAGATATGTTTTTTGTGTAAACAATACAAAACGCTTCATCATCTGGTAATTGTCTTTTAGTATGCGGGGATCACCATAAAAGCTGTAAAGCCAATCAGGGATAATTGTTGCTACACTGGGCCATACTATTCCTTTGCTGTTAAATGTCCAGTAAGGAGGAAGTATTTCCTGAAGGCTTCCGTCTGCTTCCTGGTGAACTCTGTAATTGTGTAAAAAGTGATCATAGAATTTTGCCACATTAAAAACCCAGCCTTCACTTTCAGAAGTCTTGGAAGGATGTCCGCTCCACGGCATACGCTCATCCCTGTCGGGTTCCATCGGTAAACTCCTGTTTTGCATACGGGTACCCCATCTTGCATTTAAATAAACGCGGTTGAGCAATTCATCAGACGATGTGAACTGCCCCGTTTGCTCAAAATCGGTATGCGTTACAAGTCCTTCAAAGTTAGAACTGTCGGGTGTACCGGGAAATCCCGACACCTGTATCCATCTTGTAGCATTTCCTTTAAACCTGGAATGCCATATTTCTAAACCATTGCCACTAAGCGTATATTTATCTGTATTCAGCGCACTGCGGTCATTTTGATATTTTAATGTACTGTCGGGTAAAACATTAAAGCTGGTATGCAAACTAACAGTAGTACCGCGGGGCCCTTTTACTTTCAAACGCACAACTCCGTAAAATGACTGACCAAAATCTACCATCCAGATACCAGGTTTGGGCTGTATAATTTTTTTAGGATGAAGTACTTCGGTTACTCTTATAGGTTCCATTACCTGCGCTTCCATATTACCTCCGGGACTCCCCAGTATTTCTGCTGTTTTCCATTTTTTATCATCAAAGCCGGCTTCAGCCCATCCGGGCATTTCCAGCCGGGCGTCATATTCTTCGCCATCATACTCATTGCTTGCACGTACAGGACCGTCTGCCGTAACTTTCCATTTATCATCAGACACAATCATTTCCTTACTGCTGTCTTCATATTCAATATGAAGCTGCATCAGCAACCTGGGATAACCATAATTGTGCATGGGAACCGGAACCTTTTTCCGGGGAGCAAAAAACCGGCCATTACTCAGCACTGCTCCCATGGCATTATCGCCTTTTTTTAATTCCTTTGTTACATCGAATGTAACATACAGGATTCTTTTGTTATACCCCGATAAAGCCGGATTCATAAGCTGGTCGCTGATAAGTTTTCCGTTAACGTAATAATCAAAGAAGCCCAAACCACTTACGTAAGCAGTAGCCCGTGAAACTTTTTTAGTAACGGGAAATGCTCTGCGCAGCATCCGTAAAGCCAGTCGCCGGTGTTCTGTTGCTGTATCCTTTATTTCGGCATCTCCGTTCAAACCAATCCATTTACCCGACCAATCGGATTTGCTTAGCAAGCCCATTGTCCACATTGCAGGCGAGCTCCATTCGGAAGCTATTTCATTGTTATTATCTGCCTTAATCCAAACTTTTACTTTCCAGTAGCATTGGGTTTCAGAAGCAAGCTGTTTTCCGGCGGGCATGTTATTTATGGATTCTCCATAGGTAATGTGTGCTGAATTTTCTGATAATACTTTTTGACTGTCCCATATATCTCCGGTATTTTCTTCGAGCAATTCAGGAGTTGATGCTACTAATATGCGATAAGCAACCTGTATTACACTTTTCAGATCACCGGTATTGGCTGTCTCAATTATCCATCCAAGATTTGGTTTTACAATATCAATACCAAGGGGATTATTAAGGTATTCACAGCGCAGATCTTTTACAACGAATCCCTTTTTTTCAGACACACATTGCTGTGATGTGAAGCTGATTACACTCAACAGTACCAGGTATATAATATTTTTTTGCATCATCAAACACAACAGGTTGTGCACTGCAACTCATCATTAAGTGAGGAGCAGCACCGGTAAAATGCATGTTTACAGTATGGTGCGTTTCAAATTGTTGCATTGCCAGTGAAAATGGCTTGTAAAAACATACAGGAGACACAATTGTATCTCCTGCGTGCATGTTAAACTTATATTAGTACCCTGGGTTTTGTTCGAGGTTGGCATTGATCTGGAGCTCCCTTGCGGGGATAGGATAGATCAGCCTTTCCTGGGTAACATTAAAGGCTGCGGGCAATATCCAACCGTAGATGGATTTTAGCCGTGTTCCTTTGGCGGTTGTAGCTTCGATTGCTTTTCCGGTTCGGATAAGATCAAGCCAGCGATGATTTTCGAATGCCAGTTCATGACGCATTTCGCCGGCAATATTTTCTTTGGTGGCTACGCCGAGGTCACCCAACCCTGCCCTGTCACGCACCTGGTTCAGATAAGGCAGCGCTTCGGTTTCCCTGCCCTGCTCTGCCAAACACTCCGCCAGTAATAATAACGTTCCCGAATACCTGAAGATGGGAAAATTGTCGGGCGTATTAAAAGACACTGAATAAGGCGGATGAAAATATTTTTTTACCATGTACCGGAAGCTGGTTCCCGGCGCCGGTGTATAACCTACCGGGCTCTTCATTCCTGTAATCGTAAAATCTTCTACGCCACTAACGGTGCCTTCCACCACTGAAACAGATGCAGGCAGCCTTTTATCTCCGGCTTCGTAAGATTCAACCATTTCATCGGTTGGCACGTTCCATCCGCTGAAGATGTTCATGCGACCTCCGTCGAAGCCCGCGATCAACTGGGTATTGGTTGCCTTTGGCATAAATTGCCAGGCAAACTGGCTTTGCTGCCCGCTCACTAAATCCGACATATACTGAACATCGAATATGGATTCGCTGTGATTTTTATTCGCAGGATCAAATATGTCTTCATAGTTATCAAGCAAAGAATAATTCATATGGGTGATATCCTTTAACTCCTGCTCAGCTTTAGGGTAATCACGCGCAGGTTGTGTCATATATACATAGGCCAGCAACATTTTTGCAGCGCCTTTGTTTGCACGGCCCGATTGTGGAAAGCTGGCAACGGTTGGCAGTAAAGGAATGGCTGTTGCAAGGTCTGCCTTTATTTGCGTATATATCTCATCAACCGTATTGCGGGGCTTAAAGGATTCTTCAGCGTTCTGGATTTGTTCCAGGTGTAAAGGCACACCGCCGTAGTGCGTAACCAGGTCAAAATAATAGAAAGCTCTCAGAAACATAGCTTCACCCGTGAGGGTATCTTTTGCACCCTGGGACAGGAAGCTATTGCCGGTAAGCTGGCTGAGTATCGTATTTACTCTTGAAATACCGGAATAATCGCTGGTCCATCTGCTGCCGGGAGAATTGGGTGTAGCACTGGATTGTGCATTGTCAACAAACTGCGCATAAGCTTCCCTGTGAGGTTCAAAGCCGCGGTTGGCCTGGTAAATGGTAAAGAAGGTGTTGTCCGACCTCATTTCATCCTCGTAAACACCTACAATAGCTACATCGCGTAATGGAACATACGCTGCGTTCATTGCCTGCATGAACTGAGTATAATCTTTAAAAAAGGAGGCGGAGCTCAATGATGTCGGCGGGGTAAGGTCTAAGAAATCTTTGCTGCAGGAAAAAAGAAAAACCGCCGGTATGACTGCTAATAATATTTTATTCTTCATATAATGAAATTTAAGTGCAGGGTTTAAAATTGAACGTTTACACCTAATGTATATACTTTGGCTATGGGGAATGCTGTAAAGTCGCGACCTAACCGCAAGCCATCTAAACCCCTTAAACTAATTTCAGGGTTCATTCCCGGATATTGGGTAAACATAAATGGATTTTGTGTGGTAAAATAAACGCGAACACTTTTTATAGTTGCAGTAGTGTTGAGCGGTATGCGGTAGCCTAATGTGATGTTTTTAACAGCAAGATAAGTACCGCTGAACACCTGCCTTGTAGTAAAGTTCCTGAAATCGGCAGTAGTGCCCGCCCTGGTTCTGGGATAAATACCATCTCCGGGATTTTCTTCTGACCGCCACCTGTTCACTACGCCTTTTCTAACATTGAATACACCATCCAGGTTTTCTGTTGATTGAAACGCATCATCTGCAATATCGTTTCCTACGGAACCCGAAACCATCACGCCAAAGTCAAAATTTTTGTACTCCAGGTTATTGGTCATACCAAACAACAGGTCGGGATTTGGATTGCCGATCCAGGTTCTGTCGTTGGCATCAATTTTTCCGTCTGGTTTTCCATCAGGACCGCTCAAATCTGCAAAGCGGGCAGTGCCCACCATTGATGTTGCATTGTGTGGTTGCGTTTCCCATTCCTGCTGCGTCATGTACACACCCGTGTTGATATAGCCATAAAACATACCAATGGGCATACCAACGGCAGTTCTGTTGTCATCCCAATATTCCTGGTAACCACCGATAGGCGCATCATTAGTACCCAGTTTTTTAACAACATTCCGTGGTATGGAAACATTGAAGCTGGTATTCCAGGTGAGCTTCCCGGTCAGGTTCCTGGTATCAATGGTAAACTCATGACCCCAGAAATCAAAACGGCCGATATTAGAAGTAATCGTAGAAAAACCGGATTGTACAGGGATGTCAATACCATATAATAAACCATCGGTTTTTTTGCGATAATAGTCGTATGCAAATGAAATACGGTTATTCAATAACGACACATCCACACCAATATCATATCCTTCTGTAGTTTCCCAGGTTAAGTTCGCATTGCCAATACCATTTAAAGCACTGCCCGACGCCAGTTGATTATTGAATACATAATTGGATTGGGCTACGCCTGCCAGGTAAGTATAATATCCGATATTATTGTTACCTACCTTACCCCAGCTACCTCTGAGCTTTAGGAAGTTGATGGCGCTGATGCCGCTCATGAATTTTTCATCCGACACTACCCAACCGGCCGAAACAGACGGGAAGGTTCCGTACCTGTTATTGGTTCCGAACTTTGAAGAACCGTCACTTCTAAGCGCAACCGATAATATGTATTTACCATCATAATTATAATTTACCCTGCCTATATACGATAATACAGAATAGTCGTTGGCGCCTACGTTACCAATCCTGGTAGCCGCCACGTTCAGCCATTCAATGTTATCGTCGGGAAATTGTGAACCATTGATGCCGCTGCTTTCAAATGTAACTTTCTGGGCGGTATAGCCTGCAAAAGCTTCGATATTGTGTTTTTGAAACAACTGCCTGCTATAGGTGAGCGTATTTTCAGTCATCCATGACGTAAAGCTGCTGGTGTTGTAACTGGCCGATGCAGAGGCTGCCGGCTGGGGACCACCCCGGATCGTTGAAGGTCTGAACGTTCTGTTAATGGTATTATTGATATTAACATTGATGCTGCTTTTGAACTCAAGACCGTCAATTATTTCATAAGTTCCATAAGCATTGCCTATCAGCGTTAATGATTTATTGGGATTAACGGTTTCCATTAGCACGTTGTAATAGTTTGGAGTGGAGAACATGCCCGGGGGAGCAAACCCGATCGGGTAGGTTCCATCGTCATTTCTGTATTTCAGCGCCGGATCACTCAGGTACGCTACCTGTATGATATTACGGCCGTTGCCAAGATTGGGTGTAATATTATCCGTTTGATGGGTAATCCCCGCGTTCAGGCCAAATGTAAGTTTGTCGGAAGCATAAAAAGTGTTGTTGCTTGATGCTGTAAATCTTTTTGAATTTTGATTGATCATTACCCCATCCTGGTTATTGTAGCTCACGCCTACCACTGATCTTACAAACCTGCTACCTGAAGAAAGCGATAAACTGTAATTCTGGATGAGCGCGTCTCTCAATAATACATCAAACCAGTTGGTTCCTTTAGACGGATCAATCTGTTCAGGATTCTGGTATTGTGCCGGCACACCACCAGTATAGCCTTCATATCTCGCAGCGTCTTCATAATATTCTTTTTTGAACTGTGCAAATTCACGTGCATCCATTAAATCGGGCTTGCCACGGTCTGAAACTGTTTGCAAACCAAGATAGCTCGTGAACTGTATGTTGCGCTGACCTGCATTGGCCTGCCGGGTGGTGATCAATAATACGCCGTTTGCGGCTCTTGAACCATAGAGGGATGATGCTGCAGCGTCTTTAAGTACGCTCACCGACTCTATCATATCCGGATCAATGGTATTCAACCCGCTTTCAATAGGGAAACCGTCTACCACGATCAATGGATTATTACCTGCATTAATGGATGCCGCACCACGTATGCGGATGGCCATGTTAGCACCCGGCTGCCCGGTGTTCTGATTAATTTGAACCCCGGCTAACCGGCCTTGTAATTTTTGTCCTATGTTGGTAACCGGAAGGTCTTTCAATTCGCTGGCATTGATATTGCTGATGGCGCCAGTTATTTCTCTTTTTCTCTGTGTACCATAACTCACCACTACTACTTCGCTGAGACTTTGCGATACGGCGCCGAGGGTAATATTGATATTGTTGTCGTCATTGATCGTCACGGTTTGCGAATTGTAGCCTGTAAAGCTGAATACCAACGCAGCATTCTTTGCGACGTCAATAGTAAAAGCACCGGCATTGTTGGTTTTGGTAGCCTTGCTGGTACCCTGAACCGTTACGGTTACCCCGGCTAAAGGTTTTCCATCGGCCGAATCGGCAACGATACCCGAAACCTTTAAAGAATTCTGAGAGAAAGAATAACTGTAAAAGCCGAGCAGCAGCATTAGTGTCATACCACACCGTTTCCAGGACGGGAATGGCAATCCTCGTTTTTTCATAATAATAATAATTTTTGTTTTTATACAGATTTGTTGATGCGCTATGAAAGCGAACTTTAAAAAAAAGGAAATCCCAATGTGCTAAAATACTGTAACGACAGTTGAGTTAAAATATACATCCTGACAATTCATTTATACTTTTTGACCGACCATCACTATTGCTCCAGAAGCGCGCTACGAACGGTTTTCAAGGCAGCAGTATTTAAAAATCATCTACTTCTGTTCTCACGGGCATAGCACCTGCATACACCCAAATCATATACATTTCTTTTTGATACGGATTGATGAAATAGTGAGGCAATCCGTTTGGTTGAAGCGCTGTTGAAAAATTGGAGAGATGGTATTTGCTTCGTTGGGTAATACAAACGGCTTCCCCGGAAACAATACATATTGATTCGTCGAATGCGTGAAAATGTGCTGGCAACCTGCCGTCTTTATAAAAGATACCCACCCCCCCGCTCATGCCAACACCCGCAAGCATCTCCTCATTAAAATAATCTATAAAAGCAGTACCGCTGCCTGCGTTATAGCGGCTTGCTAAATTAAAACGTGTGACGTACTCTTTGCCTGATTTTCCGTTCACATCATCTGCAACAGAAATGTATTGAGCATATGCTTCGTTTTTTACATCCCGAAGCGGAACAGATACGGGCATTGCAATATGAAATATGCTCTGTTCGGCGCCAGAACCGTTAACTACTTTATGCGGTATATTTTGGGGAACAGTGATATTGTCGAACTGCTGTAACCTGTAGCGTCGATTTTCAACTTCAACAATTGCTTCTCCTTTAAGCAGGGTAATGGATTCTGAATGGGGGTGGACATGCATGGGCAACGACCGGCCCGGTTGAAACGTAACAATAGCTGTAAACAAATTAACAGCTTCATTGTGTGCGCCCACCTGGGCTTCACAAACAATACCCGGCGCCAGTTCCATGATCGGGCCGGATCCTATTGGACTAACAGACTCCACTCTTCCGTATGCAGAACCGGAACTTGTTTTGGAAAATGTATTCATCATTATGATTAAAAAAATGATTTAATCGTTTTAAGCAGAAGGCCTGCATCCGCTCCTATGGATAGCATGCGGAAGCCCTGCCTGTACCTGTGTTTCAGATCGTCTTTAGATTTGGCCATCACACCACAGTGTTTGCCTGCGGCAACAATCTTATTTTTTACTCCGTCAATTGCTTCAGCTATACCTTTGCCTTCCCACTCCCCGGCATAACCGGCGGATGCGGAATAGTCGGCCGGACCGAAGAATACGATTTCAGTGCCTTTTACCGCAATAATTTCATCTATATTATCGCCACCTGTTACGGATTCGATAATAGGGATCATCAGCAGATGCTCATCAGCATCCTTTACGTGCTGTGCAAAATCACTACCCCATTTGGTAGCGCGCTCTGCCCCAATGCCCCGTATGCCGGCCGGGGGATACCTTGCATATGACAATGCTTTTTTCCAGGCGGCAGCGCTTTCTATATGAGGAACCACTATGCCGTCGGCGCCTATATCCAGCACACGTTTGATAATGCCTTCGTCGACATTGGAAATCCTGACCAAAACAACGGTGTTGCTTCGCACTGCTGCCCTTATGTGTTCCACTATATTGTGCCAGTCCATATGCCCGTGTTCGGCATCAACGATCACCCAGTCGAGACCGCAATGCACGGCAATCTCCGTAATGCCGGGCGATTCAAGGGTTACCCACAGTCCATATACCGCATACTGTTCTGCCAGTTTCTTTCGCATCAACTGCAAAGCGATTGTTTTCATGCCGGATTGTTTTTTGCAAGGCTTTTCAAAATAATATCCCTTAATAAAATGGTTTCAGACAAGGTGTCTACCTGGTTGCATTGCTCCCATTTAATCCATATATATTCAAGGCCTATCCAACCCGTGTAATTTTTTTCCTTTAATTGCCGGACGATTTTTTCATAGTCAATACTATTTTCGGCTACGGGTGACTGTAATCTGCCCGGCTGTGCCCCGCGGGCATGAAAATGATTGGCGTAAGGCAGCAGTATATCGGCTTGCGCCTGCGTGTAACCATTTCGTATAAAATGCGTGTAATCGAGTGTAAGTTGTAACCCCGGCACCGATTTAACGAGTGTAACCACATCCTCCGGTTTCGTATAGGGCGCCCCCACATGACATTCCACTGAAAAGTTCAACTTTGTTTTACGCACCTGCTCTACGCGCCAGTACAGTTCTTCATAACTTCTCTTTACAGACTCTTCAGGCAATTCGGTACCAGGAAAAGTCATCCCGGGCAAACAGGTTATATGTTCAGCGCCTGCATACTGTGCATATTCAATCAGTTTCAAAAATTGTTCTCTCGCGAAAGCCCGTATTGATGCATCGGGATGATTGATAGCGAATCTTGCCAGGTCATTGTCGAGCTGCAGGTATATGTCGGCAATCGCCAGTCCGCGATCGGCTGCTTTCTGTTGCAACAACCTGGCATTCTTTTCCGGTTCCGTAAATTCTGTCCCTGCCTGTATGTGCGATCGTCCGGTAAAAAGCCCGATGTCAATCCCATCACAATCCAGCATAGCAACCAGGTCCAGAACCTTATCGTGTGGTAAAAGCGGGAATGTAAAATCAGCGCAGGAAATTTTTATATTTTTCATTATAAAAGCCCTCCATCCCATTCTGCGGTAGCGAGGTAGCCACCATCAATTATTAAACTGGTTCCGGTAATACCCGATGAATCATCGCTGCACAGGTACGCAACACCGCTGGCAATTTCATGTGGCTGTAAAATACGCCCTGCCGGTACACGGTGCAGGCGTTCGGCGATTCCTGATTGCTCACCCATATGTTCTCTCAACATAGGCGTATCTGTTATACCGGGACAAACCGCATTACACCGAATGCTATCTGATGCATAGTCAATTGCAATAGATTTAGTAAGCATCATTACGCCCCCCTTGGCAGCGATATAACCAGGTGTTTTAGCCTGCCCTACAAAACTGCTTACCGATCCAATATTTACAATACTGCTGCCGCCGTTTTTTTTGAGGTAAGGATAAGCGTATTTAAAACTCAGAAAAATGGCCTTAAGATTGATATTCAATTGCCGGTCCCATTCTTCCGTAGTGTAATCATGCAGGCTCTTAACCATATTGATTGCCCCGTTGTTCACGATAATATGCAAGCCTCCGAAAGTTGCAACGGTGTCGGTGATAGATTGATGAATGGCACCTTCCACATTCAGGTCACAAAAAAAAAAGGCAGCGGTTCCTCCCTTAGATTTAATGCATTCTGCACATTCCTTTCCTTCTTTTTCTTTAATATCAATAATAGCCACACTCGCCCCTTCTTCCGCAAAAAGTTCTGCGATGCTACGCCCGATACCCTGAGCAGCCCCGCTCACCCAAACAACTCTATTGATAAATCTTTTTTGCATATAGTTCGTCTTTTGCATTTAACTGTTTTACGGATATAATTTTAAAAGTAAATCTCCAAAATTGCTTTATGTAAATAATGAATGGGCATGTTTTAATTTCTGGTTAATACCAGCACCCAATCTTGTTTGGTGGTGGGCGAAGTGACGGCCAATTTTCCTGAATTGTCTGTGGTAACCGTAAATTCCTGTCCCCTATCAGTAGTGACCGGATTAAACCAAAAAGCTTTATACCGCTGACCAGCAGCCGGGAGCTTGATCGTAAGACTGCCTGGTGACGGCAGATAGGCGATTGCCGACCGGCTACCGGATGTTACAGCTAGTACAGCCGTATCTCCGGATGACCATTGTGTGATCATATCAGGTTGCGGTTGAAAACTGCTCCAACCAGGGATTGATTCGATCAGTTTTCTTGCTGCGCCAATTTGTGCAGAGCCAGGTAGCTTCATCGCTTCATTCCAGGGTGTAATTCCCCAGTTATTTCCCCCGGGCGACTTACCATAAGGTTTATTGATACCATTCAACTGCCAGATACCATTTGCTCCATAGGTATGACCTGCCAACCCGCTGTTTACAGTATGTGCCCAAAAGGCTCCGCGGGGCGCTTCGGCGGGAAGTGGATTGGGTATAGCCAGGGCCTCATATCTTGATTCACCACTGATCACCGGCATCACAGGTTGTGTACGCCAGCCTTCCAGCGCCTGTGCTGCCTGCTTCTCAGGGCCTGAGCCATGCCCGCTCTGGTGCATATCAAAATCCAATAAAGAAGGATCGGATAATGACGCTCTCGCTGTTCTTGAAGGATGCGTGGTGATCACTCTTTTAAAGGGATCAATCTCTTTCATGTATCTTATCACCTTCGTCCATTCATCTTTTTGCCATTCTTTGTCGGCGTCCTTGGTTTTTGAAAGATAGAAAGGCATAGTGGTTTCTCCGGCCGCACACCATACAACGGGAAGTGCACCCCATCTTGCGATAAGATAGCGCCAGTGCTGCTTCATCTTTTCAACGCCCAGCCAGGGCAGGTGATAACCCCAGGCGCCTACAATGCAGGGCGTGATGCCTTGCTCAGCAAGGTAAATGATCCGCCTGTCTGCGGCGTTAAAGTAAGAAGGTCTTATACTGGTGTAATTCGCTTCCCATGGAAATCCTGCTTCGTTTTCACCGCGGGGATCAAAGGCCGGCATGTCTGGATAAAGTCCTGCCACAATCTGTACTACATTAAAACCTTTTTTAATTCTGTCGTCCGCAAGTGATTTCACTTCTTCCGGCCATACCAGTCTTTTGGTCAGGCCCATCCACCAGGTATCGCCCATCCAAAAAAACGGGGTGCCATCACCATAAGCAAAATGCCTTTTATCGTCGGCAATTTTAACAGCGCCGCGCCGGAGCAGCGGATTGTTGCCTTTGTATTTCTTAATCTCAACCCGGCCCGTGATGCCGGCGAGTCCTTTGTCGGCTGCATTGGAACAGATGGTTGTAAAACTGTGGTTGCCCTGTATTGGAGAAGCATATCTGACCTTCCATATATTGCCGCCTGCCCAAAAAGCCGGCACCTTTAATTGATCGCCTGAAGGGGCGGTAAAAACGGCATCCAGTTCAACTTCATTGAACGGATCGTTATAGGTACCGGCCGCAGTAAATGAAATTTCAACCATTTTATTGGTTTCCGTTTTTACTACAATATCCTTACACAGCGCTACTGCGGGACAAATGAATAAAAAAGCCCAATAAAACAAAAGCCTGCCCAATTTGCAATTAAAGGCTGGAATGAATGAAGATCCTGATGTCATAATGATGATTTTTGGTATGATGCAATCGTTGAAAAAAACGCTATGAAGTTTGTTGAATGTATATGGTTTTGGTTTGCAAATATTCTTCGAGGCCATGTTTGCCGTCTGCACCACCAATGCCCGATTTCCGCCAGCCGGCATGAAAACCCTGGATAGCTTCAAAGTTTTCCCTGTTGAAATACACTTCGCCGAAATTTAATTCTTTGGTAGCGCGTAGCATCTTGTTGATGTCCCGGGTGTACACAGCAGAGGTGAGCCCGTATTCGCTGTCGTTGGCCAGCTTCAATGCCTCATCAAAGTCTTTTACTTTCATAACAGGCAACACAGGGCCAAATACTTCTTTCTGCATGATCTCCGCATCCTGTTTTACATTGGTGATGACGGTAGGTTCGTAGAAATAACCTTTATCAAAGCTGGTTGATTTTTTTCCGCCTGTTGCTATTTTGGCACCGGCCGCCTGCGCCCTGTCTACCATTCCGGAAATTTTATCCAACTGCTTTTGGTTGATCTGGGCACTCATGTCAATGCCACTGTCATTAGACGCATTGCCTACTTTTACTGCTTTCATGGCAGTGGTTAATTTTTCCAAAAATGCGTCATATACTCCTTCTTCCACATACACCCGCTCCGCACAATTGCATACCTGGCCACTGTAAATTATCCTCGATGCCACAATCGAGTTTACAGCCACTTCCATATCAGCATCTTCGCATACAATAGCAGGTGCCTTACCTCCCAGTTCAAGAGAAACTTTAGTAATATTTTTTGCAGCGGCGGCCATTACCTTATGACCTGAATCAACGCTTCCCGTAAGACTGATCATGCCTACATTTTTATTATGGGTGAGCGCTTCCCCGACCTCATTTCCATAACCACAAACCACGTTCAATACACCCTTTGGCAGGTTAACGCTGCCCAACAACTTAGTAAATTCAAGACAGGTTAAAGGTGCTTCTTCACTCACTTTCACCACAATAGTATTGCCGGTGAGCATTGAGGGCGCAACTTTGCGGGCCATTACAAAAAACGGGAAATTCCAGGGGCATATGCCTACCACAACACCTATCGGTAATTTATGCAGGAAAATTTGTTCGCCTACACGGTCACTCTGTATGATCTCGCCCTCGTAAGCCCGGGCAAATCCTGCATAGTAATCGTAATATTCTGCTGTTACATCAATTTCCACCTGGGCCAGCGCTTTTACCTTTGCCTGTTCGCGGGCCAATGTTTCTGCCAGCATCACGCGGTTTTCCCTGATCGTGTTTGCCATGGCCTTAAGATACTTTGCTCTTTCAACAGAGGGCAGTGAACTCCAATGACGTTGTGCGGCAACAGCGGCATCAACAGCCGCATCGGCTTCTTCCTGCCCACCTCTTGGTACAGAAGCAATTATTTCTTCAGTGCAGGGATCCAGCACTTCTATGTAATCGCCTGAGGGTACCGACCCATAAAACGTACCATTAATGTAATGCTGGTAAATTGCTCGGGTTGCCGGGGTCTTAATAATTGATTTCATGGAAGATTATTTTATTTTTTCAGAATGCCATTTGTCCAATATGTCTGCGTTCAAAATATGATCAGGAGTTTTCCCCTGTGCTATCTGTGCCACCTGTGTACAGGCCATACGCCCTATTTCCCTGAACAGTTCTTGTGTCCATGCAATGCAGTGAGGCGCCAGCAATACATTATCCATTTTAAAAAACGGATGGTTTGAAGCGACTGGCTCATCTTCAAAAACATCCGTTGCGTATCCCCCAATGCGATTGTTTGATAAAGCTTTAATCAAAGCCCGCTCGTTTACGATACCACCTCTCGCCGTATTGATGATAAAGGCGGATTCTTTTACCAGCATCAATTCTTTTTCATCAATCATATTTTTTGTTTCCGGGGTTAAAGGACAATTGATTGATATAAAATCAGACGATTGTAAAAGCGTATGCATATCTACCTTTCTTACGCCCAATTCTGAAGCTTTTGCTTCATCAATATAAGGGTCGTATACCAGGGGCTGGTTCATATGGAAGGCTTTCAACATTTGGGTTAACCGGCTGCCAATGCCGCCAAATCCAATGATGCCGGGCGTTCGGGAACGCAGCTCACTCCCGGTGTATTGATTTCTTTCCTGCCATTTGCCCTGCCTTACCAATTTGTCTTTGGCAACCAGTTTATGACACAGTGCAAGCATCCACGTAATGATGGCTTCAGCCACCGAATAATTTACCGCGCCTTTCGTAATGGTTACTATCACATTGGCCCGGCTGCACGCATTTACATCAACCATATCATAACCCACTCCAAAACGGCATATTGCTTTTAAACGGGTTACACCTATGAAACTTTCTGCAGTATACGCCGGAGCCAGGGAGATAATAGCATCATACTGCTGCAGGGTGCCGGCTTGCAGCGGCGACTCCCATTTTTCTAAAAATTCATATTCGATCTCTTTAATGTTATCAAGAATATCTAATCCCATATCCTTATAGGTTAGTATTCCTTCGGGCGTTAAAAAGTCTCTCGTTAAGCCAACTTTAAACATGCATCGTTTTGTTTGTTTTAATTGTCTTTATACCGAACAGCGGTATAAGATCATTTTTCCATAAACAAATTTATTCAGTGACGACGCCTAAAAAAATGGATAAAATAGTTTCTTTTTGTACCTTTTGACATATTTTGATTGCTCTTGTTAATAAATACTTGTTGCGATATGAACGATTACTGCAAATACATGAGCGGTTCGCTCGTAGAGGAAAAGTGGGGGCTCTACATTGATACAGCTGGCTTCTCAAAAGTATATCCGCACCAAAACTATCCTAAAAATTATGAACATCCATCGTCGCACACATTTTCGTGGAACAAAGGACGTATTCTTCGCGGGCACCAGTTAATATATGTATCGAGAGGCGGCGGCATTTTTGAATCGGAATTTGCAGAACCAATTGAAATTACTGAAGGCACCTGTTTGTTTTTACATGCGGGTGTGTGGCACCGTTATAAACCTTATACCGATTCGGGGTGGGATGAATACTGGCTGGGATTTAATGGTAACTATGCCAATGAATTGATGAGAAATGATTTTTTTAATGTTAAATATCCTTTCATTAAAGTAGGTTTACAGCGCGAACTGCTGAATCTCTTTCACAAACTTATTGAAACGGTTCAAACCGCTCCCTCGGGTTATCAACAAATCAGTGCCGGCATTACACTGCAGATACTTGGCTATTTATATTCGGTATCATTAAGCGATGAAACCGAGAAATCCCCGATCGGAAGATTGATCGAAAAAGCAAAATTCCTTTTGCAGGAATCATTGGAAAAACATATTGATCTTGAACACATGGCCCGCCAACTGCCAATGGGTTATTCTTCTTTCAGAAAAGAATTTAAAAGACTCACCGGCGAACCGCCTAACCAGTTTGTATTGAACCTCAGGCTAAACAGGGCCAAATATCTTTTAGAAACCACCAGCCTCAGCATTAATGAAATTGCCGGGCAAACAGGATTTGAATCGGTGTTCTACTTTTCAAAACTGTTTAAAAAAAGAAACGGAAGGTCTCCCAGGTTTTACCGTGAAGAAATCATCAGGCGGGCCAATACAGGTTTATAGATTCACGCTATTCTCTGCAATACAAGCATTAACACAGCTTGTGCCCTGCCGCAGTTCATCGGAAGAAAGCATCCATTTCATTTATGGCTATTTTTAAACAAATTTGTAATTTACCGCCCCGCCCGCAGCATAAAATATGCATCAGCAAATTAAACTCGTGCGGTTAGTAAATTGTCCGGATAGATTTTTTTATTCACTTTAAAATGTAAAAATGAAACTGATCAACAACTTTTTTTTATTCCTGCTGTGCATGTTTGCTGTTACATCGTGTAATAACAGCAGTAACACAAGCAATGCCGACAGCACCACCGTGGAAACTGCTGACAGCGCCAGTAGTGGCAGTGTTGACGGCTTTAAACTGGGCGTGCAAATGTGGACATTCAGGATGTTTTCCCTTACAGATGCCTTGAACAAGGTTGACAGTGCGGGTATTAAAAACATCGAGGCTTTTTTCGGACAACCTTTGGGTGGCGATCTGAAAGGCGACTTTGGTCCTGAGATGTCTGCCGACACCCGCGCTAAGCTTAAGTCCCTTCTGCAATCCAAGGGCATCAGCATTGCAGCCATGGGCGTAATTTCGCCCAAAGACAAAGCGGAATGGATCAAAGCTTTTGACCTGGCAAAAGAATTTGGCTTACGCTATATTACCGCCGAACCAAAGAAAGACCACTGGGATGTGGCTGATAGCCTGGCTGGTGCATATGGTATAAAAGTTGCCATTCACGATCATCCAAAACCTAGCGGCTACTGGTCGCCCGATTCCGTGCTTGCCGCTATACAGGGACATAGCAATATAGGAGCCTGCGCCGATATTGGACATTGGGCACGCAGCGGTTTGGACCCCGTTGACTGTTTAAAAAAATTAGACGGGCATCTTATTGGCGCGCATTTAAAAGACATAGTAAAGTTCGATGATACCAAGGCAGCCGATACCTTAGTAGGTAAAGGTGTAATAGATTATCCTGCTGTTTTTACAGAGTTTAAAAGACAAAACTTCAACGGAATTTTTTCCATTGAACATGAGTCCAACTGGTACCACAACCTGCCAGACGTGATTGCTACAAAAAAGTATTTTGATGAGGAAGTGGCTAAGCTGAAATAATTAAATGCTCAACGCAGCATACAATAATCCGGTGGGAATAAAAAGCCTGCCGGATTGTTTTTTGTGGGCTGTCAGTCTTCAGCAATCAGCAGTCAGCAGTCAGCAGTCAGCAGTCAGCAATCAGCAATCAGCCATTAGCCGTTAGCCGTTAGCCGTTAGCGATCGGCTCATCTCACTTTTTACATCTCCCGTCGCGCACCTTTTGTGAAACGACAAACGATAAACGTGAAACCTTTCACCTTTCCCCTTTCTCCTCTCCCCTTTCACCTTTCACCTTTCCCCTTTCTCCTTTCTCCTCTCCCCTTTCTCCTCTCCCCTTTCTCCTTTCTCCTCTCCCCTTTCCCCTTTCTCCTTTCACTTCTCTTCTTTCACGAAAAGCCCGTAAAACCGGCTGCTGGCGGTATCTGTAATGGATCCATTGGGTGTTTTGTAAATAAAATAAGCCGCAATATCTTCTCTTTGTTCTGCAAATGCCAACGCTTTTTGCAGTCCCATTGCCATCAGTACATTATCATAAGCGTCGGCAGTAATCGCGTCATTGGCGAAAACAGTAACGCTTACCAGGTCGTTTTGAGAAGGATAACCTGTTTTAGGATCAATAATATGACTGAACTTTTTCCCCTTGCTTTCATGAAACGTACGGTAACTGCCGGATGTTGTAACAGCGCCTTCATCAACGGTAATGATCTTTTGCATAACCGGCGATTCAAACACATAGTCTCCCGGCGCTTCAATACCAATTTTCATTTTTTCATTGCCGGGCTTTTTCCGGCCTTTAATCCTGATCTCGCCACCAATTTCCACAATATAGTTGGTGATACTGTTTTGTTCTAAAAAGTTTGCGAGTACGTCCACGCTATACCCCTGGGCTATTCCGTTTACATCAATAGCAATGCAGGGCTTTGTTTTGATCAGACGGCGCCCTTCTAATTTTATCTTGTCCGCTCCGGTACACCGAAGCAAAGAGCGAACCTTCGCCGAATCGGGATATGTGTTCACAGGCTTAGCGCTGAATCCCCAGGCGGCAACAAGCGGTTGTATAGTGAGATCAAAAACGCCACCGGATTGTTTCCATACTTCTATTGACTTTTTAACTACCGTAGCAAGGTGATCGTCAACAGCAATGCCATTCTTTGATGCATTGAACCTGCTGATCAGCGACCAGGGTTTATATATGGAAAGAGAACTGTCGAGTTGGAATAAAATACTGTCTACCTGCTTTTTTTTCACACTACTGTCCTGCGCATAATAAGTAATATGCCAGGTGGTTCCCTGTGCAAAACCTGACAATTGAACTTTTTGAATTTTCTGTACAGGGTTTGATATCCGGTGAAAAAAAATGAGCTGCAATAAAAGCAATACGTTCCAGCACATGTTCAAATATAATGCATAGATTGTTCGGCAAGCATTAATAACTGATTTAATAGTGGTGAATAGTCAGTAGTGAATAAGCACTCACCCTTCACCCTTCACCCTTCACCCTTCACCCTTCACCCTTCACCCTTCACCCTTCACCC
>CALKHN010000034.1 GCA_937991535.1 uncultured Sphingobacteriales bacterium
TAAAAAATATTCAACCGGGCGTGCAGCCTTTTCTCATCATTGAAGGTGAGAGGAGAGAGGGAGAAGTGAGAAGTAAGAGGTGAGAGGAGAAAGCCGAAGGCTGAAATCTGAAAGCCCAAAGCTGATAGCCGAAAACTGATAGCTGAAAACTGATAGCTGAAAGCCCAAAGCTGATAGCTCAAAGCCCAAAGCTGATTGCTAAGGTGAAACCTGAAAATATTATCCGTCCTGCGTAAATTTGGAACAGCAAAAAATAATGAATATGGAAAAAGCATTTGCAGAAGGCGATCATGTTAGCTGGAATTCAGAAGCAGGACATGTATCGGGCACCATCATAAAAGTGCATACTGCTGATTTTACGTACAAAGGATATACCCATCATGCCACTAAGGAGGATCCGCAGTACGAAATAAAAAGCGATAAAACAGATCATATTGCAGCGCACAAAGGTTCGGCGCTGCGGAAGCTGAAAAAGAAAAAAGGGGAATAGTCTGATTTGCCGGGAAAATATGCTTCGCGGCAAATCAGAATCTGTTCATTTAATATGTATCGTTTAACGCGAAGGTTGGTTTCCGGTACATCCATTGACCGCCGGTAAAATCGGGGAACTCCAGGGTTTGATTGCCTAACTCAATAGAACTTTCACTGAGTGGCGTAATGGCGCTCCAGGCGGCTGCATCGTACACATCCATGGGTGTTGCGGTTTTTTGCTTGATGGATTCTACGAGGGCGTGAATTACGAAAAAATCCATCCCACCGTGCCCCGCACCTGCCGATTCTTTGCTCCACCTGGCCCAAAGGGGATGATCATATTTATCCAACCATACTTTGGCATCGTCCCACTGGTGCGCCTTGCCCGATTTGTCTTCGATATACATTCCATTGTTTACGTCCATCCATAAACCTTGTGTGCCTTGTACCCTGAAGCCCAAAGAATAGGGCCTGGGTAAGTTGGTATCCAACTGCAGCAAAATGGTTTCACCATTGGCACAACCGATATGGGTAGTAATAACATCTCCTAATTTAAACTTAACTTTTGCGTTGGGGTGGTTTTCTCCTCCTTTCTTTACAATATAATTATGTAATCCTCTTGCCTTGGCAGAAAAAGAATTTAAAGTAATAAAACGGTTGCCCCTGTTGATGTTGATATAGTGTGCTATAGGTCCAATGCCATGTGTAGGGTAGAGGTCGCCGTTGCGATGAACAGAATGTTCCGTTCTCCAGCGGGCTTCGGAAAACGCTTTCTCACCAAATTCAACGCCATGTCCGTAAGGGTGAACGCCATCGTTGAATTTTACTTCGCGCAAATCGTGCTGGTATCCGCCCTGCAGGTGAATGAGCTCACCCAGCAAACCCTGGCGCACCATATTCAACACCGCCATTACGTCCCTGCGGTAGCAAACATTTTCCAGCATCATAACGTTCGCGTTGTATTTTTCAGCGGCTTTTACAACATCCCAGTGATCCTGGAGTGTGATGCCCAGTACAACTTCGGTGCCTATGTATTTAACGCCGGCTTCTAATGCGCCAATGATCATGGGTTTGTGCCATTCCCATGGCGTTGCGATCACTATCCCATCCACTTTTTCCGTATCCAGCATTTTTTTCCAGGAGTAATTATCACCCGTATACACAACGGGCATTTTCTTACCGGTTTTCGAAATCATTTCTTTTGCCGATTTCAGCATGCGTTCATCTACATCACAAATGGCTGTCACGTCTGCGTCCGCACGTCTCAGCAGCAGGTCAAGGTGGTTCTGTCCCCGCAATCCCACACCAATGATCGCCATCTTAATTTTTGGATCGGCATTTCTTTTTCCGGCGAATAAAGGAGCTGAGGGCAATACGGCAAGTGAGGCGGCTGTCAGTCCCGCATTCTTTACAAATTCTTTCCTGTTCATATGGTTTTGTTTACGGGTTACCAGTTGTTTTGAAAATAACATTGGTAACGCAGTAATGAAATTACTATAATAATGGTTCTGTATTTGTTTATTTCCATTTCACCACCGTAAAAACTATTTTTGAATAACCCTCTTTCTCGTATAAGATACCAATTTCTTTTTTTGATACATTCACGATATCCGAATAAGCGGAATAATCCCTTTGATCATTTTCGCTTTTAGCGATTACAAAATTCTTTTTCCATGTTTGTCCCTCATCATAGCTGATGCGCAACGTTAAATTATCCCTGCTTTTTGTATCAGCGGCGTTACAGAAAGCGATGATGTTTTTCCTCCGCCCGGATGAACCCCGCCAGAATGAATCTTTCGGGCTGGCGTTCGGACGGGCCCCCTTCTTTCCAATGGTTAAAATGCTGCCCTGGTTAACGGGGTCGGGAAGATTCTTGTCAAAATACGTGGTATCCCAGGTGGCGCCGCCATCGCTGCTTATGGAAACGATCCTTTCCCGGATATCTCCTTTCTGGTTGCGGCTGTTCATCATCAGCTTGTTGCGGTAGAGTTCCGTCGCCATAGATTCATTGCTTCCCGGAAGGTTAACGGTTTCACCCAGTTGGAAGGTTTTTCCATGATCGTCTGTATAAAAGCCATGTGCCTGGTAATCGGCAAACCGTGGTTGGGGATCTCCGGCAGAATGATTGGCGGCAACAAATATGCGGCCTTTGTATTTGCCACTACTGAATTGCATGGCATGGCCGGGCGTGTTGGCATAGCTGCGCCAGTCTTCCGGAAAATTATACGCATGGTTTACCTGGGGTAGTTTGGGGCGATGTGTTTGTGTAGTGATGTTTACAGGGTCACTCCAGGTAATTCCATTATCAGTTGATGTTTTATACCAAACCTCCCTGAACCCTAAACCTTTCCTTACCTCTTCTTCGTGATTATTACCTGTATTGTAAAACAAAAATATCCTTCCCTGTGGATATGCCGGATCGGTTAAATCCACAACAGGCGCGGGATTGCCCGCCTGCAGCGAGTCTGCGTCAACAACAGTTTGTAATGCGGTCCATGTTTTTCCTTTATCGCTGCTGTGTTTTAAAACAATATTGATATCGCCAAAATCGCCTGCACCGTGTACACGGCCTTCGGCAAAAGCGAGGATAGCGCCATTGGGCAAACCGATAACGGCGGGGATGCGGTAGCTTTTATGTCCTTCTGTGCCCGATACAAAAACGGGAACATCTTTAACCTGCGCAAGTGCGTCGGTAATAGAAAGAAGCAAAGCGATTGCTGTAACTGCTGTTTTTATCATAATACTTCTGCTTTAAAAGTTGATACCGGTATTTATAAAATATTTTATACTTATCCGCCTGAATTCACTTTTTTCCAGGCTATGGTTCTGCCAAATAATCATCCAGCAATTGTGCGCAATACCATTCCTGCCTGGGCAGGTGAAACGGACCTTTGAATAAATTTCCTTTGGCGGTTTGTGCAAGGCTGCCGTCGCGGTGCAGATAGCCGAACCATTCTCCGTTTTTTTTATCGTGAAAGTGCTGATAGGAATAACCATGAACGAGCTTATGCCATTCAGCATATTTTTTATTTCCTGTTAATAAGTAAGCAAGTAAAGTGGCAATAATGGTTTCATTGTGCGGCCACCAGAACTTCATGTCCTGCCAGTATTCCTGAACGGGCTTGTTGTATACGTCGCGGAAGTAAAGTATGCCGCCGTGCGCCGCATCCCATCCCCGTTCCCACATGTAATCAAGCATTTTACATCCCAGTTCAATCAAATGCGGATCGTTATCGCGGTATTTTGCTTCTTGTAAAATAAACCAGGCGCCTTCAATGGAATGACCGGGGTTGAGCGTTCTGCCGTCAATATGGTCAATGATGCTGCCATCAGGCGCCACCTGTTCCATTACGCAGCGGATATCGTCTTTAACAAAATAGGTTTCTATCTCACTGATCCATTTTCCGATCAACTCATCGCAGCGTTCATCGCCAATGGTTTCCCTCAACTGTTGTGCGGTGTTCATCATAATCATGGGCGCCCCAATTCCCCTGGATGGCCTGGTTCCTGTAAACTTGGGCTCGAGTTTTTTCTGCCCACTGGCATACGCAATGCAATTCCCAAATACTTCCCTGGCATTTTGAGCTGCTTCTTTGCTGCCGGTTGCTTTGGCAAACGCCGCTGCAGCAATCACATAAAATGTTTCAGAAAAAAAATACCTTCTTTTACGAATCGGTCTTCCATCCCTTGTTACGTGAAAAAACATTTGTCCCCGTACCGGTTTGCCGGGGTGGTTTTCTGTATCGAAACAATGATTATTCAAAAAATCATATCCCAATTTTGCACCTTCTAACCATTCCTGCTTTTTTTCAACCGTGTTGTATAAAGTAGAAAGCAGCCAGGTTGCCCTTCCCTGTATCCACACGGCTTTATCATCGTCAATTAAACTGCCGTCTGCATCGCGCATCAGTAAAAAGCCGCCATGTTCCTTATCGAACGAACGGGGGAACCAGAAAGGTACTGTATCATTGAGCAGTTGATTGCTGTAAAATCTTTTAAGATCCCTTAAATCGTTTAGCGTATAATGCATGATCAGTTTTGATAAGATGGTTTTATAGTGTTGATGTATGAAACGTACTTTTTCCCATTTCCAAGAATCAGGAAGGATTGTTTTTTGCAAGCTCATCAAAATCATTTGCTTTAGGCCTCAAAAAAGAAATTTGTATGATCAGCGCCACCAGAACAATAGCTGAAAGCATAGCAAAGCTTTTCCCAAGGTTTCCGGCATCGGTTGATTTTCCAAGCCAGTCTGTTACAAATGCGCCCGCAAATACACCCGTCATGTTCATTAATCCATATGCCGTTGCCCTGTATTTAGACGAAACAAACTGGCAAAGAATAGGCATATTATTGGCGTCGAACATACCAAAACCAAAGCCAAAGCAAAAAGCGGCGCCAATTACATGAAATGTGGAATGTCCATAACCAACCAGTAATAATGCCGGAACTGTTAGAGCCAGGCCTATGGCGCTGGTATAAATTCTGCCCCTGACATTTTTTTGAACCCAGCGGTCAGATAATATCCCCCCCAAAATTACACCCAAAAAGGAAGATGCGGCTATTGTGATTGTTGAAAGCGGCCCCGCCACCGACATGTCAATGCCGAGGTTTTTCGCGAATAAAGTAGGCAGCCAGTTTTTAACGCCCCATCCCGGAAGGCTTGGCACCGCGAAATAGAAGAGAATGATCCAAAAAGAAATATTGGAAAAAAGCAATCCCAATCCTTTAAACAAAGAAGCTCCTCCTTTTGTGATGTTATATGTTGCAGGTGTAGCCTCCGGTGATTTTTTGTCATGTAAAAAAACAATCAATAGAAGAGAATATACAATTCCGATGATCCCAAAATAATGAAAAGCGGATTGCCATGAATAGCTGGAAGCAATGGTAGCACCAAAGCCGCCAAGCGCCTGGCCCATGTACAAGCCGGTCATGTGGATACCAATAGCCAGCGACCTCGTTTTTGAAGTGTGATAGTCGGCAATGAGTGAAAGTCCTGCAGGGATGTATAAAGCTTCGCTCACGCCCATGATTGCCCTCAGCCAGTACAACTGGTTAAAGTTTTCACTATAGCCCATCATATATGTTACGCCGCTCCAGACAAAAAGGCTTATCACGATCAGCCATTTGCGGTTTACCCGGTCGGCTATCATTCCTGCTACCGGGCTCATGAAGCCGTATACCCACAGGAAGATGGACATCAGCCTCCCAAAATCTCTTGCCTCTCTTAATTCCACGATGTCAATCATCATAGAAGGCTGCATGGTGCTGAGCATCTGCCTGTCCATATAATTGAGCAGCGCAACCACCCACAACAATCCCACCACTACCCAGGGATAGTTTTTTGAATATTTCATTTGCATGTTATCGTTTTTTTACGGCAAAGCGCACAGTGTCTCCGTTTTAGGTTTAAGCACATAGGATCATTGGTATACAGATGCACATAGGGATATGTTTTCTTCTATTGTATGTCTATGTTTCTACTGCGCCTATGTATTTGTTTTTGACGCATAGGATCATAGGCACATAGGTACACATAGGGATATGTTTTCTTCTATTGTGTACCAATGTTTCTACTGTACCTATGAGTTTGTTTTTAACACATAGGATCATAGGTATACAGATGCACATAGGGATATGTTTTCTTCTATTGTGTACCAATGTTTCTACTGTACCTATGA
>CALKHN010000035.1 GCA_937991535.1 uncultured Sphingobacteriales bacterium
CTTATCAATACCCACAGAATAGATCATCTTTATGTTGACCCGCATAACAATCATATAAATTTTAAACTTCATTACGGTGACCTGATAAGGGGGGTAAAACGAAACGTCCACTTTCAGAGAAAAGAATTTAAATAAAAAAAGTGCGAAAAATGCACGATTGACGCGGGTTGTAGCTGAATGGGAGATAAAAGCGGACGACAAAACGAAATGTCCATTTTGGTTAATTCTATGACTATAACGGGGACGATTTGGGCGGCGTTTGGGTAATGATAGTTAATATTAGCTGAAATATAGTACAAATAAGCGTTATAACGAATTTAAACGGGCCTTAAAAGGCCTTTTTTTATGCCATAATGCCGATGGCGGGAAAATGATGAAAATAAACGAAATGTCCAATAAGGTGGTCACTTAGGTGGTCAAAACATGGTCAAAATTAGTGCTATAAGTCACCCTTTAATGCCGTTTAGATACCGATAAACCCCCATTTTTGGGCGATACACCCCCCTTTATTCCACACAGCAACCTAAAAAAACATAGCAAAATCAATGGTTTCAAGGGATTGGTGAACAAAAGTGGCGTGTGTTTTTTTTACATTTGGATAAAAAACTGAGACATTTCGTTACTTATTGGGTTCTAATTTGCCCGATGCGGGCCGAGTAACAGGATGTCTATTACTTTTATAGTCTTTCAGCTTGGAATTTTCTTTTTGTAGTTTAATTATTTCTCTTTGTAGTTCGATAATTTCTTTGGCGTTGTATGGCTCGTTTGGTTCATTCAGAAGGTAGCTTGTTTCTTCTCCGGTAATTAAAAACGTTAGGCTTACGTCTAAAAATTTAGACAATTTTAAAAGAATTGTTTCGCCAATATCACTATTTCGCTTCTTTGCAGATTTGAAGTAACCGTTTGCTAAGCCTATTGACTGCTCTACATTTGAAGGTTTTAAGTTTCTATCTTCGAGTATCTTGAATACGCGGTCAATTGCCTTCATGTTTTCCAAAATTTACAATAGTCTAAAAAAATATTTGTTTGTTTAGACTTTAGTCTATAATATTGCATTTGTAAAATACGCAAATGTGAATAGAAATAGTAAAAGTAGAAAAAAATATGACTCTGCAAAGGCTTTGGTCGTAAAACAATTAGCGAGTTCATTAAAAATATCTGAAAGTTATGTGCGTATGGCACTTAATGACACGGTTAAAAACGAGACCGCAGATACTATTCGGAAAGAGTTTAACCGGCTGTATAGAGAAATTTCAAATCTTCTTAATAAATGATTGTAGAATACCAAAACAGGCTGGCTGTTCCTGCAAATCTTCTTTATGATGATTTGGGGCTGGTGGCTTACGAAGATTATCAAACATTAGTGAGACGTCATAAAATAACAAGGTTGCGCGAAGGAAAGGGAAAAGGCAACCATGCATTGATAGCCCTTGATAGCCTTAAACCGGAATGGAGAACTAGGATAATTTCTATGTTCCCAAATCCACAAAAAATAGCGGAAACAAACGCATTCAGTGACTTTATCACCGAAGATACCGATGCGATTAAATTCTTTGAGGATGTGCGCAAGATTCAGACGCGCATGACGGCTAACCACGTAACCAGGCACAGCAACGAAGCTGCCATCCTAAACGGATTCAAAAAGAAATATGAAGGCATATTGAAACACAGCAGTCGCGGAGCCTCTACGCGTGGGTTTTGGAAAAAAGCAGTAGGTGTATTGGACGGGCTACAACACAACTGGCCACACAAATTGCCCAAAACAGAAAAGCACCTGAAAGAGAAATACGAACGATATGTAGAGCATGGGTACCGGACGCTGCTGAAAGGATGGGACAACCAAAATAGCCGTGTGGTGAATGCCGAAATTGAACAATTGCTTAACTCCATCTATTGCCAATACTTCAAACCAAACCATGTGCAGGTGTTGAAAGATTACCTGGAATTCCTTGCCGGCAAAAAGGACATTGTAAACAAAATCACCGGCGAACTATACGACCGCACAGCTTACGAGCCGGTGAGTGAAAGCACAGTTAGGAATTACCTCACCAAATGGGAGAACCAGGTGGTTACCCATAGCCGCCGGAGCAATAACCGGATTCAGTTTGGCGCCAAACATAGAGCATACGCTTCCTTAACGGTGGAACATTCAGGCGCCATATTATCATTGGATGATAGAGACCTGCCCTGGAAGATGCACAATGGTAAGCGGCCAATTGCTTACATCGCTGCTGATGTGGCAAGTGAATGCTTTATCGGATGGGCGTTTTCAAAACCGGCCCAGAGAGAAAATGACACGGTACATGGCAAGAATTTAAACCTCGTTTACAGGATGTTTCAAAACCTCTTTCAGCAGCTTGATTACTACGGCGTGAATATGCCTGCAGAGTGCGAAGTGGAAAACCACCTGATGAGCAGCCTGAAAGAAACTGCGCTCAAAGAAGGCAACCTATTCCGCTATGTGCGCTTTGCGGCAGCAGAAAATCCACAGGAAAAGAAAATAGAAGGGATGTTCCGGCGGCTGCGCTACGACTTTGACAAGCTGCAAAACAACGGACTCGGATGGCTGCCCCGCCCACACGCGCGGGATGAGGCTAACCAGGCGCGCCTGGAAGATGCAGAGAAGCACACTTATGACTTTGAACAGATCTGCGCAATGGCAGTGGACAGCATGATGCAGTGGAATGCCGCCCCTCACCCGAACCAAAAGAAATATCCTGGCAAAAGCAGGCTGGAAGTATGGCAGGATAACCAGCACCCACAACTATTGCCGATAGAATGGCGCAATGTGGCGCGGTATGTTGGCAATAAGACGGAGACCTCTGTTAATCGCTATGAACTGCGCTGCAATAACCAACTATGGAAGCTGCCCACTCCGGAACTGGCGAATAAAACCGGCAACAATGGCCGTGCACTGGATGCCTGGTGGATAGAGAATGCAGAGGGCGATGTAAACCGCATTTATTTATACGAAAAAGACAGTGAAACATTCCTATGTGAGGCACTACCAAAGGAAATCGCACACAAGGCCCGCATCGAACAAACCGAACAGGATGGTAAAGTGCTGGGCCGCAACTATCGCTACAACAAAGGCATAGAGGAACACATCAGGGAAGGAAAGGAAGCACTGGCGCCGGTGGCTGTTATCAGTGCGGCTAATGAACTTCCGGAAGACCACACCGTGGAGATTATAAAAGATGAACCCGACGAAATTGATTATTTCAAAATAGAAGGCAGTGAGCCGCGCTCTCTGCTTGATGAATTATAACAAATAACTAAAACACAAACCCGATTATGATTACTACAGCATTTAAACAAAAGATTTTGGCCGCAATGCCTGCGCATCGCGACAATTTTCAAGGCACCGACGTAGCTTATGCAAAAACGCTTGGCATCAACAGCAGCATCTACAGCCGGCTGCACAAGGGAGATACCGAACAGGTGCTCTCTGACGCAAAGTGGCTGCATATAGGCAGATTATTTGACATCATGCCCGACGGCGAACAATGGAATACCGCGCGCACGGAGGTATATGCGAAAGTGGAAAACGACCTGCAAAACTGTAAGAGGAATGGCGCAGCGCTGATAATGGTGGATGAATGTGGCATAGGCAAAACCTATTGTGCAAAGCATATCATCAGGCGTATGAAAAACAGCTTTTATCTGGATTGCAGCCAGGCGAAAACGAAACAGCAATTTATCAGATTATTTGCCAAAACCATTGGCGTAGATAACCGTGGAAGATACCAGGATGTGAAAGCCGATTTGAAATATGCGCTGCTATACATGGAGAAGCCATTGATAGTGCTGGACGAGGCCGGCGACTTGGATTATGCAGCATTTCTGGAACTAAAAGAACTGTGGAATGCAACCGAAGGTACATGCGGATGGTATATGATGGGCGCTGACGGCTTACGCGCAAAAATAGAGAGAGGCATCAATTACCGGAAGGTGGGTTACAGAGAAATATTTGACCGGTTCAACAACAAATACATGAAGGCTGTGCCGATGGGTGCCGAAAACAAAGAGGCCTTCTATGTGAAGCTGATCGGCGATGTATTAGTGGCCAACCTTCCGGCATCGGAGCAAAAGAAATTGACAGTATATGTAAAAAAGATACTGGCGACCGACGGCGGAGAGCACGGTACGCTGAGGCGGGCAAAGACAATTGTAAAATTATTAAAAGCCGCATGAATAACCCTACAACCACATGAAATTAAATGCTACCAAGAGCCTTAACCCCTGCGAATATTATAAATAAAAAGAGAATGGTACTTGACTTTAAAAATGAATGGTTTGCTGCCTTTGGCCGTGTAGAGAGCAACAGCCGCATGCTCGTATGGGGTGGCAGCGGGCAGGGTAAGAGCCGGTTTGTACTGCAACTGGCAAAGTACTTAAGCAACTTTTGTCGGGTAGCATACAACAGCCTGGAGATGGGCGATAGTCTGGCGCTGGGCGATGCCCTGGTAGCCGAAGGGATAGATAAGAACATCATCATCCTGAATAGAGAAACCATAGAACAAGTAACCGCACGGATGAAGAAGCGCAAAAGCCCGGATGTTTTGATTGTGGATTCTCTGCAATACTTCCGGCATAATGACGGTAACGGGATGAATTATAAGAACTACATCAAATTTAGCCATAGCCTGGCTGATAAGATGCTCATTTTCGTAAGCCATGCAGATCATAAGGAGCCAGCCGGACGGGTAGCCAAAAGCGTGCGCTACGATGTTGACGTGAAGATCATGGTGCAGGGGTTTAAAGCCTTTGTAACCAGCCGTTACGGTGGCGGGGCGCCGATAACCATTTGGGAGGAAGGGGCAAAGGAATATTGGGGTATTTAAACACAATTCCGGCAGGGCCGGCTTTTAAGTATGAATTAAAAATTATGAATTATGAAAAAATATTTCAAACAAAATATTAACAAGATTGTTTGCACCACAATCCTTCTCATCGCGGCTGCTTTTGTTTTAGTAGCGAACATCGCATTATGGCAATTTGTTTTAAATCATTTAAAAAAATAAACATGAAACGCTACATTACCTTACTACTTATCTTTTTCATCGGCCGCGTGCAATCCAACGCACAGGCTTATATGCAAATAGGCGCAGGGTACAGCACACTCAATCATCCTACGGCTGAACTGGCGGCAGGGTACAATGCCGGGCCGGTATTCGTGCAGGGCGGGTACCTGGCGCATGTGAGCAGAGATGTGGAGGCAGGCGCTAGTATCAATGGAAGGTTGGGCAGTCGGGTGATCCGCCGCGGCGGAGGGACGGATGGAACGTGGATGGTGGAGCCTTCGGTAGGGTATGCGTACACGCTGAGGAGTACTGATAAGAAGTGCCTGAATACATCCGGTATTATCGGCAGCTTATATGTAGGCAAGGAGATCAACCAGGGAGTGCTACTGCTTGGCGGTAATTACACAGAAAAAACATTCATCATCAGCCTGGCCATCAGGTACAACTTTTAAGAGATGAAACTAAGAGCAATCGTTTACTCAATCATATTCATCATCGGCGCATCACTCTTCTTTTTGTCATGCAACATGATTTTCAAACTCATAAACTATCTGAAATGAACAGCTACACGCAACACATCAAACAACGGCAGCAGACGGCCAAGCAACAGGTGATACAACTGCTGGGATGGGACGAACTGCGCTATGCAGAAATGCAGTATCGTACCGGGCGGCAATACCTGCAATCGTATATACCGAATGATCCAGAAGGAATAGACGCCCTGGAAAGGAGCCGCATATTCTGGGCCTGGTGGAAGAACCAGTGGCTGATCAGGGACACGGCCTTTCTGAATACAGATATAGCGAAGGTGAGCCGCCTATCGGCTAAGCGAATCTACGAGTACATGCATAATGCAGAAGCACTGGCGCACAGCATATACCCGAATGGTACTGTACTGGACGAAAGCTATGCACTGATGATTGACAATTTTAATAAGGAGGTGGTAAATGGATAAAATATCGGTTGTTGAACAGATTATCAATTATGCAAATGAGCAGTTGTCTGCAATCGGCCTCAAAGAATATGAAATAAAGATTTTCAAGAGGAAACATCTATCGAGCCTGCTGAGTTTAAAAACTGATATTTTAATGAAAATTGTTTGTGACGAATTTGACGTTTCGCATGAACAAATCGTCGGGAAGAAGCGCGACGCAGATATAATCGATGCTCGATTCATGTTTTGCTATCTCGCAACTGAAATAGTGAATATGACGCGCGTCGCAGTGGGGCGAATTATTAACAGACATCACACGACTATTATAAATGCAATTAGAACGTGTCAACATAGATGCGAGCACGAAACAGCTATGCGAAATCATTTGTATTACATCAAAAAAAGATATTATGAATATTATGAAAATTGTACTGAAGCTTAAGCCTGACGAATTGCGCGCGCTGGTAATGGCATTTGAACGCACTCTAAAAAACGAAGGCGAAATCGGCAACCGTATGGATGCGATCATTGAGGTGATGATGCTGAAATTCTACAAAAAACTAAAAGAGAAATCAATCTTGATGGACAAGCCAACGAGGCTGAGTGTGCCTGTTGAATACGCCATCGCCTTTTGCGAATACTGGGAGCAAATACCTTTTGACACGACGGAATTTGTTGGGCACGTGCTTCTGAAAACATTGAATCATTTCAACCAACAAACCGCGCGATTTTATTATTATTAAAAAAATAAATTATGAACGACAAACAACACATTTTTGACTGGATACTTAGAATTCTGACATCGTGCAATAACACGTTTCAGATAGAGTGTGCAAAGGTGATGATCGATCTCTTTGAATGCAGGTTCAAAGATGATTATCTCACCACCGAATTGCGCCTCAGATATACACAGCAATACAATTCAATTCATTCAATTTTAAATTAAACACATGAAACCTACTTTTCAAAAATCATCAACCTGGACAGACGAAAGCGGCATTGAAATTCCGGTGAACAGAATTTCAAAAGCTGAAAATCTCCGGGAAAGATTAAGTGAAAAAGTGCTCAAAGCTGCCATGAAAGTTAATGAGCAACTTTATAACCTGAAAGCAATCATCAGCAATGCAAACGACGCTGTGATGCGCGAAATAGCAAAAGAAAACAGGCATTTAGAAAAGGCGACCCGCTGGGGCAAGGGTAATCACACCTGGTACAACTTTGATCGCAGTGTGAAGATTGAAGTAAACATCAATGAGATGATACGATTTGATGAAGCGAAGATCAGCGCGGCACGCGAACTCTTTGATAACTTCATTGATCGCAATGTAACCGGCACGGATGACATAGTAAGGCAACTGATCAATTCCGCTTTCAGCAACACAAAAGGCGGCTTGGATAGCAAGAAAGTATTATCGCTGCTTAAATATCGCACACGGATCAAAGACAAATCGTTTCATGCAGCGTTGGATTTGATTGAACAAAGCATCAGCCGGCCAGACAGCAAGAAGTATTACCGCGTGTGGGTGAAGAATGAAGAAGGACAATATGAGAATATTGATTTAAACTTCAGCAGCATAAGCAGTTAGTTTTAGTTTAATGATGACAAAAAAACGGGGCGTTTCTACGTCCTGTTTTATAAAAAAAAGATTAGCCACGAATGCACGAATAAAAAAGGAAGAAGATTAGCCACGAATGCACGAATAAAAAAGGAAGAAGATTAACCACGAATGCACGAATAAAAAATTCAAATTATGAATGCGGTTCAAAATAAGATAATGCATGCATTACTCAGCCAGACAGGTTTGATGAATCAAAAATCAAACCTGATCATTGGCGCGACTGGTGGGCGCTCGGAGAGCAGCAAGGATATGACGTTTGATGAGGCGCGGGACCTTATAACCTGGCTGCGAAGTTTGCCAAATCATGAGGCAGAAGGCGCAAATCGCATGAGGCGCAGCATCATCAGCATGGCGCATGAAATGGGCTGGCACACGCTGATAGAAGGTCATTGGGTAGCCGACCTGACGCGCATTAATGCATGGATGTTAAAAAGCAGTTACCTGCATAAGAGGCTCAATGCATATAAATATAAAGAGCTGCCGAAGCTGATTACGCAATTTGAATTTGTATATAAATCATTTTTAAAAAAGATTTAAAAGTGAAGAAGAAAATTTACATAGCAGGAACGTTCTGCCCGCTTGGCGAAGGCGGGGAAATAGAATTACAAAAGTTGAATAAAAGTACAAATGAAGAATAGAATTACAAATGCCGATTTACTTCCGTCAGCCCCGCTTGCGCCAAACGGCTTGTTATCTCCTGCCGGTCGGGTTTTGGTGGCTTGTGAATATAGTGGCATTGTGCGCAAAGCATTTTCATTAAAAGGGTGGGACGCCTGGAGTGTTGATATTCTAAATACCGATATGCCAACAGAATTTTGTCTTGATGAAAATGGTAACGGTTGGGGCAATCATATACAAGGCTCAGCTTTGGATGTTTTAAATGATAGATGGGACTTGCTCATTGCTTTTCCGCCCTGCACCTATCTAACTTATGCTGGGATGCGTAATTGGTATGATGAAGGTCGGGCAGAGAAAAGAATAAAAGCTGCTGATTTTTTTATGAAAATGTATAACGCACCTGTGCCACTTGTTTGTGTTGAAAATCCGCAGGGAATAATGTCAAAAATTTTCCGTGAACCTGATATGGTAATTCATCCTTACTATTTTGGTGAAAGAGAAATGAAGCGCACCTGCCTTTGGTTGCGTGGATTGCCAAAGCTGGAATATCATTTAGAAGATAATTTATTTAATGTCAAAACCGCAACGGATAAACCGCAGCCAAAAAGAGTTGAGTTATGCAAGAAAACTGGACGAATGAAAAACAGATATTTTACCGATACAATCGTAAACGGAAAATTAAAATCAGGGTTAGAAAAGTCTAAGACATTTCAGTCGGTAGCAAATGCGATGGCTGAACAGTGGACGGCTTTTGTCTTAGGTAGCCGATAACGTCCAAGGGCTTTGTGCAGGTGTGGCATTTTTATCCCGTCAGCCCGCACGTTAGCCGATAAAAAGAAATAAAAGATGAAAATACAACAAAAGATGAATAGCGAACTTTTAGCCGGAACCGATGCTGATAGTGATTCTAAAGATGAAATCCAGCACGTCAGCCACACTTGCACAAAACCAAATGTTATCGGCGGTTTTGTCGTGGGTGAACGTGTTGTCTGGGATAGTCATTTTGGTTACGAAATTGGTTATTTTCTTGGCGAAGGTGTGGTGTTCAATTCTTACATGATTGATGTTTGTACAGGCGTAATAACAGGTGAATGCTCATATTCTAAAAATGAAATTCATAAGTACTCTGATGAATTAATTGATTATTTAAATAAAAAATACGGATATGAAAAACGATTTAGTAACACATTTTAAAACATTAGAGTTTACCGACGAAAGAAAGAATACTCTTGGTAAATATGTTCACATTGTTGATGTAGAAGGACTGCATTTTTACGGCAGCGATTTGCCTCAATTAATGCCTATGACTTGTACTATGAAAGATTTAAAATCATTTTATCTAAGCCTTGATTTTACGGGAATTGAATTAACTGAAAAGTGTCTTGTTAACGTTGCTAAATTAGAGAGCGTTAATCGCCGCTAACGGTTCGGGCTTGGCGCAGTTGTGTTTCGGCTTGTGCGTTGGGAAAATTGCGCCAAACCAGTGTTAGCGGTTCGTGCCGGATTATTAAAATGGAAATTGAATATGAAACTAAAAGCAAAATACAAATGGAATAACGAGAAAGTCCTGGTTAAGCCTGTTTTTTTCTCATGGAACGTTGGTTTGCAATACAAAACACTAACTGGATATAGCGCAGCTTCAATATTCTGCAATAAAGAAAGTGAGTATGTATTTCCGTTGCAAACCAAAATCGTTTTATTCTTTGTCAAAATATGGTATTGGATGCGGTTTTGGTTATGGATGCAAATAAGATACTGGCAACCGAACAGAATAAAACGATTACTTAAAAAACAAAGCGATGATGACCTTCCATTTTAACTGCTCGAAATTTTCGATTAGTTGGAGGTCGGTAGGCATGACCGCTAACGTTTGTATTGACGCTATTGTCAAATGCTTACAAACGAATACAAACGAATCAATCAATCAATTTAAAAATGAAAATTTCAAACTTACAAAATTGGTTCCTCTCGCACACGAAAGGACTGCTCAGACAGGACAGGCTGATGCACTTTACAGCAGGTTTCTTTCTGTTTATTCTTTTATCACTAATTGCAAAACCAGCCCTGGCAATTGCATTTGTGTTGCTTATTGCAATATCTAAAGAGTTAGTTTATGACAAAATAATCAGACGGGGAAATGTTGAATTAATTGATATTCTATATACAATTATTCCGTCAATCATCATTATTTTAGCTAATCAAATTGCACAATAAATGAAAAAGTATCACATCACATCAGATCGCTTTAAAGGATATGTAGAACTGATCTACAATGAAGGCATTCTTGCACATGTCAATTTCACAAATGCCGAAATGCAAATGGAAACCGCTAAAATGTTTATCAGATCAATTTCCTGGCATCAGGAAAACGTTGCGGATAACTTTGGCGGAAGTACAAAGATTGTGGAGAGTGACGTGGAAATCACATTTGATATGTTCTGGAAAAGCTATCAGAAAAAAATCAATAAAGCCAGGGCGGTAAAACTTTGGGATAAGATGAACGTGAGCGACCGGGCGGCCGCGTATGTGGGCATTCGGCCGTATAATAAGTATTTGTTTGAGAATAAATGGCGGAGTAAGGCAGATCCGGAAACTTACCTCAGAAACAGGTATTGGGAGAATGAATACGAATGACTTTGTCAGGCGAAATATAGAAAGTTTGTATATTTATAACATAAAAACATATCATGGAAAGTGAATACAAAAAATGTCCTTTTTGTGCCGAAGAAATAAAAGCAGATGCAAAGATCTGTCGTTACTGTCATAAGGAACAAGTTGAAAAAGACAGCATCATTGATTTCAAAGACGTGATAATTATGTCGATCATCGTATTGGTGGCATTTATCGGATATAAATACATCACCGCATACCATCCTACAGCTGAAGACCAAAGACGTGAATTATACATACCGGTTGCTGAAGATTATATTGAGCAATATAACATGGCTGTTAGACAAGGAGATAAAACACAAATTGTAGTGCAGGCAGGAATTGTTGCTGCGGCATTTTTGCAGGCCCACGATGAAGTTAATTATCAGAAATGGAAAGAAATTCAAAATCAGGCCCAGAAGGCGGCTGAAAAGTCAATAAGCGATTATTATAAATAGAATGTGCACATTTCACTAACAACGTCGCTGTTAGTTGAGATTTCTTTTATAGTTTTATCTTCAAGTCTTATGAATCGCGGTGCACTAACCCTGTTTAAAGATATTTTTGTTATAGAGCCAGAACGTCACATCGATGTTCGAAGAGGTAGAAGTCACACTCATCATCAGCGGCGTAATGAATGTATTACCGACAGATATTATTTCCACGCACGTTTTTCGGAAAAGAGATATGATATTATATTGAACATACTTTCTGAAGAATTTTTTCTTAGCCAGCATACAATTCCGGATTTACTTTCACACAATTATTCACAGTTGAAAGAACTCAACAGATCGAAACCCACTCGCGAATTTTTTAGAAAGAAATGGCCGCATTTGGTTTGGAATTAATAAATGTGTTATATTTGATTATTAGTCGCACTTTTTAGGAATTGAAATTAAAAATTCACAAAAGTTGTGATTTGCTTTAAGAAATTTTAATCGAACCAGGCGGCTAATAAGTACTTCACTTACGCCAGCGGAAATGAAGTAGAAGGTATCAAAGATGATACCTTCTTTATTTATGAAAAAGAAACATCGATTATAACAGGAGGTCTTCCTACGTTTTGCACCGGATCCATTGCGCTGCTATCTTCAAAAACAGTATTGAAAACGAGAGTACGCACCCGGAAGTTATCGCCGTCCCTTCTCTCTGTTGACGCCGTAATGCGGGTTACAGGTTGTATCAGTCCGTCGGCATCATATCCCTGCATCGCCACGTATAGCAGGTGTTCCAATTCATAATATTTCAATGACTGTTCCTTCACACTTGCAGGAGCGCCGGATTGGGATGGGCTAAACGAAGGGAAACCAAGTCGCAAAGTGAATGCAGCATTGCCCCACTGGTTTCCATCCGGCATGGCGTCATAATTTGTCTGACTGAAATCAATGAGAACACACGGCCATGTCACGGCGGGCCGCTCCTGATACCATTCTAACTGTCCCAAATCCTGATCTATCCATTTTATCTCTGGAACCTGAGTTTTGATATGTTCCTGGATTTTAATCAACAACTGTGCAAAAAGTGATTGTAATGCCATTTGAGCGATGTTTAAAAATAATTTAAAATATTGATTTTAACTTTCGTTCCACCTCACGCCTATAAGCGTTATAAAGTATCGGACTATCGTTCATGCTACCGGGCATGAACTGGCGTTTGGGAAGGTTCATATTTCTTGTGTGAGCTTTGACAAAACTGATGTTTTTGAGTGTATGAACCGTTTTCAGGCGCATTTTACCGGATTTTGTCAATCTGCCGGTTTCAACACTTTTTGTTGTCATCAATCTTCGTGTATGTTGCCTCACGCTTACGGTCCCGTGAAAACCCATGTTGTGGGCGGCGGCATATGGTGTCGCATTTGATACCCGCACCATGCCAGGTGAGGTGGCAAAGGTAGTAGCGCTTCTGAGAAGTCCGGTTTTTACCAAAATAGTCCCATTTCGTTTATTCTTTTGCCATGGTTGAAATGATGCCCCCTGCCATCCTTGTGACCTGAAATTACCGTCAATAAAACGCAACGATATTTCACCCGCACGACGGGGGAATTCCATATTTACATACTGTTTTAATTCAGTCTGTTTCTTTTTGAGATTGTTGGCAAATTGTTCGGGAGTCATAAAAAAATATTTATCTTTGTAGCCGTAAGGTAACTATATCCGGTTATCGGACTGGTTTGTCGCCAGTGGCCGGTAATCCATGCGTAGTTACCTATTTTTATATAGCAAAGCTCCTTTTCTTAAATCTTCATAACGTCCCGGCTTTAACCGGTACAATGTTTCCGCAACCAAACCAGATCGCTTATCGGTCACAATCAACGCGATAGGATTATTTGCATAAAATTTCAAATAGATTCTTATCAATTTCCCATTTTCCCGAAATGACCATATTTCGTCAGGATTTTGTACAAGCTCCGGGAAGGTGTGTGCATATTCCTTCCGGTTATCGTCGTTCTGAAAAATGTGCGATTTAAAATATTTTCTGTCATACTTCTTTTGTGTCGTCGGATTGATATCGAAAAGTATTTTTGAATTTATTTTATCTTCTAATATAATATTGCCGTCGTCGGCGCTGAATGTTTTCCAAACTTTTAAAAAGTCGCCATTCGGCATATCCGGTGCATCCATTAAAATCTTTTTTACCGGCGGTAAACCGTAGTTTTTAACAGCCGTCAGGGATTTCGTTTTCGGCGTCCCATCTGGATTTTTGCCCAGTGATGAATATACCGGATGATCGTTTGAAAGGATTTGTTTTTCTACAGCCTGATTATTTGCGAACAAAGGGTTTGTGGCGGCATCTTTCAGCATTTTTCCGCCTTGTTTTTCCGCCGATGCATTGGCGGCAATACCGGGAATAATGTGGCATCTGCAATTCCAATCTAATGGCGGCCAGTATGATTTCCATGCAGGTGAATCTGCTTTCATGGTCAGTCCATCCAGGAGCGCATGCGATTCTCTTACCCGGTCATCGTGAACGGTGGAATATTGCAGATATTCAACGTCGTTTGATTGAAAATCTTCCCATTGTTTGGCGCTTTGTGCAGAAGCTAAAGCAGTATTATATTCCGTTCGCAGATGATGCACATTGAATTCATAACCTTTATCCATAACTTTATTTCTGAACTGCTCAAAACTGCGAATGGATCCGTCCTCCCGCACCATCATGTTTGTAAAATATCGCATTTCATAAATACTCTTGGCCGCGCTGAATGTATGAATACTGTCCTGCAAATACGCGCCGAGTAAATTACGCGGATCCTCATAAGCGAAAGATGTGCCGCCAAGTCCTTTACTCATTGCTTCCATAAGCGTATCCGCAGTTTTGCGATACATTTCCGGGGGAATAGAACCATCGTTCATTTTCTTTGAATACAGGTTGGATGCAATCTGATCCAATATATCATCCCAGGGTCCTTCATCGGCCAGGGGGGGAATGGTTATTCCTCCGCAATCCGGACAGGTATGTTTATATATATCACCCAGGTCGGACAGCCCAGCGTCTAAGGCTGGGCCGGGTCGAAAAAATCAGCCAGTTGAGTGCGGAGTTTATCCCAGAATCCCAGATCGTTCAGATTTTTTGAAACTTCTTTTTTGGGGCCCGATTTCGGATATGCCTGTGATTGGGATAATGATTGATTGAACATCTGTTTATCTTCCTCCATTTTCTTTTTGAGCTCATCATAATTCTTAGGCTTTGGAATAGCATAGGTGTCGTACCAATAATCATCATCCACGGGCACGTTGCTTTTCACCTGCATATCAATTTCCAACCTGGTTTTAAGTTCGTCGAGGTCTATTTCCTTTTCATAAACAAAACGTCCTTCGGGGTAGCCATAGCTTTTCAGGATGTTTTTGAAAACATCTGAATTGAGCATATTGGCCATGTATTTCAGATCGCTCTTGGTAACTTCTAATTGTTGTTTGCCATGTTCTTTGCTTTGAGCATAACCGGAGCTTTTACTTGCATTCGCTGTTTCGGTAACCGTGAGCACAATAATGCTCATTTCTTCATTCATTGCGGTTTTAAAACGATCCTGAAGCTGGCCATCTGCATTTGACACCTTTCCATCCTTCATGTCAAAGTCGGCCTGTTTCGGAATCATCAAAGCCAGACTGCTACCACTTTCATCCAATACCTGTTGAAGTTCAATTTTTGTTTTGGTATCATAGGCATCGTATTTTATCACGCGCACCGGTTGACCGAATATTTCGCAATACTGTGCCCAGTCGGCCAGATTGCCGCGTTTGTACACAGCATAATAACTGCATTTCAGAAGAAAACCATAATCATTCTTACCGCCGATTACCCATAGAAATGGATTTGTATCGTACGGAAAACCTTCCGATCCGTTTTGTTCCTTAGCTATAATCTTCAAATCAGGTTTGATGTGCTTTCTGGGAATTTCTATCCATTCAAATTTTTTACCCGGGATAAATTCCATCCCGGAAAGTCCCCACGCCTCCGATTCCATGATTTTTCGTTGCATATCACGAAAGGTATTGGATTCAATGAGCGTGTCCATATCCTCAATCCGTATTCCCGCTGTATCTTCATAATGCAGGGATTTATTCAGCACAGCATCCACACGTTTCTTCCATATTCCGGTTAAATGGCCATCCAGCATCACATCATCATAAAGATCATAAAGGGGCACTCGGTTTGCGTAAGCAACCGATTCGGCATATATCTGAGCAGTACGGACTTTCTGAATATCTTTTGGCGACCGGTCGGCATTGCGCAATATGATCTGGTTGACTATAATGCCTTTGGGTTCCGTTTCTTTTACAATCTTTGTGGGCATTTAAAAATGATTTTGTCTTTTTATATTACTTGAATAAGTTACCGAGCTCCCTTCCGGAAAAGGAGTATTGGGGTCATCGGGTTTGTAGGGCCATCCGTCAGGGTCTATAAGTCCCTTCATGATTTTATCAAAATAATTTATTGCATCTTCAAATGCCGTTCGGAATAATGTGATATCAATATTAGGATTAGCCAGTCTGATAAGATACCAACAGGCCAGATCTTTCACTTTGTTTTTCAGGCCTTCATCGGTTGCAGTGTCGCTGAACAGTGTATCAACATCATACTTGCTTAAATACGATTTTGCCTCATCAACTGCCGCAGCAATCGCTTTATCCACAATTGTATTATCAGATCTTATAATTTCTGAAAGAATCTCCGCATATAAATGCGTATTAAAATCTGATACCTGTAAATATGCCATTTTAATAATTTTGATCCGGCTCGTTTTCCGGTGAGTTATGAATTATTGATGAAAGACGGTTTGTTTCTACTTCCCATTGATCGCCATCTTCATCCTCCACAATGCTGGTATATGAGCTTGCATATTGCAGAAAGACCACTTCACATTGAATGCTTGTGCCTTCGTCCATTACTATTATTTCACCGTCATAATACATCTCAATATCTTTTGCTGTTAGGTTTGCGTCGAAAGCATTGAATGCCGCCGGCAGCTTCAGTATCTATCTTATTTTTGATAATATGCACAGCGCCCTCCACGGCATCCGGTCCATCCATTACCCGGCTGTTTGCATGTGCGCTTTTAAATTGCGCTTCCAATCGCTTCATGTGCGGGTTTTCTTTTTCGTCCTCATTCAGAATAAGCAATCCCAATCGGTTGAGCGGTTCCAGGGTTCCTTCTATTCTTACCCATTTGTCAGGCTTATCGCGGTCATCCGGCGATACAGGTAATACTGCATTTCTTTCTTTTCCTTTCTGGAAAATGAGCGGTAATAAAACCTGCTGGTAAAATGGGTCTTGAAGCGTGTTATTTTCTACATAAGTAAACGGCAATGCTTTTGCTTTTACCAGATCGTAACTGGTATAAAGCCAGTCAATGAAATTGGCATTAGTTGTATGTTCAACAAAAGCTTTATAAACGTAAAAACGCTGATCTTTATAACCGACTGTGATGACAGCCTTGCAACTGTTTTGCGCCTTTGTCTTTACGGTTGGTTTATCCTTATTGGATGGAGAGGGATCGCCATAAATGATGATAAATGGTAATTCTTTGAGTGGAGGACATTTTCCGTAAATCAATTCTTTGAACGTTTTGCCCTGGCTCATCGGATTGTTGAAATATTCCTTTTGACCACTTTCATAACTGATTTTGCTGAGCATGTAGTCAATGTCGGGTTCGGGATTTTTTTCAGGCCATGTGGAGTTGCCATTGTCATCGCGAATATTGACAAGTTCAACATCATCCGCATATTGAGCTGCACGCACTGCAATGCTGTCTTCAGCAATAATATTATTATCAACAAAAATGTAATAGATGTTACTAATGTCAACCGTCGGTATAACCGCCTGCTCAAACCATTCCCAAACCTGCTGCAATCGTTCTGGATTGCGGCATACCTCATCATCATCCAGGTCATCAGCTATCACTACATTGATGCGCAGTTCTTCATTCTTGGATCCGCGTGGATTTTGTCCGGCACCCACGGCACGAAAGGTGCAATTTTTACGTGTGGTAAATTCACCGGCTTCCCATTTTCCCGCTTTTTCCTGAACGCCGTAATCATTTATAATACGTTGATTAGCCTCAAGGATGCCCTGGTACGTGTCTAAAAGCCTTACGGCATTATCGTTGCTCTTCGATAAAAGCAATGCATTAACCCGCAGTTTTTTCACGAGCATGATGTACATGATTTCCATCATTCGGCGTGTACTCTTTGAAAGACCGCGTGCCCAGGCGCGACGCTGATAAAATCTTTTATCTGCTTTCAGAATGCGTTGCGTACTTTTTTTCTGAAATGTTGCAGATTCTGCAAAACAAAATTTAGGAAAGTAATATTTGAACCATTCTTCCGGATCCGCTTCAAGGTTTTTTATCCGTTTCTTTTTTTCTCCCTCATTTTCGTTCAAGTCAACCGGCGTGCTATTCCTGATGCTAAGGAGGAATTCTTCCCAATCCTCCATTGCATGTTTGTTTGACTTATTCGCTATGATCATTTTTACATTTCCCATTTCTTAGCGTTTAATGCTTGTCTGTAAAAACGAATTCCACAAGTCAGATACCTCTAACACCTGATCAATTGTGCCAACCTTCTGAAGATATTTTATGAAGCGTATTCCCGATTCTACCAGATCGGCGATAGCAAGATCGGTTTCGAGGTTGCGGATTGAAGCCGTCAATTTTATTTGTATATCCGCTTCTTTCGTATTGCCATAACGCTGACCTTCATTTTTCTTTCTGATGGATGTATTGAGTTCTTCCATCTGTTCATAAAGATTGCTCAGTATCTGGTCTTTGCCGATCAGCAAACGATTCCGGAGATTTTTCCAGCCGAACGTATCAACCCACCGGCTCATTGTCTTTTCAGAAACTCCAACGCGTTTTGCGACTACTTTTCCGGCAAGTTGCTCGCGGGTGTAGAGTATTTTGGCCAGATATTGTTTATCTGAGGTATTTCTTTTGTCTGCCATATCATACACAAAGATGGGCTACAGCGAAGCTGTTTGCATTTTGAAAAAACATGATACCACAAAAAGGAAAGTAAGCGATATCATTATGATAATAGTGATAAAATGCTGATTTGGTGAGGGTTTCGGGCTGCTGCACTTTTACATCAAATTCACGCAGCACTTGGACAAACTCAAAAAGATAGACAAGGAATACCTGCTAACAGATAGCACGGTCAATAGCTACGGTTACCGGCTGCTCACTGACGGCTATCTCATGAGTGAATACGAAAAAAATCCAATAGGTTACTACATGCATAAGAACCGGGATGCCGGTGTAGTTGTAAAATGGGAAGATTTTAGAAAGGAAGGTGATAAAGTGTTTGCCAAACCTGTTATCAACCTTTCGCACGAACGGGGCCAACGTACCGTGGATGAAATTGAATCCGGTTTTTTAAACGCTGCAAGTTTCGGGCATTTTGTTGTTTTAGAAATCAGCAGCAATCCGGAAGATTATTTAGAAGGTCAAACAGGACCAAGCGTGAGCAAATGGTTCAATCGCGAATGCAGCCTGGTGGATATACCAGGCAACTACAATGCACTGACTGACTTGTTTGATGAAAATGAAAACCCGATCACATTAGAAAATCTGGCTGATCTGACGCCAAAATCAATCAATATGAAACAAATATTTTTTACCGCCGAGCAACTCGGCAAAATGAATTTGAAAGCAGATGCCGATCAGGCGTCAGTGGAAACCGCATTTGCAAACCTGATTGCGGAAGCCGCTAAAGTGCCAGGCCTGGAAACAGCCAGGCAAAAAGCTGTTGAGGACCTGAAAGCATTGCAGGACAAAACCACCGGAGATAAAATTGAAAGCCTTACAAAAACGGCTCTTGATGAAAAGAAGATCACCGCTGAGTTGGCCGCTCAGTTGAAGGCGGATTACTCAACAAATCCGGATGGGCTTGAAAAAGTATTGAAAGCTATTCCGGCTTATCAGCCCATTACCGGCCAGCTTATCGATGGTGAAAAATCGGATATGGCAAAGATGAGTTGGAGTGAGCTTGACAAACAAGGCAAACTGGAAGATTTGAAAGCGAAAAATCCGGTTCTTTTTAACGAAAAATACAAGGCCGAATTCGGGAAGGAGTATTCCGGCAAATGATCAATTTAAAAAACTTTTAAAAGCAATATAAAATGGCTCTTCAAAAAGAAATCTGGCAAAAGGACATCGTTGATAACCTTTTCAAAAATAACGAATTTGCATTACGCGCATTCAATGCCGATCAGTTCGTGCTCCAAGGCAAGGTGGTTCACATTCCAACGGCTGGTACACCTGTTGAGGTGAAAAAGAATCTGAGTTATTTTCCGCAGGCCGCAACGGAAAGAAGTGATAATGAAATAACTTATGCAATTGACACCTATTATGCACTCCCTCGCAGGGTTGCTCAGATTGACAAGTACGAGCTTTCGTACGACAAACGGCAAAGCGTAGTGGGTGAAGATGAAAAAAATCTTATACAAACGGCCATGAATGGTCTTTTGTTTCGTTGGGCTCCGGGTTATAGTATTAACGCCGGCATGCCGAAGAATATCATTCTTACCACTGGCGCTGACAGCGGCGTTGATCTGATTGACAGCACGGCAACAGGAACCCGCAAGATGTTCACCAAAGACGCCATCAAAACCTTCGCCAAGAAGATTGCGGCAACCGACCTGAACGGAAGGGCCAACGCATTGTTAACAGCATTCCACTATCATCAGTTTTTTGAAAGCCTCTCCGACGCGGAGAAAACGAACTTCAACAACGTGGCCAATTTGAAAGAAGGCGTAATCGGTCGCTACATGGGCGTTGACATCCTGATGCGTAGCAGTGTTTTGCGATATCGCGGCGCTGACCTGGCCACTATGGCTGTTGTTGACGAACAAGATGCAGCTTTTGCGCCCGCCACCACGGACCGTGCAGCTTCCCTCTTCTGGGTTGACAGCGCCGTGGAACGTGCAAAAGGTGATGTGGAAGTATTTGACAATCCTGGAGAGGCGCTCTATTACGGTGATGTGTTCTCAGCATTAATGAGATTGGGTGGCCGTGTTCGCCGTGCATCCGGGGTTTGGGTGGCTGTAGAAGACCTTGGCCTTTAATAATAAATTGACTTGACATGGAACCATCCCGTAATTGTATTGAGTTCATCAAAAAGGAAGAAAGCCTGATGCTTACCAGTTACCAGGACACTGCCGGTGTTTGGACAATAGGTTGGGGAAGTACAATGTACAAGTCTGGTATCAGAGTAACAAGAGGCGAAAAGATCACCCGTGAGCAGGCAGATGATTTGCTCGTGTGGGAAATAAAAAATAAATCTATTGCGGTGAGTGCAGCATTACACAATGTTGCACTCAACCAAAATCAATATGATGCGTTGGTGTCGTTTACATACAATGTGGGAGTTGGAGGATTTGTAAATAGCACACTTGTAAAAATCGTAAAGAAAAACCCATGCGATCCGTATATCCGAGAGTGCTTTGCCATGTGGAATAAAATTACTGTCAATGGAAAGAAGGTGGTAAGCAAAGGATTGACGAATCGCAGGCAACGTGAATCAGATTTATATTTTTCACCAAAAATTTAAGAAATATGCAAAACGAAAAAGTAACAAAATTCTTTGAAAGCCATCCGGCTATTGATGAAGTTCATGAAGCGCTTGGTGTATTGTTTATTGAAAAAAAAGATGCGGAAGCATATCTGGGCGGTGTATCCGGATATGAAATGCTGACACACACCAGGGAAAAAGAAGCCACTACAGATCCTGACGCAATGGCAAAGCAACAGCAAAAGGATATTGAATCTGCTTTAGCGTTGGCGCCAGAATCATTGGATGAAAATGCACCAAAAAAGGGAAGAAAAAAATAATTAAACCCGAGATAAGCAACAAAAGCGTATCCGGAAGGAAACGGACGGATGCGCTTTGATAAAAAATTAAAAAAAATGTTACCACACGTATCTGTAATTTATACAAACGGCAATTTACTGGCTGATGTATCTGTAATTGATGGCATTGGCGGATTGTGCGTTACAGCTAACACACCGGGTCTTATAGGTAAGGTTGATGTGATTTATAATCTACAGGATGCTATAGCAGCGGGTTATACCGAAATAGCAGAATCTTTTGCTTACCGTCAGATCAAAGAATTCTATGACGAAGTGGGTGGTAATCAGAAATTATACGTGATGGGCACTGCGGAAACCATGGCCATGGCGGACGCCCTGGATAATACCGATGAAACCGGTGCAAAGAAGTTGGTAAAGGCTGCCAATGGCGAAGTGCGTTTGCTGGGCATTTGTCGCAAACCGTCGGCCGGCTATGTGGGCGGCGTCAATTATTTTGATACGGATGTGGACGCCGCTTTGATCGCCGCCAATACATTTTGCCAGGCAAGGCTTGCGGAATTGGTGCCTTTGCGAATCCTAATAGAAGGCCGACTGGCCGATGAGACAAAACCAATTCTTACAGATCCAAAAGATGCCTCTGCCGGGGGAGTCGGCGTGGTATTGGGAGGCAGTATTAATGATGGCTCCGCGTCCGTGGGCACAGCGCTTGGGCGGGCTGTCAAATATCCGGCGCACATAAAAGTAGGCAAAGTAGCCAACGGGCCTCTGGCGATACAGAATGTATATATCGGCAGCAAGCAACTTAAAGATATACCCGGTTTGGCGGCGCTTCATGATGCAGGATGTATTTCATTCTTGCAGCATCCGAACAAAGCGGGATATTATTTCGGCATTGATCACATGGCAAGTATTGATGATTACAGGTTGCTGGTGTATGGCCGTGTCATTGACAAGGCTGCAATTATTGCCAGCGCGGTATATGTGGAAGAATTGGAAGGTGAGGTTTCGGTAGATGCATCCGGACGAATGAGTGAAATAGATATTGAGCACCTGAAGGGTACGCTCACTCAGCAGATCAACGCGACCATGGCAGATCAGATCAGTGGATTGAAAGTGATTATTGATCCCGTCCAGGATATTATAAGTACCGGAAAGTTGACCGTGCAGGTGCAGATAAGACCGCTGGGATATAAATCATTTATTGAAGTGCAGTTGGGCCTGAGTGCACCGGCTGCCGTATAAACTAATTAAAAGACAACCAACATGGGATTTACTTCAAAAGAATGCGCCTGGTCGCAAACATCAATGAAAGTTTTAAAAAGAACTGTCATCGGTACCCGCGGATGGTCATTCAAATATGGCATTGATAAAGAATTGCTGTACGCCGCCGGGCCGACGCCAATTGACATACAGAGCGGCAATGAAAAGCCGGAAGGCTCCATTAAAATACTGAAGTATGAACTGGACATGCTGGAAGACGCCTCGCAACTTGCGGGCTATAAAAGCATATTGCACGTCCCACATCAACTCATACTGATTACCTGTGCTTTTAAAAAATTGCCGACGGATCCAATCAGAATTATTGAGGCCGCCGGCGTTGGATTGCTGGAATGGGAAGTAGCACAGGATCAGAATGCAAAATTTACAGAGGTGACCATTCCTTTTATCGCGATAGATATTACCGCACGAAAGGGCGGTGTTTGATATTATTAAAACAACAACGATGATACGAAACGATGACACAAAAGGCACATCCATCAAAGCGATACGCGGCCGGGAAAAACAACAAAAAGAACAGGAGCTGCGTGAAAAATGCATTGCCCTGGCAAATGAGCGTTACGGTCAGGAAGATGTGGTGAAGATGAGCAACGCCAACAAAGGCATTTTCTTCTTACCGGTAATGGATGAAGACGGCAATATAGAAAAAATGGCTTTGATGAAACCAATTGACAGAAACATCCTGTCGTATGCCAGCACAAAAATTTCTGACGAAGGATTATATGCGTTTTTAGAAGCCGCAATGCGTGAATGCTTCATCACAGGCGATAAAGAAATTTTGGATGATGATGAATACTTTATTCCGGCTGCCAACAGCTTTAATAAAATATTGGAAGGCAAAAAGGCGAGCCTGCTAAAAAGATAAAAGAAGCATACGAAAAGACCGATATCAGCAGTATTGGTTTTTTTGAGACGATGCTGATGAAATACCTGCCAGGTCTTGATGCTTCTAAAATCAGCGATTCTGAATTTATAATGCGCGTTGCGCACCTTCAGCGGATCCGGGAGATGGAGAAAGCTGAGCTGATTAAAAAACTGATGCGATGACCAGCCAAGTAGTTGAGTTTTATGTGAAGATGAAAGACCTGATGAGTGGCGGGCTGACTAAAATTGCGCAGACATCCCAACAAACATTTGCAAAAGTAAAAAGCGATATTTCAGAGGCGGCGGTAAGGTCTAAATTTATGGCCAATTCAATTGACGAATTGCGCTACAAACTGGAACAGGTTAACAAGGTGCGGTTTGGCACCGTTATGAAATCTGAATTCCGAGAAGCCGGGCGGGAGGCGCAACGGTTGGAACTACAAATAGAACGACTTGAAAATAAGGGCCGTAGGCGTGGCATGAGCGGCGGAATACTTGGCAGTTACCTGGGCACGGCGGCTATTGCGATGGGAATTGGTGCGCTCAGCATGGGTAGCGTAAACGCAGCCGCAAACTTTGGCGCGACGAAAACAAGTTTTGGCGTACTCACTGGTAGCACACAGACAGGCGACGCACTGGCTGGCATTCTAAATAAATTACAACAGGATACGATCCTCGGACCCGAGGTATTCAAAGCTGCGCAAACCATGATGGGCTTTGGCGTAGCCACAAAAGATGTAGAAGGGAGCATCAAACGATTGGGAGATATATCAATGGGTGATACCGACAAATTCAACGGGTTGACCCTTGCCTTATCCAATACGGCGGCAGCCGGCCGATTGATGGGTCAGGACTTATTGCAATACATCAATGCAGGCTACAACCCGCTTAGTACGATGAGTGAGCATTGGAAAGAATTTGGGTTTACAACCAAAAAGACCGTTGGCGATCTGAAGAATGATATGGAAAAAGGATTAATCACCTACGATATGGTGGTTAAGGCAACGGAGATAGCAACGAGCGCCGGCGGTAAATATTTTGACATGATGAATAAAATGTCAAAGACCACCTTCGGACGCATGAAGATATTGGAAGGAGCCTGGGAGAATTTTAAAATAAAAACCGGAGAGGCGTTGATACCATTGGCCGAAATGTTTATGAAGGTTGCGAATTTCCTTTTGGAACATAAAGGATTGATATATGGAGCAATTGCGGCATGGGGTACTTATAAAATAGTTTCGTTCGCTGCATTGAATCTCACAGCAACGGCATCAACAGCGGCACTTGGTCCATTGGGCTTAGTGGCGTTGGCCGTTGGTGCAATTGCATTTGCCTGGAACCAGGCAGAAGAAGCCAGGGCCGCATATGAGAAGATGAAATCGGAAAACTCGGCCAAAGTTTACGATCAGGAGAAAAAATCAATGGCCGCGGAAGTTGCAAAAATGATGGCGCAAAAAGGCGTTAATGCATCGGAAACGAAAAAGGTGGAAGAAATTGTGAACCGTGTGAAAGAACTGCATTTAGAAAATGTAAATACCGGTTTACGTCAAAGTGGATTTGAATTACAAAAATATAATCGCGCCGTTGCGGGTGTTCCGGTGGGATTTATCCCGGAAGCGATGCGGAACAAGATGATTAATCTTCAAAACATCAACAGAAATTATCAGGATGCGCATAGGGCGATTACTGATTTCACTGCCGCAGATATAGCTGCCGCCGGCGCAGGTGCAACGCCTCCGATTGACGGGACAAATAAGGATGGAAATAAAACGGCCACAGGCATTACCGGTGGAGGACCGCGGGTCATCAATATCACGATAGGTAAAATGGTAGAAAGTTTAGAAATACACGCTGCATCCGTAACACAAGGATTGGATGATATGGAACGCAGGGTGGAAGAACATTTTTTAAGAATATTAAATAGCGGCGCAGCCGTGCAGAATTAATGGCATCACCAGGCGAAATAATAAATTTAGGCGATCTCTTTGAACGCTCATTCGGCAGCCGGCCGTACGTGGTTACAAAGGACGGTGATCTGAGTAATAGTGAAGGGCCACTATACCGGGTTGACAGGCCGCAGGCAGTAAATTACTATGGAGAACTTTCAACACCAAAGGGCAGCCGTATTGCCCAAATGTATAAAGGTGTGCAGATATGGTTGCCAACAACCCTATATCTGGCTACGCTTCCAATGACTTATCTGCCATACAGTGTTGTCAAAATCAGCGGAAAGAAAACAATCATCAGGACACCATTGCCCGAAAGGGTGGGTACGGTGAAAGAGCAATATAACATTGATGATTATTCCATAACGCTGAAAGGATTTTTGATCGGCGATAAACTGGGTGCAGGGGGATTCCCGGAGGAGGAACTGGATAATTTGAAAAGATTATACGAAGCAAAGTCGCCGGTAACGATCGACAATGCTTTGACAAATATTTTTTTGACGAATAAGGAGGTTGGTTTTTTTGAGCAAAGAAGAGTGGTAATTACCCGGCTGGAACTGCCGGAAGTGCAGGGAGGCAGAAAGAACATCAGGCCCTTTGTGTTGGAAATGGAAAGTGATAGTGTATTCACGCTTGAATTGAAATGAAATGGCTTTTATGATGCAGGCGCTGGCAGATGTAGGGCCTTATAAACCCTTCAGACCAAGTTCATTGAAATGGAATAGGAGTATTGATGAATACAGTGATACAGCGGTGATCACCATACCGGCAGTTTGTCACCTGGGCAAGGATTACAATTACAACCTTGTGGACACCTCCGCGCAATTTAAGGAAGGGATGAAAGTGCAAATAATGGCCGGCTATGATGGTAATCTTCCTGTTCGTTTCGTTGGTTTTATTAAACGAATTAATTACACGGTTCCGGTACAGTTGGAATGTGAAGGATATGCTTATCAGATGCGGAAAAAACTTGGCATTACCGCCAGCTTCCGGAAAGGAACAAAATTGAAGGAAATCATTGCATTTCTGATTGCGGGCACGGATATAAAACTGAGCGATCAGATACCTGATGTAACGGTTGAAAGCCCGGTATATTTTCAGAACGCAAGCGGTATTCAGGCCATGGATCTGATAAAGGATAAAATGTTGCTTACGATATACTTTAATTGGAATGTGCTATATGTCGGGTTGAGGGAAACAGAAGTAAAAAACCGTGTTCGGTTTCGATTGGGCTGGAATGTGGTAAAAGATAATGAACTGAAATTTTCTGAAAGGGAATTTTCCGACGTGCGGATCGTACTTCAGGGAAAGGAAAAAGATGGAAGTGTCAGACAAGCGGTGAAGGATTCAAAATACACGGATACAAAATTAAAAAAGATACGGGTATTGTTTGAAGAAAAATTCATGAATCAGATTGCCGCTGATTATAAAAAGACGCTGACGAATATGGGATATGAAGGAAGCATCACCGCATTTATGATTCCGTATGCAGAACCTGGTATGGCGGCGGTGATAGAAGATAATCGTTATCCCGAGCGTAACGGCACTTATTTCATTGAAGCAGTTGACGGCAGTTTTGATACGCGCGGCGGCAGACAAAGAATAAAAATCGGGAATGTGTTAAATGGATAAAAGTCAGCAAATAAGAGATAGGATCAGGGAAATGGGAGGTGAACATGCGCCAATGCCTACCCTATTGGCCCAGGTTACCGGTGTGGACGAAAATGCATTGACTTGTGATGTGATTGCTGACGGTTTGGAAATATATGATGTACGTCTTTGTCCGGTATTGAATGGGAAACAAAATGTGATTATTGTTCCAAAGGTAGGAAGCTGGGCTTTATGTGCCCGGGTAGAAAATGAGGATGACTGGATGTTATTGGCGGTTGATGATGCGAATAAGGTTAGAATAACAAATGGGACAATGATTTTTGAAATGAGCGATGGAAAATACCTGGTGAAAAGCGGAAATGATGATTTGCAAAAAATAATGAACGATACAATGGACGCAATTATTGCAATGAAGTTTACAACGAATACGGGAGTGACCATTAACCTGGTGAATGCAGCCCAGTTTGATGCTTTGAAAACAAGATTTAACCAGCTTTTAAAAACGGTTTAAATGGCATTGGATAAAACGACATTGATCAATGATTTGAAAGCCATGTTTGATTATGAGGCTTTGCAGGAAGATCATCCGGAGGATAGCCGGCAGCGGGTGGCACAAAAAATGGCTGACGCAATTGACAAATATGTTAAGAGCGGAGATGGGAAATATCAGGCCGGGACATTAACGGCAGGAACTACGGCGGTTACGGCAGTGGGATCTGGCGCAACAATTAAAATGACATGAGGGATTTGATGAAATATACGGATGGAGATTTAAGAATTGAAAATAATGATGTGGTAATTGGCGACAGCGATAACCAGCAACGGGAGGATTTGCTGGTGGTGGAAAAGGGTTCGGTAAAACAATTTCCAGATGCCGGCGTGGGTGTGTATAAATTTTTGGAAAGTGAAAACGGTTCGGATCTGCTCAGAGAAATTGGTCTTCAATTTACGGCAGACGGCATGGACGTGAAAGCGATTGATGTGAAAGATAATCAGATTTATGTGGATGCACCATATCAATAACTGAATGATGAAAGTAGTAAAAATATTAGCGGGGCAAACGATTGCGGATATCGCCGTGCAGGAGTTGGGCGATGCAGACAGAAGCATGGAAATAGCGGACTTGAACGGGTTGGGCCTTACAGATGATCTTTCAACCGTATCAACCTTGCTGGTTCCGGATTATGAGGTGAGCCGAAGAAATATCGTGAATCTGTTTCGCGATCCGGCCAACGCACCGGCCAGCAATGATGTGAGCGGCGAAACGGTTGCACCGTTGGAAGGCATTGGTTATTGGGGAATTGAAAACGATTTTATAGTACAATAATGGCAAGAAGCACACAGGAAATATTTGATGCATCGGTAGCTGAAGGAATACGCCTGGCAAATGACGCAAACCTTCCCGATGTCGCAGCCATGTTTGCGAACACAAGCCGTGTTGCAGTGTGGAAAATATTATTCTGGGCGGTGGCATTTATCATTCATTCGTTGGAGGTGATTTATGATCTTTTCCGCGCGGAAATAGATGATCGGGTATTGCAATTGAAGGCTCACAGTGCAAGATGGTATGCTGAGAAAGCAAAACTCTTTCAATATGGATATAATCTGATTCCGGAAACAGACGGTTATGATAATTCAGGATTAAGTGAAGATCAGATCGCAGCTTCAAAAATTGTTGCTTACGCTGCCGTGGTGGAGCAAGAAAGAGGCATTCGGATTAAGATAGCAAAAATAATTGGTGGCGATTTAGGACCGTTGGCCGCAGATGAATTGACGGCTTTCGAAGAATACATGGAACAAATCAAAGATGCCGGAATCAAATTGCTTATCACCAGCGGAGTGGCAGATGACCTGAAAACCACTTTACGCATTTTTTACAATCCTCTTGTTCTCAACAGCGCTGGCGGACGGATAGATGGAATAGATCCGAGACCTGTACAGGCTGCATTTCAGAGGTATCTCAAAAACCTTCCTTTCAACGGCATTTTTGCGCCCATGCTAATGGTAGATCAATTGCAATCGGTTGACGGTGTTGTACTGGTGCAGGATGATTTGTGGCAGGCAAGATATGGCGCATTGGACTTCAACGGAATTGACGTGGAATATAATCCTGATTCCGGCTATCTGAGAATTGCAGATGTTGATTTAGACGCTTCATTAACCTTTATCCCACATTCTGTGATATGAGCAATGAGAGTACATATAACATAAACATTTACCGGCAGGCCGAGTGGTTGTTGCATAAGGCGTTGCGAAAGCCGAAATGGATTGTGATGCTCAAAGCAATGGTGTATCCGCTGATTAACCTGGCTAATAAGTTTCTATTCTACCGGAAGGCGAAGCTATATCAGTTGATGATAACTCCCCAGGTATGTTACCTGGAAATGATGCTGAACGACAAATATGATTTCACGCAGCGACGAATCAGGATAGATGACGCGGTGTGGCATCTTCCGTGGTTTATCTACCAGGAAGAGGAATTGAAACCGGAATTTATATATCAGGAATCCGAAGCACAACCTGTTTGGATCTACAACGATGGTGAAGCGGGAACGGCATTGAATGATTTTGTTGTGTTGGTGCCGATTGATATTGTTTTTCAGGAACCGGAGATGAGAAGTGCGATTGATGCATATAAATTATTTGGAACAACCTACACAATTCAAAGGATATGAATAAAAGAATTGATTTCAGTTTTAATGGTGGTTTTCCTGCAACGCAGTATATGACGAGTTACATGCAGGATAGCTATCGCGGAGCACTGGCCGCTCTTGCATCGTATGCAGGCGATAAAGTGATATTGACGGGTTGTGAAGTGATTGGCGGCACGATTACAAACGGGTGGATCAGCTATAACGGTGAATTGATGCCGTTTATTGGCGGCCCATGGTCAGCAGATGCGCAGGTTGTGGTTGTGGAAAGTTCTGAAGCACGGCTTTTTCAAGATAATACTTCGCACAATGTTTATTTCAAAAAAGAGGCCAGGATAGGCACACCCGGGTTATTTGCATTTGCAGAATTGCGCCAGCCCGGGGTGGTGCCGAAAGGATTGATCAGCATGTGGAGCGGAGCGATTAGTGAAATTCCAAAAGGATGGGCGCTGTGCGATGGACATAATGGCACACCGGATTTGAGAAGCCGCTTCATTGTCGGATACGATGATCGTGATGCGGATTATAATGAGATTGGTAAAACGGGTGGTGAAAAGAAACATCAATTATCAATAGCGGAGATGCCGACGCACTCGCACGATGTTGATGATTATCAATCACAGGATGATTCGCGGTCTTACCAAAAGGGTAAGTGGTTTTATGGAGACCCGGGAACGGGTGTTTTGCAAGGTACAGCGAAAACAAAAGATAGCGGTGGAAGTCAGCCTCACGAGAACCGACCACCCTTTTATACGCTTGCACTGATAATTAAATTATAGCAGAAGATGGCATATATAGATACAGTTAAACCGTGGTTTGAAACAGGCGATAAGCCAACACAAGCACAATTCTGGACGCTCTTCAGCTATCTGCGCTTTAAAGATGATGCTATAAAAAAAGAGGATATAGAAGGACTTATCTCCATTCTTGCGGCTAAGGCAGAGCAAGCCTCACTTGATTCTTTTATTGGAGGCGAGCTGGTATTGTTCAATGCTGATGGAGAATATGTTATACCAAGCGAATATATGCTTGAAAAATTAATCATTGTTCCTGTTGTGAATCTTGTGGTAAATATAGGCCTGACGGCAGGTGGCGACGAAGTATTGAATGCATTTAATGTAACAACTGACGGTCAGGTGTGTGTTATAAACCTGTTTGCGTTGGCAAGCAAAACAATTTACTTCAGCGGTCTGTCGGCCGGTACAAAAATCATATTCATTAAAAGAAAAATAAAACTGACATGAGAGATCTGATCATCGCACTGATAGGAAGTGGCGGAATTACATTTTTGCTGGGGTGGCTCAGTGGGCGAAAAAAGAAGAAAGCGGATTTGGAAGGTAAACGCCTTGAAAATTTACAAAATACACTTGACATATATGACCGTGTTCACGAAGATTTGAAAAGAGAACTGGATGAACTCTCTGAAAAATGCAGCAGGTTGAGTAATCAGATATCAGAACTGAGACGGGAAAATGAAACGCTCAAAAGGGAAATTCACACGCTAACACAAAAATTGAGATCAACTACAAGACAATAATTCATTTAAAACAATTAATTAAAAAACATGAGCGTAAAAACATTTTTGCAAAAAATTTACAATTCAATCAAACGATTCTTCACCGGCCTGATGCCTGAGCTCAAGAAAGCAATTCATATTGGCGTCACCGTTACGGAGGCAATTAAAAAGTTTGATACTAACAGTCCAATTGCAGCAGATATCCTGACCGCATTGATTCCGGGGACGGTTGATGATTTCATTAAAAATAAGATCAGGGAGCAATTGCCAAAGATCGTTGTGCAACTCCGGCTCGTTGATGAGACACTTGGACTGACAGATCCCGCGGATATTATGAGACAAGCGGTGAAGGTAATTCAGCAACTTGACGGTGATTACAGCAACGCATTTCTACATGATCTCAGCATCATTGTAGCACAGGTTGCGGCGGATGGTAAACTAAACTGGGGTGATGCAGTATATCTGCTTCAATGGTATTATCAGCATAAATTTAAGCAATAGGTTGTTTTCGTTGAGCAGTTGTTGATGAACCGTCCCGTTTCTACGGGGCGGATTTTTAAAAACGATTTAAAAAGTTATGAAACACATTTTAACAGCGATATTAATCCTGCTTGCATATTGTTCAAAGGCACAAGTTGGCAATGTTGATCAGTTCAGGATAAAAACAAAACTCACGCTCGGTGACAGATCAGTAACGAAACTGTACAACGACAGCACGTTTGCAGCGGCTGATTCGCTGAGTTTACCGACGTCGTGGGCGGTGAAAGGGTTTGTGGCCAACAAACTATCACAAATGACAATTGCGACCGGAAAAACTTATGTGGTGAGTTCGCAATCGGAGATGCTTGCGCTCAGCGCTAACGTGGGCGATGTCGCTGTGAGGACTGATTCATCTGCAAGTTTTATTTTACAGGTTACACCGGCGAGCACACTGTCAAATTGGGTACTGTTGTTATTCCCGAATAATGTACCGAGTGTATTCGGACGATCAGGCAATGTGGTCGCGCAAGACGGCGATTACGATCATACCCAGATATCTGGTGTTGATTCATTGTTTGCTCTGAAACAAAACAACATCATCAACCTTGGCGATACTGTTTTATATCTGAAAAAACGGGATAGCTCTATTTTTGCAACTGTGTATCAAAATAATATGAAAGCGAATAATTCGGATGTAGTTCATAAAACCGGCGATGAAACAATAGCAGGAACGAAGACATTTGCAGATTCGCTAAAAGTGCCGACGCGCACTCAAGCAGATAGCTCGGCGAATGCAGCAAATACAGCTTGGATTAAAGCACAGAGCTACATGAAGTCAATCGGGAAATTACCATCAGGCTCAATACCATTTTCAGACGCAAACGGCATATTGACATGGGATGCAGCAGGATTACTATGGGATGGATCAAACTTACGAGCCGGGCACGATGATTTTTACAGCACAACAGGACTTGGGTTAAATGGAAACAGAGCATACATAGGCGGTAGTGGTTTTGGCATGGTTGTGAAGACAACGGGTGGCAGGCCGATGGATGGTAGCAAGTCAATTATATTCTATAATAGTGATACAGAATATGGCCGGTTTTCGATGCGAACTGCATATGATAGCATGCTCAGGTTTACCTCCAGGATGGAAATAATCCCGGGTACCACTAATAAATTTGATATAGGTTCCTCGTCGCTGCAATGGAATAATATTTACGCAAAGCAGTTCTATTTGAATGGCACATTATTATCACCAGTTTCGAACGAACAAATCAACCTATGGACTAACAAGCAAGACCAACTCAATGGCACAGGATTCGTGAAGGCAAACGGAAGCACTATCACTTATGATAATTCAACGTATGCGACGCAATTGGCATTAAATGATACGGCAAGTGCATTGAGAGCTATTGCAGGGAGTGGCGGCGATATGTTCAAGTCCGTTTATGACCCAACCAACATCTCTGGTGATGCTTTCAATTACAACAATCTTTATAATACCCCGAATCTGACTTTAAAGCTAAACATCTCTGATACATCTACAATGCTTTCAAAGTATCTGAGGAAGGTTGACACAACTGGAAAATGGCTTTCTGCATCCTATACTCCTTCATGGGGTAATATTACTGGTAAGCCGACTACACTCTCAGGATATGGAATCACGGATGCTGTAAATACAACAGGAACACAGACTGTAGCAGGAACTAAGACCTTTTCAGCTTCAATGATCTATTTTAATAATATTCACGGGTTGAATAGAGTTAGTCTTGGAAATGGAACATTTGAAAGTTTTAGTTTATTTTCTGATCCTACAAATAGTATCTTTGGTATAGGAGCAAATGCCTATCATGATCCTACAACGAACACTTACATAGTTCCTATTAAGTTTGCTTATGGTGGACACGGTGCAACGATTGAGGCGTCTCCAACCACAGGTATAAGAGCAATGTCAGTTGATTCAAACGGAGTTGCAACGAGATTAATTTCAGTCGATACTTCTGGAACTCTTAACTTACCTAAATTAAAATCTGGAGTTTCCGGCCAAGATTTTCTAAGAATTGATGTAAACAATGATGTTTTCAGGAACACACAATCGGAAGTGATTACTCATCTTGGTATATCTGCAAAGATGAACTACACGGATACATCTGCTATGCTTTCTCCTTTGTGGAATAAAATAAATTCACAAACGACCGATACGGTTACGGCAAATACTCCTTTGCACATTGTTTTAAATCAGTCAACTAATAAACAGACACTCTATGTTGATACAGCATCTGCAACTAAGGACGGTGCATTACTAAAGGAGGATTGGAGTACATTTAACGGGAAGCAGAATCAGATATTACTTACCACGAATGGAACATCTGGAGCAGCTACACTGACAGGAAGTACGCTGAATATACCTCAATACTCTGGCGGTACTGGAGGAGTGACTAATCTTGCTCTTGGCACTGCAACAACAACGACGCAACTTATTACAAACAGCAACGGAACAGGATTCACTCTCACTGCTGCAACAACGCTGAAAGCAGGATTATTAAGTTCTGACACGCAAACTATTGCAGGGAATAAGATATTTAATGGAAGTGTAACACTAAAGTCCGCAGCCGATGATGGTGCTGCTCTAGATAAGATTCTACAAGTCGATCCAACAGGTATAATCAAGAGTAATACATTTTCAGACTTCCAATACAAGATAGGAGTTAACGATAGACCTAAGTTTACAGATTCGGTAACTGCAATTCAAACAGGTACAATGACACCTACGATGCTCGCCTCCTTAAATGGTAAGCAGGATAAACTAATAGCAATAACGAATCAAAGTAATAATTATACTCTTGCTCTTTCGGATGCTAATGGAATGTTGCGAGAAGGATCGTCAGCAGCAACGACAGTAACTGTTCCTACAAATGCTACAGTTGCTTATCCGATAGGAACACAAATCAATATTATGCAGGCAAGTACGGCACAGGTGACGATTGCAGGAGCAGCAGGAGTAACGATAAATAGTGCAGACGGGAAGAAGAAGACAAGGGTTCAGTTCAGTACGGTTACCCTCGTGAAGATGGCTACTGATACATGGTTATTGTTTGGAGATATATCAAATTAAAAAGATAGTGAAGATAGTTTTTTCCATAAGGTGCAGTTTTACGGTGATAGGAATGATACGGAGGGCATTTCTATGCCTTCCTATTTTTTTTCTCTTTGGAATTGGAGTTGCAGATGGACAAATGATTCCGGGTGTGGTGGCAAGTTCAATACACGGAGTGCCTGACACGTCAATACTGACACTGAATTATGGAGGCACTTATAAAAGTGAACTATCGCTCAAATTCAACAAAGCCACCACACTGACACTGAATGGTGGTACATGGGTAAGCACAGGAACAGCAACACGAACTTACACGGCTAATGTATTGGCTAAAGATTCAATCATTTACACGAATACTGTTTCGTTACAGATACCGTCTTTAGATGTTACAGAGATTGATGATAATATTAATAATCTTGATACGTCCTATCTTGATGTTAGCAGGTTGGTTAATTTGACTAAAATTCAATTCACATCAAGTAAAACAAAGATTTTAGGAAGTGTAGCCGGACTTACTTCACTGACGTTTCTGAGTGTGCAGGGCAGTAACACCCTAACAGGCTCAGTAGCTGGACTTACTTCACTGACGGCTCTGAGTGTGTGGGGCAGTAACACCCTCACCGGATCGGTGGCTGGACTTACTTCACTGACGAATCTGAGTGTGCAGGGCAGTAACACCCTAACAGGCTCAGTAGCTGGACTTACTTCACTGACGGCTCTGAGTGTGTGGGGCAGTAACACCCTCACCGGATCGGTGGCTGGACTTACTTCACTGACGAATCTGAGTGTGCAGGGCAGTAACACCCTAACAGGCTCAGTAGCTGGGCTTACTTCACTGACGAATCTGCTTGTGACGGGCAACAACACCGTCACAATTGATTCAGTTGTGCAGATGAAAGGTCTTAGCTATCTGCAAACAAATTACCCCGTTAATGTGAATCAAATCCTTGCCGATTTTGTGGTTAATAAAGATCAACCTAAACCCAGAATAGACAGAAGCATATTACTTTCCGGCAACGCTGCCAACTATGCGACAGGTCAGGGGTTGACGGATGCAGCATTTTTGAGGACATATAAGTCACCTAACAATACAGGCCCCGCAGTGTGGACAGTAACACTTGCACCGACACCGGTTGATACAAATGCAACAGCATTCAAAACAGCGACCGGAATAACAGGTAGTGATGCAAATAACATTGATTCTTTAATTAAGATGCTAAAGGATTCATCCCTCTGGTCTTACGCTCAGGTGATTTACCCCCTCACGGGTGGAACATCGGCGAGCATGGCATATAACCTGAAAGATACATCCACATTTAAAATAGCATGGACAGGTACGGGAACATACTCTACATCTGGCTATACCTCTGGCAATGTTTCCAATTATGGTAACACAGGATGGATTCCGTCTGTTCAGGTAACTTCAAATCATCTTAGCTCAATGGGTGTTTATTCAAGGACGGATTTTACAGGTACCTACGTTGACATAGGAGCACTATCAAATAATGGAGTAGATAACTACTTTCAGATTTATTCGAAGATGGGAACAACATCTTATATGAATATGAATACCACCGGAGTCGGTCAATCGCAAACAAATTCATCTTCATCCAGAGGTTGGTTCTTTGCGAGCAGGAGCGAGAAAATAACATCCAATCAGGATACTTATACACAGATTGATGGCACTCAAATTCAGTCTGGAACATATACCTCTGGTAACGATGGAATAGTAACACTTCCTGTTTATCTGGGAACTCAGAATAACAAAGGAACATCATCGTTTGCAAGTCCACGACAACTATCATTTGTGTGGCTTTCTAACCAACCACTCACAAGAGCACAGGGAGCAACGCTTTATCGTATTGTTCAAAAATATATGACACTCAGAGGAATTCAGGTAACAAATTAAAAATGAAAAAACTCATCATAACATCCCTTTTCTTTGTAGCGACTACATTATCTCTACAGGCGCAGACTGTCGGGAAGGCGGTAAAGGTTCCGACATTCAGTTCTTACGGAGAACCGATGTGGCTTCAACTTCCACAAGGATACACAACATCTATAAAGTATCCACTCCTTATATTTATTCATGGGGTTGGCGAGGCAAGCCCACACGCATGGAACGATCCTATCTATATGAACGGCGATGACCTTTATAAGATTTATACGTCCACGACAGCGGGTGGTCCCTCTTATTTCCGTGAGCAAGGATGGAATGGGAAAGCGTATAATCCAGTTACGTTAGATTCTACGTCATTCATTATTATTTCTCCACAGGCAACCGGCTCTGGATGGTTTAAAGCGACGGATATAAAATACTTCCTCAAATACATGGCTGCAAATTATTCGGTTGATACAAACAGGATTTACTTTACAGGGCTATCCGCTGGTGGTAGTGCAGAAGTTGGTTATTTGATAGGCACTCACGATGTAACGAAAGCAGATAAACCATACCTTCCGGCAGCATGGGTTCCTATGAGTGAAGCCTATGGTACTTCATATCAATGGATGGCAGACAGCATCATGCACGATAGCATTCCTGCATGGGGCTTTGGAGATGCCTCTGGTGCCGATGTACATGGGAAAAACACAAAGGATTTGATGGATGAAATGAATAACGATGTTGCAGGCTATACAAGGTTCACTCAGTACTCTGGTGGTCATTGTTGCTGGGCTAACTTTTACATTCCGTCATATACAAGTACGATCTGGGGAGGTAATGCCATGAGCATTTATTCCTGGATGCTCACAAAATCACGAACTCCACAGGCTCCAACGCCACAGCCACCGACAGTTAATGCAGGAACAGATCAAACACTTTCAGCGAGTGCTACTTCTACAAGTTTAACAGCCACTGCAACACCATATTCAGGTACGACAATAACGGGCTATTCCTGGACACAGGTTTCGGGTTCGTCTGCAACAATAGTTTCTTCAACATCAGCAACAACAAGCATAACAGGACTTACAACCGGAGTGTATGTTTTCAGGATGACAGTAACCCAATCAGATTCTAAAACTGCATTTGACGATGTACAGGTGACTATTCCTTCATCACCGGCACCAACTGTTAATGCAGGTACAGACCAGAATATAACACTAACGGCCACAACGGTGACAGGAACAGCAACGGCAGGAAGTGGAGCCACAATCACTTCTACTTTGTGGACGCAAATTTCTGGTACAGCAGCTACAATAACTTCTCCGAGTAATCTATCTACAACAATAACAAACTTATCAAATGGTACTAACGTCTTTAGGCTTACTGCTACTCAAAGTGATGGTCAATCTACCTCAGATGATATTCAGGTTATCGTTAACGCTGATACTGGTAGTTGTGGCTGCACCTATACTCTTGATCCAGCTACTCCTGACAGTGCAACCTACTGGAAATCTAAAGCCGCAACCGTCGCTCCAGGATCGGTTATCTGCCTCAAAGCGGGAAGGTTTAACCACCTCAACTTTGACGGATTAAAGGGTACAAGGGAGAATCCTATTATCATAAAAAATTGCGGTGGGCTTGTGACAATATCTTCCGGCTTTACCTATATGTTTCGTGTGGTTAATTCCTCATGGGTAACGGTGGATGGAAGCGGTGATCCTAACGTATTTTATGGTATTCAAACGAAGGCATGGAACGGAACACTTACGAAGGCTCCATTTAGCTTTAATGGTCATCTGACAGGAATTAAGATAAATAATGTTTGGGGTGATTCTACAACTGCATGGGGACTACAGATTAAGACAACCCCTTCGGATTTTGATTCCCTAACTTGGGCACCATACGGAACGATTCATGATGTAGTCGTAAGAGATACTAAGATGACGAATACAGGCAGTGAAGGATATTACATTGGTCAGACAGACGACAACAATCCTGTGAAGACCGTAACAACTGCCGGAGATACTATTACGATAAATGTTGATGGGGTGCAAATAGACACTCTCAACTTCTACAACAATATCGCAATGAATACTCAATGGGATGGGATGCAGATTTCAGCAGCTAAATCTTTTGTGGTACATGATAATTTCATCAAAAACTATGGTATTGAGAATACTTCTTCCCAGATGGACGGTTTCGTTTTGGGTGGTAAGTCTTATGGTGTTTTCTACCGTAACATCATTGATTCGGGGAACTCAACAGGAATACATCTGATGGGTTATAACAATGGAGTACCTCCTACTTTGATTTACAATAACCTCGTTATCAATTCAGGATGGGATGGAATTAATGTTGATGACAGACCGAATGTAAATAAGTACCTCAATCAGAAATATTATATTCTTAATAATACGATTGTCCATCCGGCAAGATATGGAGCTATCTTTGATAATTCAGGAGGAACGGTCGCACCAGGAAACAAATTCAATAATAACATCATCGCAGGGGCGGTAAATACACCAGTCGTGTTCGGATCATCAATATTACCTTCTTACGTTGATACGACAAACAATGCCATCTTCTCAACAGTAGCAGCGGCAAACTTTGTTGGTGGCGGTGATTATCATTTACAATCTTCATCTCAGGCATTCAACAAAACAGGATATAATCAGAGTGCAATATTTTTAGACGATTTAGATAAGAATTCAAGAAATGGTGCGTATGGAGTTGGAGCTTACAGGACGTTTATCCCATCGATTGTTCCTGTGATTATCAGGCAGTTCTTAATTTTAAAAGGTAAAATGATTTTTAAGTGAGAATTTATCTTCAACTCATATCATTCTTTACCGCACTCTTTGTTTTCGTTGCAATCTCAATACTTTATTTGTCCTCCTGCAACACACCATATCCTGCAACGAGAGCGCTTGATAAAATTACCGTTCAATACGATACCGACGCCGATACGATTTATATTCAATACTACAAAGACGGCACCTGGCATTGTGAATACCAGAATGGCATGAAAGGTACGATCCTAATAGACCAGAAATCAAACCTTTACAGACTGATGCTTGTTAAAGACATAGACACATCATATTCCAAAATCATTTATGTGCGATGAAAATGGACGTTTCGTTTTAAAAAGCTGTACATTTCGTTTTGTCGATTATAGAATTGTCCAGGAAACGCAACCCGATGAAATTTACAATCTCGGAGCGATGAGCC
>CALKHN010000036.1 GCA_937991535.1 uncultured Sphingobacteriales bacterium
TTTGGCATTTACACATTCCCTATCTTTGGTTTACGCCCTAAATGGATAATTCTATAATTCTTATCATTCAATAAACCACTTTTTTTCACAATATACAAGTTTGCCCTTCTAATAACTTTATGCGAGATTAAGGTTTCATACTATTACAATTTTATTTATAAACGGTAAACATAGAATTCCTTTCGCCGTAACTTGGCTTTAAATCACGCTAGATTGACTAATAGCTCATTCAAGGAAACACCAAAACTAAATAAAGTAATAAATTCAAAATAACTAATTCTCATTGTATATTCGGCTAATTGCAATAACTACAGGCCAGTCTTTCGAGGTAACTTATTGTTAGAAGAAACACTAAAGTCTTAAAGAATGAAAAAAAATGATTTTATTGAAATAATTGACTTTCTGGTTAAAGGGACTCCTTTAAAAAATAATTTTATTGAAAGCGTTATTATGCGGGAGGAAGGAATGACAAATCGCAATTATTTAGCTAAAACTATTACGGGCGAAAAATATATAGTTCGTATCCCAGGGTTGGGTACATCAGAGATTATCGATAGAAAAAGTGAATGGGATAATCACCGTAAAATCGCAAATCTATTCATAAATGTCAACCCTGTTCTTTATTTAAAGAACTCTTGGATAAAGGTGTCCGGTTACATAGATAATAAGTTCGATCTTGTTTCTACAAGAAAGAAGCAAATTGACTTGGTATGTAAGACTCTAAAAGTCTTACATGGCTCTAATATAAAATTTGAAAATAGATTTTGGGTTGGAGATGTAATAGAAATGTACGAAGCAGTAGTAAAAAGGAATAAAATTAAATTAGATCACAGATATTATTCTTATAGGAATTCATTGAAAAATTATTACGAAACACAACTTTATGAAAACATGCATTGGACAGCATGTCACAATGATCTAGTTAAGGAAAATATTATATATGATGGGAAAAAAAAATTATACCTTATCGATTGGGAATATTCAGGGATGAATGACCCACTTTGGGACATAACATCTTATAGCCTGGAAAATCAATTAAACAATGAAGAACAAAAATATTTTCTACAACAGTATTATGGCCCCAATTCTACAAGAGAAATAAATACTATCGTAGCGTTATTTAAAGTTTATCAAGACATTTTATGGTATTTGTGGGCAAAAATAAAGGAGTTTCATGGAGTAGACTATTCTAAATATTCAACTATGAGATTGAATAGAGCTGCTAAGAATTATCGTAACATACAAAAAAACATCTTTTGAAATCAATAGCTCATTTTATCTATTTTAATTTGTAAACATCGCCGATTTGATAAAAGACCCTTTAAAAGTATAACGGAATACTTGGCAAAGTAAATCTTTTGTTACCTTTTTTGAATTCGACTTTAATTCAGTCTATTACTTGCAGAAACTCCTATGTTCAACAGCTATGATACTATAGTCTCTGGCAAATTAACACCAGATAAAAATTTAGCAACTTCCATTTCCAAATAATAATTGCAAGGCTCAGAAACCATCCCAAATTGCCCAACAGGATTTACTTCTAAAAAATAAAATTTATCATCAGTACCGTAAATGAAATCAATTGAGCCCGTATTCAATTCAATTTTATGCATTAATTGTCTAATACTATTTTCAACACTTTGCGGAACTTTAAAAGGAACCTTTCTGTTTGGAATTTTATGGTTATACCGTCTAAAATCAACACTTGTTTGTTTATCGCTTTGAGATAATATCGCCATCGAATAAATCTTACTATTAATAAAAAAAACACGAATGTCTGCTTTTTTTGAAATAAGAGGTTGAAATAAAGACGGAGAAAAAGAATCGGGAAAATTCGCCAAATCACTTTCTTGAATTTTATTCGTAAAAAAGTTATAGCCAAACAATTTTGAATCTTTTTTGATTGTACAAATCTCGGGATCACTTATTATCTTCGTAATAATTCCAGAAGGATATTTTTTTATAAATTCTTCCAAGCGGCTTTTGCTAGTTTCAATTATCGTTTCAGGCGTTGTTAAGCCAACTTGCCTTGCTAATGATAAATCAAGTAATTTATTATTATGGCGCTTAAAATAGTTTCCCAGGGTTGGTACTCTCTTCATCAAAAATGTGAACAAATAGTCTCTTATTCTAGAGTGGTCCTTTTGAACTTGTCGTATGGCAGCTCCATAGCTAAAAATATTTCTTTTTTGTTTTTGTGTATTTGTCAACTCAGGCGATTCAATATTCAATGTTCCTCTCCGATGCCAAAAAGAGACGACATCCTTTAATTTAAAATCAGTTCCATTACAATTTAAGGTTATTTCATTCTCATCAAATAAATGGAAATTCTTAATCTTAACGTCATCAATAGGATTAATTCTTAAAAAATTTTGATTCAAATATTTTAGACAGCGACATACATCAGAGGTTGTGCCATCGTATTCGTCACTAATGATAAGTATTAATTTCATTTTTTTATATTATACTTTATATTTATATTCGCCTGACTAAACTATAAATTTATGAAAAAGCTAAAATTGGATTCATTGAATTTAGACATTTTCAACAAGTCTAAGCTAACATCAGATCAAATGAAAAAGATTTATGGAGGAGATGGGCCAACAAGTGGTAGTGGCTCTACAATTTGCCAAGGAACTCCTAACACTACGAACACTACGGATCCCCTTACCGGTGAAAAGAAGAAAGACTGGGATTCTTGTAGCGATGAAGATCCAACCCAAGGGTAGAATATGGTTGAAAATGCTCAATATTTTTACAAACATTGAGCAAAATGAATGATAAACTAATCTCAAAATATTTCGGAACAAATATTTGAGATTAGTTTGTTTTTTTTAATTTGTTAATTCTATTTGAAATGCGCTATATTCAAGATGCCTTTGATGATAAAGTATTTACCAGAAATGATATTTCTAATTTTCCTATCTTTTTTCAATATTTGGAAAGAACTGAAAATGATTTGACTCCTTTGGAAAGGCAACAGCTGATAAAAAAATCTCGTTCGAAAGAGTTTAATACGGATTTTGTACCTCTGATTTTTTCTAAAAAGCCGATTTCCAAACTGTTTTAATGAGAATAACTTCTACTAGTTATGTTTTTTAAAATGCACGCTAGTTGTATAATTGTAAAAGGGGCTCTGCGATCTACAATTTGCGATTTGGATCGGAACGATTTCCATTTAATACCCAATACGTTAGCTGACTTGCTATTGAACTTTGATGGAATGCACAAAGACGAAGTCTATCGTTATTATGGAGACTCTAATAAAGATATTCTTGATGAATACTTCGAGTTTTTGCAATCAAAGGATTTAATTTTTTTCTGTCAGGATAAGTGCGAATTATCATTATATCCACCGATAAATTTTGACTTCCTAAATCAAAGTAATATAAATAACGCAATTATTGATATTGACCCTGGAAATGTCTTAATTCAAAGATACATGATAGATGAGCTAAAAGATTTAGGATGCCAGCATTTACAAATCAGATTTTTTAAATCCGTAAAAGTTAGGAAGCTTAAAAAGATTATTTCAATGTTTGATGACTCAAACCTTTCAAGTATTGAGGTAGTTCTACCATATTCTAGAGAGCTTACCAAAGAGGCGTTAATCAATCTTTACTTAATGTTTCAAATTTCAAATATTCAAATTCATTCAACACCTAAAAGTGAAGTTGACGCATTAAATAACTCTATTGGAAAAAGTTGGAATATCATTTTTTTTGAAAAAATAATAGAAAATGAAACTCATTGTGGCGTTATAAATCCGCATTATTTTAATGTACACATTAGTCTGTTTTCCGAAGCTAAAAATTTCAATACTTGTTTGAATAGAAAGATTTCAATCGATCAATTTGGCAATATAAAGAATTGTCCAAGCATGCCAAAGTCATATGGTAATATCTCAGATACAAAGCTCTCTTCTGTCTATAGTAATAGAGAATTTCAAAGTTATTGGGCAATAAAAAAAGATGAGATTAACATTTGCAAGAGCTGTGAATTTAGATACATCTGTTCAGATTGTAGAGTTTACATCCAAAACAATGACTTGTATGGTAAACCCTCCAAGTGCCAGTATGATCCTTTTTCTGCTAAATGGAATTATTAAATTTAAACAAACAAAATGATTTTCCTGTCTGCTCAACCTGATGATTTTTTTTTTACTTGGCAAATCGAACTCCAGCTATTTAACTTTATTCAAAATGGTATAACTAATGCAGACGATATTCATATTTTAGTGGGATATAATCCTGAAAGGGGATTATCAAGCTTTTTTAAAGAAGTAAAAAAGAAAAATAGGAATAATGCCCGCTTTTTTACATACCCTGATAACAGAAAAAGCAAAGCATATGTTTCGTCTATTCGCCCCCACATAATTAATCAGCACTTCGAGTCTTTTCCCGGCTTATCGAACGAAAATATTTTCTATCACGACTCAGATATTCTTTTCACTGAGCTGCCTGATTTTCTAAAACTTGAGAATTCTGAAAGTTGGATTGTTTCTGATACGAAAAGTTACATAGGCATCGATTATATTATATCTCGTACGTCAGTACAATTTCTTGAAGAGATGTGTAAAATTATTGGCATTGAAAAGCAACAAATTGAAGCAAATAATGATAATGCGGGCGGTGCGCAATATTTTATAAAAAATTGTCCTAAAGGATTTTGGTCTAAAGTAGAAAATAATAGTGAGGAGCTATTTAAGTTACTAAATAGATATAATCAATTAAATAAGTGTAGCGACAAAACCATAGAGGCTTGGTATTCTGATATGTGGAGCCTGTTATGGAACGCATGGCTTTTTAAAAAAGACGTGAGGATTTCGGAGGAGTTAAATTTTTGTTGGACAAAAGATTCTGTAGATGAACTAAGGAAAAATAAGATTTTCCACTATGCAGGAACTGTAGATATTGAAGATGTAAACTATTTTCGGAAGTTTAATTATCGTAGTTTCCCACCTTATTACGACTTACAAGTCTTGAATATTTCCGATAACAATTGTAGTTCTAAGATAAAAAAAACGATATCTGAGTTTAGTGGCATGCAAGAAAAACATATACTTCAAAATACAACCTTCATTTTCATCTTGCAAAATCTAGAAGATCTAGAAGACCTAATTAACTCTATAAACTTTATACACAAAAATTTCAAAACGGAAATAGTCTTAATCTATAGTGGAAGTGAAGAGCAAATTGACTCGAAATATTTTCCTCTTCATACAAAATACCACCGCATTACTTCAGAAAAGGCCGGTCCCATTTTTAGCAAGAAAAACTTGGAACATGTCAGTACAGAATTTTTCTGCTTTTATAATCATAAATATATAGTATCTTCCTCAGATTTAATGAAAGGCCTTAATTATATATTTGGACATAAAGACCGTTGTGTCATCCCTTGTTTGAAAACCTATCATAAAGTGGATTTACTTCTAAAAAATCTATATTTTAAATTCTTAAATATTGAAGTTCTACGGAAAAACAAAGGTAAATGTATAAAGAGAAAATTGAGGTCGAATCCATTTGTGATATCACGTACAGACAATTTTAGGAAATTTGAAGAATTTAGAAATATAAAATCGATGAAACAAACTGTTTTTGGTTTTGATTAGTTAAATCTTTACATGAACTATTCTTTATACAATCAACATTTATTTCAGGAGATTAATAAGTGCTTAAAAAGTAATTGTATTGATCAAGCAGTTGATACACTTTTCCTTGCATCAATAAATGACAAAGTCTCAACGTTTTCCAATAATTTAGAAATATTGCAACTAAAGGATCATGTCCTGGAAATAATTGAAACTACATTTGAAAAATCAAACTATAGACTAGAAGGAATTGGTTGTATTCTTGAGTTAATTTCAGAAGCAAAAAATTATAATATAAATACCAGTGTTTACCTTTATGATTTAGATGATTACTTATACAAACTCTATGTTTACAGTGAACCTGCATTTCGCAAAGATGAAGATTTGGTAAAGCTTTGTGCTTATTTTTATTTTAGGTTTACGAGTATTAATAATGACAATAAATTTAGAAGGACAGTTAATTATGAGATTCTTCTGTTAATATTTTTGGAAATAAAGGATAGAATTACTGAAAGCAAATTTCCTATCAAGTTTCTTCCGCTAACTGGATTTTTACTTTACATTACTAAGCTGCTATTTGACAACAACTTAACGCAACATTGCGTGAGTGATTTTTTTGATAACTACAATCATCAAATAAGATTATATTTAGAGCTGGTAATCAAAGATAAAAATACGGATAAAAAGAATGACTTGTTATTCTTAAGTAGTTGTTTTCTTTTTGCAAATACTCTCAATGACCATCAAAATCGGGATGCAGTTAACCTTATTAGTAAGGTACGCTCCTTTACTATTGATAAAGTAGATTATAACAAATTTACCAAGTGCAAAAATGAAAATATAATACTATCAAAAATTACTTGTAAAAGCGAGATACATTTAAAATTGGTTAGTGAACTTTTAAGAAAGCACTCTAGTAATATTACGATCAATAAGCTATTAAGAAATTTCTTGATTATTAAATACGCTTTTTCGGATATTAATTTACATATGTTGTGATTAATATGTAATAGCCACTACCTGATCATGTATCATAATTTAGCTACCGAGAAGACCTTACACATTGTTTAGTTATTTGTCAAAACAATTCAACTTTTAATAATGAAAATGCCTTAAAAGAAAACAGACCGAACACTGAGAAGACAACAAGGGGAATTTATTAAGCAACTTGAAGATGCACTACCGAAAAAAGGTAATATTTTTTTACCTGATGAAGCGCTACAAAAAGGCAAATCGTTTCTTGAGAAAATCGAAGTTATGGGAACAGTAGACGAAGAAACAGCAAACGAACTTACCAAAATACTTAAGACACATTGTTATGCACGGCCGCAGGGTAAGGTAAACCCTTAATTTAGCACCATTACCAGGACGATGACTGTATTATTGCTAGCCCAAGCTCCGGTTGAAAGAAAGCCAGGATAGATGATACTACCTATTAGAAAATCCCTTCCTGGCGATTTTGCAAACCTGAAATACAAAGAACATCCCTTCAGATTGTACATTCCTGCCGATGTTGACCCATTGTAAGCTCCCCCAAAATTCGGCCAGTTGAAGTTAGAGTTAACAACCAATGAGTTTGTTAACTTTAAATTTTAATACAATGAAAAAGCGATTTACAGAAGGTCAAATAGTGGCCGCCATTAAGAAGCAGGAAGCTGGTATATCCGTTAAAGACATCTGCCGGGAGGTCGGTATTAGCGAGGCGACTTTTTACAACTGGAAAGCTAAATATGGCGGTATGGAAGCCAGTGATGTTGCCCGACTTAAAGAACTTGAGAAGGAGAATGCGGAATTGAAAAAAATGTTTGCAGAGATGAGTCTGGAGAACAGGGCGATGAAAAATCTAATTGAAAAAAAGTTGTAACGCCCCAGGAGAAACGGGAAGCTGTTGATTTTTTAGTAAGGGATGAACAGCTAAGTAACCGAAAGGCGTGTAAACTGATGGGAATGTCCCGCAGCAGCCATCAGTATATAGCAAAACCCAAAGACGATACAGAATTACAGACGGCCTTAACCGGGCTGACCACTAAGCATGTTGCCATTGGCTTTTGGCAGTGCTGCTATCGGCTTTGGAACAAAAACTACCAGTGGAACCACAAAAGAATATACCGGGTGTATACAGACATGAATTTGAATATTCGCCGGCGGTCAAAGCGCAGATTGCCGGAGCGGGTGAAACAACCCCTTACTTTACCCACAGCGCCCAATCAGATGTGGAGCATTGACTTTATGAGTGACAGCCTGGTCGACGGCCGGAAATTCCGGTTGCTCAATATTATTGATGATTTTAACAGGGAGTCTCTGTCCATAGAAGTGGATACGTCCATGCCTTCAATCAGAGTAATTCGGGTACTTGACCGATTGATAGCTGAACGAGGCTGCCCTTCAAACATCCGGTGTGACAATGGTCCGGAGTTCATTAGTCATAAGTTGGAGGAGTGGTGTAGTCATGAAAGCCGCCGGATCAGCCTTCAGTTTATCCAGCCAGGCAAACCCATGCAGAACGCATACATAGAGAGAAATAACGGCAGCATCCGGCGGGAATTGCTGGATGCATATCTATTTTATAGCCTGGCAGAAGTAAGAGCTATGAGCGAGCAATGGCGTCTGGATTATAACACGGAACGACCGCACAAATCACTGGGTTATCTATCACCGTTAAAATACGCCGAACTGAAAAGCAATGAGGCAGCTTTATCCACACCGGCAAGCGGAAATCATTTACAAATTGAAGCGCAGCCGGTCGTGGATAAAGCGGTGGATGCTGAAAAGAAAATTATATTTGAAAACTCTAACTGATCCTGGCCCTAAAAAAGGGGGAGCTTACACCATGTATATGCGCCATTGCGTCATCAGACATTTACCAGCCTCGCTGCCCTTAACACAGCGATGCAACAGCAATTGGTGTTCCTTAACGGCAAACCCTATAAAAATACACCCTACAGCCGCCACTGGTTTTTTGAACAGCAGGAACGTGCTGTGCTTAAGCCCTTACCACCAGAACGCTTTATTGCCAAAAAAGTGGTATGGCTTACCATACAGCGTAACTACCATGTGCAACTTAGCGAAAACCATCACTATTACAGCGTTCCTTACCAGCATGTAGGCAAAAAGGTGAAGGTGATCTATGACAGGGATACTGTAGAAGTTTACTTAGAAGGTAAACGCATTGCCGTTCATGTACGCAGAGGACATAACAAAGCCTATACTACACTTGCCGAACACATGCCGCCTCACCACCAGAAAATGCAACAGATAAAAGGCTTCAACCGGGATGACCTGCTGACCCAGGCCGCCCGTATAGGTGCCAGCACAGTACAGGCAGTTACCCTTATGCTGGAAAACAGTATTTACATGGAGCAAAACTATAAAGCCTGTTTTGGTATGTTGATGTTACACAAAAAATACACGCCCCAGCGGCTGGAAGCCGCCTGTGCCAGAGCCCTTCAGGGAACGAGAGTAAACTATACTATGATCAAAAATATACTGGAACGGGGATTGGATAAACAAACACAGTTACCACTTAGTGGCTCCTCCATACCTGACCACAATAATATCCGCGGAAAAGATCACTATCAATAATCATCAAAAACAAATTAAATCACAAAAACAAATCCATTATGAACTCAACACAAACCTTACAACAAATGCACGGGCTCCGTCTTCAGGGAATGTACCAGGCTTACAGATCGCAACTGGAGCTACCGATGAACCAACAACTGGAAAGTCATGAGCTTATTGCACATCTTATACAATCAGAAGAACTCAACCGCGCCAATGAAAAAACGGCTTATTATCTTAAACTGGCTAAACTTCGGTTACCCGCCACATTGGAGCAGATAGAGTGTGGCGCTTCGCGCAATCTCTCCAAACAGCAACTGGCAACGTTAGCAGAAGGACTTTATCTCAGCAATGGTGAAAACATTCTTATAACCGGAGCCACTGGTTGTGGCAAAAGTTTTATGGCATGCGCACTAGGTCACCAGGCTTGTTTACAGGGATATAAAACCACTTATCTGAACATGAACCGTATCCCATCGGCGAACCCCGTCATTTCCGAGTAAAAGTTTCGGTATAATTTTGTGGCAGTAGGTAGTGTAGGTTTTCTTTGGAAGTGCTGTTTATATTTTCAAACAGGTTTGTAAGCCACTGCTCCGGGTTGATGTTATGCAGGCGACAGGTGGCAAACAAACTATACAACATAGCTGCATCCTGTGCTCTTTCGTGACTGCCCGCAAATAAATAATTCTTCCGGCCCAGTGCTACTGGGCGAATGCTGTTTTCTACCAGGTTATTGTCTATTTGCAATATGCCATTGGTGGTATACACACACAGCTTCTCCCACCTTTTAAGCGTATAGGTAATTGCCTTGCCCAAAGGACTTTTGGGAAGTGTTTTGGTTAAGAATATTTGAAGATTATCGTGCATATTCTCAAGTATAGGCACAGCATATTGTTGCCGGTATGCTTTTATTTGTTCCGGTGTATAGTGATGATCCCTGCACCAGTCTTCTATTTTATATAATGATTGTACCTGACCTAAGAGCATCTGCCCATAGTATTTGTCATACTCCAGGGCCTCAAAAAACTTTCTCCTGGCGTGTGCCCAGCAACACAAGGTCGTCACGCCGTCTACCTTATCAAAGGTTTCATAGGCATCATAGCCGTCTGCTTGCAGGTAGCCTTTAAAGTTATGCAGCATTGCCTTGGGATATAATGCTCCCCTGCCAGGCTGATAGTCGAACAATGCCAGTTTTCGCTGAGTATCGTAGTACACCCAGTAATAACCCTGATGGATGGTTCCCCGCCCGGATGAACCGTTCGGACGGGCTTTTTTGTTTTTATCTAAAACTTTTATGGTTGTTTCATCTGCATTCAGGTAGTTGGTATTTAATACCTCTTTGCAATGCAGGTTGTATACCGGTTCTACAAGGGTCACTGCATCTTTTATCCAGCCTGATACCGTGCTTTGATTAATAGTAACGTTTTGCCTTTTAAATATTCCAAGCTGGCGATATACCGGCTGATGATCTACAAACTTACTTACCAAAAGATGGGTAAGCAGCGATGAGCCTGCAATAGATTTCTCCAAAGGCATGGCAGGCAGTGGCGCTATTACGCGTTTTGCTGTTAAGCCGTCTGCTGATGGTTTTATATACTCAGGGCGGATAATTTTTTTTACATACAACTCGCCGGGCTGGTACTCTAATACCTCTTTTATTTCCTCTCCTACCACTTTTAAATTACTTACATCTTCATCGGGTTGCAATGTTATCACTTCACGGCGAAGATTATCCGGTAATGGATTGCGACCGGGATGATTTACGGTGAGTTTTGTTTGCTTTTTTTCAAATGATTTTATCACTGTGGTTTTTACCACATCCAGTTGCCCCAACTTGTCATCGGGGAACATATCCGGTTGCACCACATTGGTATTAGAGGATGCTATAAATTTTTCTCCCTTACTGCCGAAGATCATTTTTTTAAGCTCAGCTAATTGTAATTGCAGCGACTGTATCTGTAGTAGCGATTGCTCGTAAAGCGCTTTATAATCCGTATGTGTAAGGGTTGGTTCGATGGATGCTTCTTAAGCAAACATTATACCGTAGTTGCTGTTATTGAAAATCTTTTTCTGTGACGAATGCTCTTTAACACCACGCCCTGCAAAATATATTGCAGTTGTTGTGAGGTAATGTTGTAGTGACCCTCTTCATTTATTACAGGTCGTTCAAAGCTGCCACGCTCTAAGCCTTTTTCATATAGAGCAAAGCCATCCCTGTCCCATTGCAGCAGTTTTATTTTATTGCCACGCCTGCCTATGAAAATAAATACATCTCCACTCAGCACATTCTGGTTCATTTCATTGCGTACCAGTCCGCTTAAGCTATATGCCCCTTTGCGCATATCGGCAATACAATTGTAATAAAAGTATCGGCAACCGGTGCTCAAATGCAACATACCAACTCTTTTAAAACCGGTAGATCAACAGCACCGCAAAACTCAATGCATACGCCGTTGGGATACCTGACAGTTACTGCTATTGTCGGGATCTTCACAGATTGAAGTTCTGTGAATGCAGACTTCCGCCCAGCACCAGAGCGTAACCGCTTTTGCCAGTAATAATAATTGGAAGGAAGTAATCCATGCAATTTGCAATAAGCGGACACAGTCAGTCCTCCTGATCGGCAGGCTTCAATATGGGTGCCCATGAATTCGGCACGCTTAAGTGTATCTTTGTTTTCCATCCCGCAAAAATCAGTTCAGATCGGGTTCAAACCAACATGGGGTTAGACGAAGGGATACCATGAACCGGCTCATTGAAAAAGTAACTCTTTCTAAATTAGACGGCTCTTATATTAAACTACTCAACCACCTGGAAAAGCAAACCCTTATCATATTGGACGACTTCGGTCTGCAACCCCTATCACAGGAAATAAGACTTACCCTTTTGCAATTACTTGAAGACCGGTATGGTAAGAAGAGTATTATTATAACTTCCCAGTTGCCCATCGCTAAGTGGTATGAATATATAAACGATCCAACACTCGCAGATGCTATTATGGACAGATTGACAGCTAATGCCAACCGTATTGAACTAAAAGGGGAATCCCGGAGAAGAAAAAAATCGGGCAACTCTTAATACTCATACGTATTTTTATCATCTCATTAAGTTCTTACTCTTATTGCCCGCAAGCGGGGTGGGTCAACATCCAGGAACACTGGGTCAACATGACAAGAATTTACAAGATTAGAGTGTATAACAAAATAATAATCATTTCTATATATTCCGGAGCAATAACATGTTATAGTATTTCCTATTTAATAAATAAATAATTCATTTTGCATTTTATTTGTTAATGGAAGTCGTTTTTACTATTGAATAATATAACCTTTCAGGAAGCCGCATATCCTTTGTAATGACAAATGCCTTCGCTTTAAGGCCACTTTTATAACTAATAGATTTGCGCTGATTCGTAACAAGACCGTTATCTAATCTTATCGTTCCCCAAAAGCTGTCTGCAACGGGCACATTGGAGATATAATCTAAAGTCCCAGACAGATAACCATTTTCTTGATATGGATATGCATAAAATCGTAACTGTACTTTCATGCCAGTATCGATTTTTCCGATGTTATCTTGAGCTAATCTAATTTCTGCAAAATATCTACTATCCGTTGGGTTGACATATCCTAACAGTTTCCCTTGCTCTACATATTGATTTTGCTGAAGGGGTAAAGCGAATACAACCACCCCATCGGCGGGGGCTGGTATAGTATACTTGTTTAACCATTCATCTACAGCGCCTTTTAGGTTAAATACAGCTTGTTCAAAGGTCTGTTGCTGAAGGAATATGTCATGATCTATTTGATCAATCTCCTTTTTCTTATCTCGGATTTGATTATCTTGTATGGATATATTCACATTTGATTGTGGTATAGACAATTGTTTATTTAATAGTTCCCGTTGGGCTTGTCTAAATTCCTCTGCCGAAATAACTTTTTCATCATATAATCTTTTATTCATTTCAAAACTCAATTTTGCAAGAGCGTTATCTTCTGTAGTTAGTTGTTTTTGAGTCGTAACTTGCTTTTTAATGTCGCTAAGTGTATTTATATCAGCAACTAACATTTCCCTTCTTTTTCTATAAAAGTTATTTACAAAGTAATCGCTGTATTGTTGTCTTGCATTTATGAACGCTTGATAAGAAATTTGCAGCTCTCCTAAATGTGTATAACGTTTGTTGAACAATTTGACGACATTTGACAACCTATTTACTTGTGCTAATTCGACACTACTATCTAATCTTGCAGACAGATCAAAAACTTCTTTAGTATCGGCGCTTGATTCAATAAAACCAAGGATTTCTCCTCTTTTTACTCGCTGATTATTTTTTACCAATAAAGCTACAAGCTTCCCACTTTGTTTTGGTATAATTTCTTTAGGGGCATTTCCTCCAGTAAGGATAGCGGTTCCTTCAATAATATCAGGATATTTGATAAACCAAGTTCCAATAATCAAGCAGAAAATTATTAACAAAAATGTCAATAAAGCCCATTTTTCAAACGCTCCAGGTTTTCGACTTATAATTTCTTGAGTTATCTCAGACCGTAGAAAGAAGTTTTGACCCAAAGAAATTGAATTCATATCTTCCCCTGAAAGAGGAGCAAATTCATTTGTGTCTTTATGCAAATTAGTTTCCAAGTTCCAATTGATTTTTTACCAGCTCAAAATATTTTCCCTTTAGCTTTGTCAACGATATATGTGTACCCTCCTCTACTATTCTACCCTTTTCTAATACAACAATTTTATCCGAATTTTTCACTGTACTAAGCCGATGTGCAACAATTACAACCGTCCTTCCTTTAAAAAAATGGCTGAGATTTTCAACAATCGTTTTTTCGTTATTTGCATCTAATGCGTTGGTTGCTTCGTCAAAGAAAATATAATCCGGATCTTTGTAAATTGCTCGTGCTATGAGTAGCCTTTGCTTCTGGCCTTGGCTTATCCCCATTCCATCTACACCTAATTTAGTAAAATATCCGTTCGGCAAAGATTCTACAAATGAATGAAAATTTGCAATTCGACAACTTTGTACAATTCTATTAAAGTCTACGGATTCACTTCCGATAGAAATATTGTTGGCAATTGTATCATTAAAGACAAAACCGTCCTGCAAAACCGCGCCACATCTACCTCTCCAATACGAATGACTAAACAAATTAAAATTTATACCTTCTTCACAACCGTCAAATCCAATCCTTATCTCCCCCCCGTATTGATTATATACTTTCAACAATAGCTTTACCATTGTAGTTTTTCCACTACCACTAGCTCCAACAATAGCAGTTACTTTGTTCTCCGGAATTTCCAAGTTTATACGTTCGAAAACTGGTGAATTTTCGGCGCCTGGATATGTGAAAGATAGGTTTTTAAGTAAGATGGTCTTCTTTTCTGGTAAACTCTTCAAAAAAATTCTTTCTGATTTCTCCTCTTCATCCAACTGATGAATCTCATTAATACGTTCTAGGCTTATTTTAGCATCCTGGGCACTTTGCATAAATCCAATCCATTGTTGAATAGGAGCGTTAAGTTGCCCTATCAGATATTGAATGGCTAGCATAGAGCCAAATGTTAGTTTGCCTTCAATCACCAGATATGCTACTATAAAACTTATAATTACTCCTTGTGTTTCATTTATCAGCAATGCTCCAGATTCTTGCCATTGACTGTAATTAAGATTTTTAAAATTCAGCTTAAAAATTGATGCCTGAATGTTTTCCCATTCCCATCTTTTGTATTTTTCAGCATTGTTTAATCTTAATTCTTGCATTCCATGTATCAGTTGTAAAGTAGCGTCATTTTCCTTTGTAGAAAGTTGAAAGTTTTCATAGTTTAGTTTTCTTCTTATACGCATAAACAGAGCTACCCAGACAAAATAGATAATACTTCCTACACAAAAAACAGAAAAAAGAGGTAGCGAATACAATATCATTACTATTGCATAAATTATAAAGTTGGCAAACGAAAACAATGTAAATATTGCAGAGCTAGTTAGAAACGCTTGAATATGCTTGTGATCACCAATTCTTTGCAGGGTATCTCCTGTGTGATGTATATCAAAGTAAGAGACAGGTAACTTTGTAAGTTTGATCCAAAAATCAGAAAGAATCTGTATATTGAGGTTATTAGATATTCTCATTAATAGTCTATTCCTAATAAAATCTACAATTGCTCTGCTGAAAATAAGCATAGTCTGTGCTGCTAACACAACCATTACAAAATTTAGATTTTGTACATTTATTCCAGAGTCAACAATACTCTGCGTCAGAAATGGAAATGCCAATTGTAATAATGATGTTATTGCCAGAGCAATAAATACTTGAGTTACCTGCCATCTATTTGTATTGAGATATTGAAAAAACAACCTCCAACTCAGTTTTTTTTCTTTGTCTCCTTCTTGTTTATAAAATAATGGAGTAGGTTCCATCAACAACGCAAAACCAACTTCTTCGCCCGTTTCATTCCTTGAAGAAACCCAATGCTTTAAAAATTCGGAATGTGTATACGTGATTATTCCTTTCCCCGGATCTGCAATTTTCACTTTTGTCCGTGATATGGATATTAATACTACAAAATGATTCTGATCCCAATGCAGAATACAGGGACTTAATACTTGTTGAAGTTGATAAAATGATAATCTGACACCGCGCGTACGAAATCCAATATGTTCGGCAGTTTCACTTATGCCAAATAAAGATACTCCAGAGCGACTAAATCCCGATTTATGACGTAACTTTTCTAGGTCAAGATAAATGCCATAAAATTTTGAAATCATTTTAAGACAGGTAGGCCCACAGTCCATCGCGTTTAGCTGTCTGTAAAAAACAAACTTATTTGATCTTGCCATATTTACTCATTAGCAGAAGCTAGGTTTAACAATTATGATCTGATGCTACACATCGGTCAAGCTACCTAATGATTTTTTAATCCATTTGATTTCTAACCAATACATAACTCATCCCGTTTACTTCTTATTATCAATAGGTTATAAAATAAATCACTATTGTCCGACTAAAATAAGCTAAAATGAGACAAAAAAGGGCAGTTCGTTAGAACCACCCATATTAGCTATGTTTGAGTTACCACACAAAAACATGGCAGATGAACAAAGATAAAAATTTTACCGGACAGCCGATCCTATCACAAATATTAGATGTGATACCCAGTTCTTTGATTAATAAAGCGAACAGGAAGTACGATTCTAACCGGTATTATAAGAAGTTGCCGCTTCGTATCCACCTGGTAAGCCTGCTGTATGGAGTATTTAGCTATTGTAACGGTCTCAGAGAGTTGTGTGAGGGGCTGCTGGGCTGTGAGGGCAAGCTGTCCCATTTGGGGTTTGATAAAGCTCCTGCCCGAAGTACACTTTCTGATGCAAACACAAAGCGTAGTTTTTTGGTTTTTGCCATGATTTACGAGGAGTTGTTAAGACAATATCACTCTTTTATCTCGGACAGCCGGTTAAAGGGATTAAGTATCCGCAACTTAAAAGTAATAGATAGCAGCACCATCCAGTTATTCAGTGAAATACTACGTGGTGTGGGTCGCAAACCTATAGCAGAAGGCAAACGCAAAGGCGGCATTAAAGTACATGCTATGATGGATGCCTTCAGTGGTGTTACGGAGTTTGTACGGATGACAGAAGCCAGGGAACATGACCGTAAATTTCTTTACCACCTGAAACTGGCAGCCAACAGTTGGCTGGTGTTTGATAAGGCATACACCGTATATCATCAGTTTGCCAAATGGGCGAATGATAAAATATGGTTTGTAACCCGTATGAAGGACAATGCAGATTACCATGTAACCAAAGTATTGGTGGACAAAACCAAAAAGAAAAATGCCATAGGCGTATTAAAGGAGCAATACATAACTGTAGCTGTAAAACAGGCAGGCAAAGAGTTACAGCGGTTAAAACTTCGCCGCATCACTTATAAAACAAAAGAAGGGAAAGTGTATGTGTTCATCAGCAATAACTTTACGCTGCCGGCATCGCAGATAGCAACCATTTATAAAAACCGGTGGATGATAGAGTTGCTGTTCAAACAGATAAAGCAGAACTTTCCATTGAGGTACTTCTGGGGCAACAGCACCAACGCTATCAAGATGCAGGTGTATTGCGTACTGATTGCCCAACTGCTAATGGTGGTGATAAGAAAGAAAGCAGCCACAAAGAAATCATTCGCCAACATGATTACAGTAATAAGGCTGCACCTGATGAGTTATGTGGCATTGTTGGACTTTATAAAAGACAGCTATAAAGCATGGAGAAAAACACACAATGCTTCCTTTGCTTTTGCTACATAAAAAAGGGGGTACTACCCCCAATATTGAAACAACCATTTTTTATCTTGTAATCTTTAACAGTAAAGGGTTACAGCATTTTTTAACCCGATTTTAGTCGGACAACAATGAAAATAAATGAATAGAATTATCCATTTAGGGCGTAAACCAAAGATAGGGAATGTGTAAATGCCAA
>CALKHN010000037.1 GCA_937991535.1 uncultured Sphingobacteriales bacterium
GCGAATTAATCTTTGCGGATCATGTAGCAGGAGGTCAGGTCTTTTGTAAGGAACAAAACGGCGGGCAAAACCCAAGGTTAATGTATCGGGATTAAAAATGTGTTTTGCCGTTTCTATCAGTTCTGGTTCACCTGAAATAGAGGCCTGCCTTTCAAACCTTTGCCGGACATATCTTACCAATTCATTTCTGGATTGCGTCCGGAATTGCCAGAGTTGTTCGTCTGACAAATGTGACATGTGTTCTTCAATGCCTTCAAGGTTTCCACGCCAGCGGTCCTTTCCACAGGTGTCTGTCCATAAATCATCCGCATATTTAGAATCCCAGGAAGGCATGTGCACTCCGTTGGTTACATACCCTATGGGCACCTCTGGTGACGGCCATCGCTGAAAGAGATTTTGAAAGAGGCTTCGGCTAACCTTACCATGCAAACGGCTAACGCCATTCACAGCGCCACTGCCACGAATAGCGAGATAAGCCATATTGAAATTGCCTGAAGTATCATTGGAATTTAACCGGCCTAATGCCATCAAATCATCAAAGCTGATACCTAATTCCTCCCGGGCATATTTTTCAAAAAATTGCCAGATAAGTGAAGGGCTGAATTGGTCAAAACCGGCCGCAACTGCCGTATGGGTAGTAAATAAATTGCCTGCCCTTGTAACCGCTAATGCTTCTTCAAAGGAAGTACCTGTTTTTTTCATAAAATCACCGGCACGCTCCAATACAACAAAGGCTGCATGGCCTTCATTCATGTGGCAGACTTCGGGTGTAATTTCAAGGGCCTTAAGCAATTTCCATCCACCAATGCCCAATACTATCTCCTGCCTGATGCGCATTTCGGGTCCTCCGCCATACAGTTCACTGGTAATACCTCGGTAAGCGGGCAGGTTGGCTGCATCATTGCTATCCATCAGATATAGTTTTGTTCTTCCTACCTGAACCTGCCAGGTACGCAGCCACAGTGGATGCCCGGGAAAATCAATTTTAATGCGCAGCCATTCTCCATCAGCTAAACGAAGTGGTGTAATAGGTAACTGCCCCGGATCATTATAAGGGAAAAGTGGTTGCTGATTACCATATTGATCTATTTCCTGCCGGAAATAACCCTTTGAATAAAGCAGCCCTACCGCCGAAACAGGTACGCCAAGGTCGCTGGCAGATTTTAACTGATCACCGGCAACATTTCCCAACCCACCGGAATAAATGGGCAAAGCTTCGCTCAGCAGATACTCCATGCTAAAATAAGCAATATGGGTAAGTGGCGATTTCGGGTGGTTTTGTTGAAACCAGGTGGGCAAAGAGGCCGAAAGTTCCTGTTGCTTCAGCAGTTCCTTTATTTTAATCTTAAAAGTGTGGTCTGCCAACTGTTGTTCAAGCTCAATGCGTGAAATACTTTGTAGAATTATCCAGGGATTATGTGTGAGTTCCCATAAAGCAGGATTGAGCCGGTTCCATATTTCATCCGCAGCATGGTTCCATGACCATCGTATGTTAAGAGCAAGCTCTGCAAGAGCGTCAACTCCCCCGATATCATAAGGCAGGAAGCCGTAAATATCATTTGAATTAAGAGTTTGTTTTTTCATGCTTTTAATTTTTTATTTGTGGTTTTAAAAATAAAACCCGGTTAATTTTTAATACCCCACCATTATTACGAAAACCGATAACAGTATGAGCCATGCTTTCGGGATTATGCCTGCCATATTCATTTCCTGCCTATTTTATATTTTAGCAATTGAGCATTAATGGCAACAATGATGGTGCTTAAACTCATAAAGACAGCCCCTACTGCGGGGCCCAATACAATTCCTGAAGAATACAATACTCCCGCAGCTAATGGAATGGCTACCACATTATAACCGGTTGCCCAAATTAAATTTTGAATCATTTTCTTGTATGTAGCTTTTCCGAAGAGGATAAGATTCGCTATATCTTTCGGGTTGCTGTTCACTAAGATGATATCTGCTGTTTCAGCAGCTACGTCTGTTCCGGAACCCACGGCAATACCCACATCTGCCTGGGCAAGGGCAGGTGCATCATTTACACCATCACCGGTCATGGCAACAAATTCACCTTTATCCTGAAGGTCTTTCACTATTTTCACTTTCTGATGAGGCAGTACTTCTGCAAAATATCCATCGAGGCCTAATTCCTTGCTTACTGCTTTAGCCACTTTATCATTATCACCGGTGGCCATTACTACTTTGATATTATTTTGTTTAAATACTTTAATGGCTTCCGCACTTTCCGGCCTTATCTCGTCAGCCAAAGCAATATATCCTGCAAGTTGTTTATCAATTATAATAAAGACAACGGTTTCTGCTTCGCTGCTATAAGCATCGGATGGAATGGTCATCTTTTTATCTCTCAGATAGCCGGGGCTAACTACTTTTATATCCTTACCTTCTACCATGGCCTCTACACCTTTTCCGGTGATGGCATTAAAGTTTTCAAGTTTTGGTATCAATATATTTTTCTCTTTCGCCTTGCGGACAATGCCTACTGCGATGGGATGTTCTGAACTTAATTCCAATGCCGCAGACAACCGCAATAATTCGTCCTCAGAAAACTGATTGCTGACCGAAACAATCCGGGTAACACCGAAATCACCTTTCGTCAGGGTTCCTGTTTTATCAAATAAAAGCGTTGTTATTTTTCGCGATTCTTCAAAAGCAGTACGGTTTCTGATTAAGAGCCCGTTTTGCGCAGATACCGCTGTAGAAATAGCTACTACCAAAGGAATAGCGAGTCCCAGTGCATGAGGGCAGGCAATAACCATCACGGTTACCATGCGTTCCAGCGCATATACAAACGGGAAACCCAATATGAGCCAGACTGCCAAGGTGCCAAAGCCTACTATTAAAGCAATATAGGTAAGCCATTTTGCCGCCCTGTCGGAAAGGTTTTGCATTTTAGATTTGGACTTTTGGGCTTCTTCAACCAAAGTAATTACTTTGTTGAGATAGCTGTCTTTGCCGGTATGTTCTACTTTTATCTTTAAAGAACCATTACCATTAACAGAGCCGCCTATCACTTTATCTTCTCTCTCTTTTTTTGCCGGTTTTGATTCGCCGGTAAGCATTGATTCATTAAGGTAACTACTTCCTTCTGTGATAATGCCATCTGCCGGTACTTTTTCTCCGGGTTTAATCAGGATGACATCATTTATTTCCAGTACTTCCAATTTCACATCCTCCACCTGGCCATTTGGTTTTATCCGGTGTGCTTCGGCAGGCATCATGCTCACCAGCAGTTGCAGTGCTTTTGATGCCCCTAATACTGATTTCATCTCCAGCCAGTGGCCCAGCAGCATAATGACAATAAGGGTGGCCAGTTCCCAAAAAAAGTCCACTCCCTGCAATCCGAATACGGTGGCTGCACTATAAAAATAAGCTACTGAAATAGCCATGGCAATAAGTGTCATCATGCCCGGCCCTTTTGCTTTTATTTCCTCAACAAACCCTTTCAGGAAAGGCCATCCTCCCCAGAAATATACTATCGAGGAAAGAATCAACAGAATATATTCGTTACCAGGAAGTAAATAATCATAGCCCAGGAAACTTTGGATCATCGGTGAAAAAACAAGGATTGGAATGGTAATTATTAAACTCACCCAGAAACGCTTTCTATAATCTCTAATCATCATCTTATGGTGATCATGACCAGCTACGCCCATGGGTACACTATTATCGTCATGCTTCATTTTTGAGTGATTCATTTTGGAATGGTCTATGGCAGAATCACTCCCATGTTTGCTTTTTTCCGCATGATCTTCCTGCAGTTGATTCAAATCTTCTTTACCTGCTTTGAGGCCTGTAACTTCGTTCGGGTGATGGTGGTGATGATTATTTTCCATTAAATGTGCTTTAGATGGTGGATAATATTGATTTTTATGTACTAAGTGAAATAGTTTATTAATAGTTCATGACAAAATAAGAGCCATCGCTGTTATTAAGAACTTGTTTATTTAAAAATCCGTTTTTGTTTAGATATTCAGTTATCTTATACTTAATGGTTTTAAACTTAATGCCTAAAAGATATGCCTGAATGGTTATGGAACTGTTTATAATCATCCCGGTATCATTTTCTGTTTTAGACCTTCCGTCAATCGTAACCTTGTTTTTTGAACCCAGGAAGTTTAGAACGCCTGATTCAATCGTCATTATTATAGAAATGGTCTGTGCAAATTTTCCCTGGCTTACGGCATACAGGTTTTTAAATTCACCCGAGGTTATTTTAATGGAAATCTTCTTTTTGTTCCTGGCGGCAAAGGGAAACACATTTACTAAAACATCCGATTGAGCCGGTTTGCACACGTAGGTGGTTACATATTTATCCTCAGGTTTTAGCGCTTTATCATACAACTCTACCTCAATTTCAATACTATGGGCGTCTGGCTTTTTTATAAGCTGACCGACTTTAAAAATCTGTCTGCCCGCTAATTTGCCACCTTTATCAAAGTTTTCACGGATGATTTGCCTTCCTGCTATTTGCTCTATCAGCATGTCGTTTTGCTGGCTGAAGCCGGGTAAAGCATTAGTAGTAATAACGAGTATGAACAGACAGAGATTCTTCACCAGGCTGGCTGTTATTATACTTTCTGATGTTCCCTTTCTGATCATACAGTTTCTTTTGGTGACTTTAAAGATTTTTCAAAACATATTCTACCCGTTCTTCCGGTGCAAGCACCGGTACATGCACAAGCGGAAAGCCAAGCGATTTATAAGTGTCTATAATTAATTCATGAATTTTTTTCTGCGCTGCTTCATCCTCTGTACGGGCATAATCTTTCACAAATGGCAGTCGCTCCAGAATGAATACTTTTTTATACTGAAACATCTGCCATACTTCCTTCATGTTCTCATGTTCAGGAAGGTTTAAAAAACGGTAGTAGGCAAGCCCATCGGGAATGGCCCTGTCCAGAAAAACCATATCGGTGGGTGGAAGGGATTTTTCTTCTTCTATTTGCATTTTAAGAATACCCAACTGAAATTTTTCCTGATTCGTTCTTATTTCCTCTACCGTTTTGCCTTTTATTTGCTGTGTATCTATATAATGCCGTGCATGTTCAATGGTTGTTTTGTAACCCTTTGCCGCCAGCAGGTTTACTGAAGTTGTTTTACCTGTGCTTGGCCCGCCGGTTAAAACGTACCAGTTCGTTTCTATTCTTTCGCCGGGCGTAAAGGATTTCAAAATTGATTCTAGTTCTTTCATATTAGTTATGATTGGAAAAGTTTTCGTTTTTAAAAGGCGACCAAAGAGGCGTTTCTTATCAATAATATTTTTGTTTTATTCCCAGACTTTGATTTGTCTTTTGAATGGATTGTTCTCCATTTTCTTCAATACCTGTTAATGCTCTTATTGCGTCTATTGTTTCCGGAATAACGATGGCCTGGTTATCTACCACATACGCATAAAACAATTCATCATCCTGCACTTTCAGCATATCTTTCCACAGTGCCACTTCATACATATCGCCGTAGGGCCGGCTCAAACTCATCATCAGTTCTTTGATGGCATTATTGGCAGGTAGCCCATCTGCATATTCAATCATAGCTATCCGCGATGACTTGTGAAATGCCTCCAGCACTTCATCTTTTGTTGCTTTTCTGGTTAATTGCACATTCCAGTAATGAAGATGGCTCAGGGTTTCAGGTACTTTTACAGCAGAAGTAATTACATCAAGTGAAGGGTCAACGCTCTGTGCATCGGGTCCCTGATGGCTGGGAATATCTTTTTCAGGGACCAGGGTATTCATGATACCACCCAGGTGACTCTCCCAGGGGTCTGTGGCCCTGCGCAGTAAAGTACCTCTTGCTTTTAACAGCAGTCCCGCATTTTTGAGTGCCGTTAGCGTTCGCACAATGGAAGTAGTATTGCAGGAAACCACACGGGTACTGTCAAGCCCTAAAGCAGTTTTATAATTGTTTTCGGCGCTGAATGAATGGCCCGTCGTTTCGTGTTTTTCGCCTCCCTGAACAATGAACTTTTTACCCTTTTGCCGGTACTGGGGAATATTCTGCGCTGCAATTTTCTTTGGCGTACAGTCCACGATGACATCAACAACATCCAGCAGGTTCCTTAATGTGCCACGGACAGGAATACCGGCTTCCTTCATTTTGTTGGTGAAACCATCATCAAAACCATAAACGGGATAGTGCTTACTGACAGCCATTTTTATGCGCCAGTCACTTACTACATCGCACACGCCTGATAATTCCATATCATCCTGCAACTGTATTGCATCTGCAACTCGTTTGCCGATAACGCCATAACCGTTAACGGCTACTCTGATTTTTTTCATAATGATCTTTAGTTTTAAGATTTAACTGATTTCTGATCATTTTCCAGAATTCTTTTTTGCTCCTGGTATTCCTCCTTATTAATCTGTCCCGAAGCGAAACGCTTTTGTAAAATATCAAGCGGCGAATCCTTCTTTTTCTTTTCGCCGGGTAAATCGTAGGGCGTTGCAAAAATCCAGAACAGAAGTGCAAGCCAGATGAACCACCATATCAGGTGCATTCCCCAAAAGTGATAACCGTCGTAGAAGTGCATAACTTTAAGTTTAAGTTGTTAATAAATATTTTTTGATACAACAATTCTTTTCATTTCACTTTGCTTTTAAAGTAGCGTTGTAAATCCCGGCTATGCAGGCGCCTACTAACCAGCCCAATACAAATATTTCTACAATGCCGATGCAGGCTTCCCCGAAGGGTATTTTCATACGGATAACCGAACTTACATCCAATCCATGCAGCAGGCTGTTAAAAAACTTTACCGTTCCATTTTGACCAACGGTTGCCATCACTATCATACAACCCGCATAAAGTAAGGCGCAGGTAAGTCCCGTTGCAAAGCCAAATTTTTTTACGTTAATGGTGGTGTGCATGGTTTTCTGTTTTATCGTTTTCTGAATTTGTTTGATTTTGCCCATGATGATGCCCGCCATCATAATGCATCGGCATTAAAAGGTGACAGGCAAACATGGTCAGGATAAAGATGAACAGAGAGGCGCCCGAGCCTAAACCTAATGCAGACGCCAGAAAGATGAGCAGCAGGGGAACAGTGCATCCGATAATCATCCGGATAATATGCTTTTTCATTATTAAGTTTTTTAAACTATTCAGTTAACATATACATAATTGAACAGCAGTGATAATAATGATGTCGCTTTTGTTTTTGGAAAAGTATCGGACGCCAAAGTTTACACTAACTTTTATTCAGTATTTCTTTTGTTTCCTCAAACTCTTCTTTCGTTATTTCTCCTTTTGCAAATCTTTTCTTTAGAATATCCAATGGCGTATCTCTTTTGTTTCGCTGCCCCGGAAGATCCCACGGGGTAACAAAAACCCAGATGATAAAAATGATCCAGAGAATCCACCATATCCAGTGCATTCCCCAAAATTCTCCATAATGATGCATAATTGTAGTGATTTAAAAGTTATTAAAATAGAGACTCGCGGACTTTGTGTTTTTTAGTGAATGATTGATAGAAATTTTATGTCAATGGTTATGATTATGATCTTCTTTCATCGGGCTGTCCTGTTGCTGCTTATCCGCTTTGTTCATTTGGTTCATCATCATTTTATTCATCATCATTTTATGCATATCCTTATTTTCCATCATCATGTTCATCATGTTGCGGCGCATAGCGCTGTCTTTACCGGCCGTCTCCATCATTTCTTTCATCATTCCCTTGTGCTGCATCATGGTGTGCATTGCCTCTTTGTTTTTCATGATATGCGTTGTCATTTTATCCATCATCGCTGGATCTTTGCAAATCATGGCCATTACAGAATCCCGCCCGGCCTTGTTTTTCATCATCTCTTTTGCAGAGGAGTGCTGATGTTGTGCCAGGACAAACAGCGGCATCATCATAATTGACGCCATTAAAAGAATTTTTAAATTTTTCATTTTATATTATTTTTTGAGTGAATGATTATTTGATTTTTGCATCATAATTTTTGTTTTCTCGCCGCGCTCCTGATATTTTCAAACTGTTCAAAATAATGTTACAGGATGTTTTTGATGTTCGGACAATCACCTGTATTTTCAATTTGAAAGATATTTTCTATTCCAGCGCCCGTATTTTTTCTTAAACTCTTTTCAATAAAATTGGTTTTTATCGAATTGCTTAGAAAGGCGGCCGGAATTCGTAATGTCTGTTTTGTCAATAAAATCTTCGGATCAGGAACTTACAATACGTGTATATCTTATAACAAATGACTCCCTGATGCGGACGAAGATTATTAAATCCGGTAAGTGCAAATAAACGAAAGCGACGAAGGAGAATGACTTCGTTCAAAACCGGACGAAGAAAAATGATTGTTGAGAGAAACGGTTTGTGGATACGTCTCTGCTGCATTGATAAAATAAACCGGTATCGTAACGTCGGGAAAATTGGAGCTTAACCAATATTGCTGAGCTGTTTTATGGTTATCTGTTTTTGCACAAATTATCTTTTCCGAACAGCATCCATTATGAGTAGAATTGTGTGTGCCACAATTACATTGCACAGCAACTCCAAAATTTGCAAAAGTTAATCCCGAATATTTGCCACCGCAATAATGCATATTTATGGTGGTGGAAAAAGACGTCGTGGTATAGATTACCAGTAAAAATATAGAGATTATCTTTTTCATTTTATTTAGACAATTAAAAGTAAATATCTTATGTCCTTCAAAAAATGACGTTCATCAGCCGTTAATATGATTTTGGTTATTATATGTTTTTAACCTGACAATGATTGATTCCATTTAATAGGTTAATTTGATACCGGCGCCAAAGCCCATATCACTATCGTAGTGTACACGAATGCCCATATTTTTGGTGATGATATAACTTAGCCCACCCCGGTATTCATAGTCGGTATTTACCATAAAATCACCCCGCAGCCTTGCGGTAAGCGGAATATCCTCACGGAATAATTGTAGTCTCACTTTCCCATCGTGATACACTTCAGTTTGAAAAACCAGAAACATCGGCAGGGTATAATTAAATCCAAGACTGACCGCTGCCCGTTTATCCTTCGTCTCCTCTTGACCGAAGAGGTTTTTTGCATGCGTATCTCTTCCGTTAATTCTGTACCGGCCATCAAAGCCTATAAAGGGCATAAACCATTGCATCTTCCCTACATACCGCCCGATGTGTGTTTCGCTTTCATAACCGTTTCTGTCATTATAGCCCAACCACCATTCGGTACCTATGCTCCATCGGGTATTTTCAAGCAGTATTTTACCATCATTGCCGTTGGTGGCAAAATCGTTTTCAGCAAACAGGTAAAACATATTGCTTCCCTTTTGAAGCATTTTGTAGGCTGCTGCTTTGTCGGGCAGTTCGGGGTTATTGTAGTTGCCCACATCAAACACCCGGTTCATACCACTCATCATGTGGTAAAGAATGTGGCAGTGAAAAAACCAGTCGCCCTCATTGTTGGCGGCAAATTCTACAGTGTCCGTTTCCATCGGCATAATGTCTATGACGTTTTTCATGGGCGCATAATCGCCCTGTCCGTTCAGTACCCTGAAATCAAAGCCATGCAGGTGCATCGGATGCCGCATCATGGAATTGTTGTGTAATACCAGGCGCAGTACTTCGCCTTTTTTGACCGGAATTTTATCTGCCTCCGACAACACTTTATTGTTTATGCTCCACACATACCGGTTCATATTACCGGTAAGTACCAGCCGTATTTCCCGAACGGGAGCATTTGCGGGCAGGGTTGTTTTCACCGGAGATTTGAGCATGGCATAGTTGAGGGTTACCAAACCTTCTCCTGCCGATGAATGATGAGCATGCATTGTATCGATTTTCATGTCCATATTCATATCCATCCCTGGCATTTCGCTGCTTTTATTTCCTTCGGCCAGTTCGGGATACATTACAGCGTTCATATCCATTTGTTGCATGGACATGTTCATTCCCATATCTTTCATATCTCCGTTCATTTTCATCATATCGTTCATCATCTTCATGCCTTCAAAATATTTTAGAGCGGGCAATGGGGTAGCCGGATGTTTCATACCGGAACCTAAAAAGAGCGATGCTGAACCTGAACGGTCTTCCGGTGTGGCCAACAGTTCATAAGCCATATTATCTTTTGGAATCGTTACCACAATATCATAGGTTTCGGAAACACCTATCAGCAACCTGTCCACCTCTACGGGCTGTACATCATTGCCGTCATTGGCTACTACCGTAATTTTTCCGCCAGAGTATGTCAGCCAGAAATAATCGGAACCTCCTCCATTGGCTATTCGTAAACGCACCTTGTCACCTGCTTTGAATTGTGAAAGCTGATATTCTTTTTTGCCATTGATCAGGAAAGCATCATAATGAATATCACTTACATCCATCGCCTTCATGCGCTTCTTTTCGTTGGTCAGTTTGGTTTTGAAATATCCTTCTCTGAGTGCCTCTCCATAGCTCTGGGTTGTTTTCTTTTTTATGGCAAACCAGTCCGATCCGTAGTGTAACATCCGTTGAATGTTTTTCGGATTCAGGTTAGTCCACTCACTTAGGATTACAGGTACGGTGGGCAGATCGTCTATGCCTGGCCGAAATGCGGTATCGCCCGTTCTTTTGTGCATGATAAACATTCCATACATGCCGATTTGTTCCTGGTAGCCGGCGTGCGAATGATACCAATGTGTTCCGTGTTGCATGATGGGAAACCGGTAGGTGTAGGTAGTTCCCGGTGCAATGGGCATTTGGGTCAGGTAGGGTACGCCGTCCATTTCGTTGGGTAGCCATACACCATGCCAGTGCAGTGAGGTGTTTTCTTTAAGGCGGTTGTGCACCACAATTTCTGCCGTATCGCCTTCAGTAAACTCAAGAGTGGGCATGGGTATCCGGCCGTTTACGGCAATGGCCTGTTTTGTTTTTCCCGCAAAATTTACCGTGGTATCGGTAACATATAGATCGTAGTGTACCACCTTTTGTGCAAACAGAGGGATGGAAATAAAGAGCGGCAGGCTCATTAAAGCGGCTCTTAATCTTTTTCTATTTAATGGATACATATTTTTTTATTGTTGTTTTGTTATCCAATTGATTAATATTTTTCTTTGGGCATCTGTGAGCCTTGCTTCCGTGTGAAACCAGGTATAAGAACGCAGGGGCATTTCTTTCTTTTCTACCTGTGTTTTGATGGAACCCAGTAACCGGTCTTGTTTCAGGTCAAAATAATTGCCCCACTCATTGAAGTTCAGATCCTTTTTTGCCTGGCGAATGTGATACTCTACTAAGGCTCTCCCCGGCTGGATATAATCAAACCACTGGTAATGGGTGTTATTGCTATGACAACTATAGCAAGACGTCAGCAATATTTGTTTTACTTTAGCAGGAGGGTTATACACCTGTATAAAATCAGTATTAACCACCGGATTGTTATCCATATTACGTGAGGGTTGGTAAAACTGAAAAGCCAGAAACAAAACTAAAATTATAAGAGATGCTTTTTTATAATTAAAGTTTCGTTTCATTTGAGTTCTTTTACAATTTCACCGCACGCAGGCATTTGACTGCCATAGTATGGGTTATTAATTTCCTTGCTGTCGCTTATCCAATCGGCACCTTTGCCATTATTGAACATTGGACAATGGATTTGATATAACTTTTGGGGCGCACCTAAAAGAGCAATCAGGTCTAATACATCTTTGCTCAAAAACTCCAGATGCTCCCGCTGGTGGGCAATCTTTCCTGCATTGTCGCGGATATGTTCAGCATTCTCTCTGGTATCTGCAGCTATTTCCATATACTGTTTCATTTTATCAGCAGGGATGGCATTCATATCCATATTTTGTAAGGTAGCTGCCAACTGCTTTCCTGCTCCGGATGCCCCTTGGCCATCATCGGCAGCAAGCGCATTTTCCAGTTTGAGATAATTCGCAACAATGGGTGCAATGGAAAAGTCTTTCGCTGCATTGGTTTCGTTTGGCACGGAAACTTCTTTGTCCGGTACTGTTGTTGTGTTGTCATCTGCTTTTTCATTGCCGGATTGATTGGTGCACGAAACGGCAGTTACAAGGATAAGTACAAGCGCTATGATTGAAAATGTGATTTTTTTCATTTCTTATATTTTTAAAAATTATTGTTATGGACGATTAATTCAGTGTCTCAACTATTTTCCCGCAGGAAGACATTTTTGAACCGTAATAAGGGTTTTTGATTTCCCTGCTGTTTGTCAGCCAGTATGCTTTCTTCATCGGGCAGTAACTGTAATAAACAGGATTGGACGATAGCCTTGTTGATTTTGCCAGGGCAAACATTTTTACAGAAAGGCCTGCAAACGCATCTCGCTGCTTTTTTATATCCTTTGCATCGGCAATGATTGTGGCATCATTTACAAGCGGACGGATACTGCCGGCAGAAGAAGTGTTATTGTCCATTTCATGAATGACCTTAAGGAAGGATGCTGCTGCTTTAGAAGCCAAATCGGCGTTGTCGCCTGCCAATGCATCTTTTATCGTGTAATAGGATGTGAGTAGTTGTGCAAGGCTTGAATTACTGATCGTATGTAGAGTTGAGGCAGCAGCCTGCTGGTGTGCCTCATGGTCGTGTTGTGCAAAGACTGGAATTGCAGTACTGCAAAACAGGATTGCAGTAATAATATACTTTTTCATTTGATTTAATTTAATGTATGAATACAAAAGGTACAGGCATGACGTCACCGCTATGCCGAAACAATGTGATACATTAAATCAAATCTGGAAACTACGGATAGCTACCCGTATATCGGGTACAGGGAGCCGCCAACTTCGGACAATATAACTAGTGTTGTCAGATATCCCCGGAGTGGAAAAAAGAGAGACATTAAATAAAGGATAAATAAAACAAACGGAAAAAACTGGTGTTAATGGTGTTGAAATAGCAGGCTCAATATTCTTATTCAGTAATGAAAATGCGGTCACAGCATCACTACAACAATTATCGTTTTGGGTACTTGAAAACAAATACGAACTTACTTTTTCATTTTGGTGAAATGATGATTTGCCGCTATGTTCATACGTAGCGCCGTGCCGGTGAGATTGCTCAGCCGTTTCGTTTTCTGCGTGATGATGCTTACTGTTGAATCCCATATCCATTCCCACGGCACATGCAAAACCGATAATGGTATTCAGTGAGAATACTATCAACAGAATTGCTGCTTTAAATTGTATGGCCTTGATTCTTTTCATCCAAAAACATATCAGGATTTTGATGGAAAAGTATTTTCTTTTCCTGCTAAAACCGCTGGCAAAGTTATTAAAACCTGGCATACCCGTTCCTTTGATACAAGTGTTTGGTATTCTTTAACAAAAATTGCAAAACCGCTTTTTTTACAAGCGCTAACTCATTTGTTTATCTTCATCTGTCCATGTTGCATTTCATCCGTTTTTTCATTCATCCTCCCTCGCATGATCTTCATTATTTTTTGAAAAAAAATTAATAAGATTCAAAGTGCTTTATAGGTATTGGGCGGGTACCCCAGCAACACTTAAAATTGCCTTTTTTATTTACCTAAATTAGAATACTTTTAAACTGTTATAAGCCCTTTGCAGTAGGCCGGCGTTTCAAGTAAGGTATTCTTGCCATAATCAAACGTTTTTGAGATAATCTTATATGTTCCTCCATGCCCTTTTGGTATTTAGTGTAAGTGAATCAAAAGGGTGATCAGGCAAATGTTATTCGTTACATAGTTCCCAATTATCTCCGAATTAGCAACGAATAATATTGGGTTTGTGACAGGAACATGTAATACCCAAATTCTATTTATCCCAAGGGTTCTTTATGAGTAAACCTGCTGTACCCGGAAAATGTTGTAAGAACATGTTTTCCTGAATCTGAGCGATGGTTTCCCTGTCGGACAGATTTCCGGGATACTTTGATGATTACCGCACCCAAAATGACTCTGCCACTGATTGGGGGCCGGCCCTCTTTTGATGGGAATAAATCATCATAGTATCTCACCAACCTGTCCCAGGGAATGCTGTGGGCTAATTTTACCCAGCGGTCTTCTTTGGTTATTTTTTGTTCAAAGGGTGTCTCAAAACCCGGCAATACCAATTGGTTGGGGCTGGCGTACGCAGGAGTAGATACACGCTTTCTGCCTCCATTTTCTGAGTCTCCTTGTATTTGAATATTGTTTTGTGAATGCCAATTCAAATATAGCAAGGATCGTAGAGTTATTTAGCAAACTTTATTTAGCTTCTTTTAATAAATACTTCAAATAATTTATTTTAGAAAAATGTGAATTGGCTTTTCCTGACCGCGCTAAACCTAATGCGATTGAAATGTTCCTCGGTGTTGTTATGATCCGGTGCGGGAATAATTATTCGGCAACAATGCTTAGTAAAAATTTCTTAAATAATAGTATGTAATGGATATCGTATTCATCTTTTTCCGGTAACGTTATCGCATTTTTTTTACCGGTATTCGATCACAACATTTAATTTTAGGAAGCCACATTTTGGTTTTGTGAGGAACTGAAATATATAGGATGAGAGTGTGATTTGAAAAAAAATGATACCTGTTCATTGACCAGCCAGTTCACTGCTTTTTTAATATAATGGGTGAGTACAATGGTTGCAGCTATCATCATCTCGCTCGTTGTTGAGCAATGACACAGGCTGCTGTTTTCGGCGCCGGGCAGGTATTAAGGGAAGCATTTCAGGATATCCTTATATATTTTTAATTTTTAGTATTTGGAATATTTATGGTAAAAGGATAAAATGATTTTTTATACTTAAACTAATTCGGCCTTTTTAGTAATTTTTTTAGAAATGCATGTATTGAAAAATTTAGGATTGATCTTATTGTTTTCATTGTCATCAATACCGGTTATCGCTCAGCAGGATATTCCTGATTATAAAAATGCGTCTCTCCCTGCTGAAACAAGGGTCAGGGATTTGTTGAAAAGGATGACACTTAAAGAAAAGCTTGCCCAGCTTACCGAAATGAGCGTGGATGTTTTGAAACAGGAAAACAATGTCTGGAAAAATGCACTGAGTTTCGATAAACTCAAAGATGGAATCGGATGTTTGGATGGTTTTT
>CALKHN010000038.1 GCA_937991535.1 uncultured Sphingobacteriales bacterium
TGCTCTATTCACATACTGTGTATATTTGATGGGCGGGAGGTTATTTCACAAACTCCCGTTGGCTGTAACATTTTGAGACCTTACATTTTAAAAGTTCTTTATAAACGACTTGAATCTAAAGGTTACAATGACTTTTGACTTTTCATTGTATGTAGCTGGGTTTGTTTCATTCTTGACGACAACTATAATTTTGTTAACTCAAAATGTAACGGCTATGATGACAAAAATCATAAATGTGGTTGGGTTTGCCCTTGTGTTAAGAACGGTTGACAAAACTCAAGCCACAAGACAATGATTGTTTTAGAAGTTGTATTCTGAATTCAAGACCAGGGGCTTGGGGGTTCGACTCCCCCACTCAACACCAAAACATCATTTAAAACATAGACTATGCGACTTTTAAGTTACGAAACTATTGACGGGCAAGAAGGGTCTTACAATGACCTAGTAAAACAGTTAGTCATAAAAACTCGTTATTATTTTTCAGAAGTTTCAGGTGACGAATTCAAAATTGCGATTCCAGAACTTAAAGCTATGGAAGCAAAAATTCAATACATTGACAGAGAAATTGGCAGCGAACATCGAGACTATCTAAGCGACATTATTGATGAATTAGGACAAGAATCTGAAACTGAAAACTTATTGACAGAAGAGTTAAAACGAACTACAAATGTTTTGATTCCACAGTTAGGCGGACAAGATTTTAATTTTGACGATTTTGCATTTGATTTTACTAATCATAAAGGAATAAGTATTGTAGAGTTTTATGGTTACAAAGAGACGAAGCAACTTGACTCTACAGCTAATATGTTCAAAGACATATTACAATCGCTTGCTTATAGACACAATGTAATTTTTATTGACACATGCAAAACGACAGTATAATGTTACGCCGACAGGCAGCTTGGCATAAATGCGGACGGAAAACGTTTGTCAACTTTTGGTTCTTTGTTTTGGCTTTTGTTCCGGCAGCCGGAACGCAATCGGCAAAAGTTCTTAACTTGTACAATAATCAATAGTCAACTTCGGTAGCCGGGCGGGACGGATCGCTATTATCCGCACTTTGCCAACCTGTACCGTTAGCCGCAAGTTTTGACAACCACTAGTATTAAGAAACAAATCAATAAAAACAATCGAAGGTAATCCTCCCTATTTCAATCGTGTTTATCCTGATAACCATCCCGCCGCTGGGAAGACGTGGAAAAGAGGAATTACCTTTAAAGCCGATTGGCTTAACGGCGGGATTTCACATGGAAGTACAGGTGGCACCTACACTTTTACAAGAGTTTACCCTGACAACAGCTAAAATATGAAGCCGCAAATTCTGCAGTATCGTGTCTTATCCCTATACTGCGATTTTCAGGAGAATCTGGCGCTGCCAATTTTTTTCAAATATGGGTGGCACGGGTCTGCATTTATGGAAGGCTGTTGAAAATAAAAAATTCTATACTTACTAATATAATAAGATTATCCGTTAGCTATGGAATTTTTCTTTTTAAGAATCTAATAAAAACATCATTTGCCATGAAATGGGTATTTATAAGTTTAGTCTTTTTAAATTCTAGTTCGGTTGCGCAGATTACCTATCCTGAGAAGGGCTGGATTCAGCAGCTACAACGGTATACCATTTCCCTTGGAGATGTTCAGCACGATACGGTCACTTCAAAGGGCGCGAGAAAGATCTACCTGTATTATAACATATTGGGCACAGGCGCTGTTTTTTATATCAACTTTGACAATAGCCCATTAGCCGTCGTCGTGACAGCCAAACATGTGCTAAAGGATTTAAAAAACAATTTTTTGGATTCGATACGAATGCGACTTTCAAGCCGTGATGGTGAATCCGTTTATAAATATTTGGGGGTAAATGTCCCACTAACCCTGGACGGTCAGTCAATGATTTTTGCACACCCGGATTCAACAGTGGACCTTGCTTGTTTTCCGTTGATAAGCAAAGATCCATATACCAATCGAGACTCTGTTAGTTTAATCCCTTACAGTTTCTTTCCCGAGGACTATCAGATTTTTGAAGGAGCTGAAATATATGTATTGGGATATCCTGGAAGTGTTGGCAGAACTTACTGGACGAGAGCATTATTAAGAAAATCTATTATTGCATGGACTGCAGCAAATGCTCCGACGAAGAAATTTTTAATCGATTGCCAAGTATACCCCGGTAACAGCGGTGGTCCAGTATTCACAAAAATTCCCAATTTTCCTATAATGATGGACACCACTGATTACAGCAAAATGTACAAATTTGTCGGAATTGTGATCGAGCGTAGATTTACCTATAATAAACTTCGAGCGTACAGAGATGGTGCTTTTAGCCCAGTAAGCGATGCAGATAGCTTAAGATATTTTTCTGCTGAATCAATAGGAGTTGGTGTTGTAGAACCAGCAAGAAATGTCTTTGATATGCTCAAAGCTTATGAAGCGGCACTTGCAAGAACGGATTCGTCGAACAAGGAAAAATAAAATGAACTTGGAATCCAGCTCCTAACGATGGCTAACCTGAAGTGAACTGCGGAAGTGGATGAAGTAGTAACACCTTTGCTGTTGAATACCTAAATTACTATTCGGGCGGACTGACTGTAGCAATTTAGATCTATAGTATATAATTAGCTAAACAAAGAGTTCGTTTCGAATTGGAGTTGAAGTAAGGAAATTCTTAAATTGAAATCAGAGAAACTCATCACGCTATATCTTCCTTCCTCAACAACTCGTCCGGTCTTTTAATGGTCGGATCCAATAAATATTCTCCTGCTGAAAATGTAGCGCCTACAACAATACCAGTAACAGTTCCGATCACAGGGGCTTCTGAACCTACAATAGCACCATATACAATTGGTGTAGCGAAAGACATAGCACTTCCTGTTAACCTGTAACCTAGCCTAGCTCCACTTATTCGTCCATCTGAATACTCGGCAATATCAACTCCCGCATTTATTACTAATGCAACATTACCTATAAAACCAAGCCCCCTAATAAAATTGTCATACTGACCTGCTGTTGTGGCAACTTCAATTATTCCATTTGTGGTTTTAATGGTCATTGTGCCTTGAGTAGAAACTAAAGCTTTCCCATATTCAAACTCAAGTTGTAAATACTGTACCTTATCCAATATGGTTTGAATTTGCCTTACTTGATTTTCTGTAAGTGGTGGTTCCGAATTTGGTGGTTCTTTATTGCCATCTCTTTTGTTATCATTATTCGAAACTCTTTTTAAGATTCGCTGCAATAATTTCTCTCCAAAAATTTTAGCTACTCCATCCTCAAGCATCCCATCCATACGAGCTAAAACACGAGCCAAAACAATTTCATCCATTGTATTCTTCCCCATATCAAGATTGAATCGTTTCATTGCATGAAAATCTTCGTTCTCCATGCCATCCGGGTCAATAAAGCGAACAGGATTATTGTAGGCATACGCGTAGGTGAGAACCGCCGCATCTTGCCGGCAAGCGGGTCAGCAACATGCCATCTCCCGACCTGGGGGTCATACATCCTTGCACAGTAATCCAACAATTCTAACCCACTCCCATCACTGAACTCCTTCCGCTGCTCTTCTTTGCCGTTGTATTTGTACTTGTTTTCCGCTATACCATTCAATGCTTTGGAGTTTATCCCCGCCATTGTCAATCCAAATGGATAGAAGTGACTTTCTTCAAGTACAGTTCCCCTGGTATGCGTTACCTGCAGGTTCGCTTAGCGGCAACTATACTAATCCCTTATAAAAACATATACCTCTCGTGAATACATCTGCTCATCCTCATCAAAAGATGTTCGATAAAAAAAATCTAGACTTTTCGAAGAATGAATAAGTTCTAAAATACTATTATTAGGTTTACAAGTAACCAATTCTTTCTCATAAAAATCAGTATAATATTCTAATGAGGTAAAATTTAAACTTGGAGGAGTATATTCACTCACATTTTCTTTCAACCATTTTAATGATAACTTATCTAAAGACATTTTCTTCAAAGAATATTTAAGCTCAATTTGAAGGAATAGAATTAGTGAATCAATTGATTTAAATTTATTTACTAAAATATTAAGAATCATAAATGAAAAATTTATCCATTCTGATCTTGTTATTTTATCTAAGCTCACTATTTCGTCAATATGTAAATTATTTCCTTCCCATGTACCTTTAAGGGAAATAATTGCATTCTCCCAATCTTCAATACTTTTTTTTACTTTATTTTCATGAAGGTATATTCCCGCCATTTTCTTTCAAAAATTAAATTTGGTCATTAGTTAATTTATGCCCTTTGCCATGTCGCCAAGTTCCATCTCTATACAAAGACGATCCATTATCAAAATGGACTTCATCTTGGGGCAAGTTCTTTGTTCCTCTACCTTTATCAAAGCGTTTGATTCCTCTCGTCGTTTTACCCGTCTGAATAGCTTTATTTAACTGGTTTACACTCTTCCCTCCCATAGCGACTCCTTTGCCACCCTTTTTGTTGCCATTGCCCCTTTAACTGTCGCTTCGAGTTTATCCCCGCCTGTTGCTCCAGGGTCTGAAATAGTATTAAATGAGTTTTCAGCTTGATCCAATCCAAAGAATTGAACAACAAGCCATCCGACATCTAATATAGCAGCATTTAATGGATTCTCATTTCACTCTTCTTGAGTTGCAGGACCATGAAAAAGTGAAGCTTTTGAAGGACTTTCAGACTTCACCATTAAATCCTCTTCTGGTTTCTTTTTCTTTCCTTCATCGCCATCACCAGGTCCTTCCTCTTTCATCCCTGGCTGAATTTGCGCCTGTGCTCTCGATCGATCCAAATGCGGCGTGGGAATTATTTCATCCATTGTATTCTTCCCCATATCAAGATTGAATTGCTTCATGCCATGAAAGTCTTCGTTCTCCATACCGTCCGGATCAATAAAACGAACAGGATTATTGTAGGCATATGCGTAGGGTAAGAACCGTCGCATCTTGCCGGCAAGCGGGTCAGCAACATGCTATCCCCACACTGGCGTAGGTTTGGTAGCATTGCTTGTGCCAGGCCAGACCTGTTGCCATATTTTTACTTATCCTAATATTTCTTAAACAGGTAGTGCATGAGCCCGGCTATAAACTTATATTTATCATCATTGCAAAACAAATAACGCCCAGGCATCAGATCGGCAACGCACAACACCACGGCTACAGACCTGCGCCAGTGTGAGAAATGGCGGCATTATTCTCCCCACCCTATTCCAGCTCTCCCGCTCCTGTTGTTGTACGCTTTCGCATTACCTAGCCCGAATGTATAACAACGGTGGCGCGGCAGGAACACCTGCAGTGGCTAAAGTACTAATTACGGGGAAAATATTGATTATTTGAGATCAGCAATTAACTTTCCGGTCGGTGAGACACCGACCGATAGAGCTAAAATACAGCAATAAACCTACACCTGTTACCATTGCAAAATATGCCAAGCCCAGGTAGCAAATCATCTATCACACAATCGCGTACCCGCGCCAGCCGCAAAACCCCAAAAAAGGATTGTAAACGTTATAATAGCCTCCTGTTCGCATTTACGGTGCGAATACGAACAACCAGAGAAAAAAAGTTAATAAAAAATCCAGACTGTCATCAACTATTTCTCCTTTCTCGTTCTCTATACACACATATCTACCAATTACCTTATTATTAGCATATAAATCCAGGTATATCTTCAAATGGAAAGAATCAGAATTTTCCTCAGAAAAAATTATTTTGATAGCTGACGAACTTAATACTATTGACTTCAATGACACATTGATTTCTGCTTTCAAGTATTCATTTTCCTTATAGTTTATACATTCTTGATATTTTTTTTTCGCTCTATTATAGAGTAAAACAAGGTCTTCCTTATTTGCTTTGACTATCATTTTTAATGTTTTAGTGTCCGGTTAAATTATCGAAAAATATATGACCATTCTTCAAAGGGTTGCCATAAATTCTAATATCTCCGCCTTTCTCTAATATCTTTACTTTATAAAGATATCCTGCCAGAGCAACTTCTGTTTGGGTAAGTTTAATAATACCTTGTTTTCCTGTAGGGGCAACTATCCCATTTTTAATTGCAGCAGCAACTTTCTTTTGTATAGCAGGATCTAATGAATTGAAAACAGATCTTTTTACCCATCCCGAAGCCTTATTCTTAGCAATATTTTTTATACCCCCGGCTAATATGCTACTTGCTAATATTTTTATTCCAGTTTTGGATGGTATAATATCTGAAATATCCAATCCCTCCCCTGCAGAAGATTGAGAAAGGAACCAGGAGCCTGACCGTGGAGGAACTCCAAAAAATGGCGCAGCTTTTTAACCTGACCACCGACCAGATTATTAACTATGACGGCAAGATGCCTAAAGAAGTAATCATTGAGGATAAAACAGCCGTGGAGCAAATGAGGCTCATACAACAGCTTGAAGAGGAAGACAGCAGACCATTTTCCGCCTCATTGATAAAATGCTTACCAATCAAAAGTTTAAAGATTTCTTCGCTAAAAATGCAGCTACGCTATAACAGCAAAAGCCCGACTAAATCGGGCTTTGCTCTTGTAACTTCTCTTTCGCTTCGAGTATCTTTTGCTTTAGTTGTTCTGCGGTAACAAATCCTTTCCACAATTTAAAATCTTCTTCATATTCTGAAAACCGTTGTGATACATCGCTTAAATCAGAAAAGATTTTATATTCAATATCTGTAAGACCTTCAGAATACATCCCATTAACAAGGGTATCGTGAAAATCATCACAAAATGAAGTTTCATTTATTTTACCTGATAAATATTGGTCTATAAGCCAATATAATCTTCGCTTATCATTTTTTTCGTACATCTTCATTACGGTTTTATAGGACTATATTGAAAATGCCAAATTGAATTGGTGGCCTTATCATAGAGTACATCTAATTTATAAGCTTTACCATTTCTAAACATATCTATGCTATGCATTAATGCTCGTGAGCCTTGTGGGTCAGCTACTCCTTTTGAACCTTTGATAGCCTGTTCTAAAATTTGAACCGGAACAGCCCTTCCTTTCTATGCCATATGCTTCGCTGCTGTTGTTCCGAAATTGAATAATTCTTTTCCCCCCTTAGCTACTGCTTCCGCACCTGCGCCTTCTACAGCAGTAGCAGCCCTTGAACTCCAAAGCGCTCTAATCCCCCCAAACAATTTGGAGAGCACTTTTGCGCCTACTATCGTGATTATAGCTTCATCAACCGCATTCATGCCGACACCTTTAGGGTGCATAGTACGGTACCCTTGTTCTTTATATTTTTTTTCTGTTGCTCCTTTTTCGGCTATAAATGCATCATCATCATCAACCTTTACCAAATCAAATGGGTCATCGGTCTCGATAACTGTAACCTCTTTCCTTTTTCTATTTACAATAATCTTATCTTGTGGTCCACGATACTCTAATTCCCTTAAGTATTCAGCAATATTTCCATCTATTGTATTCTTGCCCATATCAAGATTGAATCGCTTCCTGGCATGGAAATCTTCGTTCTCCATGCCATCCGGGTCAATAAAACGAACAGGATTATTGTAGGCATACGCGTAGGGTGAGAACCGCCGCATTTTGCCGGCAAGCGGGTCAGCAACATGCCATCTCCCGACCTAGGGGTCATACATTCTTGCACCGTAATCCAACCATTCTAATCCACTGCCATCACTGAACTCTTTCCGCTGCTCTTCCTTGCCGTTGTATTTGTACTTATTTTCCGCTATACCATTCAATGCTTTGGAGCTTATCCCTGCCATAGTCAATCCAAACGGATAATAATACGTCTCCTCAAGGATTCTTCTTCTTATAAGACCTATCTACTATCTTTACTTTCGGGATAAACGTCTGTGGATAACAAACGGTTTCTTCGTTGAATCCTCCCTGCACCAGAATAAACCCATATAAGTTCTTGACAAGAAAAAATTGGATTTACATATGTAGCAATTGGAAGTACCTCATCAACCCATATGTTACCCTTTGTACAAAGGTAGAACTTATACTCAACCCTATTTTTTTCCATCTGCCCCAAAATTAGATAAATATCCTTGCCAAGAATATTTAAATAAGCAGGATAATTACTGCTTCCTACAAATTTTTTTACAACATAATAATCGCCATTAGAGTTTCTATGATAAACCATAGTTTCTTCATTTTGAATACCTGCAATCCAGAGTTCTTTATTTAAATCAACGATAAATTTCATAGGTTCAAAATCCTGAGGTAAAGCTTCTTCTGGCAACACATTCTTTGTAAGTAAGTTTATCCGATTTATATAACATTCATTGGCTGATTTTTTCGATAAAAAGCATAATGTATCATCATATATTATAGGTTGTTCAATAGAGTTTGTTTCAAACCAACTTTCCCATTTAAATCCGCCATCTACAGTTTTTAATATCTGCCATTTAAGACTTCCTTCTTTGTTATTCTTTGCTATAGCAATCCCTATCTTGGAATTCATAAATTTTATTTCCCGGACATAATTATTGAATTTGAATATAGGGAGCCAAACTTCTCCGGTATCATTCGAAGCATATAAAATTGAAGAATCAATAATAGCATACGAACTTTCTGAAGGAATATTGCTTAGCGCAAATAAATTATGCTCAGCAAAGGTAGCATCTACAAAATAACCCTTCCCAACTACTTTTTCATTCCATTTTTTACCGCCATCGTTTGAGTTATATATAACAGCATTTTGCTCATTAAATTTTTTATTTAACAAAACGTCATCCGAATAGTTAGTCCCAAATAAAAAACCATCTTGGGGGTTAATGAATATTATTCTTTTAAATTCCTCATTAACCTCGCGAAGTCCTGAAGTATTTAATATTTCCCATTTGCTATTCATATTTTCATTTAATCCTGTTGCACAAGAAAAAAAGAGCAATATTACTGTTGTTATCAATTTCATTTTAATCATTTTTGGGCAAATAGTTTTCTAAAACGGAAACCACCAATACGGGATTAGCACCGTGTTTTATAACATATTCAGCAATGAGAGCAATTATTTGAGGATGGTTCTTAACGGCTTCAGCGATCTGTGATGAAGCAACATCCGGGTGCTTCTTATAATATTCAACTTGACGATTCCCTATTTCAACTGCTTGGGCAAGCCCATCAGGATTTAGCAAATCCTCAGGGTCAGGAGTAAGACCAATTACAACTTTGTCAATCACTCCTAACTGCAAAATCCCAGCATCCACATATGCAGGTACGTGAGAGGCAAACGCAAATTGTTTAAATTGCTGATTATTATTTTCAATAGTTGGATCAGAAACTAACTTTTCTTCAATTGCTCTTTGAAGATTTACTAACGCTTTAAGAAGCCATATTCTACCATCTCCAGTTAATTTAAAATATGTTTCTTTAGTGAATCTACGGACGTATTTATCTCCATACTGGAGATAATAACTTGGAGGAGTTCTTCCCGAACTTTTATTCCGATTTTTAAAGTCATTGTTTCTCCATCTATAATATTGGGTAGTCCCAATTATATCATTAGGAGCTGGTGCTGGGTCATTCCCATCTTGTTCTTGAGTGCCGGAATATATCTGCCGGATTATTATAAAAGCTGATACAGCATCATCCCCGGTAAATCGAACCCCTCCGTTAATATCCTCAACCGCCATCCCATCCGGATCAATAAATCTTAACGGGTTGTTCATAGCATAATTATACGGACTCCATCGTCTAGATATCTCGCTTAATGGATCCACAACATGCCATCTCCCAATCTGCGCATCATACATCCTCGCTCCATAATCATACCAGTCAAGCCCACTTCCATCATTAAATTCTTTGTTCTGTAATTCTTTCCCGTTGTATTTAAACTTATTCTCAGGCTTCCCGAACGCCAGTGCTTTGGAGCTAATCCCCGCCATAGTCAACCCGAATGGATAATAGTGCGTCTCCTCCAATATCGCTCCCCTGGTATGTATCACCTGCAAATTATCAAAGAACACGTCAACCTGGCTTTGGTTGCTGACATAAATATACACATATCCATTTTTAGGTGCAACCTTTTGTTGCAGATGGTGGGGCTTGACCACACTGTTGTTGCCTACAGGGTCGAATCCGCTGGCTACACTTTTAAATTGCTCATCAAAAAAGATATAGTTGATAAATGCTCTTGGCTTGGATGAATTGTTGGGTACTTCATCCAGTTGATCACTAAACAGCGCTGCAATGCCATCAGTAGTATTTGTGAACGCATTGAGCTGCATATCAGTAACACCGCCATGTGCCGCTGCAGCGGTACCACCGGTAGGTCCGCCCAGCAAACCGGCAAGAATACTAAGCGTTGTAATGTCTTTGTTATTGGTGGCGCCATTGGCTACATTAGTGAAATAATAACTTTTGCCAAATATATCTATCTTATCACCTGCCATTACTTTTAAAGTGATACCCAGCCCTGTTACCCCTTCAGCAGTAGTGGCTTTCAGTTTATATAATTTGGTACTGTAGGCAGTGGTATTGCTATTAGGGTTATTGTTTACCGGTTGGTTACCGTTATGATTGGGATAGTCGGTAATGCCGGTGGCATCTGTTTTATCAGATATTTTCGCAGCATCTATAGCATAATAGCTCTTTTCGATGTACGCCGCACTGGTATTGTTATTGATATCACCTTCCATGGTGGCAGCCGGGTAAATATCCTGTTTAATTTCTTCGGTAAGCACCATCCATACATTGCCCAGGTGGTCTTTAACGAAGTAATCGTATTCAAAGCCAACCGGTACAGGGGTACCGGAGTTACTGCCAAACAAAGGTCTTATACGGCCTTCTTCCTGACCGGCAAGCTGCAACTTATCACTATAGCCCAGGTTCGTATTTAATGTACCGTTGCTATAGCATTTGCTTTCGTACACAAAGCCACCTGTATAATAGGTTGTGGTAGTAGTAATATCCGTGGAGTAAGGTGTACCGCCATAAGCAACCGTGGCGCCGGTTTCTACTGTTTTCTTTTTGAGCTTATTGCCCGCCGCATCATAGGTGTAGGCTATGGTACCCTTGTCTGTTATAGTAATGGTTTGCGGCAGGTTCAGGTAATTATAAGTAATGCTGGCGATATCCTTGTTCAGATCGGCGGTAAGATTGCCATTGACATCATAGGTGTAATCGTCGGCTGAGCCACTGCCGCCGTCTTTAAAATCACCTAATTTATTGTCAGCAGTTACACCGTCCACCACTTTCAGCAGCTTATTGCTGTTGCTGTTGTAGGTATAAGTCAACTGGTCTATTTAACAGCACTTACACAGTAGATACTACGGACTGGAAGCCCAATTTACTACTCGGGTCGTTTAGGCAATATTCAATGATGGAGGAAAGAATCATTAATAAACTCAAGGTTATTGCTATGGGCCATTACACTTTTAGGGTGGAGATGAAGGATTATGGCAGCTTTCCCAGCCATTCTATTTATATCAACATTACTTCAAAAGTGCCGATTCAGGAATTGATAAGAAAGATCCGTTCAGCAGCCCAATCCTTAATGAGATTTGGCGATGATAAGCCTTACTTCATTTTACCGGCAGATTTATTGCGTCTGAAATGTTACTGCTTAAGCGATATACGGGAGAAAAGTCATGGCAGGTGGCCAAACATTTTCAATTTCAGAATCTTCCAGTTGAGGTTAAGCAGGCAGAACTATTTTAATTTCATTTACAAAACGTTAAAAAAACATTTTCTATGCTACTGCAAGAAATTAAAGATCGGCTGCCCCAATCATCTCCCGCGGACGTGGTTGATTTGACTATAGCGTTTGAACGTACTTTGCAAAAGCTATCTATTGGCGAAGCAATTGAAAAGAGTCTAATCTTCTGGCATTTTATGAGGTCATTTAACTGAATGAAAGGTCAGCTGCAAGGCTGTTGGATGCCCGACCAACATTTCCGTAAAAAGGTTGTGTAATCTGCCTAGCGCACAATCAAAGGTAATAGTTTAACAGACCAAATTCTGGTTGATAAGGTATTACTGGCGACCCTAATGTATTTAAGGTTGTTCTTAAACACACACGGCCTGATAACGGAAATTGTTTTCACAAATGATGCCAGGGTTCAAAGACAGAAAGGATATCGCACTGGATATTTACTTCTGGCTTATTCATCAACAAATGGTAAAATCGACCAGTATTATTGTGTGCACCCTGTTCTCATCGCACAAATACAGAAAATGATTGATGACTGTAGCGAAATGAACAGTAAATGCTTATCTGCAAAATATTTTGTGCGCATCTTAGTTATTTATTAACTTGTTGAGTGCATTTATACCACTCTTTCTCACCCTAAACCTGTGGCTGAGGAGGCGCATGCATTAGAGGCAGGTTATGGAAAACATCCGGCTAACAGCACTCAGGCATCGCAGCAATGCATGTATAGCACTGCATTTTACCCGGAACATTGCCATAAATAATATTTTAAAATGATTGACCTGCGCCGCAGCGAGTAACACCCACGACTGTTGGTATATGCTAGTGCGGGAAGGGAACTATAAAACATTTCAGCAAATGGGGAGCGGCAAGGCAATTTTGGATAACCGTTTGGTAAACAATATCAGTCCATTTGATGATTTATGGAGGAAAAACGACGTAGAATGGCAGGACGGATTGTTCTAATAGCAATACAGCATGTATAATGCCAACCCATTCATTTTCAATATCCAATTTTTTAGCCCAGCGACGTATTATAGCATAAATCTACGCGTTATGCGCAATAAATTTTCAACCCATCACTATGACACTGAAATCAGCACTATTGACATTACTTTTATCATTGGCATTTAAATTCTCGTTTACTCAAGTTCCCCTAGACATCTCTAACAAATTTTTCGCTGTCTATAAACAAGGTGACACTGACAAAGCACTCGATTTTTTATTTTCCAATTCGCCTTATGCCAAAGACATTCAAGACGGGATTGACGATGTAAAAAGAAAACTAAAAAAACATGTAGATCAAATTGGGAAATACTATGGTTATGACTTGCTAGTGAAGCGAACGGCTGGACCTAATCTTATCTTAGTCACCTTTTTAGTTCGTCATGACCGTGAACCAATGACCTTTCAAATGCTCTACTATAAACCAAACGATAAATGGCAAATGCAAAATTTTAAGTATAGTAACTCGACTGACGAGGAATTAGAGGAGGCTAGTAAAGCGTATAGACTGAAAGAAAATTATGAATAAGAATTTAAAGCGCATAACACCCAGGTTGGCAAAAATGCGGGCGGACAGATCATGTTCTTCAACTTTTGGTTCTTTGTTTAGCTTTTGTTCCGGCAGACAGAACGCTATCGGCAAAATTTATAACTTGTACATTAATTAAATAATCAGCTTCAGTAGCCGGGGGCCGGATTGCTATTATCCGCACTTCGCCAACCTGTAAACGTTGGGCGAAATTTTTAATCAATGCCCTTTTCAATTAAAATTATGTCAGAACCCATTCAATCTAACCCTCCAAAACTCTTTAATAGAGCGACAATTTTCTTTTCGACTTTATTTCTTTCGACTTTCTTCGGTGCTATTCTATTTTCCATGAATTTGGCAACTCTTAATAAAAAGAAGGAAATAACTGGTATTATACTTTTTGCGATTATCTGGAATATAATCTGTCGATATGTTTTTCAAACTCTTGAAATAAATAATGCCATTTTAATATTACTCTTGTCAAATCTTATAGGAGCAGTCATCTTGACGAAATTTGTATGGGACTATTATTTTAAAGAGGCTATTAGTTTTACTAGTAGGAGTATTCTAATTCCCCTAGTAACCATTATTGTCGTGTACGGGCTATTTTTTGTTTTAAATAAATATTACTAATTAAAGACCGGATTGTTTTAGCACGGTAGACTTTACAGGCAACCCAGCCTAATTGACCAAGCTAAAGACCAATTAACCAACTAAATAGACCAGAATTAATGGTAATTCAGACTCAACTTCGCCCAACATTCGGTTTTGCACAAGTGTGGCTGGACGGAAGTCTGCCAGGCTAATTGCAGTACCAAGCTTCGGTTATAGGCTGACGACATCATAACAAAAATCATCTGAATACAGTATTTTTTACTTTAAATTGTCATTCGGTATTTCGGCAGACGGATTTCAAATATCCCACCTGCGCAAAGCCGTTGACGTTAGCGGCAAGCATAAACAGACATATCCTAAGAGATGAAAGTAGCATATCATTTTAAATGTGGAGACATTCAAGGAATATACGACAGTGTCTTTTATGAACTCATTTTCAATAATCTTCTAAGGTTAAATGAACCTTTTATTTCTTCTAAAATACTCATTGGCGACCTTTTGATTTATGACTATTTACGACAAGGTAACAATCCAAGTGACTTTCTAAACTATCTGTTTCAAGTTAAAGGAGATATTTGGAGACGCATTGTTACAGACAAAGTAAAATATTTTATTGAGGACATTGTATTTGTAATTTGCTTTGAAACTATACCAAAAGAGCTTGCCATTAAACTTAATAATTCATTAGCAAATGAAGAACGGTATCTTGGCGCTTTAGAAATTGACAATTCTCTTGAACTGCATTGGTGGCTATATGGCGAATGTATCGGCCCGAAATTCAGGTTACTCAATAAAGAAATAAATATCCTAATTGACGACAATGAACCTGAAAGTTTGGAATATGTTGAAGATATAAAACAGCGTTTAAAAGGTATTCCATTTGACAACATAAATACTGAATTTTCTAATTATCGTCATAGCATTTTTGATGATAAACATAACTATGAAAATGCTAAAAGAGCCACCGAATGGAAACAGGGTATGGATTCTGTTTTCACAACAATTACTGATGAAATAATTGGGAAGCTTACTGACACAGCACCTGACCTGACAGACAAACTTTGGTCTATTAATCATACGTTTCTAAATGCCCAAACAGGTGAACAATATGCTCAAGCAATGACATCTTGCAGGAGAGTTTTTGAATATGTAACAGACTGTTTATTTCCTGCAACAAACGAAATTATTGAAGGACATTCATTAAGAAAAGACAAGTATAAAAACAGGCTTTTAGAATTTGCCAAACGAGAATTCAAAAGCGAAACAAACATTGAACTGATTGTTACCAACACATCCTCACTTTTTGACGAATGGAATAAACTTTATGAACTATCAAATAAAGGAGTTCACAGCGACCCTCATAGACAGGAGTGCAGACGTTGTATTATAAGAACAATTTTATTACTAGATGATTTAATCGCCATAAAAAGAACACCGTTTGAAGTGAATGTAAAAGGCGAAAAATTTATAAATGACTTTATGAACAGACACAATGCCAGCCGCTAACAGGCAGGTCCTATGTAAAGAGATTTTTGAGAGACGATATGGTTCTAAAG
>CALKHN010000039.1 GCA_937991535.1 uncultured Sphingobacteriales bacterium
GAACCATTTCTGTTAACTCAGCCAATACCTACACCGTAACCGTTACACGCAATGGCTGCAGTGCTTCAGATTCTAAAGTCATTACCGTAAATTCTACTACACTGATAGTAGATCTGGGACCTGACCAATTAATTTGTTCTGGTGGAAATGTAAACCTCGATGCAGGAGTAACAGGCGCCACATATCAATGGGGCAGCACCTATATGCCATTCGTTTATGCTGCTGAAAAGAATCAAACTACTGTAGCCTTAGGTGTAGGCAAATACTGGGTAGCCGTTTCAAAAGATGGATGTACTTCAAGTGATACTATATTGGTTAATGCAAAACCGCCGGTTGAGCCTAAGTTCACTTATACACAAACAGGTTCATGCAGCCCAATTGTGGTAAGCTTTAAAGACGCTTCTCTACAATGCTCAGGCAGCATAATGGAGCGTGAATGGAATTTTGGTGACGGTGTAACCATCCTTACAGGCAACGTGCTTAATCCAACACACAGCTACGGGCAACCAGGCGCTTATCACGTAACACTAAAGGTTAAAACCAGTGGCGGAGTGGAAGCAACCTACGAGGAAGATGTCATCGTAAGCGGAACAGGCATACCGGTTAACCTGGGCAACGATACCACTATATGTGCCGGCAGCAGTATTACACTGGATGCAGGAAATCATCCGGGCGCCACATACGAATGGGCCCCGGGGGGTGAGATATCAAGAACCATTACTGTAAATACTAGTGATACCTATATTGTTACAGTAACCAAAGACGGCTGTAAATCAATAGATGCCATAAATGTAACGGTAGCTCCCGGGCTTACTGTTAACCTGGGCAACGATACCACCATATGTGCAGGCAACAGTGTTGTACTGGATGCGGGTAATCCTGGGGCCAGCTATGAGTGGAGCACAGGTGAAACCACAAGAACCATTATCGCAGACCATGCCGGTACCTATTCGGTTACGGTAGATAATGGCATCTGCACCGGCAGCGGATCAATAACAGTGGGTATAAGTTCAACGCTCCCGGTTTCCCTGGGAAATGATACTACCATTTGCGCAGGAAGCAGCATTACACTTAACGCAGGTTACCCTGGCGCCGTATATTCATGGAATACAACTGCTGTTTCACAATCCATTACAGTGAATACAGCCGGGGTATATGGTGTTAGCGTAAACAACAATGGCTGCGTAGGTAACGATGAAATTAAAATTTCACTAATGAATACCCCGTCCGTTGTGAACTTAGGCAACGATACTACTATCTGTTTTGGCAATAGTGTAATGCTTGATGCAGGTAATCCCGGCGCACAATACTTGTGGAGCACAGGCGCCACTACGCAAACGATCTATGCGATGTCATCGGGTCTCTACAGTGTGGAAGTGACCGGTTGCGGCGGAACAGTATACGATGAAATTTACATAACAATGTCTAACCTTCCCGTGCCTGCCATCACGCAGAATGGAAATGTGCTGATGAGTTCTAAAGCAGATACTTATCAATGGTACAAGGACGGGATACTGATCCCGGGAGCCACAGGGAAAGTATATAAACCAAGAGGCTATGGTAAATATAAAGTAGCAGTTACCAGCACGGCTACAAAATGCAGTGGTGAATCAGGTTCCTACTTCTTCGTGCCCGACGGACAGATCCATATAGGTGATATAAGAGTTAAATTATCGCCAAATCCTGGTAACGGACTGGCAAAGCTGATCTTCTCCAAATTGCCGTCAAAACCGATAAAGGTTACTGTTTATGACAGGACTGGAAGGCGAATATTAGTTACCACGATGATCAATACCGTAAATGATATTAACCTGGCCGCTTATGCAAAAGGAGAATATTTTGTAGAATGTATTTTGGACGATAAAAGAATTATAATACCGCTGATGACGCAGTAAAATTTTTCCGGAAGTTGATAGACAACCCCGCCATCCGGCGCAGCTAAGCGCTGCACGGATGGTTTTTTTATTTATACACAAAAGCCTTTTTATGTTTATATTTTTTAGTACTTTTAAATAGTACTTATTATCCGATCCCATTGGCTAAAGAACAATTCATTTATTTCTTCACTTTTAAATTGTACGCCCATGGTTACCACAGACGTCGCACAACTCTCAGAAGAATGCAATACCTGGAGGGAGGCATTGCGTTCTCAGCGCGAAGAGTTCACCCGAATGAAAAATGAACTGCAACAAGCAGCAGCCCACATTACCAGCAAAGAAGCGCTTAAAGAGGTTGAGCATTACGAAAACCAGTTCGATATTCAGCTTGCCAACATTCACAACCTCAAACAATCCATCAAATCGCACAACAGGATGCCGGCCTTTCAGGTGGTATCTGATGATGCCGCACCTCCTGAAACAATGATCTCCGATTACAAAAAATTATCTGCCGACTACCAGCATCTCAGGCATACCCTGCACGAGATTAAAAGCGATTTTCAAAAATTCCTGGTAAACTACAGCTGACTATATATTAAAACAAAACATTGTTTTTGCAGAAGAAGCCATCCTTCTTTACTGCAATGAAATTTTTATGCCATTACTTAGGTTATCAACATCGCATTATTCATCTTAAAATATTTCTGCCATGGCTGCCGAATTTGATACTTCCCATGTAAAGAACATTGTTCTTCTTGGGCACGCCGGCTCCGGTAAAACGACCCTTGCCGAATGTTTCCTTTTTGAAGCTGGTTTAATTTCCCGCCGGGGTACTATCGCTGAAAAAAATACGGTAGGCGATTACCATGAACTGGAACAGGAGAGGGGCAATTCCATCTTCTCTAAATTAATGCACACCAAATGGCGGGGGTATAAAATCAATATTATTGATACACCTGGTTATGACGATTTTGTGGGAGAGGTACTCTCTGCACTTCGTGTAGCCGATACCGGTATCATGCTCTTAAATGCCGCTATGGGAGTAGAGGTAGGCACGGATGTGATATGGCAGTATACAGAACAGTTTAAAACACCCATGATTTTCGCCGTAAATCACCTCGACGATGAGAACGCGGATTTTGACAACACAGTAAAAGAGGCAAAAAATCATTTTGGTAACAATGTAACAGTGATACAATACCCGCAGCAGCAGGGAGAAGGCTTTCATTGTATTATTGATGTGCTGCGCATGACGATGTATAAATTTACGGATGCGGGAGGCAAACCTGAAAAACTGTCTATTCCAATAGAAGAAAAAGAAAGAGCCGACCTGCTGCACAAGGAACTGATAGAAGCCGTTGCCGGCAATGATGAAACACTGATGGAAAAATATTTTGAGAAAGGAGAATTAGACGAAGATGAGATCAAAGCCGGTATGAAAAAAGCCATGATCAACCACGACCTTTTTCCGCTGTTTTGCCTGTCGGCGGAGCGAAATATGGGCAGCGGCCGGCTGATGGGCTTCATTGACAATGTTTGTCCAAGCGCCAATGAAATGCCGCCGCAGGTTTCTGTAAAGGGAGAAGATATTGTATGTGACGCCTCTAAGCCGGTTTGCGCTTTTGTTTATAAAGCCATATCAGAACCACATGTTGGGGAGCTGTCTTTTATGAAAGTGTTTTCGGGCACACTTAAAGCGGGTATGGATCTTATTAATGAAACTACCGGCGTATCTGAAAAACTGAACCAGTTGTTTGTTATGGAGGGCAATAAAAGGAACAACGTAGGTGAATTGAGTGCAGGCGATATAGGTGCAACATTGAAATTAAAAAATACGCATGTTAATAATACATTGCACGAAAAAAATGTGAGCTACGAATTGAAACCCGTAGCCTTTCCGGCACCCAATATGAGCATAGCCATCAGTACCCTAAGAAAGGGAGAAGAAGAAAAGCTATCGGCCGCCTTACACCAGTTAAGAGAAGAAGATCCAACCCTTCTCGTTAAAGTTTCATCCGAACTAAAGCAAACGATCATTTATTGCCAGGGCGATATGCACCTGGCAGTTATTAAGTGGAAACTACAACACCAGTATAAAGTAGATGTTGTTTTTGAGCCTCCTAAAATTCCGTATCGTGAAACCATCAGAACAGCGGCTGAAGCTGTTTACCGTCATAAAAAACAATCGGGGGGCGCAGGACAGTTTGGAGAAGTGCATATGCGGATAGAACCCTGGTACGAAGGTATGCCGGAGCCTTCCGGATTGAATGTTAGGGGAAGAGACATACAAGAACTTCCCTGGGGTGGTAAGCTTGTTTTTTACAATTGCATTGTAGGCGGAGCAATTGACCTGCGCTTTTTGCCTTCTATACTTAAGGGAGTAATGGAAAAAATGCAGGAAGGACCTTTAACAGGCTCTTATGTAAGAGATATAAGAGTTTCGGTATTCGACGGCAGGATGCACCCCGTTGACAGCAATGATATTTCTTTTAAAATAGCCGGACTCATGGCATTTAAGAACGCCTTTCAACTGGCGGCGCCGCAATTGCTGGAACCCATTTACCAGGTAGATGTGTTATGCCCTGAAGATCTGACGGGGGCCGTTGTGGGCGACCTCCAAACCCGAAGGGCACTGGTGGAAGGCATTGATGCGGAAAGAAATTTTACGAGAGTAACGGCTAAGATTCCTTTGGCCGAAATGAATGATTATTCCTCGTCGCTGCGCTCCATAACACAGGGCCGGGCCAAATTCAATATGCAGTTTCACGAATATGCCGTAGTGCCTTTTGAAACGCAGCGTAAACTAACCGAACAGTACAATAAGGTAGCTAAGGAAGAAATGGTAGGATAAAGAATATTAATTGGCTTCGCATTGCCGGATCTTTACTGCTCCTCAATCTGGAATGTTACAGGTTGCCTGCGATAAGCGGTTACTTTATGCCCGTTCTGCATGGCCGGTATCCATTTGGGTCCGTTCTTGATCGCATCTGTAACGGTTCTGGCAAAAAGAGTGCCTTGCATCGTTAAGGGCTCCACTCTACTGAGATTGCCTTCTGTATCAACGATAAATTGTACCACGCAGGTTCCGCTTTTGTTTTCAATTTGCAGAGAGTCCAGCACATGCTTAATTGATGCTGAAATAAATTTTTGCCATGCGGCCTGCCCTCCGGGGAACTTGGCCTCTGTTTCTACTTTGTGAAAAACTATATCGTTACCGGCTGTGACCACTTGTTTTCCAACAACCACTGTTTTTTTCGTAGTTATCTCTATTACGCCATGTTTGGCTTTCTTCCCGTATTTGTTTACCGCCGACTCATCCTTAATAACATTTATACTTTCAATATCCTGAGGATTAATCTTTTCCATATCTGATTTGGCAATCTCAACTCCATCAAGAAAATATAAAACGGAATCACTTACTCCCCTGAGACCGATCGTACTTTTTACCGGAGGAAGTACAATGCCTCTTTTCTTTGCTTCTGTCTTCGTTATCTTTTCTGCTTTATCATCGGTATAGATTATTATAAGTTGATCATCCGCCGTAATATCCACTGATTTTATTTTACGGGGAATGGTATCCGTTGTTTTTAGCGCTTCCCGCCTTTTGATCTTTGAATCCTCATTTTGTACAGAAGCAATACCTGCATTTAGCGAATTTTCCGATTCAGCAGCAGGATTATCTTCCTTTGCTTTTGCAAACTTCCCAATCGCATTCAAAATATCGCTCGCAATTTTTTCCTGGTTTTTTCCATCGGTGATGAATGCCAAATCATTTCGATTGCTCATATAGCCACATTCAATAAGCAGTGCAGGGTAGTTAATGGCCGGAGCATCTAACACCCAAATACCTTTTCCTGTTCTTTGTTTAATTTGGGGAGCTACGCCATAGTTCTTTTCGATTTCAGCAGCAACCAGGCTTCCGGCCAACTGCGCCTGTTTCGTATGAGCTGTTTGGTTTTTAGAGAGGTATATTTCAAATCCGGATTTTGCTTTATCTCCTTCGTTTGGATTAACCGAAGCAACGTGAAGTGAAATGAACAGATCTGGTTTTTGCTGCACTGTAAAGTCAACTTTATCATGCACAGGCTGTGTAATATCCTTATCTCTTGTAAGAATTATTTTAACATCCGTATTGCTGTTCAATGCCTTTATTTTCTTCGACAGGGAGAGTGTAATATCTTTTTCCCGGATTCCTCCGGCACTAATGGCGCCTCCATCGTTTCCGCCGTGCCCGGCATCTATCACCACTGTAATTGTTTTTTCCAATGACGGAGACGCTGCTTCATTACTGCCAGGTAACAATTGTTTTGTTTTAATACTAAAGGCTGCAAAAATAAAAGCAAGCAGGGGCAGGGCCAGTATACGGCCAATATAACTGATACGCGGATTTTGCATTTGTGCTAACATACGTAAACGTCTTTTTATGGATGATGAAAAGAAACTGCTGGTGAGTCCGAATGCCTGCTGCGGATAAGCGGCATGCAATACCATGGCGGCAAAGGCAGCGGTGTCACTATCTTCTATAGCCTTACTGTCGGCTATAAATTCATGGATCATATTCATTTCCCGGCGCATAAGCCAGAAAAAGGGGTTGCACCAGAAAAAAATAAGCACAATATTTATAAACAGCCGGTCGGCACTATGCCTTTCTGTTACATGAACCATTTCATGCGTAAATATTTTTTTGCCCGCAGCCGAATGCATATCTATGTTGCGGTTCCAGAAAATATACCTGAAAAAAGAAAATGGAGTTCCCTTTGCTTCTGTTTGCACCACATGGATCTGATGTATCCTTTGTAAGGGATTGTTCCGGGCCAGGCGGCTCAATTTCATTAAAGCATGAAACAATGTAATCATCAAAGCAAACGATACCATCATATATACAACGCCAGCACCCTGTTCACCACTCAGATGGAAATTGCCGCTGCTGCTTACTTCATATACATACTCATCACCGGTTGATACAACATTTAATAATCTTATGATCTGCCCGTCGTCCTCAGCAGGATTATGCCAGATATTGATCTTAATCAAGGGAAAGCTAAGGCTGATGACCACAGCGCTCAACAGGTAAAACCGGTTCCAGCGGTGAAATATTTTATTGTGCAAAGCCAGGCGGTAATACCCATATAAAATACCCGAACAAACAACAACTTTAAGAATATAATACACTACCGCAATCATGGGATTTAAGTTTTATGGGTGAGACCGGCCTGCCGGCAGGTTTATCATTTTTGATGTATTTACTTTCCCTGTTCCCTCAACTCTTTGAGCAAATGCTCAAGGTCTTCCACGCTCAGATTGTTTTCTTTTACCATAAAAGACACCACATTGCTGAACGAACCTTCAAAATAGCTTTTTACCATGCTTTTCATGGTAGACTTCGAATAAGCTTCTTTACTGATCAGCGGATAATACCGGTGCGTTCTCCCAAACAGTTCAATCCCTACAAATTCCTTTTCCATCAGTATCTTTAATATGGTTGCCACCGTATTCTGATGTGGCTTTGGATGGGGAATAGCATCCACCAGTTCACGCAAAAAGGCTTTTTCTAACTTCCATAAAACCTGCATGATCTGCTCTTCCGCTTTTGTAAGATTTTTAATAACAGTCATAATTATTTGTTCTGAAATCAAAGATAAACTAATTATTTAGTTTTACAACTATTTTTTTAGTTTAACACAAAAAAATTAAATTTTAGCCCAGTTCTTTGCATAAAGAACCCGTTCTTTGCAAAAATGCAGTAAACCGTAACTTTGAATTATTGAGGATTGTATTATGGCAGAAACTATTTTAGAACTGGAACATGCTAATATCTACCAGGGCAATTCACTTATTTTACAGGATGTAAACATCCGCATTAATAAAGGCGAGTTTGTTTACCTGGTGGGTAAAACGGGCTCTGGTAAGTCGAGCCTGTTAAAAACACTGTACGGCGATTTAAAATTGAAAGAAGGGGAGGGTACTGTGGTAGGATACAAATTAAGAGATATGGACTGGAAAAAGATACCTTTCTTAAGAAGGAACCTTGGTATTGTATTCCAGGATTTTCAATTGCTCACCGATCGCAATGTACACGACAATTTAAAATTCGTATTACGCGCCACAGGATGGAAAGATGAAAAACTAATAGAAGAGAAAATAAATGATGTACTTGATAAAGTGGGGTTAAAAACAAAGGGGTTCAAGTTTCCTTTTGAACTGTCTGGCGGAGAACAACAAAGGGTAGATGTGGCCCGCGCTTTACTGAATTCCCCCAAGCTTATATTAGCCGATGAACCCACCGGAAACCTTGATCCGGAGACTTCAGACGAAATTATGCATTTGCTCTTTCATATTTCCAGAGATTACGGAACCGCTATTGTTATGGCCACACATGATTATCGTGTGATCAGTAAGTTTCCCGCAAGAACAATGCGTACCGAAAGAAGCAAGGTGATAGATAATACGGCGATTACTTTATAAAGCAAGTTGCAGGGGGCAGGTTACCGGGTATTAAATCTCAAATCATAAATCTCAAATTTCAGATTTCCACGCTTTTTGCAAAAAGCGCAGCCAGTTTTTGTGAAAAATGTTTTCCGTATCCTGCTGCGTATAACCCCGTTTTGCCAATAAGCTTTTTAACAACTGCAGATCTGCTATGGTATCCATGTCATGGGGAGATTGCTCCTGGCCAAACATTCCGTCTAAGTCGCTTCCTATAGCAATATGTTCGCTGTTGCCGGCGATCTGGCAAATATGATCATAATGATCTATCAGTATATCAAGTGTAATATTTTCGGTTTTCGGATCATTTTTCCCTCTTACCCATCCGGGTTTCAGCATCCATGCATCCAGCACACCTCCAATTACAGCATCTCTGTCAATCAATATTTTTATTTGTTCATCGGTAAGCTGGCGCTGATAAGGAACCAATGTTCTGCAGTTATGGTGGCTTGCCCATACCGGCCCTGTGTACAAATCAATAACCTGCGAAAATGCTTCATCTGTGAGATGTGTCACATCAAGAATCATATTCAGCCTGTCCATTTCTTTAACCAGTTCTACACCGGCTTTTGTTAAAGGACCTTCCATTCCTGTGCCGGGAGAATATCGCCCCGGACCATAATGCGCAGGACCAAGCGCTCTTAACCCATACTGATACGACATTTCGAGATAGGAGAGATTGACTAACGAATCTGCTCCCTCAAGGCTTAAAATATACCCTACAGGCTTTGTATGATCGGGTACCGTACCATCATTCCACAACCGAATGTGTTTTCCCAGCGTATCTGCATTGGTGATCTGAATCATTTCACCACTGGCTTCCATGGCTGTATACCATGCGCGCTGACCCTGTGTTTGCGCCCAGGCCTGTTCCGGAGAATGCCATCCCAGCAGTTTACTGTTTTCATCTACAAACCGTGCAATCATAGTGGCTACTACCAGTCCTATCTTTCCCTTTCGCAATTCCGGAAGGGATACCATTCCTTTTCCGCGGTCGGGTTTATCCGTCATATTCTTCTCCCGTTCCCTTATGGCAGCAACCGGTTGTTTTAAATCCCTGTTCCATTCCAGGGCATTCATGGAGAGATCAAGATGAGCGTCAATGATAAACATAGTGGTAAGTAATAAGTATTAAGTAAGAGGGCTGTTTTTCTTTTGAAGTGTTTTGAGTTTCTTCTTCACTACATCTTCGGGGTATTTTAAAGCAAGCTTCCTTATATCATAACTGAAAGTAGTGAAAGTTTCTTCCCATAATTTTGCTTCCTCCGGTGTGTACTGGTGAAAGCCATGTGCATTGGCTGTTCCTCTTCCACCATTTTTTACAATATCATCAATGAGTTTTGGCACCTCTGTACTGTTGTTTAAAGTAGGAAACAGGTCTTTCATTACAGTATGGTAAGCCGGTACGCCGGTAAGATCCATCCAGCGAAAAACACCTACCAAAGTCATCCAGTAACCTGCATTGTTCCTGCAGGCCCTGTCTACATCTTCTACAGTGGCATAGCCTTGCTCCACAAGTGAAATAGCTTCACGATACATTGCATACATGATCCGGTTGGTAATGAATCCGCGGATATCTTTACGTACTAATGTGGGTTCTTTGCCCCATAAGTGAGCTAGTTCATACAACTGTTCACCTTTTTGTATATCACTTTCATTGCCGCATATTACTTCTAAAAAACGGGTGGTGTGGGATGGTTCTGCCCAATGCAAGCCAAAAAACCGGGAAGGGTAAGCGGTTTGTTGTTGCAGCAAGCTTATGGGAATAGCCGAAGTGTTGCTGGCCAATAAAGCGTCTTTATCAATAACGGATTCAATCTTGCTGTACACAGATTTCTTAATGTCAATATTCTCAAGAGTGCATTCGATTACCAATGCACAACCCTGCAATTGAAGATATTCTTCTGTTATACTAAGGCGCTGCAAATAAAATTCCGGTGCATTCGTAATCAATTTCTCCCTGCGCGACCTTCGAAGATGCTTTGTAATGCGTTTGAGTGCAAATTTAAGATCAACAGGTACGGGAGCAACAGCCACTACAGGGTGCCCGGCCATCAGCAGGCAGGTTGTTATACTGCAACCCATAAGCCCCAAACCCACTACACCAATTTTTATTTCACCAGGATTTAATTGTTTATCAGTCATATTCTGTTTTTAAAAGTAAGGTTTAATAGGTTGCTCTTCCGCCAGATAAGTCGAAAGTAAAACCGGTGCTAAAACTATTCTGGGAAGACACTATAAAACATGCCATATCTGCAGCCTCTTCCAGCGTTCCGCAACGTTTCATCGGTATCTTGTCCGTCATATACTTTACCTGGGCTTCAGGCATAGCGTCAACCATTGCCGTTCTTATAACCGCCGGCGCCAGCGCGTTTACAGTGATATTGGTTTCTGCATATTCTTTTCCCTGCACCTTGGTCATGCCAGTTACCGCCGCTTTGGATGCCGAATAAGCCAGCATACCGGCGTTCCCTTCTTTACCGGCAATAGAAGCAATATGCAAAATGCGATCGTAGTTGTTATTGAGCATATGGGGCAACGCGTATTTTGACGTAAAAAAACTACCCATAAAATTTACCGCAAAAACATTTTGAAGATTGGCTGTGGAAACTTCATGGCTTTTAATGTTGGTTTCCCCGGTAATACCTGCACTGTTTACCAGTATATCAATTTTTCCAAATTTCTTCACGGTTTCCTCTACGGCCACCCGAACTGCGTCTTCATCAGTAATATCCAGCGGATATATTTCATTTTCATACCTTAATTTGTTCGAAGCAGTGAGCAACCTGTTTTTGTCCTTATCAAACAACGCAAGCTTAACTTTATATGACGAAAGCTGCTTGGCTATTGCAAAACCAAGCCCGGAGGCAGCCCCGGTAACAATACATACACGGTTTTCCCATTGAGAAGTCATGTTCGGCACTTTTGCACAATTTACAATTCTTCGTTGTACAAAACGCGATCACCCGTTTTTGTAATTTGAAATATGAATTATTTTGCGGTATGGCTTCTCTTACATGGATTCTTCCCAAAGATCAAACTCTGCCCTGTTTTGTTTGAGAAGACGGTAATGGTTCTTTAAAGACATTCCAAGGGAATAACTCCTGTATGGAAGATTAAATTGAGTTGCCAGACGCTTCAGCGCACGGGTAATTTCCGGATAATAAGCGTGGTGGATATTCGGAAAAAGATGATGCACAACATGATAATTATAGTTACCCATTACAAAACGGGTAAACCAGTTTTCACCGTTCACATCATTGGTTGTTTTTAACATATGCAGAAGCCAGCTATACGGTAATTTTTTTTCGCTGTCGGGCATTGGAAATTCTGATGTTGTATTGGCATGAGGCGGAAGCAGCACAATCAATGCAAAAATGCTTGCAGAAAAAACCATTACGCAAAAGGCGCTCAGGACCATCAGCCACGAAATGCCTAAAATAATTTTAGGCAGAATGATAACCGATACAAAAAACAGAGTTTTAAAAACAAATAATTTTACGTATTCAACAGGGGGTATTTTTATCAGTTTTTGTACAGTCCTTTTTTTGCTGAAGAAATCCTTAAAATCCCGTACCAGCAACCAGTTAAATAAAAACAGGGGATAAAAAAAGGGAAGATAGATATGCTGATATTTATGAAATACCCTTAGTTTGGAATGTGGAACTATTCTTACAAGGGCGCTTTGGTCAATGTCGGTATCCCATCCATCTACATTAGGGTAATTGTGATGATAGCGGATATGCCTCGTTTTCCATATAAAACTATTGGCGCCCATTAAATCAAACAGGTATGTATACATATCGTTCATACGGCGACTATGAAAAATAGTATGATGCACGCTATCATGAATAACATTGAGATAATTTAAAACAATGGAAATACCCATAAAAAAATAGCAGCAAAATAGCACCCACGGGCTTGTACCGTACAATAACGCCAGTATCCAGGAAAAAAAATATATAAACGGAAATAAAATAGCCTTGAACAATATTTCATTTCTTCTTTCAGGCGTTAAGCGATTCATTATTTCTTTAGCTTCTGCCCGGAGAAGGACAAAGGGGTCTTCCGCAACTTTTGCAAAATAAGGTTTCTTAGCATTTAACCTATCCGTACGCATAGCCAGGTTTTTTAAGACTAGCACCCCCAGGAGGAGAGAACGAGGGTTGCGGCAAAATTAAAATAAAAAATATAATATTTATTGATTTCCGGTTAAAAGGTGATGCTGTTGCCAGACAAATTTTACAATCATTTTATTATTACCTGTTTTGTTTTACCCATTTTACGGTTTCCCTGATCCCTTCTTCCAATGGCCGGATGATATAACCCAGCTCATGTACAGCTTTGCTGCTGTTTAATGCCCAATCGTATTTATATTTTGCCACCCAATCCGGAGTGATCATGGGATATTTGCCGGTAATTTTTGCGTTCCATAACATCAGGCGGCTTACAGCATTCAGAACAGGGAAGGGAATATGCCTTAGCTTCTTTTCAATACCACTGTATTTTTTTATAGCGGCCATCAGCTCATTAAATGTAACATTCACACCGCCCAAAATATAGCGCTCCCCGCTCCGCCCTTTCTCCATAGCACTTATATGACCGTCTACCACATCATCAATGTAAGGATAAGATCCTATGTCATTTCCATTACCCGGAATGAGCTTCCACTTTTCTTTCATGTATAATTCAATAATTTTGGTTACAGGGTTGCTGCCCGTGTCTAAACCTGGCCCATATATTCTTGAAGGATTTAGGATACATATATTTAATCCCTGTTTTGCGTAATGCATAGCCACTGCCTCTGCCTGGCTTTTTGTTTCCTCGTACAGGTTAAAAAAACCAGTGATCCGCGAATCTGTTTCCGTCATGGGTTTATTTTTAGACGGACCTATTACACCTGCCGTAGATGTGTATACTATTTTTGACACGCCTGATTTTTTTGCTTCGTTTAATATATTTTCAGTTCCTTTTACATTAAGCCTCTGAAAAACCGAAGCATCTTTAGCCCAGAGCCTTGCATATGCGGCAAGATGATATATTCTGTCTACATTTTCTAAAGCCGGCCTGATGGATTCAGCATCCGTAATATCCCCGATAAAAACTTTGATATTCGATTTTTGAAATTGAGGCAGGGTGGGGGAAGTTCTGCACAAGAGATGGATCGGATGTCCCTGCAGTGCAAGTTTGTCAGTAAGTTTTGAACCAATATATCCTGTTGAACCTGTAATTAATATGGCCATGAGTTGGGTTTAGAGGCAAAGTTAGTGACATAGTAATTCCTGCAATTCGTTTCTTGAGTAAAAATGCTACAATAATATACAAATGGCAATAAAGGATGAATTTTATCGCTTATATGTTAATTCTCTAAAAGTGAAAGACGCACCCTATATTTATCAAATTATTGCTACCGTAGCTGCGATCTCTTTTTTCCTGCCTTTTATTATTTTAATTATAAAAAAACGGGTAAGCCACCCGGTGTTTGTATGGTTTATGGCTTACTGGATGCTGGCCGGGTCTGTTAATTTATTGTTCATGAGCGAAGCATTTACAAACAGCAGATTAATGCCGGTTACAGAAAGGGTTTTTAACCTTGCCGATGCACCATTTATGCTATTCGTCCTTTATAAAACCGTTCATATAGAAGTTATAAAAACCAGTATAAAAAAAATGTTGCCGGCCTTTTTGTGTGCATCCCTGATCGTAACCGTTATTACGCAATTACAGGATTATGCCGAAACGCTGATGGTAGGCATGGGGTTGGTTATTATTCTATTGTACATTGTGTGGATCATTACGCATTACATTAAAGGGGTAAAATATTACAATGCAGAACATACCCTGCAATTTATCTATTATGCCCTGCTGTTTGAATATGGCATGTCTGTTGTTACTTTTATTTTCAGTTACATGATCCCCGACAAAAGCAATCTGCACGACAGTTTCTTTGTTTATCATATTTCTATCATTATTTCCATTTCGCTGGCTTCATATGGATTATTGGTTCACAAAGAAAACATAGAGGAGAAGAAAACAGAAGTGAAAAAAAAAGAAAGAGAAGCAGAAATAAAGTTTCTATGAAAACTGCATTTAATTTAGCCGAACTACTGTTGAATCAGCTTTCTTTTGTTGCTGCTTTTCCTCCAGTTGCTGCTTTTTCTTTTTGATCCGCTCGGAATCAAATTCGGTTCTGAAAGAAATGCTCCCACCAGCGCGGTTTCTTTTTCCTGTAGTAGACAATGCATCAAAGTTGCTCCGGTAAAAACAACTAACCCTGAATTTACCATCAGGAGTAATCTTATACTCCGCAGTAATATCGGGCAGAAAAAGAAAATTGGTACCCTCCGAATTTAAAGCGGGTTGTGAACCACTGCTTACGAAATTAAAATCACTCCCAAAAGTAACTACGAGCTTATCGTTCAATAAAGATTTGATAAACTGGAGACTGATGTTATCGCGGGTAAGATTTACCGTATTGCCCGCGGTGGTTCCCGCTCCGGTTGGATCAATAGAGGCTCTTGTATAGTTAAAATTTACACTAAGGGTTGGATCTTTAAAAATGCCATACAATATAGTTTTAAGGGAACTTGTGAGATACCCTGAAATATATTCCGAAATAGTATTGAATGCAAATGTAGTAGCGTCATTTTGCTGAACATTGTATTGACCGATAGGAGCAAAGCTTCTGAATACAATCAAATAGGCAACCTGTTTGTTCTTTTCATTGTCATCGTTATTGATGCGCTGCAGGTCGCCAAGCAAACGCTGGCTGTTCTTTACATCACTGTTCGCGGCCAGGGCGATATCAAAAAAGATATCGGGTTTACCCAAAGAACCTTTAAGCGTACAAAGTACATCCACATCGGTTCTCTCGCTCTTTAACCTGCTTACCTCCGGATCCGTAGTTTGCCCCTGTTCTGCATACAATGAACTTAGCTTTACATCATTGGCTATGTATTTGGCTTTTAAATTGATTTCTGCCTGGTTAGGATCACCATCCCATCGTATATAACTCCCTTCATTCGGCAGTAGCACAAAAGGCTTTTTAAATATTTCCTGGAAACTGAAACGGTAATATCCCCTTTCAATAGTATACTTGCCATTGATCGTAAAAGGCGAACTGGATCCGGTATGCATTTTTAATGTACCGCTGCCGGTTGCTTCAATAATATCCCCCGTTACTTCATCAAGTACCATATACATACGCGTATAACTATTGGCAGTAAGGTTAAGATCTATATTAAGCTGAGAGGCATTAAGACTTAAAGAGTCGATATTCATTTCCCGCCCGTATTGCTTCCATACAATATAATTCGTACTCCCGCTCTCTTTGGATGACGATGATGTAATATAAATACCGGAACTGTCAACAGGTTCACCCGTAATGGTCATTCGCATATCATCCTCAGGCCCGCTGAATCTAAAATTAGCTCGGCCAATGGCTTTCCCGTAAAACGTACTGTTATCGGCCCGTGTGGTGTTCAGCATTAGCAGGCGATTGGTGTTAATGGATATGTTGTAAACAAAATCATTGAAATTGGAGTGCTGTAAATCGCCGGTAAGTGTGGCTGTGTTCGGTGCATTCTTTCCATTTTGAGGCAGGGTATCGTGTAAGGAGATCGTACCAAAATCAATCTTTCCCGGTGTAAAAACAATTCTGGCACTATCAAACGTATAATAGCATTGGGTGTACAATACTTTTAAGCCTGCATTTTTAACATCAATTGAACCGATATAATCCGGCTTTTTAATATCTCCTTTCATGCGAAGATTTCCCGTGGCAAAACCCTTCATATTTCCAAATATGGAACCAAGATATTGTTCAAGAAAATGAATATTGGTATAATCAAAATTGGCATTGGCATTAATTTCCTGGTGGAGCGAATCTACTATATCGTAAGAGCCTGCAACGCTGAATTTGTAATTTTTATTATCTGATACCGCCTCGTATATGGCTTTCTTATTCCTGTCGTCCCAGGCGCCTGTAATAGCAATCATCCCAATGGAATCATTTTCCAGCCGGAACTGTTCTGCAGTTAGTTCCGAAGACAAATACATATTGCGAAAGGCATCTTCAATGGTAACCGTTCCCGAAACAATACCTTCCATTCGTGGCTCTTTAATCAGGAAAGGCATAAAATCACCAATATTTACTTTTTTCATTTCAACAATAACATCATCCCAGGTTCCCACATCAGAATGCCTGCTCACCACGGATATCTCCTGTTCGCCATTGCTGAATTTAATATTTCTTGCATCTATATAAGAACGGCTAAGCGTTAATTCTCCTCCGTCATCTATTTTCCATGTTTTTTCGTTCAACACAATGCTCGACGGATCAAAATGTATTTTAACGCCATCTTCGAGGTTGGTTATCTGCGCAGAAAGCCGGGCATCATTTATCGTTTGTGTGGCGGCAGTGCTTATATTCAGCTGCGAAACATTGTTGCTGGAAGCAAGAGATATTTTACTTCCCGGAAACTGAAGACTGTCATTTACGATGGTATTACCTATTATACCCGTTAGCTTCAAACTATCCATATTACCCAAACCGGTTAGCCGGAAATCATGTACAGCAAGGTTTTTATATGCGGCATACGGGATCATGGTGCTTATTGCCATGAGATTGGTTTCCGAATTAAGAGAACCTACTATAGTGCTGTTGTTGAACCCTTTTATATAAGGATTGATCAGCGACAGGTATTGGTCAATATTCTTTACATCCAGCTGAAAAAGGAAATTCTGATTTTTAATTGTTTTTTGAGGCGGTGGTATATAAGCGGGATAATACTTATTCAAAAATTGCTTCACAGCATCGGGTAATTCACGGATGGTAAAATTCCCCATCAAAAATGCCGAGGCTTCGGTATTGCGCAATTGTAATATCTTTTGCTGATCAATCAACTGCGAACTTAAAGTAAGCGTATCAAAAACAAATGTTTGATTGGCTTTGGTAACGGCAACATCATATAAAGAAACTGTACCAAGAAAATTATCAATATCGTCGCCATTAAAATTCATATCAAACTTGCCTATTATATTCATGTCGTCTTTGGCAAATCCTATGTTTTTTAAATAACTTCTTTGTATATCGGCAAAGAAATTAAATTCGGGTTTACCCCCGTTCAAATCAATTTCACCATCGAGTTTAACTATCAGGTTGGGATCATTAATGCCAACAGCACCCTTGAAAAGCTTTTTATCCATATGCCCTTTCACTACAATATTCTCATAATTGTAATCATTAAACTGGAGCTGAGAGAATTTGCCGTCAAGATGTGCATCAAGGGTTTGGGCACTAAATCCACTTCCTGTTACATTTCCCTTAAATGAAGTTGTTCCGAGCCTGTTTACACCCAGAAAGGCGCCCATATCAAAATTATCCGTTGCTATCTTACCGGAATAAGATGCAGTTCCTTTAGCAGGAAATTTCATGTTCAAATCGGAAACAATGGTACCCAGGTTTGTTTCTATGCTGCCATAGGTAACAAAATCGCGCATAAACCCTGTAAAGCTTCCCCTGAACCGGATATAGCGGATTTCCTTTAGCCGTGGATCTGTAATTTTTTTCAGGCTGGGTATGATTCCCACTACATCTGCATAAGTAGTACGAAAATCATTGGCCTTAAAATCAATATAAGTAGAATCAATATAGGGAAGGCCTGCCATCTTTATATTGCCATTCAGATAACTTTCTTTCCCGGATTCAATAATAAAGTTTTTAGCGTTTAAATTATCTATGGTACCCTTAACATCCCCATCCATTCTTATCAGCCGGTTCCAGCTTTTAAGTTCTGGCGCAAAAAAAGCGATGTCTTTACTGTGCAGGGTACTGTTGTGAAAGCGTCCTTCTAATCTTACCTTACTTATAAAATCACTCATGTCATCATTAAAATCATTATACCGCATGGCGTAAAAATGAGTAAGATGACTGGAAGGTGTTCGGATATCAAGACTGTCAAATATCATTGCTCCCGGCTCCATTCTAAAGCTTGAGGTAAGTGATTTTACAGTGAAGCCCGATCTTTCTTTTGTACTCAAACTGATATCTGCAAATAAAGTATCCTGCACCAATGCCACCTTTTTAAATTTTCCGTTAACAGCATAAAAGTGAATACGACTTGCATCAAAATAATCGAATACTTCCCGTTGCACATCCCTGTTACTCTTAAATGCCCCATTGTTTAGCGTTAGTTCATTAATAGTCAGCTTCCATCCCCCGGCATTGAATGGTGCGGAAAGTGAATCCGTTATTTTCCCAGCATTCGGCCGTAGCCTCTTAGGCCGCCTGCCTGTATAATCATATATTGAAAAAACAGGCTCATCCAATTCAAGCGTGTGAATGCCAACCAACTTTTTTGTAAAATCAATTTCATCAGCTTCCAACGCCAGTTGCTTAAGATCAAGTTCCATATCCTGCCCGCGCCATTCATCCCTGTGTAGTAAATGAATGTTTTTTAATACCACTTCTTTTAATGAGAGGGTGATTTGCTTTTTGTTTTTTGAAGAAGCCGGTGAGGAAAAATAATCCGCCACAAACTGGTAGTTCCAAACCGAGTCTACCCGGTGCAAATGGATGGTGGCATTCTCCAAACCGATGTATTTTAGCTCTATTTGGTCTTTTAAAAAAAACCAGTCTGTAATATTCACACTTAATTTTCCCGCATACAAAAGGGTATCCTTTTTATTCTGATCCTGAATGTATACGCCCTCAAGATTCATTTTATTAAAAAGCGCGAAATTGACATGCTGAATGGAAACTTTGGTATCAAGATCATTTGATAATCTGTGTGTAACCGCCTTTACCAGCCAGTTCTGTACAGGTGTAGCGTTAATCAAAATAGCCGTCATTACAATAAGGAACAGTAACGACAGCAATACAATCTTCAATATTTTGCGTGTAGTTTTCAGGCTGGGAAATTGATTTGTAAAAATAGGTAAACCCCGCCGATGCACAAATTCAATACCACTACGAAACGTGAAAATTTGCATTTATACAACAGCAACCCGGATTACCAGTTGTGAATAAATGGTTAACTTACCTCAAATAATAGCGATGAAGTACGTTTTTCTCATTTTCTTCCTGGCGCAGCAAGAGCGGTAATGGAAAAAAGGAGGCGCCTAATGATGGCCGGAGCGGGAGCAGAAGCATTTGTACGGAAACAGGGGCTTGAAATAGTTGGACCGGCTTACTTCTGCACCAAAGAACGGTGGGAGGCACTGCAAATGGCAAAAAGAGAAGATTCTTTAAATACAAAAGCTGGTAAAAGAGACAATTCCGGTATTGTTGAAAGAAGTGATCTTGAAACGGCTGCCTGCCCCTGGCGGTGATGGAGGATTAATAGCGGTGGACAGAGAAGGAAATATTGCCCCGGATGAACCGCCTTACTTCTTCCTAAAAAAATAACCGGCACTCAGGGTTATCATCCGGGGAGTAATTCTCGCGAAATAGTCGTCATTGATAATGCTGCCTAGTCCATAGCTATATCCGGCCGTAACTACTATATTACCTTTAAAGCAATAACCTGCTTTTGCCACCAGGTTCATTTCAAAACGTCCATAAGCTGTATTAGCAAACCGCATAGTACGCTCATTTTTACTATTATCCAGAAATGTTCTTCTTTCTTTTCCGGTAATGGCCACCGATGCAGAGGGACCAAACAAAAAGAAAAATCCATCGCCGCCTGAGCGCGTGTCGAATTGTAACAATATGGGGATTTCAATATAATGCATCCGCAGTTTTGAAGCTGTAACAGAGTCCTGCAGTATATTATTATAGTGAATCGTGAAGCCTTTAAGACTATATAATATTTGAGGAGAAAAGAAAATATTTTTATCAAACGGAACCTTTAATATTCCCCCGGCATGAAGCCCGTATCCAACAGCAGCAGGAACCCGGGCGCCGTCTGGTATTTTAACCCTGGCGTCAATTTGTTGCACGCCGCCCAGTATGCCGTAAGAAATCTGGGCATGAGCACAGATGGTTATAAATGAAAAAAAGAGGGAAACACCTAAATTAAATTTCATATCAGCTAAACCTGAAATTAGAAAGCAAATGTAATGGTATAGATAATAATTTTACATTATATCTTATACTTTTCCTTAAATCTCTCACACCGGGAAATTGTCATTTCCTTTTTCCACTGATACAATAACTGTAAAACATTACGGTTTGGCATTCTTCACCATCATGGCATTATAATCGTTTGACTTGTTCTTTTCAATAGAAAGGCTTTTCCATTGCTGATCTTTAACGATTTTAGCAATGTAAATGATTTGCCCAACCTGATATGGATAATGCGCCAGTTGCCGGTTAATGGCATCTACTACAATAAGTGGTTCACTGCGGATATAAATTGTTTGTAAAAGATCCAACTCCTTTAAACTTTCTAAAGTGCCCAGGAAACAATTCCAGCCTTTTTCCCAAAGGGCAAGCAACTGGTCTTTTGAATGATGCTGGTCTTCAAACTCTATATCGCGGTTACGCCAGTTCTTTTCCCCGTCTTCCAGCAAAAAGTTAGTCCACCTGCTCAGCATATTTCCGCTCATGTGCTGAATAATAACAGCCAGGCTGTTGGAAGTGCGATTGGGTTGAAAATAAAAGTCCTTTTCTTCTAACTGATGAAAACTGCTGTCGCCAAGTTGCTTATAATATTTTACACGCTTTATGGCGGATTGAAGAAAAACTGCGCCGATGGTATCCATAATAATATAGTATTGAAATGAATGAACTGTGCCAAAATTACAATGAATGCATACATTTTGCCCATAGGGTAGTAAGGTGGATAAAAATAACTGAATTATTCATGTTGTAAAAGCAACCTTTAGCTTAAAAAGATTAACTTAATCAACATAAAACCAACAATTATGTTAGACAATCTTTTGAATCTCGTAAAACAATCTGCCGGAGATGCCATTGCAAACAATCCGGCCATTCCAAATGAGAAGAATGAAGAAGTGATCGCTGAAGCATCCAACTCTATTGCCGGTGGTTTACAGGGATTGCTCTCACAGGGCGGACTTAAAGATGTTTTAAAAATGTTTGGCGGACAGGACGGAGGAGTAGAAAACAGTAATGTAACCCGGCAAATTTCAGGCGGGCTTGTTCAGAACCTGATGGACAAATTCGGTTTGGATAACCAGTCTGCAGGAAATGTTGCCAACAGCGTTGTACCAAACGTATTAAGCAACCTTGTACAAAAAACAAACGATAGCAACGACAATAGTTTCGACATTCAGAGCCTGTTTAATAATCTCACCGGTGGAAAAACCGCTGGTATCAATTTACAAAGTTTACTTTCAAAAGTAAAAGATGGCGCATTTGACCTTGATGGCGATGGCGATACCGATATGCAGGATTTATTATCAGTATTTAACCAGGGCGGAAACAGCGGAGGAGGGTTAATGGATAAAGTAAAAGGGTTATTCGGGTCCTAAAAAATATAAGCCGCTTTTTGTTCACCTGTGACTATTTCGTATAGCCATAGGTGTTGTTATTTTAATAACACGGGAAAAAGATGTTTTGTTTTATATTGTGCCGGTTATGAAAAGAAGAAAATTTGTACAAAATATATCAGCCTCAATGCTATTGCTGATGTCGAACGGAATGGTTAGTCCGGCAAAAGCTGCGGATATTCGTAAGAAAAGTCTATTGCGCTTTGCGGTGACTTCCGATGGACATTATGGTGAAAAGAATACTCCTTTTGAAACCTATTCTTCTGCCATCACAAATGCCCTCAATAATTTTCATTCACTATTGTCCGACTAAAATAACATAAAAAAAGCGGTTCCGAAGAACCGCCGA
>CALKHN010000040.1 GCA_937991535.1 uncultured Sphingobacteriales bacterium
CGCAACCAGCCGTTTGAAAAAAGAATTATTCTATTTTTACCGGACAGCAATGATCAGAAATCAACAAATCAGCAATCAAAAGGGCTTCATGCCTGATACTTCAATAGCTGATTGCCGGCGGCTGATGGCAGCTTTAAGAATACATGCTGCTTCCCGGGTCTTTCTTTTTACTTTAGCAAAAAAAAACATGTCGTACAGAATAGGTTTGGGGGTAGACTTTCATCAGTTAGCCGAAGGAAAAAAATTATGGATAGGAGGAATTGAAATACCTCATTACAAAGGATCTTTAGGGCACAGCGATGCAGATGTGCTGCTGCATGCTATTTGTGATGCCATGCTGGGGGCCTTATGTTTAGGCGATATCGGCGTTCATTTCCCCAACACATCCGCGGAGTTTAAAGATATTGACAGTAAAATCCTGCTGGAACGAACTTTTGCATTGATTCAAAAAGAAGGATATGCAATTGTAAATATTGATTCCACCCTTTGCTTAGAACTTCCTAAAATAAAGCCCTATGTGCTGCAAATGCGCGAAACGATCGCCCGTATTGTCGGTCTTACGGTTAAGGATGTTTCGGTTAAAGCCACAACTACCGAACAAATGGGCTTTGCCGGCAGAGAAGAAGGATTAATGGCATATGCAACGGTATTGTTGAGGGAGAAAATGTGAAGATGTGGAAATATGGAAATGTGGCGGTTGGTACCCGGCGCAAGAAGGGTCAGATCGCAACCTGGGAAATCCCAAAGGAAATACAAAGAACCAAATCACAAGAACCAAACTTGCCCGGGCAGGCATGCTGCCGGCACCCATACCCCATAGCTCATACCTGACCGCCAATAGCCAAATAATCCTATTTTTGCCGCATGTCAGCAGCACTCACCATTAAGATCATTAACCAGTCTGATAATCCCCTGCCCGCTTATGCCACTTTGGGAGCATCCGGTATGGATATCCGTTCATTTCTTCAGTCTCCGCTTATTTTACAACCCCTGGAACGTTCATTAATCCCTACGGGACTTTTTGTTGAAATACCCCAGGGGTATGAAATACAGGTTCGCCCACGCAGCGGGATGGCTGTAAAACAGGGCATAACCTGCCTGAATACGCCGGGCACTATTGATTCGGACTACCGCGGTGAAATAAAAGTGATCCTCATTAACCTTTCCAATGAGCCACAGTCCATCCAGCCCGGAGACAGGATTGCTCAAATAGTCATTCAGCGGGTGGAACAGGTCCAATGGGAGGCAACAGAAAAAATAAGCGTTACCTCCAGGAATGAAGGCGGCTTTGGGCACACAGGAAGAAACTAATCATTCTAAAAAGTTATCATGCGGTTTGTTATCACTATAGTTTTCTTTATTGCTGTATTATGCAGTTGCCGCAGTTCAAAAAAGCTACAATCGGCTATTACTAAAAAAGATACGCTCGTTACTGTTCTTTTGAACCCCGCGGAAACCGATTCTGCCAGGCTGGTGCATGAAACATTCGAAAAAATAAAAGCCAATCATATTGACTTCAATACTTTTTCCTCCAAAATAAAAGTGCAGTATAAAGACAATAAGCAAAGGAATTATGATTTCAATGCATTTGTGCGAATTCAAAAAGACAGCATTATATGGATATCTATAAACGCCGCATTTGGTATTGAAGCCTTCAGGGTTTTTATTACGCCCGACAGTATAAAAGTGATGGACAAGTTAGACAAGAATGTACAATACCGCTCCGTGGAATATACCAGGGAAATTATCCAACTACCGGTTGATTTTTATACCTTACAAGATTTAATAGTGGGTAACCCTGTATACTTAGACAGTACGCGTGTGCTTATGTATAAGGAAAGAGAAAATTCAATTTCATTATCTACAATGGGTGACTTTTTTAAGCATTTGCTTGCATTGCGAAAATATGATTTTGCTATACTGCATAGTAAACTGGATGATGCAGATGCCGTGCGCAGCCGTACTGCCGATTTCACATATAATGATTACGTTACTGTAAACGGAAGGCTTTTTTCCACCAGCAGAAAAATTTCCGTGGCAGAAAAAACAAGGTTGGATGTAAACCTTGAATATAAACAGGTAGAATTTGATGTACCGCTCAGCTATCCTTTTAACATACCCCGAAATTACATTACAAAATAATTTTAACAAAATTCAGTACAATCACATTCCCATACCATCGTTATTTGCAGTATTATCCCTTACGTCATATAAAATTTCAGGCATGCGTAAATTCCTTTTTTTACTGTTCGTTTTACTTTGCGGGTTACAAATTTCATCGTGGTCACAATCAAAAGATGAATTAGAAAGCCAGCGCAAACAAATTCAACAGGAAATTGAGGAGTTGAGAAAATCGCAAAATTCCATCAAAAAAGATAAAAAGGAAAGCCTTGGACAACTGGCCCGTATACGTAACCTCATTAAGAAGAGAGATGCAGTTATAGAGACCATTAACAGGCAGGTGAGGCTGATCAATGACGATATTTACACCAATAACCGGGAAATAGCGCGTTTAAAAAATGAACTGGATACGCTTAAAGCCCAGTATGCCAAGACGATCGAATACGCCTATAAAAACAGGAGCAGTTATGACATGCTCAACTTCATCTTCTCTGCCGTTAGCTTCAACGATGCCATCAAAAGAATTACCTATTTGAAAGCATACCGCGAATACAGGGGGAGACAGGTAGATAATATCCATCAAACCCAATTGTTATTGTCGCAAAAAAACCAGTCACTTGCTGAAAATAAAAATCTCAAAACACAAACGCTTGCCGTGCAAAGCCAGCAAATGCAAAAGCTGGAAGAGGAAAAGAAGCAAAAAGATGCCGTTGTTTCCAAACTGAAGCTTAAGGAAAAGGAACTGGATAAACAGCTCACTTCAAAAAGAAAATTAGAGAATAATATTAAGAATTCAATTGCTGCCATCATTAAGAGAGAAATAATGGAGGCTGAAAAAGTGGAGCGGGCAAAAAGAGAGGCGGCCGCTAAAGCGGCAGGCGGCAATAAACCTGTTGCTGTGGCAAGCACCAGTTCCCGTGCGGCAAATAAGCTTGAAAATACACCCGAAGTAACCGCAGTGTCAGTTGGCTTTGAAAATAACCGCCGAAAACTTCCCTGGCCGGTATCCAAAGGAGATATCACCGGGCCCTTTGGCAAACATAAAATAGAAGGAACCCGGTTATTTGAAGACAATATCGGTGTTTATATTCAAACGAATATCGGCGCACCCGTAAAGGCTGTTTATGAAGGCACTGTATCTTCCGTACACAATTTTGGCGCTGTGTCTGCCGTAACCATACGACACGGTAAATACCTTACTACTTACTACAATCTCACGGGCATAAGTGTAAATAAAGACGAGGAAATAAAACTGGGGCAGGTGCTTGGCAAAGCCGCTGAATCGGAAGATGAAGACGGCATAGGCAAAGTTCTTTTTGTTGTAACCGTAGTGGTTGGCAATAACCCCAAATATCTTAATCCCGAAGACTGGATAAAACCAAGATAGGGATGAGTGAATTGTGATGAAAGGGAGCGATTTTCAAATTTTTCTTCTTATGATAGTATCCCGCATTGTTATTGGCCTCTATATCTGCTATGTACAGGCCATATAGAATTATCCTGCTGTTGGCTTTTTGTGGTATTTTTTTGATGGCTTCCTGTTCAAATAAAAATAATAAAGAGCCAATGCACTTTACCGAAACGCAACTTACCAATGACAGCTACGGTCATTTTTTAAATTCAACCCAGGTTTTTTCTCCGGATGATGAATGGATAGTATATGATACCCGCAATGATGACAGTGGTATTGGTCTAACGGGAAGCATTGAAATGGTAAATACAAAAACAGGTGAAGTAAAGCACTTATACCGTACGCATAACCAAACAGTATATGGCCCCGGCGTTGGCGCCGCCACTTTTTCGCCGGCTGATCATACAGTATTATTCATTCACGGCATTCGTAACGCCAGCCAAAATAACCCGTATGGTTTTACACGGCGCACGGGTGTGGCCATTCATACTACCAACCCCTTTGAGCCTGTATTTATGGATGCCCGAAACATTGTACCACCTTTTACACCCGGGGCACTGCGCGGAGGAACACACGCCCATTCGTGGAGTGGCGACGGGAAATGGATAAGCTTCACCTACAATGATTATATTATGGAACAGTTGGCCAAAATGGATTCCACTGTTAAAGATTTAAGGACCATTGCTGTAATGATGCCCCAAAAGGTAACAGTACCCGGCGACAGTACAATGGAGAATAATAATGGTGAATATTTTTCGGCAGTGGTTGCAAAGGTTACAGAAAATCCCAAACCAGGGAGTGATGAAATTGAGAAAGCATTTGACGAGGGCTGGATTGGCAGGAAAGGATATCAAAGACCAGATGGAAGCTGGCAACACCGTGCTATTGCTTTCCAGGGAAATGTACACGATGAAAAGAATGAAATTATAGCTGAAGTATTTGTGGCCGATATTCCGGATAATATAACCAGAGCTTCAGCGGGCAGTCCGCTGGAAGGCACAGACCATTCAAGACCGAATCCTCCGCAAGGAGTTACGCAAAGAAGAATTACCTACACCCAACATGGTATCCAGGGTCCCAGGCATTGGTTGCGTACTACATCTGATGGCGCTTTAATACTGTTTATGGCCAAAGATTCCAAAGGGATTATTCAGGTTTTTGGCGTTTCACCCAACGGAGGAAGAATCAGTCAGATCACATTTAACGATTTTTCCATCCTGGGACCCATCAATATAAGCCCCGATGACGCTTATGTTTCCTATGTGGCAGACAACAGTGTATACATCACCCATATAAAAACCCATTTATCTGAAAGGTTAACTCCACGCAGCTCTGATGAAGATGCTCCATTCGGGGCGGTAATATGGTCGAACAAGGGCGAGACACTGGCTTTCAACCGCCGTGTAAAGCAAGATGGGCAAAAATATATACAGCTATTTTTGCTGAAGAAATGATAGCTAAAGTCCGGGCAAGACTGTAAAGAACGAATTTGGGATCAATGCTTCAAAAGCACTTCCCATCTACCTCCGGTGAAAGGTCTACCATCCTGTTTCAATATGCGGATCTGCAAAGCTATTCAATGCCGGTGCCTGCTGAACGGGTTCAGGTACATCATCTCTTCCATGTGAAGGCTCATTTTTTTAAATTAAATTATCCGGCCGCGCTTGTCTTTTCAGGAATTAAAATATTTAGATAAAGTACTACGCGATGCAACAGTTTTCAACAATTAAAGCTCAACTTTAGTCAATACACGCTGGGAAATAAGCACGCACATTCATTGTGATGCTAAGCTAAATTATGTTGCTCAAACTCGTGTATTTTTATAACTGAAGGCGTGGATTATCCTTACAAAACTTTCATTATGATACATAAGTATATTTTATTGTTCAGCCTGATCATTCTTGTAGCAGGCAGCAGTTGCAACCGTTACTATTACAAGCCTAATGGGGTAAATGCTCCTTTGTTTACAAATGGCCGACAGGCGCACCTGAATATAGCAGGCAGTATAGGCGGCAATAGCGCCGACTATGATTATGAAGGCACCCGGTATGTTTTTGATTTGCAGGCTTCTGTTTCTCCGGTAAAGCATCTGGGCATTATAGCCAATTACAGCACCTATGGTTATACGCCCGATAATCCCGATGCCATAAATGGTAATGTGGATGGTAAAGCGCACTTACTTGAGTTTGGTGTGGGGGGATATTACGCAAAGGGCAACAAATTTAAGATGGTGGCAGACTGCTATGCAGGCTATGGAACCGGCCAGATCAGGAGTGACGTTGATATGCGGATAAAACGTTTTTTTATACAACCCGGTATAGGCGTTCGCTCTCCTGCATTTGACGCCGCATTTAATCTCCGTTTGATCAGTGCTAAATATGATCATTTCAATGCAAAAGGCATGAGCAACGATTATCTTATGCAACAAGACCTTATTAACAGCAGCGGGCGGCGGATTGATAATACCAACTATGCTTTTGTTGAACCTTCTTTTACGGTAAGAACGGGATACAAATTTATTAAAGCGCAGTTGCAGATGGTATTTGCACAGGAAATAACAAGCGTGCCCTGGCATTATAATCCTTCCAGGTACACGGTAGGGCTTTATTTTAGTTTAGAAGATGCTATAGCGGAAGCCATGAAGGGCCGGTAATTTACCTGTTCCAGGCAGGTTTACTTTTAATTATTCTTTTATGTACAGGACAATCAACAGTGTGTGCACCGGGTAAATATCCTGTGCTGAGAAGGAACTCGTTGACAATTTCGCCCCCGGTGAATTTGAATGTAGCTTTAAAAATCTTCATCCACTCTTCTTTGGTTTTAGGATGATGATGTTCGATCCAGCCTTTGAACGAGTCAAATTCCTTTTGAAGCTGAACAACGGCTTTAGCATTTTCAATAGCCGCATTCACCTTCAAACGATTCCTGATGATACCTGCATCATTCAGCAACCGTTCCCTGTCTTTATCTGTATATTTTGCAATACGGGAAATATTGAAATTGTGATAGGCTTTCCGGAAACCTTTTTCTTTTTTTAAAATGGTAGTCCAGCTTAAACCCGCCTGGTTGATTTCCAGTATTAAACGACAAAATAATTCATTATCGTCTGCAATAGGAAACCCGTAGTGATTATTGTGATAATCCCTGTGCACATTTTCCTCTGTGGCGCTTAATCCGTTTACATAACTGCAATAGCTCATGGTATAATATGAATTTGGCGGCCAGTCATCAGCAATTAGCTGTCAGCTTTCGGGAGGTTACTACTAAAAGATGAATGCTCCTTCTTTCACTACCCTGTATTTCAGCATTTTCAAATTTTCAAATCAGCACATTTCCAAATTTTCACATTCTCAAACATTCACCGTATCATATACCACCACTTTTTTCCAGAGGTGCTTGCATTCATCAACGAATTTTAAATGAACGGGATCCGTCTGATAACTATCCTGGTCGGCTTTATTGTTAAACAGCAACAGCCACGAAACTGAATACGACCGGTCTATCACATCGCGGTTGGTATCGGCGGGCTTGCCGATATAAAAGGTTTTAATGGTCTTAACGGCAGAGAGTTTCCTCAATCCGGCTACCAGTTCTTCAAAATCTTCCCTGCTTTCCGGGCTATTCAGCCAGAAATAAACGTGGTGAATAAAAATGCTGTTGTCACTCATAGCGTATATATTTTCAAAAGGACCAGCCATTATTACAGTGGCAAGAGCCTTTTTTGTGGTTTGATGAACAAACTTACGGTGCGAAACTTTATCCATGGAAAAATTTATGAAAAGCCTACCTCATTTCCTTCAGCCAGTCTTTTATACCTTCATATATTTTTTTCGCTACGGCATTGTGAAACTGCGGGTCCAGTATCATTTTTTCATCATCGGTATTGCTTAAAAAAGCCACCTCTACGAGACAATTCGGATAATCTGTTGGACCGTTTAGCGAAAAATTAAACCCGCCCACATTACCTGCTTCCATTAAAGGAAGTTCCAGCATTCGCTGCAGAATGGATTGCGACAGGCTTCTGAAGCCAATATAACGGTAATAAGTACTCGTTCCTTTTATAAACGCATTACCCGAAGAATTGAGATGAATGCTGATCAGCAGATCGGGTATTTCGGCGTTCAGCATTTCCACCCGCTCCGCCATGCTCAGGGTTGTATCCTTTTCTCTTGTCATAAATGTTGTTACTCCTTTCCGTTTCAACAATTTATTTAATGCCTGTGAAATTTTAAGCGTATACGCTTTCTCCAATATTTTACTGCTTATACCCGTAGCGCCAATATTTGTTCCTCCATGGCCAGCATCAATAGCAATTTTAAGCTGCCGGATCTTCAGGTCTTCGGGTTGCCGTTTTACACGTATCACCAGCTTTTTCCCTGTACTGTCGTACCCGATATGATAACCCCAATGCTGCGGATGCGCTAATTCTATATAAACCCGCATCACATCATCATCTGTTTGTTCATACCAGACGTTTTTGATTTCTTTTACAGATTTGAATTGCGATATCCAGTTTGTATTGGAAGTGGCCCCAAAAATATCCAATGCGATACGGGAAGGATTAATTTGCTGTATACTGCGGTAGGGTAATCTTTCGTCAAGACCAATAGTAACATAATCGAACCGGTCATCTCCGTATACCCGCCAGCTTGAAGTAAGATAATACGGCGCCGGTACCTTGCATGGCAGCCATTGTGTATTGGCTTTAGCGATATATGCAAAATGATTTTTGGAGAGTTGCACTTTATAATCGGTGTGTACAGAATCCACTATCCGCATTACCACGCCCGAATCCAGGTAAGTCATCTTTGCACCACCCAAACGGTCCTCACCCAATCCATATTTTAAAAAAGGGAGTTTGCCAACAGTTTGTACCATCATAGCTTTTGTGGTATCCTGTGCTACAGCAAGAAACGGAAAACAGAGTAAAAAATATAAAAGTGCTTTTTTCATCACTTGAAGATAAAGCATACGCTATATAAAAAGAAAACCCCACGGCAGGCAGTGTGGGGTTTCTCTGAATCCGTTATGTTATCACATGCACGGAATAAAGTAAGCACATCTTTACAGATTGTTATTGGCAGGTTTTCGCTGCAAGCTTTTATTTTTTATACGAAATGATAATTATTGCCGGTTAGAAAGCAGCAGGTATACGGGTTTAGGCGATAAATGATTTAGTGTATGATAACAGAAAAGACAGGATTTAAGACCTGAGATTGGTGCAGGTTGCAGGGGATTTCAAATTTGAAATCCGGGGCTCTGGATTTGAAGCTTATTTATTTCTTATGATTAGCCTTTTGGCGCTTTGCGTTTAAATGCGATCTGATCCGCCGCGGCGGATACCGACGGCATTTTCGAAATTTTATCGGCCCCTGCAGATAGGTCGGCCTACCGGTAGGCAAGTTTGTTTTTTATGATTTGGTTCTTGTTATTTGGTTCTTCATTCCGTTATCATTTCTCAATGACCACTTCGGTGCCAATGGGTAGCATATCGTACAATTCATCCATATCACTGTACCGTACAGAAATGCAACCTTCCGTCCAGTTTATGTATTTATCAATCACCCATTCTTCATTGGGACGTGTTCCATGAATACCTATTCCGCCACCTATTGAGGCCTTTTTAGGTACAACGCCTGATGCTTTGCGCATTTTAAATTTTTCGTAGCTTTCTTTGGTTGGATAATCAAGCAATAGAAATTTTCCCCATTTTTTATGGATTTTTTTGCCTACGATCCTGAAATGACCTTCGGGCGTAAGCCTGTCGCCCTCCATACGTTTATCGGCCTGGCTTTTATTACCAAAAACGACGGGGTAGGTGCCATACCAGCCTTCTTCATCATAAAGGGTCATTTCATAAGCGCCCTTTTTTATTACCAAACGGTAAGCAGAACTAACGGGGCTACTGGTTGCTTTCTTTTTATCCTTAGTTGAAGCGGTATCAGAAACTGCTGAAAGCATACCTGGCAAAGTGAGCTTTTTGTTTTTGACGCCCTGAAAACCAAAGCATATTCCTATTGTCAAAAATGAAAAAAAGATTCGAACAGGAGTCTTCATACTAATCAACAATTAAGCAATTAAAAAACGAGTGCAGTGTTTAAATATTTCTACTTACTCATTTCTTTGACTTTTGTTATACTGCAAATTAAAAGCCGGTAATTGTTATTCTTTTTTTAATAAATATTGATCTATGCCACAATTTGCTATATAACCTGTTAAATCACAGCTGTTGAATAATGATACTATCTTTTACCAAAAGAATCAGAACCAAAACGAAAGCGTACGAAATGCAGGCGCAAAGAGTTTTGATACATTGCGTGTTATCCAAAGAAAATTATAGACCGGCTTTGAGCTCCAGTAAAAATCGTTTGAGTTTTTCCAAACGTTGTATGAGTTCGAAATTTTGTTGTGCTTTTGATTTGTTTTTTTTCAGGTAATCTTTTGCACCTTCAATGGTGTATTTCCTTTGTCGCAACAAGTGATGAATAAGAGAAAGGTTTTTGATATCCTCCGGCCGAAAATGTCTGTCGCCTTTCCGGTTTTTCCGTGGTTTTAAAATATCAAATTCTGTTTCCCAATAGCGCAGCAAAGAAGTATTGAGGCTAAACATTTCCGCTACTTCACCAATGCTGTAATATTGTTTCTTAAAAAGCAGTTCATCATCCGGTATGCTGATCATAGCGGATTCAGCGTCCATTTCCTTAATTGATTTTCGGCCCCTTTTACCCTTCTTTACAGTTTGCGTGTTAGCCTTCTTACTTTCGGCAGAGACAGCTTTCCCGGCAGTAACCTCAATTTGCCCGTCCTTATTGGTTGGTTCGTCTTTTTGGGCAACAGAAGCCATCTCCTGGTTATCAACATTTGCCAGGGGAGGAGGTTTATGTTCCTTCTCTTTTGCTTCTTGTCCGAATAAGTCTAATTGCTTAAACATACCGCTAAATTAACGGTATGCAGAAAAAATGATGCCGGGAATTATCAACATTTAATCAAAGCTCTGATTGCCGGAGGCGGCCATCTTCACTATCCGGTCAAACTGTTCGGGTGTAAGGTCGTTGTAAAAGAAATAAATAGGGTCAATATGACGCTTGTTTTTACGTACTTCATAATGCAAATGTGGGCCGGTAGATTTACCTGTATTGCCCACCCAGCCTATCAATTCGCCACGTTTCACTTTTTGTCCCGCTTTAGCTTTAATACGGTACTGATGTCCGTATAAAGTTTCATAACCATAGCCATGATTAATAATAACATGATTACCATAGCCATTACCGGTATTGCCGGCTAACCGCACCACTCCATCTGCTGTAGCATAAATAGGCGTTCCCTGGGGTGCAGAAAAATCGAGACCCGCGTGCATTTTTACGGTTTTATACACGGGATCTATGCGGTAACCAAAGCCAGAAGCGATCCGGCTGAGATCCTTATTGCTCACCGGCTGAATCGCTGGCGTTGCGGCCAGCATCTTCTCCTTATTGCCAATCATTGCCTCAATCTCCTGGTAAGATTTTTTTTGAAAAGCGATCCGGTTCATCATCTTATCTAATGTAGCTGCTATGGAATAAGCCAGTTCGTTATCTTCCATACTTTCTGCCAATTGCACTTCCTGCTGCTTTTCCAGGTCTTTTGCCCTCGCACTATCCGGTATAGGATTGGCTTCAAATATCTCGCGGTACACATGGTTATCTCTTTTTTCCAGTTCAGCCATCTGCTGCTGAATGGTTCTTACCCTAACATTCAATAAACGGTAATCTTCCTTTATGCGGTTATTTTCCTGCCGCATCAACATTTCTTTAGGAGAATCTATTACCTGGAAGGCAATTGCAACTATAATCAGTGCGGTTACGAGAGCGCCGGCTAAAAAGCCCAGGATACGCAGGAGTTTTACCCGCAGGGGGGTCACCAGTTTTTCGTAACGGAGCGAATTGGTATTGTAGTAATACTTTATTTTTTTCATGAAGCGGGTATCTGTTGCCGGCTTTATTGAGCGCATAAAAACCAGCTATAATTTAACTACCTTCGCACCCGGTTTTGCGGGTAAAGGCAAATATAAAATTTAAACGTTCAAACGCCACAAAAAATATAACGGTGCAATGATGACTTCAGTACAAATAAGGCAGGCTTTCCTCGATTTTTTTAAATCAAAAAAACACCACATTGTTCCATCAGCGCCTATAGTAATTAAAAATGACCCTACGCTTTTGTTTACCAATGCAGGGATGAACCAGTTTAAGGACTATTTCCTTGGAAATAAAAAAGCACCTTACCAAAGGGTAGCAGACACGCAGAAATGTTTACGGGTAAGCGGTAAGCACAACGACCTGGAAGAGGTTGGGGTGGATACCTATCATCATACAATGTTTGAAATGCTGGGCAACTGGAGTTTTGGCGACCCTTCCCGCCCGGAAGGTGGATATTTTAAGCAGGAAGCCATAGCCTGGAGCTGGGAACTGTTAACATCCATATATAATATCCCCAAAGACCGCTTATACGTAACCGTTTTTGAAGGAGATGAAAAAGAAGGGCTTCCGGGAGATGAGGAAGCATACAACGAGTGGAAAAAAGTAATAGCCGAAGAAAGAATATTGAAGGGAAAGAAAAAAGACAATTTCTGGGAGATGGGTGATACGGGACCCTGCGGACCCTGTACAGAAATACATGTGGACTGCCGCAGTGAAGAAGAAAGACGAACAACAGACGGGAAAACATTAGTAAACAATGATCATCCGCAGGTAATTGAAATATGGAATAATGTATTTATACAATTCAACCGCTTAAAGAACGGGACCCTTGAACCATTGCCCGCCCGCCATGTAGATACGGGAATGGGGTTTGAAAGATTAGTGAGAGTGCTACAGGAAAAAAACTCCAATTACGATACAGATATTTTTACCGGAACCATTGCAGGCATAGAAAAACTAACCGGGCAAAAATACGATTTCAGCGACAGTAAACAGGCCGTGACCTTCCGGGTGCTTGCAGATCATATAAGGGCTATAAGCTTTACCATTGCCGATGGGCAATTACCTTCCAATACCGGCGCGGGGTATGTTATCAGAAGAATATTGAGAAGGGCAGTAAGGTATTATTATTCTTATCTAAATTATAAACAGCCCTTACTGCATCAGTTGGTGACGGGTATCGCGCTCCAGTTCAAATATGTTTTCCCGGAGTTGTACCAGCAGGCAGAGTTTGTGATAAAAGTGGTGCGGGAAGAAGAAGATGCATTTTTAAGAACCCTGGAAAAGGGTTTGAAGCGCATTGATGATATTATCGGAGCTGTGAGTAACAGCAGGGCCATTACAGGCAGGGACGCTTTTGAATTATATGATACTTATGGGTTTCCTTTCGATTTAACACGACTGATTGCCGATGAAAATAAGTTGTCGGTGGATCAGACCGGTTTTGAAAAAGAGATGCAGGAACAAAAAAACCGTAGTCGGGCCGCAACTGCTATTGATACTGAAGACTGGATTGAAATAAATAAGACCGATACATTTGCTTTTGTTGGCTACAATGATCTGCTGGTAGAAACACTTGTGGTTAAATACCGAAAAGTGAAAACGAAAGGAAAAGAACAATACCAGCTGGTATTGGAAACCACACCTTTTTATGCCGAAAGCGGGGGACAGGTGGGTGATAAAGGCATTCTTCAGTTCGGAGAAGAAAAGATCGCTGTTACAGATACCAAAAAAGAGAATGACCTGATTATTCATTTCACCGAAAAATTACCTTCCGATATTACTCTCCCGGTTATCGCTTCGGTGAATTTCGAAAACAGGTTGTGCACCATGTACAACCATACCGCTACACATTTGCTTCATGCCGCGCTGCAACAAATATTAGGCAGGCATGTAGCGCAGAAGGGTTCATTGGTATCGCCGGACGAATTGCGTTTCGACTTTTCACATTTTGCAAAAGTTACGGAAGCAGAAATCAGGGAAGCAGAATTACTGGTAAATGAAAAGATCCGTCAGAATATTCCGGTAGTTATTAAAGAAATGCCTAAAGAAGAGGCACTTCAACTGGGCGCGATGGCGTTGTTCGGGGAAAAATACGGCGATGTGGTAAGGGTGGTGATCATTGATGCGGATTATTCCGTTGAATTGTGCGGCGGCACCCATGTAAGCAATACCGGCATGATTGGCCTGTTTGCTATTGTGTCTGAATCGGCGGTGGCAGCCGGCGTAAGACGCGTGGAGGCGCTTACCGGCCCGGCCGCCATACAATACAGTTTCGACAAAATAAGTGAGTACAAACATATCAGCGAATTGCTGAAAGCAAAGAATCCGCTAAAAGCAATAGAAAAGCTGATAGAAGACAAAAACACCCTTCAAAAAGAAATTGAAAGTCTGGAGGCAAGGCAACTGGTGCAGATCAGGAATGAACTGTTGCAAAAAGATGAAACCATAAATGGGGTAACTTTTATCGGCGATATTGTACAGGTACGCCATGCAGATGCCTTAAAAAAAATATGTTTTGATGTAAAAAACAATCTGCGCGATTATGTAATGGTGCTCTGCGCAAATATTGACGGCAAGGCCTTTGTTGCACTGGGCATGTCGGAGATAGTTGCTGCTGCAAAACAGTTAGACGCCGCTAAAATCATTAAAGAACATATAGCGCCATTGATTAAGGGCGGCGGTGGCGGCCAAAAGACCCTGGCCACAGCGGGCGGACAGGATGCATCGCAATTGGCCCAGGTGATAGAGAAAGTAAAATCTTTACTATAAAAAATATCGCTTTTATATGACTTGCCCGGGGTGCATTGTAGAAGAAATTCCCCTTCTTAGCTAAAAATAAATGTCATCTCCGTTAACTTTTAACAGCATAACCATACACTATAAATAAATTATTCTGCACTCAAAAGCTTTTCACGGCTCCTTCTTAACCAAATGGAAAAGTCTTCTGGTATATATGCTTTTGAATATTCATTCATTGGTTTGATTATTGATGTTAGTAAAAAAAAATAAAATATATAGATATGGCTAAAGTAAACATCGGGATCACCGAAAAAAACCGGCAGGCAGTTGCCGCCATACTGAATCAGATTCTTGCTGATGAACACATACTGTACAATAAAACGCGCAGCTATCACTGGAATGTAGAAGGGTCCAGTTTTATGGAACTGCATAAACTGTATGAAGAACAATATACTGCTTTGGCAGAGATCATTGATGAAATAGCGGAACGCATACGTACGGTTGGGCATTATGCAGAAGGGAGACTGAAAGAATTGTTGAAACTGGCTGCATTGGATGAGCCTCAGGTGCCTACCCGTTTTGAAAAACAAATACCCAACTTAGATGCGGATCATGAAACGATCATCATTAACCTGCGCAAACAGATTACAGAATTAGACGAAAAATATAAAGATATAGGCAGCAGCGATTTTTTAACCGGCCTGCTCAAGCAGCATGAAAAAATGGCCTGGATGCTGAGGTCTTATGTGGGCTAACAATTTCTACATTTATAAGAAAAAGACAAACAAGACGCGGCGTGTTTGTCTTTTTTATTTCCCGGCAATGCACCCCAGCGTTATACATGTATTCCATTATTGCGGTCAAAGCACAACCTGAGACGATAACTGCATGCCTGATATTCAGCAGGGTAAAAAAGTAGCTGCGAAACTTGTTTATTAAATGCGGCAAAATGAATAATTTCATTTACTGGCTGCCTGCAGGGCGCAGGGTTCGTATTCAAAGATGATGCTTAATTCAAAATGTAAGAAATAATGTGTCTCATTTTATCCCCAATGACTTTTTTAAAGAAATATTTGATTGTCCCGGCATTGCTTTTCGTAACCACAGCAACAGCACAAACCTCCCCGCAAAAAATATACCCTGTACCCTTTTCAGATGTAACCGTTACGGATCCGTTCTGGAAACCGAAAATGGAAACCGTAGCTACTGCTACGATTGATGCCTGTGTAAATTACACACAGGATAAAACCGGACGAATCCGCAATTTTGAAAAAGCAGCCAAACGCTCCGGCAAACATGAGGGAATATATTACGATGACTCTGATGTGTATAAAGCCATCGAAGCCATTGCCTATTCACTGAAAAATTATCCCGATGCCGAACTCGAAAAAAACACGGATGAATGGATTGACAAAATCGCCGCTGCACAGTTGCCCGATGGTTATCTGAACACTTACTATATACTTACAGATATCAATAAGCGCTGGACGGACATGGAAAAACATGAAGATTATTGCGCAGGGCATCTTATTGAAGCGGGCATAGCTTATTACAACACAACCGGTAAAAGCAAGCTACTGAATACGGCCATCCGGTTTGCCGATCATATTGACGCTGTTTTCCGGCTGCAAAACCGGCCATGGGTAAGCGGTCACCAGGAAATAGAGTTGGCGCTGATGAAACTGTATCATCATACACAAAATAAAAAATACCTCGAACTATCGAACTGGTTCCTGGAACAGCGCGGGCATGGAAAGGGAAGAGGCGTGATATGGGATCAGTGGAAAGATCCGGATTACTGCCAGGATGGATTACCTGTTAAAGATCAAAGAAAAATAACCGGCCACGCGGTAAGGGCCATGTATCTGTATACCGGCGCCGCCGATGTGGCAGCCGTTACCAACGATGCGGGATATATAACGGCCATGGATTCCATATGGCAGGATGTGGTATTCCGTCATATGTATATCACGGGTGGTATAGGCGCTCAGGGCAGCAATGAGGGATTCGGCAAACCCTATGACCTGCCTAACGCTACGGCTTATTGCGAAACCTGTGCTTCGGTAGGTATGGTATTCTGGAACCAGCGGATGAACATGCTTTCCGGAAATGCAAAATACATTGATGTGCTGGAAAGAAGCTTATACAATGGCGCCTTAGATGGCTTATCACTCTCGGGTGATCGCTTTTTTTATGGTAACCCTCTTGCATCTTCGGGTAACCATAACCGCAGTGAATGGTTTGGAACAGCCTGTTGTCCTTCCAATATCGCCCGGCTGGTAAGCTCACTGGGTAATTATATATATGCAACTTCAAATGATGCTGCGTGGGTAAATTTATTTGCCGGCAGCCATACCACGGTTCTGATAAACAAAAACAAAGTAGATCTTACCATGGAAACCGGCTATCCCTGGAAAGGAGATGTAAAGCTAACGGTGTCACCTGCTAAAAAACGGGACTTTGAACTGCGCATACGTATCCCCGGCTGGCTTTCGGAACCCGTTCCGGGCGATCTGTACAGGTATGCTACAGCGTATAAAGAAGCTCCGGCAATACAAGTGAACGGCAGTCCGGTTCAATATGGTGTAGCAGACGGTTATGCGGTTATAAAACGGGGTTGGAAAAAGGGGGATATTGTTACCATGAATCTGCCAATGAAAGTAAGAAGGATTGTAAGCAATCCGGCCGTGAAGCAAAATAAGAACAGGACAGCACTTCAATACGGCCCCCTGGTATATTGTGTAGAGGACGCTAATGACGGATTTGATGCAGGAGGAGTAATCGTTCCTGACGGTACTGCGTTTGAAATATCTTATGAACCTTCTTTACTGGGAGGCGTAAATGTATTGCGATTTAATGCGCCGGTAGTAACCATAGGTAAAGATGGACTATCGGTATCCACTTTGATAAAGAAAGTTACAGCCATCCCCTATTTTAGCTGGAACAACAGGGGCGCCAGTGAAATGCAGGTATGGTTACCATCCGGCATTCAGCAGATAAGTATAAATGAGTAGCCTTGCTTTATACGGTGCAGCAAGGCCCTGTTACGGATTTTAGCGGTCATCCCATCTCCGCAAAGCCGGAAACAGGAAACACAACGCCGCGGGAGGATAAAACATGACCAAACCAGGGAACACATCTTCCAGAAACCAACTGGGTTTCTTCTCTGTTACCATGATCGTGGTAAGTCTGGTTATCGGCATGGGTATATTTGGCACGCCAGCTAATGTAGCGGCATCTTCGGGCTCCGTCTGGATTTTTTTTGCGGCATGGATGGCAGGCGGTTTGGTTGCTTTATGCGGGGCACTCACTTATGCGGAAATAGGCGTTAGGTTGCCGGTGATGGGTGCTTATTATAAGGTTTTTTCCACCTGCTATCACCCGGTGGTAGGATTTACTGTAAATGCGCTTATCCTTATCAGTAATGCTGCATCCCTGGGCATCGTGGCCTTAATTGGCGCCGATTATGTAAGCGACCTGCTTTTTGGCAAACCCTCGGGGGCATTGTTTAATATCTTAATCTCCATAGCTGCAGTTATTATCTTTTATATAGTAAACCTTTTTGGATTATACACCAGCAGTTTGGCGCAAAATATCCTCACTACCATTAAAATTGCACTTATAGTTTTACTCATTGGCAGTATGCTGAAGGGAGTAATGGTAGAGCCCCATGGTTATATTGAAGGCGCTCAGATATATCAGTTTAAAGATAATCACTGGCTCACTTTGTTTTTGGCGAGCATGATACCGGTTAGCTTTTCCTACGGCGGCTACCAGCAAACCATCAATTTTGGCAGTGAAATAAAAGATACCCGGCTTTTACCCAGAGCCATTATAACAGGTATTTGTATTGTTATCATTTTATACCTGGCACTCAACCTCGCCTATACCCAGGTCATTGGCTATGATAAAATGAAAAATGCTTCCGCCATCGGCGCACTGCTGAGCGAAGCGTTGTTTGGTACCACGGGTGCAAAGGTTTTTGACGCATTCATGTTTCTCTCGGTGCTGGCTTATGTAAATATTATATTGATGAGCAATCCGAGGGTAATGTACGCAATGAGCGGAGACAAGGTTTTTCCGGCGGTATTTTTACGCCGGCACCCCAAAACCCAGGCGCTGGTTCCGGCGCTAACTGCTTTTTCACTGGCTACTGTTTTCATTACCTTTTTTGGTAAAAGTGTAGACAGCATCCTCGGATTTACCATGTTTTTAGACAGCATTGGCATGAGCACTTCGGCAGCGGCCCTGTTTTATCTTAAAAGAAAGCAGGGCAAAAATACTGTGCCGGGCAATTGGACAAAACTGACCCCGATCTTAACCGTTATTTTTGTATTGTCGTATTTTGGAATTGCAGTTGCCGTAATTATCAGTAAACCCAAAGCTGCTGTTACCGGGATGTGCCTTTTGCTGCTGTTGGCCGTTGTATATTTTATTTTTTATTACAAAAAGAAAAAATAAGGATATGGATCTTTCCTACATCATTAATGAACTGGGTGAAGAACGCGAACAATACTTTAATGCTGTTGCTCCACCCATTATACAAACCAGTAATTTCACTTTCAGGAAGGTAAATGATATGCGTAAGCTGTTTAAAGACGAATATAGCGGCTACATCTACAGCAGGGGGCTGAACCCCACTGTTGATATTCTCCGAAAAAAATTAGCGGCGCTTGATGAAGCCGAAGATTGCCTGGTGTTCAACAGCGGCGCATCGGCCATATTTGCCTCGGTATTGGCCAATGTTAAAACAGGCGATCATATCGTTTCTGTTGAAAAACCATATTCCTGGGCACAACACATGTTTAATGTGATACTGCCCCGTTTTGGCGTAACAACAACTTATGTAGACGGTACACAGATAGAAAACTTTGAAAGGGCAATTCTTCCCAACACTACCGTCATTTACCTGGAGTCGCCAAACTCATGGAGTTTTGCACTGCAGGATTTGGCTGCAGTTGCGGAACTTGCGAAAGCGGAAAACATCATTACCATTTGCGACAATAGTTATTGCACGCCCTTATATCAAAAGCCATTGACTATGGGCATTGATATCGCTTTGCAATCGGCCACAAAATACATAGGCGGTCACAGCGACGTTGTGGCGGGCGTATTAACCGGTAGCCACCAAATGATGGCTAAAATCTTTAACAACGAATACCTCACCGCAGGAACCGGTATCTCGCCCTTTAATGCCTGGTTGCTTATAAGAGGTTTAAGAACACTACCGCTGCGGCTACAAAAGGTATCCGAAAACACGCAGAAAGTGCTGGCTTATCTGAAAGCGCATCCCAGGGTGGAATCTGTATTGTTCCCCCACGATGAAAGCTTTCCCCAGTATATTTTAGCGAAGCAGCAAATGAAGGCTGCCTGTGGTCTTATATCATTTTACCTGAATGTGGAAAGGATTGAGGAGATTGTGACATTCTGTGAAAGTCTTAAACATATACTCATGGCTGTTAGCTGGGGTGGTTACGAATCGTTGATCATACCTGGTTGCGCTTCAGTGGCTCCCGAAGCGTATGACACCAGTCAAAAATCGCAACGAATGCTGCGGTTGTATATAGGACAGGAGGAGCCAGATTACATCATTCAGGATATAAATCAGGCGTTAAATAATACATGAAGGGTTTTGTCAAATGTTTTTTTAGTTGAATATTTGTAGCCTGAACAGAGAACCCGGTGTTACCTTAAGGCAGTTTTCCTGCCTCTATATTATAAATTTGTTTCATGAGAAGAATACTATGCTGTTGGATTGTACTAACAATCTTACTGGCTAACCAAATTGTCAATGCACAAACCAGTGAAAAATGGGATCTCCGGCGGTGCGTGGAATATGCGCTTACCAACAACATTTCTGTTAGACAGACCGATATCCAGGCGCGACTTTCGGCCATTGCGCTTAAGCAAAGCAAATTACAGCAAATACCTTCCCTCAGCTTTTCCGGCAACCACGGTTTTTCATTTGGACGTTCATTGGATTACTCAACCAACGTATATACCGACAATAATGTAATGTACGAACAGATGGGATTGAATGCACAGGTTAATTTATTTAATTGGAACAGCCAGCGGAATACCATAAGATCAAACGATTACAATTACCAGGCCGATGTGGCAGCAATAGATAAAGCCAAAAATGATATTGCTTTAAATGTTGCCCGCCAGTACCTGCTGGTGCTTTTGGATGTGGAACAGGCCGAGGTAACAGAAATACAATTAAAGCAGAGCCAGGCGCAATATCAAAATACACGCAAACAGGTAAACGCAGGAGCATTACCGGAATTAAGCGCGGCGGAATTAGAGGCACAGGTTGCCAGGGACAGTGCCAACCTGATAAGCGCACTAACCCAGATAGAGGTAGATAAACTTACCCTGAAAGCCCTTATCAATCTTCCGGCAGATGCTGCTTTTGAACTGGAAGTGCCTGCAGTTGAACAAATACCGGTAGACAATATCCTCGAAATTTCACCCGCATCGGTGTACAGCATGGCTATACAATCACAACCCCAGATTAAAGTAAACAATTTACGCCTGCTGGCATCGCAAAAAAGTTATGCATCTGCCAGGGGGCGGCAGTATCCTTCCATTTCACTATTCGGACAATTGGGAACGGCCTTTAACAGTTCTTTTAAAGCAATCAACCAGGTTAACCTTGGCGATCAACCTACACCCGCTTACATTCTTAACGGTTCAGATAAATGGTATGTGTATTCGCCGCAGGCAGGTGTTGTAACCAGTAAAAAAAATTTTGGTCAATTGTGGGATGGCTACGGCACGCAGATGAAAAATAATTTCGGCCAGGGAATAGGTATTGGCTTGAGCATTCCCATTTTTAATGGTTGGTCGGCGCGTGCGGGTATAGAAAGGGCTAAATGGGATATTAAAAGCAAAGAACTGGCAATTGAGCAGGATACACTTCAGTTAAAACAGGATGTATACACCGCCTACAACCAGGCACTGGGATCTTTTCATACATTCAGTGCAAGACAAAAGGAAGTTGCCATTGCTGAACGTTCCTTTGACCTCGCTTCCAAAAGATATGATATTGGCGCTATGCAAACCATTGAATGGCTTGCCAATCAAACCAATTTATACAATGCAAGAATAAATACACTTATTGCCCGGTATGATTATGTATTTAAAATGAAGGTGCTTGAGTTTTATAAGGGGCAGGGCATCAGGTTATAATCTCTAAACAACAACACATGAATAAAAAACTGCTGTGGATCATTATTGGACTCGTAGCATTGGTAATATTACTGGTGGTATTGAAAAAGAACGGTGTTATAGGTAAGGAAGAAGGAATAAAAGTTTCTTCCGAAAAAGTAATACGCAGAAATATTACGGAAATAGTAACAGCAAGCGGTAAGGTCTATCCGGAAATAGAGGTGAAGATCAGTCCCGATGTGTCAGGTGAAATAACAGAACTGAACGTACAGGAAGGTGACAGCGTAAAAAAGGGTCAGATACTGGCGCGCATATATGCTGATATTTATGCAACACAGCGCGACCAGGCCGCAGCGCAGGTTGCCGGTCAGCAGTCGCTGGTATCCAATGCAGAAGCGCAGTTGGAAGCTCTGAAATCTTCACTTGAGTTGGCCAAGCTTACATTCAGCAGGCAACAGCAATTGCTGAAGGATAAAGTAATTTCAAGAGCCGAATTTGAACAGGCAGACAATACCTTAAAAACCGCACAGGCTAACTATGATGCCGCATTGCAAAGTGTTCGCAGCAACCAGGCGCAGGTAAGAAGCGCTGCCGCGAATTTGCAGAAAGCGAATAAAGATCTGAGCCGAACGGCCCTTATATCACCCATGACAGGTGTAGTTTCTTTACTCAATGTAAAAAAAGGAGAAAGAGTGGTAGGCAACTCGATGATGGCCGGAACTGAAATGATGCGTATAGCAGACATCAGCGTATATGAAATAAGAGTAGAGGTGGGTGAGAACGACGTTCAGAAGATTGATCTGGGTGATACAGCTATTGTTGAAGTGGATGCATATAACAACCGGAAATTCAACGGTATTGTTACCCAAATCGCCAGTAGTCAGAAAGGAGCTGCTACGCAAACTGCATCTTCAGCATTGTCCAGTACGGATGTAACAAACTATGAAGTAAGGATCCGCATCGTTCGCGAGTCTTATGCTGATCTTTTTGATCCCTCTAAACCCAAAAAATTTCCTTTTCGCCCGGGTATGAGCGCCAGCGCCGATATCCAAACCAAAACCCACAGCAATGTTCTTTCTGTTCCAATTAACGCAGTAACCACACGCGATAAGAACGATACCGCCAGTGAAGGCGCTAAAACCAAAGACGTTAAAAAAACAGACAATGCTGCCGCTGGAAACAATAGTGAAAACAGCGATAATGCACCCGCTATTGCATCAGATGATCTGCTGGAAGTAGTATTTGTTTTACAAAAAGACAATACCGTAAAACTGGTAACGGTAAAAACAGGCATTCAAGACATCAATAACATTGAAATAGCAGATGGGCTGAAAGAAGGAGATGAAGTGATTACCGGGCCTTATACCATTGTTAGCAAAACACTTAAAAACAAAACAAAAGTAAAAGTAGTTCCCAAAGAACAATTGTTTGAAATAAAGAATTAAAAGTTTGAGGCCTACTTTTGAGGCTCAAACATTTTCTATGCAATTTGGAATTATCGGCAGTGGAAGCTGGGGAACGGCATTGGCAAAAATGCTTACAGACAATGGGCTGCACATTAACTGGTGCGTACGCAACAATATAGTAGCAAAACACATTCTCAAAAGACATCACAATCCCAATTACCTGCAATCCGTATCTTTTAATGCAGGCCTGCTTTCCCTGTTCACCAATGCCAGACAGGTTTTCAACGCGTCTGATCATATTGTTATCGTTACACCTTCTGCCTATGTTATACAACAATTCGCCGGTATTAGCATGAAGGAGTTAGAAGGGAAAAAAATAATTTCCGCTGTTAAAGGAATTTTACCGCAACAGAATCTGCTGTTAAATGACTACCTGAAAAAAAAGTTTGATCTCAGCATTGATAACTATTTTACCATTATGGGACCATGCCATGCCGAAGAAGTAGCGGCTGAACGTTTATCCTATCTTACTTTTTCAGGAACGAAACAGGCGGCTACAAAAGCCATTGCCGGCAATTTTGCTACCCCTTACATCAATACCATTATTAATCATGATATATATGGTGTGCAATATGCAGCCATACTTAAAAATATTTACGCTGTAACTGCGGGTATGGCGCACGGACTGGGTTACGGCGATAATTTTTTAAGTGTACTGATCGCCAACAGTGCCGATGAAATGGCAGGTTTTTTACGCAAAGCGGGGATACGCAATATAAAAGTGGGTGTGCATACCGCCGGCGGCGGCCTTCACGCAAAAAAATCGCCCAACTATGCCGCATCGGTTTATTTAGGCGACCTGCTGGTGACCTGTTATTCATTGTTTAGCCGCAACCGTAATTTTGGGGCATTGATCGGCAAAGGATATTCCGTTGCCTCCGCCCAGACCGACATGAATATGGTAGCGGAAGGATATAATGCAGCACGGAGCATCCACGAGCTCAATAAAGAGATAGGCGCCGATATGCCCATTGCCGAAAACATTTACCAGGTGCTGTGGAAAAAGCTCTCCCCGCGGATTGCTTTTAAATATATTGAAGACAGCCTGGTATAGAAATTATAAATCAATATCAAGAATAGACATTCCCGGTTTAATATGTATTCCTTTTAAACCCGCAGACTCAGCACCTTCAATATTTAAAATGGAATCGTCAATAAAAATCGTCTTTGAAGGATCAAGGTTATTTTCTCCGATAATACGCTCATACGATTCCTTATCGGGTTTGCGCATTCCCAGGATATGTGAGTAATAGGCTTTTTCGAAATGATCGTCAAAAACATTTCCATTGAATGTATCTGAATACGCTTTTCTGAAGGTTGTTAAATGCAGCGCATTGGTATTGCTGAAGAGGAACATGCGGTATTTGTTTTTTAATCTGTTCAATAAGGCAATCCGTTCTTCAGGGAAATGACCAAGCATTGCATTCCATGCTGCAATAAGATCCTCATCTGTTAAAGGCAGCCCGGCCAATTCTTTAAGGGCTTCCAGGAATTCGGCATCCGTTATACGGCCCACTTCATACTCTTTAAAAAAAGAGGACACATTGCCGCTGCGGAAAAGGGTATTGTAATCCTTCACACCCAAAGCTGTAAAATGCTGTTCGGCGCGGGGCATATCCAGCGTAAGTATAACGCCTCCCAGGTCGAAGATCAGGTTTTCAATATTTTGCATGGGCTAAAATACGGAGGATTTTAGGAAAACAGGTCTTGTAATATTTGAAAACGGGTAGAAGTTGGACTCTCGCTTCGTTTCCATGGTAAAACATTGAATCGCTGCACCTTTCCAGACAAATAACGTTTGCCCATTTCCCCAGTTATTGTGCCAAGCTGCAAACATGTCCTTTTTTTCCTATTTTGCTTAGCTGCAACCAAATACTTTTGTACTTATTGAATAACCAAAAAAATTATTATCATGAATATTCCAAAAGGTCACCAGCAACTGATGCCTTACCTGATACTGGAAAATCCAAGGGATTTTATCCGCTTTGTTTCAACAGTATTTGGCGCCGTGCCCGACAATGAGCATTTAAGAGACGACGGCATTACTATTATGCATGCCGAAGTAAAAATCGGTGAATGCACGATCATGTTTGCCCAGGCTACGAAACAGTGGACTACACAAACAGCTAACCTGTTTATATATGATAATGACGCCGACGAAAGCTATGCAACAGCACTTAAAAACAGCGCTACATCGGTAATGGAACCGGCAGACCAGAGTTATGGACGCGCCTGCGGCGTAAAAGATCCTTCGGGAAATACCTGGTGGATTACAAGTGTTAAATGAGACGCAGTGGTAATTTTCAATTATTAACAGTCATTTACTCAGGATGCTTTCTCCTTCTGCCTGTAATACCACTCCAATGCCTTTACCGTACTGCCACAGGCTTTCATGCTGCACCAGCGCCGTTTGCCGTTTTTGGTAGTATCTAAAAATAACCACCCGCAATTGGAGCACTCTTTTACACGGTCAAGCCTGTTGCTCAGTAATAATTCGTAAGCATCCTTAACCACAGGCGCAGTAATGCGTTGCAGGCTGTCGTTTGGTAAATTCCAGGCTGCAAGGTATTCGCCCTGCTTTGCTTTCAGATTTATAAAAGAAAAATGATCAGCTATATAAGCATTAAATTTTTTAAGTTCATCATTACGGGTTGCTTTTCCCTGGCTTATTGCAAAAAACATGTTGTACAGCAACTCCCTGAGGTTAATTGCATAAGTAAAAAACTGGTTGCTTTTTTTAAGATTACCTGCGATGCTGCGATTGAGCAATGCTTCGGATCTTTTATCAACCAATCCAATTTTCCCGGCCCATGCCACAAGGTCTATAACATGAAACAGGTAATCAGGCGCAGGAATTTTTTTCCGGTCGTGTACGGTATTAATAAAATCCAGGCACAGCATTCCCCCGTTAAATTGAATATCATCTATCCTTTCATTTCTCTTCATTACAAGCGGCGTCATTACAGATTAAATTGTTATTTTTACCGTCTAAATACATTTAAACAGTAATACAAATGTAAGTAAAATATATAAGCAATACATGAAATATACTACCATCAAGCCTGCCGCTCAACTTACCGGTATTGTGAGGTATTTCTGGATATTGGAAAGCCAGGAAGCCTACACTCATTTTTCTATGCCTGATGCATGCGCCGAACTGATATTTCATTTCCACGGCAGGTTTGCTGAACTATTGAACGATGGCAGGGACCAGCCATCTTTTACGGCTGGGGTGCATGGGCAAAGCCGGCAGGCAAGAAAATTTGAGATCAATTGCGGATTTGGTATGTTGGGCGCCTACCTGTATCCGCAGGCCATCCCCGCACTATTTAATTGTGCCGCGCCTGAAGTAAGCAACCAGATGATAGACCTGGATCTCCTCCTGGGAAGCGAAGGCAAATCGCTGGAGGATGCTATTGCAAATGCCAAAGATAACGTTGAAAGGGTAAGCCTTTTGGAAGCTTTTATTAGCAGGCGGCATAGCCGGAACGATAATAAGATATTACCAGTTTTCCACAGTGTTCAAACCATCATTGACCAAAAAGGCCTTGTAAAGATAAAAGATATGGCCAGTGAAGCATGCCTGTCTGAAAGACAATTCAAACGGCAGTTTCATCAGTATGCCGGATTCAGCCCAAAGCTGTATGCACGCATCGTACGATTTCAGTCTGCAATGGAACTATACGAACAAAAAAGAAAATCATTAACAGACATCGCGCTAGAATGCGGTTATTATGACCAGTCGCATTTTATCAGCGACTTTACTGAATTTGCCGGGCTCTCACCAAAAACTTTTTTTTCGGGTAAATCCGGCGCAACGGTATGGAGGGATAAAGAATTTGAAATTTCTGATCGCTCTGCCGGCAGGAATGTTTATGGTTTCTAATTTGGATCATCAGTCATAAACTTCAATCAATACGTTCCCCTGAATAAATGATCACCCTTCATTGGAACTGCTTTTTTTAGTGGTATCTGCAATCCACCGGTTTCAGCCAGCCAGTTGAACAGTTCTGTTTTCAGCAGGATGCCTGTTTTTCGATAAGCGGTATCCCGGACCAGGTTGTTCATTTCATAAGGGTCATTTTTCAAATCATACAGTTCGTTAATATCCCACACCCCATTGTAATATATATATTTGTACTGATCCGTTCTTATGGCAAAGGTGGTGGGCGTTTGCGGAAAAGCCTGTTCCCAGTAATACTCATAAAACACTTTATCACGCTTCCATTCCTTTGTATTCCCCTTTAAGAGGCCGGCAAAAGAATAACCCTGCATTTGCGACGGCTTATCAATACCCGCCAGTTGCAGGAAAGTAGGTGCGATATCCACGTTCATGATCACCTGTTCAAGCACCGATGAAGGTTTGACCATACCAGGCGCCCATACCAGCATGGGAACCCGCATGGATTCTTCATACGCATGTCTTTTATCAATTAAGCCATGTTCACCAAATGAAAAGCCATTGTCACCCATATACACAACCATGGTATTTTGTTCCTGTCCGTTCTCCTTTATCCATTCTAATACTTTCTCAATACTGTCGTCTACAGCCTGAAGCGTTTCGAGATAGCGCCGGTAAAAATCATCAAATACAATGGCGCCATGATACATGTAATCCACGCCATGCCAGCTATACCGCTGGTTGCGTACCCATTGGGGAATATCCCGGTAATTTACTTTTGTTTGAGGAGCAGTGACGGTACCAAACGTTTTGCTGCTATCCGTTACCGTTAAATACATGGAAGGCGGGCTTACCACAGGAACATCCGCATACCTTCCTTTATGTCGTTTGGCAGGATAAAATTCGGCGTGTACACCTTTATGCGACAAATAAAGAAAAAAGGGTTTGCTTTTACCGGTTTTACTCAGCCAATTAATGGCGTAATCCGTTAGCAGATCAGTAGTATAGGCACTGTCGGTAAACTTTACTTCCTTCCCGTTAATATTAAACACCGGATTGTAATACACACCCTGGTCGCGGAAACTTACCCAATAATCGAAGCCCGGCTGGGGATCGGCATTTTTGGTAGCTCCCATATGCCATTTGCCCAAAAAGGCGGTTTGATATCCTTTCTGCCGGAGATATTGTGGAAAAAATCTAAGATTGCCGGGCAATGGAGCACTATTGTCTACAACGGTATGGGTATGCGCATACTGTCCGGTTAATATAGATGCCCTGCTGGGGGAACATAGAGCTGTAGATACAAATGCGTTCTTTATATGCATCCCTTCCCTTGCCATTCGGTCCATACCCGGGGTTTGCAGTCCCTGTATTTTATTCATAAAACCCATAGCATCGTAACGGTGGTCATCAGCCAGTATAAAAATAATGTTCATAGGCTTTTGCTTTCCCGCTTGCGGGAATACCCATTTCGCAGAAGCGGCAAACAGAAGGAGTATTAGAAAACGCATATTGGTTGTTTTAGTGAGATTACAAGATACAAGTTACAGCAATCAGCCGTCAGGTATCAGCAGTCAGGTATCAGCTTCCAGATGAGTAACAACAAATGGCAGGGTGATTTCTCCTTATTTTGTATTGCCCATAACCCATAGCTCATAGCTGCCAGTCAATTTCAGATATCCTAATTTATCGCTCATGGTTGCATTACGCTTTGCATTCGGTTTCAGATTTGACATTTGCATTTTATCCGTTTACGTCTACCCTCTTACTACTTACTACCATTCCACTCCTTTATCTCAGATAGGGGCCTATCGCCTTTTGCCATATCGCATATCCATTTTTATTCATGTGCAGCATATCATCAATGAACAGCTCTTTCCGGGGCTCTCCATTGGCATCCAGCATTAAATGATAGGCATCAACATACACGGTTCTCTTTTGCTTCTTTAAAAATTCGGCAATAGCCCAATTTCCTGCGTCCATTTTGTGCATCAGGTGTTCCCGGCTGGGACTGGGCTTCATCGAAACATACAATACAGGAATTTTGGGATATTTATTCCTGATCATAGTAAAGAGTGTAATAAACCGTTGGGCAACCGTTGCAGCGCTAACGGTATCAGACGCTGCCAGGTCGTTTTCGCCACAGTAGATCACCACCTGTTTGGGATCGTAGGCAAAAACAATATCACCGGCATAACGGATCAGATCGGGCAGGGATGAGCCGCCAAAACCGCGGTTAATAATAGTGTGTTGCGGGAAGTACTCCTGCACATCTTTCCAGAAGGTAAACGATGAGCTGCCAATGAACAGAACGGCCTGCTTTGGAGGAAAATGAGCGCTGTCGAGTTTTTTGAAATGCTGTATGTCGTTATAGAAAGGGGGCTGCTGGGCATAAGCGGTGTTTACAGCACATACCATCAAAAGCACATATACAATACCGGTTATTCTTTTTTTTATCATCATTTATTGTTTTATGTTTCGCATATTGTTTTTTACTCCGACTTTATATTCTGCTCTTTGTTCGATACCCCGTTTTCATTGATTGCCTCTATATTAAAGTAATAGGTTTCTTTACTGTCCATTGCCTTAAGCCAGTACTCATTGGCATTGTGCACCACAATGCAATTGTACAATTTATCGGGCGCTGTACCATAATAAATGTTATAGGCATACGCATTGTTCACCGGCCGCCATTTGAGCCAGGCGATGCGCTTGTCCTTTTCCGTACGCAGTACGATAAAATTTTTACTGCTTCAGGCTTTGATCCATTGCCATTTCCAAAAATCCTTAACCCGCTGTTGGCAAATTTACCGGTGGGCATGTGTATGTTTTCCAGCTTAATATATCTCGCCTGTACAGGGGCCTCCAGTTCCAGATAAAATTACGCTGTTCGTGGCGTCATCGCCACGAATGATTTTATTATCGCCTCCGGGCGATACAGGCGATTAAAATAAATAATCAATTTCCATAGTAAAAGTCATAAAATGCAATCCGTGCTGGTTGCATATTTTATAGCCATCGGCGTTTTCATAACTCATAAATTGGTGTTTTTAATTAGGTAATCGTGTTCATCGCCAGAGGCGATAATATTATCATATGAGGCGAGGACGCCTTATACAGCGTTTGCAGTACAACTAAAAAGTTGTTTCATGGTTTTTATTTTTAGTGATGAATAAATTATACTACCGGCCATTTAAAAACAGATTGCAACTGTATCTTTTTACCGGTATCGCCGGAAGCCCGGGCCGCTTCTATTACTTCCAGCACATGCAATGCGTGCTCTGCAGCGATCAGTGGCTCTTTTCCGGTGATAAGCGATTCTGCAATAACACTTGCACCCTGTTGCCATACATAAGTTCCGGGGTCCGGCACATGCCTTACCGGTGGCTCTGTAAATGAAGTAGCCAGATCAACACCGAAAGGCGCCCAGTCATATCCGATCAAACCCATATTGCCCTTTGTTCCCCAAATGGTAATCGTAGGATTTTGCTGTCCTTTGCCCTCATGACCGTACGGATCAAAATAATTAAATCCGCACTGCACATGTGAAATAACACCTTCCCCATGGTCCATTAACAGCATGGTATTGTCTTCTGCTTCCACTCTTATCTTTCCCTTATCATCTACCGTTCTTTCAGGGGTTACAATACTGGTCATAGCCATAACATGTTTGGCCGGACCAAGTAGTCCCGTTAAAGTGGCAATATTGTATACGCCAAGATCAGGTAAACTGCCGCCGCCTTTTTCATAAAAAAAAGCCGACCAGGTGGGTCCAAGGTGGCCGTAATGCGCGTGTGCGCTGGAAACTTTCCCCAACTTGCCTTCACGGATAGCCTGCGACATGAACGCAAATTGTGGGCTGTTCACCACTGCGGGGGCGCCCCATATGCGCAGTTTTTTACTTTTGGCCAGGGCTAATAATGCTTTCCCTTCTTTGTACGTATTTGCCATGGGCTTTTCGCTCCACACATGCTTCCCGTTTTGCAGCGCCTGTTTATTCAACCGCCCATGCTCCTGCATATCGGTGAGTGTTACCAGCAAATCAAAAGGAGCACCAGCCAGTTGCTGATCTATATGTGGATATTGATTGGGGACATTAAATTCCTGCGCTCTTTTTTGCGCACGGGAAAAAACAATATCGCACACGCTTACCAGTTCAACAAAAGGGGATTTTAACAAATGGGGTAAGTATACCCCCGAAACACTGCCACAGCCTATTACGGCAACCTTAATTCTTTTATCCGGCAGTGTAAGTGCAAAGCCCTCCAGAGAGGCTAACAGCATAGCGGCACCGGCCATAGCGGTACGCTGCAAAAATTGCTGGCGGGTGAAGGTCTTCATAATAAGTGTTTAATGTAATTTAAATGAAAAGACTAAAGTTTAAAATCCAGAATTCGAAGCGCAATACAGCAATAAATTACAAATCACAAACGACAAATCCAACATTGAACGGCAGTGTAGCCAGATGGCTGCCCGGCACTCGCGGGGATCATTCACTTTCTGCCATTTCTTCCCGCTTCACCGGTTTCACGCGGCTGCTCTCAAACCCTAATTTTTTTAATCCTTGCTGCACTTCGGGGCAACTCATAAATAATTTCCAAAGCAGCCCGCTCCTGTAATTTTCTATCATTACTATAATTGGTCCCTGGTCAATGGCCAGGTGACTTTTGGCATACCAGTTTTTTGTTTCATTGAAAGCATCTACAAAACCATACTCACTCCATATTCGATCGCCAAGATCATAATAAAAATGCTTCAATGCTTTCATACTGTATTCGGGTGTATAAGGAAATGCCGATAAAGCAGCCGTTGGTGTAATGGTTCCCAGGTCGTTGGTAGGGGAATGGGCATTGTACCCGTTGTATGTATCGCTGGCCGTTAGTCCCCAGCAGTCTTCGCCATACCCTTTAAAAGCTTTGGGATTATCTATGCAATACGCACGGTTTATTAGCGTGTGGTTTTGATTTTGTATCCAATAGTCTGCATAGCGGTCTTTCAGCCCGCGCGGATCAAGTCCCAGGAAAGAATAATGCGAAAAGAAAAGCGGACCGCCATAATCAAAACCCAGCTGCAACTCTATACCATAAAATTTTTTCCCATTTTTAAAAAAATTGCTTTCCGCCCAGCCTTTGTGATACACCGCAGATGAAACAGGATATCTTTCTCCGCTGGCCGCCAGCACATACATTATTAAACATTCATTAAACCCCCTTACCGCAAAATTCATGGCCCAGCCATTATTGGGGCTCCAGTGCCAATACAATACATCCCTTCCATCACGCGTAAACCAATCCCATTCAATATCATTCCATAACCCATTGATCCGGTTACGCAATTCTGTTTCTGTATTATTGTCTGCATTAAAATACTGCCGTACGCAGAGCAACCCCTGGAATAAAAAGGAACTCTCAACCAGGTCGGCGCCATCATCTTTACGGCTGAAGGGAATGGTTTTACCCGTAGCCCCATCCAGCCAGTGGGCAAATACACCATGATACGCATCCGCTTTCGCTAAAAACCTCATCATCTTCAATAAAAACCGGGCAGCCGTATCTCTTGCAATCCATTTTCGTTCCGTAGCCGTGATAATGGCCATTACACCAAAGCCGGTACCCCCGGTAGTTACCACTTCATTTCCATAATTGTAGGCTTCGTTACTCCTTTCTCTTGCCATGCCGCTAACCGGGTGTGCAAAATCCCAGAAATAACGAAAGGTTTGCTTTTGCACCAGGTCGAGCAAAGCCGAATCGGAAAGATTTTTAGGACGCCTGGCGGCATCAAAAACCTGTTGAATATCTTTCTTTTTCTGAGCATCTGCTGTAATGCTGAAAAGAAGAAACATAAAAAGTAATATATGCTTCATAATGATCAGGATTTCGTTTTAAAAACAACCTTATAATCCGGGCGCATTAAACCCTAATGATTTCAAACCGGTTTTTATTTCCGGACAACTCATAAATAAATTCCAAAGCAACCCGCTCCTGTAATTTTCAATCATTATAATCTGAGGGCCCTGGTCTATCGCTAAAAAAGAGCTGGCAAACCAAAGGTCATGCAGTGAAAAAGCATCAACAAAGCCATAGTCCTTCCATATTTTATCTCCCAGTACATAATAAAAAAACTTAAGCGCCTTCATTGATTCGGCAGGGGTGTATGGCAATGAGGTAATAGCAGCAGTTGGCGCAATCACGCCAGCATCGTTTGTTGGTGAGCTGGCTGTATAACCATTTTGTATATCGCTTGCCGTTAATCCCCAGCAGCTATCGCTATAGCCATACCATCTTCTGGGATTTGCTTTGCAATATTCATAATTAATGAGTGAATGATTAGTGGTTTGTGCGCTGTAGTTTGCATAGGCGTCACTTAGCCCATTGGGGTTTATCCCTAAAAATGAATAATGTGAAAGGAACAGCGGCCCGCCCAGCGATGGACCCAACGGCAATTGGTAGCCGTAATACGTATTGCCATTTAAAAATGATGAACCCGAGCTCCAGCCATTTGTATAAACCGATTGAGGAATACTGTGAGTAGTGGAAGACGCTGCCAGTATATAAGTTATGAGGCATTCATTCCAGCCCCGTATCGGGAGGTTCATGATCCATTGTTTTGCATCGCTGTAGTGCCAGTACAGAACGTTCTGCCCGCCATTCGTGAACCAGTCCCACTCCACCGCATTCCAAAGCGCATTGATATCGTTTCTTAAAGCAGCTTCATCGGCATCTGCTCCATTAAAATATTGTCTGGCAGTAAGCAGGCCCGCCATTAAATAAGCAGTTTCCACCAGGTCTGCGCCATCATCATTGGCGCTAAAAGGAATGATAGCGCCGGTAGAGCCATTTAACCAGTGCGGGAATGCACCCTTCACTTTAACCGCCGTATGCTTTAAAAATCCAACAATCTTCTGCACACGGGCAAGGCCATCGGCCCTGGTAATAAAATTTCGGCTAACCGCCACCGGTATAGTCATTATGCCAAACCCTGAGCCGCCTGAAGTGACCACCTCATTATTGCCGTTGCTTCTTTCTCTTGCCAGTCCGCTTACCGGGTGGCCAAAGTTCCAGAAGTATTTAAATGTTTGTTGCTGTACTTTATCAAGCAGGACGCTGTCACTTATTGCGGGAAATTTACCTGCTGTGTCATAACGGGTCTGCAATTTTATTTCAACAGGGAAAGTCAAATTTCCCCCGGCCGTTGATTTCAGGGTATTGTTAACAGTAAGCTTATAGTTTGAAAGGTATGATAAGGCAGATTTTGGCTGTATTACCAATGTGCTGTCGCCATTCTGATAGTTTACATTGTAATTAACTGTGTGCAGCCCAACAGCTAAAGCAACCGAAGCCCTGTCAATTGCTACCGGAAAATAAAGCCGGATACCCGGGTTTACGGTTGTTCCTTTGTTGTCGTTCTGGTTGGTCATTCCGTTCACCTCCCAACCATTGATAGAAAAACCGGCAGGCGGGGATGGCATTGCAGGGTCGCTCCCTTTCTTACATGCGCCTGTCAAAACCGCAGGAAACAACCAAATCAATAATAATATTTTTTTCATTTGCCAGGCCTGCATGTTTTAAAAAAGGTCAAGACGTTAATAGATAGCATGTGGCAGCATTATGCTTCCGGGTTCTTACTCTTACATTAAAAACGCCTTGCGGTTTTGCCGTACCGTAAAGCGCCCTTAACCTGTTAACTTAGTTTAAGCCTGTTACTGCATTAAAAGTTGAATATCTTCAGGTGTCAGTACTGTATTGAATACCCTGAATTCATCGTATAAACTTAAATCCGATTTATGATCCCAGTAAGCAAACGTAGGCCCGCCCGATGCTAAGACCAATTTAGTACAACCTGTTAAATCCATTTTACTTGTATAAGTTCCAACGGCTTTTTGTACACCATCAACATATATTTTTGTTTCCGCAGAAGAAATGGTTACCGTAATAAATTTCCATACGCCGATACCTGAAGCCTGGGAACCTGCACCGATCCAGGAGTCACTACTGCCCGTTCCTACATTGATTGTCATGTCCTGGGTACCATTTTCCCTGAATAAACGAAATCCCTGGTTCCTGGTATCAACATTATCATCATTGCCTATTACCACCAATCCCGACCTGTCAGGTACATTATTAAGCTTATACCAAAAAGCAAAACTCATCTCGTTATTCGCACCATATAGTCCGGCAATAGGATACGATAAATAAGCATCCGCTGTTCCCTGGTAAGCTGCACCATTGTGCCCGCCAGTTTCACCAGTAGTACCAGGATTGCCGGTAACGGCCGGGGAAACAAAATTGATCAGGTCTTTATAATCGCCACCAGCATTAAAAGGAACATATAAGGTTTCACTTTCTAAAATCTTATTGTACTTCGTAATGTTAAACGCAAATGATTGGGTAGTGCTTTTTCCGGATAAATCAGTTGCAACAACTGTAAAAGTATGGGCGCCTAAACCCAAATCAGGATAAGTATAAATGCCAGACATTCCCCTATAATCTATAAAATTGGTGTACGACCTCAATAAAGCGCCATCTAAGGAAATATCAACTTTGCTTAACTCAATATCATCTGTGACATTAAACTTAAAATCAAAGTTCGCGGCATCGGTAGTGGCCGGATATTGAATATCGGCTGAAGGGCTAAGTATATCCAAGGCTGGCGGCTGTTCATCGTTTCCGGGATCTACTTTCGAAATAGGGTCTATGTAGCCCTTCTTACAGGCTGCTAAGGATAATGAAAACACTATCCCTATAATAATATAATTAAAAATACTTTTCATAATAGTAATAATTAATAAATTAATGATCGGGATGCGTATCCGCATATTCTTTTAAAAGAAAACTTTTATCTAACTGCGCTAAAGGATAAGGAAGATATTTTTTATCCATGGTAAATGTTCTGCCATCATAACTCAACTCAGCAGTGTTTTCTAAACGGATCATATCATAAAACCGGATTGCCCATTCCATAGCCAATTCCGCATATTTCTCATCTACCACCTGCTGGCTGGTTACCCCGGTTAAAGCCGGCATGCCCGCTCTTGCCCTTACCAGGTTTACAGCAGCGTCTGCACTCCCCGCAGATGCAGCGCCGCCACGGGTTACAGCTTCGGCATACATTAATAATATTTCTGCATACCTGATGCAGATATAATTTTTGTTGCTGGCGTAATCCGTTCTCCCCGGAATCAATTCTGTTGTAGGGAGATAGTGCTTGCCGCTATAGAAATAAGCTCTTGGAGAATTTAAGAAAACATCACCTTCCGGAGTAGTGTTGGAAACCCATGCCGGAAGGTTGGCAAATGCGGGATCTGATTTTATTTTGTCAATACCACCTGGCGTAAATATCACACTTGCCTGAAGACGGATTTTCTCGCCCCTGGTCAACATGAATTTAATGTATTTCTCGCTCGGCTCAAAGAACCCCCAACCGCCACCGGCACTACTTACAGCAGGAGTCCAGTCTGTAGGCCCAAAAAATGCCCCCAAATAATTCCAGTTGTCTCCGGAAGCTGAATTAAAATCTGAGAATTGCAATTCGAGGATATTCTCACTTGATAATTTACCTGCGGTTTTAAATTCTTTACTAAAATCATTATACAAACTAAATTTGCCGGAAGCAATAATTTCACCTGTTGTAGCTGCTACCGCATTGTAATCTTTTAGCTCCTGTTCGGCCATTGCTTTGATTGCTAAAGCGGCATATTTTGTAATGCCACCTTTTAAATCGGTTCTTTGACCGGGATGCATATCCAATAACTTTGGGGCCGCATCTTCCATTTCGCTCTTAATCCACGCCATGATTTCATCTTTGGTTTGCACCTGAAGGCCGGACTGGTTCACAGCATCTACTTTAAAAACGCCGCCCCATGTTCTTGACGCCTGCAAAGTAATATGAGCCCTCATTACTTTACATTCGGCAATGTACTGATCAATTAATGCAGGGCTTACCCCTCCTTCCCTGAATTTTTCCAACTGGTCAATTTGCGCCGTAATTTGCAGTATATGTTGAAACATACCATCCCAGGTACTGTTTAACATCCAAAAATTTGCATCATACACAAACATATCAACGTCGTGATAAGGCGCCTGGTCGTAGGGGGCAGATTTACCCCCTCCGGAATTTACATCGTCTCCACGAACCTGTAATAAAGCCAATTGTTCCCAATAGTAAGATTGAAATTGTACATAAGCCCCTACCAAAGCTGCTTTTGCCGCACTGGGGCTGGTATAGTCCACACTCGTAACCTGGGTTTCCAATTCTCTTGGCTTATCCAATTGCTTACTACAACCCGTTAATAAAAAAGCTGTGATAATTAGTAAAGGCGCCAATAAATATATTTTAGGTTTCATTTTATTTAGTTTAAAATGCTGGTATTAAAATTTAACACTCCAACCAAGCGTAAAAACCGATGGTGCAGGATAGGTATCCAAATCAACGCCATCAAAACCTACTTCTACATTGGTTGATTTGCTTTTAGACCATACAAAAGGCCTGTCAGCCGTGAGAGTAAAACGCATCTCAGGGAGTTTTTTATGTTTCTCCAGGGAGTAGCCTAACTGAATATTTTGAATTCTGAAGAATTTTCCATCTTCTAACCAAAACCTTGAATTTCTTTGATTCCAGGCCGTTCTGTATCCTTCAGATGAGGGATAGCTGTTGGAGGTTCCTTCGCCATGCCAGCGGTTTTCGGCTAACTGAGCGTCAATGTTTCTTCCTGAAGTCCTGAAAACTTCGGCGCGGTTTCTGTTTAAAATTATATTTCCGCCCTGCCCGTAAATCCTTACGGATAAATCAAAGCCTTTGTAGTTTAATGCAATGCTGCCACCATAATAGTAAGTGGGAGCCGGAGAGCCTAAATAGATCCTGTCGTTGGCATCCAGTACTTTATCTCCGTTTACATCCCTGAATTTAAAATACCCTGGCTTTACTGTTCCTGCCCCGGCTGCGTTTGCGGCTACGGCTACGGGATCTTTATCAACTTCATCCTGGTTCTGGTAAACGCCCGCAATATCCCATCCGTAAAACACATCAAAAGGTTGGCCTACAGTCAATCTTTGTTGAAACTCGGCCATTCCTCTGCTCAAAAAAGCCTGCCCGGCCAAATCGGTCATTTCATTTTTAATGGTACTAAAATTACCACTTACCGTATAGCCAAAATCTTCTGAAATTGTTCCTTTCCAGGTAGCGGTAATTTCTATACCCTTATTGCGCATAGATCCCACATTCTGATAACTTGTTTCGCTGCCTACCTGCGGCAATACAGGAATAGCAAGGTTTTTGGTGTTTTTTACAAAGTAATCCGCATCAATAGACAGTCTTCTGTCTAACATTTCCAGGTTTAATCCTACGTTTAGCTCTTCGTTAAACTCCCAACTTAAATTATCCTGGAAAGTCGAAAAATAAAAGCCATCCACTCTTGCATCATTAAATACGCTCCATGTTGAAGTGGCGCTTTTAGCTCTTGCTGTTGGTACATTGCCATTGGCTAAACGGCCCCAGCCAGCCCGGAGTTTCAAAAAATTAATGGAAGAAGCCCCTTTCATAAATTCTTCACTGGAAACAATCCAGGCCAGCCCAACAGAAGGCAGTGTAATATCTCTTTCCTGGTTGTACTTGTTGGCAGCCTCGTTTCTAAGCGTAGCGTATGCAATATATTTATCCCTGTATTTGTATTGCAACCTTCCGAAATAGGAGCGGCTGTAAACCCTGCTTGGATCAGAATCCTTTGTTTCGTTCCGATCTGTTGATACGTTAGCATTATTAATATACCAGGTTTGCTTTACATCTCTTGAGAAAGGGCTTCCCTCATAAAAATACCCTTTAACCGCAAAGAAGTTGAATCTTTCATCCCTGAAGGAAAACCCTCCCATGGCGGTAATATCGTGGTCGTCAAATGTTTTGGTATAGGTTACTATATTATCAAACGTATAATTTTCTTCCAGCACATTAGACCTTGTAATGGAAGATTGTACCAAAGATCTTTGATAAGCAGCAGCTATATAATAAGGCAAATCCATCAGCCTGTTGTTGTCATTTTTATTATTATAAGACAGGCTGGTTCTAAAGCTTAAGGCTTTTGAAATAATATGAAAATCGCCAAACACATTAGCTGCAATTCTCCTTCTTTCTCCTACCCGGTCTATATTATACATACCGGGGAATGGGTTCTGGTGATTTCTGTAACCGATATCTTTTGCTGAAGAATAAGGTTTGGAATATACCGTTTGGCCGGCATAATTAGAATCCAGCACAGGTAAGATAGGCACCGCATAATATATCTCCTGCCATGGGCTGCTGTCATCGTATTTTTCACTCTTACTATATACCATACTGGCGCCAACCGTTAACCAATCTTTGGCTTTTGCTTCTATTTTGGCTCTTAAATTGTAACGCTTGTAACTGTTTTTCATATCCAATATCCCATCCTGGGTAAAATAGCTGGCCCCTACAGAATAGGAGACTTTTTGAGAACCTCCATCAACGGAAATATCATGGTTCATTATGGGGGCCATGCGTAAGGCTTCTCTATACCAATCCGTATTTACATCGGGTAAATTGGGGTTAATTCTGCTTCTTCCAAACCTGGCAATAGCCGCCTGCACACTCGCTATTTCAGCGCTGGAGCCCGATTCATTGGCAAAGTTCACAAACTGTTCCGCATTGGCCATTTTTATTACATTAGTGGCTCTTTGTGTGCCATAATAACCAGAATAAGAAACGGTAGCATCCTTGTTATATCTGCCGCCCTTTGTGGTAATTAATATTACTCCATTAGAAGCCTTATACCCATAGATGGCAGCCGACGAAGCGTCTTTTAATACCTGGAAATCCTGGATATCATTGGGTGTTAAGAAATCAATATTGTCAACAAATATTCCGTCTACTACATACAATACACCACCTCCATATAAGGATTTAGTACCGCGAATGTTAATCTCCGGCGTAGCGCCCGGGCCACCCAAACTGCTGATTTGCACACCGGTTATATTACCTTGTACGGCGTTAAGCAATGCTCCGCCCGGTGTTTTCTTCAATTCTTCGGGCTTAATTGTGCCAATCGCACTCGTTAAATCAGCCTTCTTTGCGGTACCATATCCAATTACCACTACTTCCCCCAATTGCTGGCTGGAAGAGGCTGTAAGGGCAACATTAACAGTGGTTTGATCACCAATGGTGATCTCCTGTTCCTGGTATCCCACAAAAGAAAATACCAATGTGCTGTTGTCCGGCGCAGTAATGGAATAGTTGCCTTCCGCATCGGTGGTTACACCTGTAGCCGTTCCTTTAATGGTAACAGAAACACCTTGCATTGGCAGGTCACTTTCATCAGTAACCTTACCGGTTATGGTTTTATCCCGTCCCGGTTTTTCAGATTGCTGATCCTGCAAACGGATCACAATAAGATTATCATGCAGCAACTGGTAGGTAAGTTGCGTTCCCGATAAAATGCGGTTGAGCACTTCAGCAATAGACGCTTCTTCCACATTAATGGAAATTTTTTGTTTGAGATCTTTAAGGTTGCTATTAAAAACAAAACGGTAATAGCCTTGCTTTTCAATAGAATTGATGGCTTTATTGATGGCTACCTGCTTCAGACTCAGCGTAACCTTTCCCTGGCCGTTTACATTGGCCATTACCTGGAAAACGCCCAGAAACATCAATAAAACTGTAAGTTTCATAATCATCAATACTTTTAAGCATTCAGCCGGTAATTTGCTCTTATACCAGAGCCGGTTTTTTTTCATATTTTTATCATTAAGGGTTATAAAATAAACTTGCACCTTCCGTTTTCAGCCGTAAGACAAGTTTGTGACCATGCGGGAAATGCTCCAACATTTCCCGTTTTCTTTTTTAAAACAGCTAAGAACTGTTATACATATTCATATATGTTTATTGTATTATTTTGATATTACTATGGTTCCCTTTTCAATACTATAATTAAAGGGATTGGCTAGCTGTAACGCCTGCAATACCTGATGAATGGTTTCGTTCTTAAAATTTACATCAAACACCAGTTGCCTGGCGTTTTCATCTTCAAACCTCAATGCAATACCGTATTTACGTTCCAGTTCCACAGCCAGTTCTGTAAATATTTTGTTCCGGAAAATCAGCCGGTTATCTATCCACGAAGTTTCGATAACGGCACTGTCGGCCGGCGCATAATTAATTTTACTTATCACTACCGAAGAAGGGGTATTCACTTTTTTGCCGCCAGCATCATTTTTGGTTTGCTCATCATTCATCACTACCAGCTTTTCAGCAGGGTGCAATATTATTTTTTCATCGGGACGATCATTCATGGTTACTTCTATAGAACCGCGTATCAGGCTGGTCTCGGAGCTTTTATCACCGGGATAGGATTTTACATTAAAGGCTGTGCCCAATACCCTGATATTCATTTTTTGTGCGTGAATAATGAAAGGGCGGTGTTCATCTTTCTTTACGTCAAAATAGGCTTCGCCGGTCAATTCCACTTCGCGGATGGCAGCATCAAAATTTTTATTGTAGGTTAACCTGCTGCCTGCATTCAGCCAAACCGTTGAACCATCGGGCAAAATAATTTTTGAGTGTGCTCCTGGCCGGGTAGTGATCTCATTTTTCTCTGCTGTAGTACTTTGCCGTTCGGTAAAATTGTTTTCCACTACGTCTGCCTGGGCAGGATAAATAAAATAATAGATAGCGCAGGAGATCAATAAAGCCAGTGTGCAAAACACCGCTGCCAATGCCGTAAGACGGCGTTTTCTTTGCAGGCGCATTTCCCTGTTTTCAGAATATGGAGCTTCCGTCTCCCCAAGGCGCAAAAGGTGTTTTTGCAGGGAGGCTAATACTTCTGCCTGATCTATTGGCTTTTTTAAACGCCACAGGTCCGTAATATTTTGTATAGGATAATGCAGGTTGGGATGGTAGCGTAGCATTTGCTCCAATTCTTTCAATTCTTCCGGAGATGCTTCGCCGGAAAGCTTTTTGCCAAGAATATACCAGATTCTGTCTACCGTCATGAACCAGCCGTTGTTTTAGTGATCAAATAAAAAATACGAACCACCAGGGGTGGCTGCTATTGATATAATAACTTCCTTAATTAATATATTTATGATAATGACAACAGAAACTACCCTTTACCCCCAAGCGGCAGGAAGTTTTTAAATAATTCGTGAAATGGGTTATGTAACGTTAAAACGTTCCGGCGTAGCAACCGGGGCGGTTCTTTTTTATTTTACAGTGGGAGAGTGAACGTATTTTGTCATAGCACTTATGTTTGGTCTTCATGCTTTTGCTATCGTATAACAAATTTGTGGTCTTCGTAATGCAGTTTGGTATCCGTTAGCCCGCAAAGAATAAGCAGCGCCTGTGATACTCCTATATCTTTTTTGAATGAAGCAGATATGCTTAGTTGCTGTACCTCTTTACTGGCAATGTCAATATTTACATTATAAATTCTTTCCAGGTCGGCTGAAACATCTGCAAAAACCTCATCATCATAAATCATATCTCCCTGCCGCCATGCAGCTACTTTGCTTACTGCAATATTTCTCTCTGCAACCTTTTCTTCCGCATTATTAATTTTAACCTGTTGCCCTTCGGTGAGTGTTGCCACAATATTTTGGTTGTACTTAACATTTACCTTGCCCTGGCCTACAGATATAATCACGTCCTTTTGGCCCGGATATGCTTTTATATTAAAAGTAGTGCCCAATACTATGGCAGACACTTTGCCTGTATGTATGATAAAGGGACTATTTGCTGCATGCTTTACTTTAAAAAAAGCTTCACCATCAAGTAATACTTCTCTTCGGCGGCTGTTAAACTCATCCGGAAATTCAAGCGAGCTGGCCGCATTCAACCACACTTCTGTGCTGTCGGGCAGCAACAGGTATTTCTGTTCGGAACGTTCGCTGAATTTTTTAGTTAAAGCTATAGTTGAATTGTGGTGTGAACTATTACGGCCGAACTTATCCTTTCGCATTAACCATAGTGCAGCCGATGTCATTAAGACGGCGACCAGCAGAACAACCAATACCGGACCTTTTATCTTTTTTTTGAGCATTGTTTCTTTACCCGTTGAAACATTTACCTGATCGGGCTCTGTAAGGGTCAGCCGTCCGTTTTCATCAACATAGGTAAAGGATGGATGGCTTTTCCGTATGTCGTCATATATTCTTCTTACCATGCGTTTCAACGGAGTTTCGCTGTTACGGGCATTCCGGATATAATAAAACAATTCTTCCAGCTCTTCATGGGAGCACTTGCTATTTTCATACTGGCGAAGCAGATAACGTATTCTTTCTTCCATTGCACAAGTATTCTCTTATGGATGTATTGACGAATCAACACACAATAGTTCCTATTGGCTAAAAAAAATATTTAAAAAAACAAGGAAAACAATTTCGTTGTGCGGGTAAGAAAATTTCTGACTGAGCGCATGGCAGAAAAAAGCTGGTTCTTAACGGTATGCCTTGAGATACTTAATTCATTGGCAATCTGGCAGTAATTAAGCCCCTGTTCCTTGCTGAGGCGATATATGCGTTTGCGCTGGGGAGGGAGATGACAAATAGCTTTTTCAATAATCTGGCTGTATTCTCTTGAAGATACCATTTCCTCTGTTTCATTCATCATGTGCTGCATATTGGTCCATAATGCATCTCTTAATCTCCTATCGGCAGCTGTTTTACGCAAAAAATCAATCACCTTATTTTCGGTAAGTCTGTACAGCCATGCGTCCATATTGGTAATAGTATGTATATGATTGCGGTGTTCCCATAATTTCAAAAAAACTTCCTGAACAATATCCTTGGCATACTGGTCGGATTTAGTAAGGGTTAAAGCAAGCGTGTACAGCTTGTATTCGTGCCGTTTAAAAATGTCCGTAAAACGTAGTTCCAGTGTGTGCTCACTACTTTGGGTGGTCATGAAACACCAGTTTTGGGTTTAATCAATCCAATCATTTACTTTTTTAAAAATAACGAAAAAATGATACGCTTTCCGTTTTTGATATTTTTTATTCTGTTTTTTTAAAAAATTGGTCTTGGGGCCGGATATATAACTGCCTTTCCCCCGTGCACGGCTAGGGGAGGGAAAAGGAAAGCGCATCGGTACATTTGTGCTGTGAACATGCGCAGATTATGGGATACAAAATATATATTCATAGCTTATATTGCTCAACTGGATCAAAACCCGGAATATTGACAAATTTCCGCACAGTATTTTTGAACGAATATTTTCATCCTAAATGATAAATACATCATTTTCATTGTAAAACCTCAAAAATGTACAAATGAAATATAAAAATGTTAGCCGATTCCTGTTAATCTTATCCGCACATACCCTGTTGCTGTATGCGGCAATGAGCCAATCGGAAAAAGCGGTTACATACACAGCAGATATCTGTATCTATGGAGGCAGTTCCGCAGGTGTAATCGCCGCGTATGCCGCGGCAAAATGCGGTAACACTGTTATACTAATCGAGCCGGGAAAAATGATCGGAGGACTGACTACGGGCGGGCTTGGCAAAACAGATGCAGGTATAAAAGAGTCCATCACCGGATTGTCGTTACAGTTTTATCAACGCGTAGCAAAAAAATACGGGCTGGCCTCCGGGGAGCAATGGACATTTGAACCGCGTGTAGCGCTGGAGGTTATGCAGGACTATATCCGCGAAGGAAAGATAATGTTGCTGATGGAGACCCAACTTTACAAAGTAGATAAAAAAGGGTCCGTTATCCGTTCAGTTAACCTTAAAGATGCACGCGCCGGTACAGCCATCAGCGTGAATGCAAAACAATTTCTTGACTGTACTTATGAAGGCGACCTGATGGCCATGGCGGGCGTTTCTTATTTTATAGGCCGTGAAGACAATAGCGTTTACAATGAAGCGCTCAATGGTTTCCAATTACCGGAATACCACAAACAATCCGGTTATCACCAGTTTCCTGATGGAGTAAGTCCATACAAAATCCCGGGTAATCCTTCAAGCGGACTGGTTTGGGGCATTACTAAACATAAAGCTCAGCCCGCAGGCACAGGAGATAAAAAAGTGCAGGCGTACAATTTCAGGATATGCCTTACCGATAGTTCTGAAAACCGCATCCCCATAACACGCCCTGATGATTACGATTCCACCAGGTATGAACTCATGGCCCGCCTCTTTGATGCGCAGGCCGATATGCGGAGTATCAATCAATATTTCATCTGGAGCCCTATGCCAAACCGAAAAACGGATATCAATAACCGTGGCGGATTTTCGACCGATATGATGGGAATGAATTATGATTGGCCTGAAGCCAGTTATCCAAAAAGACAGAAAATGCAGCAGGAAGCGCTTTCCTATACTAAGGGCTTGCTCTACTTTATGACCAGCGATAAACGCGTACCCGATACATTGCAGGCTTTTGTCAGGAAATGGGGATATCCCAAAGATGAATATGAAGCGTTTGATCATTTCACTCCGCAGCTCTATGTTCGCGAGGCCCGCCGCATGATTGGAGAATATGTCATGACGGAACATAACTGCAGGGGTGAAGCAAAAGTGAATGACGGAATAGGTTTTGCTTCCTACGGAATGGATAGCCACAATTGTGACCGGATAGTAGTGAACGGCATGGTGAAAAATGAAGGCAACGTAGAGGTAAGAGTCGGGCATCCTTATGCGGTTTCTTATCGCTCTATAACTCCTAAACAAAAAGAGTGTACAAATCTGCTTGTGCCTGTTTGCCTTTCTTCAAGTCATATTGCCTATGGATCTATACGAATGGAGCCTGTTTTTATGGTACTGGGACAATCTGCCGCCATGGCTGCATCATTGGCTATTGCAAAAGATATTCCTGTACAAAAGGTCAATGTATCTGAGTTACAGCAGCGGCTTTATGCAGACCCTTACTTAGAGAAAGAAGATCAACATTGACTAAATGAACATGATAAAAAACGATACGAATGAAAAGAAGAAATTTTATAAGATCTCTTACTGTAGGTAGTGGCATTGCAGTATACGCAGGCGCTCCGGCATTTGCATACAACACATCGGTTAACGGCAAAAAACATAATGCCGATATTATTATTTATGGAGGAACGTCAGCAGCTATTACTGCAGCGGTGCAGGCAAAAAAACTGGGAAAGTCTGTAATCATTGTCTCACCGGATAAACATCTCGGCGGCATGACTTCGGGAGGACTTGGATTTACCGATACAGGAAATAAAACGGTGATCGGCGGTTTGGCAAGAGAATTTTACCATCGCATATATCTTCATTACGATCGCCCGGAATCCTGGAAATGGCAGAATAAGGAAGCCTATGGCAATAAAGGGCAGGGTACACCTGCCGTAGATGGAGAGAACAGAACGATGTGGATATTTGAGCCGCATGCCGCGGAGAAAGTATTCGAAGATTTTGTGAGGGAAAATGATATACAGGTATTACGCGATGAATGGCTGGATCGTGGAAAAGGGGTGGAAGTAAAAAACGGAAGTATTGCTTCTATCAAAACAGCAAGCGGAAATACTTTTACAGGAAAGATATTTATAGATGCCACCTATGAAGGAGACCTGATGGCGGCTGCGCGTGTCAGTTACACTGTAGGAAGAGAACCCGGCAGTTTGTACAACGAAAAATGGGGTGGTATAGTAACGGGTGTTTTTCATCACGGGCATCATTTCAAATCGAACATTGATCCGTACAAAACGCCCGGCGATCCTTCAAGCGGACTGCTTCCCCGTATTTCGGCTGAACCACCAGGCATTAACGGTGGAGGAGATAAAAAAGTGCAGGCCTATTGTTACCGTATGTGTTTATCCAATCATCCCGAAAATAAAGTGCCTTTCCCTCAGCCCAAAGGTTATGATCCTTTCCAATATGAATTGGTTGTAAGAGTATTCAATGCAGGTTGGCGGGAACTTTTCCAGAAGTTTGACCCTATTCCCAATATGAAAACGGATACCAATAATCACGGCCCGTTCAGCACCGACAATATAGGAATGAACTATGCGTACCCTGATGCTTCTTACAAATTACGGCAGCAAATCATTGAAGAGCACAAAACCTACCAGAAGGGATTGATGTATTTTATCGCTACTGATCCACGTATTCCCCGTGATGTACAGAATGAGTTTAATGCGTGGGGACTCGCTAAAGATGAATTTATTGACAATGACAACTGGCCACAACAGTTATATGTACGCGAAGCACGCAGAATGGCAGGTTAATTTGTAATGACCGAAAATGAAATTTTAGGAAAAAATCCAGTTACAGATTCTATTGGCATGGGTTCATATACCCTGGATTCGCATAACGTTCAACGTTATGTAACGCCGGAAGGATATGTGCAAAATGAGGGCGATATAGGCGTACATGTTCCCAAACCATACAGCGTGTCTTATAAATCTATTGTTCCAAGGGAAACGGAATGCCGGAATTTACTGGTGCCCGTGTGTCTGTCCAGTTCACACATCGCGTATGGCTCAATACGAATGGAACCTGTATTTATGATTCTTGGAGAATCTGCAGCCACTGCGGCTGCAAATGCAATTGACAATCATATAAGTGTGCAGAAGGTAAATTATGAAGAATTAAAAAGGCAGTTGTTAAAACAGGATCAGCGGCTTGCTTAATATTATAAATATTTCAAAACCTGCATTATAATATTCCGGATGTGAAAAGAAGAAATTTCATTAAGTCATTGGGCGTTGGAAGTAGCGCAATTGTGGTGTGTCCTCAAGACTTTACTCCCGCTGTTGCAAACCCCCGGTATCAAAAGAAAACAGTTCGCGAACTGCCGGCGGAGCTAGTGATAGCGGGTGGAGGCATGGGAGGTTGTGCCGCCGCCATTGCAGCCTTGCGCAATGGACTGCGGGTAATCATGACTGAAGAAACAGACTGGATAGGTGGACAACTTACCCAGCAGGGACTGAGTTGCCCCGATGAGCATCGCTGGATAGAATCTTTTGGTGCAACACAGCTTTACCGCGACCTGCGCGCCGCCATTCGGGAATATTATGCACGCCATTACCCGCTCACAGACGCTGCCAAAGCCAACAAATATTTAAATCCGGGAACAGGATCCGTTTCCAGGTTATGCCACGAGCCACGCGTAGCTTTAGCGGTTTTAAATAATATGCTGGCTCCTTACCTGGGTTCGGGCAAACTAATATTGTTATTAGAGCATAAGATTGTAAGTGCAGATACCAGTGGAGATAAAGTAAAAGCACTAAAAGCACGTTCCTCGCAAACGGGAAATGAAATAATACTCACAGCTCCTTATTTTATTGATGCCACTGAACTTGGAGAATTGCTGCCATTAACAAAAACGGAATATGTAACAGGCGCGGAATCGCGGCAGGACACCCGTGAGCTGCATGCTTCGGAAAAAGCAGATCCCAACAATAACCAGTCCTTTACTTATTGCTTTGCTGCTGACTATTTACCGGGCGAAAACCATGTAATAGATAAACCAAAAAATTATGATTACTGGAGAAATCTGATACCGGATCTGCAACCTGCCTGGCCGGGTAAATTATTATCACTATCGTATTCTGCTCCTTCCACTTTACAGCCGAAAGCGTTGGGCTTCGATCCAACAGGTAAGCCCATCGGCAAAATGCTTAACCTGTGGAACTACCGCCGCATTACAGACAAACACAACTTCACGCCTGGATTTTATTCGGGTGACATTACCATAGTTAACTGGCCGCAAAATGATTATTTCATTAACAACATCATAGACGTAAGCGAAAAAGATTATCATCACTTTACCGAACAAAGCAAACAATTGAGCTTATCGCTTTTTTATTGGTTGCAGACAGCAGTACCTCGTTCTGACGGAGGATTGGGCTGGCCGGGATTGCGCCTGCGCGGGGATGTTCTGGGCACCGCCGACGGATTGGCAAAGTATCCCTATATCCGGGAATCACGCCGTATTAAAGCCGCTTTTACTGTTTTGGAAGAACATGTTGGAAAAGAAAACAGGGTTTTGGTTGCAGGAGAAAAAGCAGCCAACCGCGCAACTGATTTTTTTGACAGTGTAGGTATTGGTTATTACCATATTGATCTTCACCCCAGTACCGGCGGAAATAACTATATTGATTTTACATCTTTGCCGTTTCAGATACCTTTAGGCTCACTTTTGCCTCAGCGTATACAAAACCTGATACCCGCAAACAAAAATATCGGTACAACACATATTACCAATGGTTGCTACCGGCTGCATCCCGTAGAATGGAGTGCAGGCGAAGCCGCCGGTTTACTTATTGCTTATTCGCTCAGTAAAAAATTAAACCCGCATGCGGTCAGGGAGAAGCAAACCATACTTGGAGACTTTCAGAAATTTATTCGTTCACAAGGTATTGCAACACACTGGCCTGAAGAAGTATTAAAATCATAGCGGGTGCAGTGTAAAACCTGAAAGGCGGAGTGTGAATAGCGAATAGTCAATAGTGCGTGTCATCATTATACGTTCATTTTTCCCGATAACATACCTACATTGTTTTTTCTGATTGCTTTTACGGTGGATTAAAATAGCTGACAGTATCCATGAATGGCCTTATGCCCACACTTTTTGACACACCTTACACTGTATCCGTATCATACCTTTCCACAGCTTCTATACCCGGTAGCTTCTTCAGGCGGTCAACCAGTTTATCCAATTCTTCCTTATCGTGAACAAACAGCTTAATATTTCCTTCAAAGAGTCCTTCTTTAGCCTCTACCGTTAGCGCCGCTATATTGATTTTTAATTCACCCGATACCAGGTTGGTTATCTTATGTATTACACCCACATCATCAAGCCCTACAATTTTTAAACCGGTAAGGAAAGAAATCTCCTTGTTTTTGGCCCATTTGGTTTTTACTACACGGTGTCCGAAATTAGACATCAGTCTTGCCGCATTAGGACAATTGGTACGATGAATAATCAATCCTTTACCTGTACTCACAAACCCAAAAACATCATCTCCCGGTATGGGTTTACAGCAATTGGCCAAAGTATACACAATCCTGTCGCTGCTTTCACCGAAAATGATCAGTTCGTTTTCTTTTTTGTGAGCGGGACGGTTGATATCAGGTTCGTGATGCTTTATTTCCGGCTCAGTTTTTACCGGTTTTGGCAGAACCAGCTTATCACCCAATACCTGAAATTCTTCTTTTAATTCTTTAAGGTCAATGTTCTTTACTGCTATCTGGTAATAAAGATCAAGCGGTGAAGCCAGTTTATAAAAGGAAGTCAGTTCTTCTATATTGGCCTGGCTCACCGCTGCGCCTATGCTTTCGAGCCTGCGCTGCAGTATGTATTTCCCTTCGCTGGCAACTTTGCGCTTTTCTTCCTTCAGCGCATCCTTTATTTTGCTTTTGGCCTTTGTTGTTACCACAAAGTTCAACCAGTCTTCATGCGGCTTTTGCTTGTTGCTGGTAATAATTTCTATCTGGTCGCCACTGCGCAGTTTATGGCTGATGGGAACGAGCTTGTGATTTACTTTGGCGCCAATGCATTTAGAACCTACAACACTGTGCACCGAAAACGCAAAATCCAATGCCGTTGCACCTACCGGCAACATTTTTACATCGCCTTTGGGCGTATATACATAAATTTCCTCGGCCAGAAAAGAGGTCTTAAAATCCTGCAGGAAATCAATGGAACTTACATCCTGTGCCAGCGCCTCGCGTATTTGGGTAAACCACTTGTCAAACCGGCTCTCATCATTTGTGCCTTCCTTGTATTTCCAGTGTGCTGCAAGTCCTTTCTCTGCAATTTCATTCATGCGCCTGGTTCTGATCTGCACTTCTACCCATTTGCCCTGCGATCCCATAACAGTTGTATGCAGCGCCTCATAACCGTTCGACTTTGGATTGCTCAGCCAGTCGCGCAGTCTTTCGGGTGATGGGGTATACATATCCGTTATCATGGAATATGCTTTCCAGCAATCTTCTTTTTCACGTTCGGGAGGAGTTTCCAATATAACACGGATCGCAAAAAGATCATACACTTCTTCAAACGCCACTCCTTTTTTTTTCATTTTATTCCAGATGGAGTGGATGGATTTGGGTCTGCCGTATACTTCCGCTTTAAGCCCGGCTTTCTCCAATCCTTCTTTAATGGGCCTTATGAATTCATTGATATACCGGGTACGCTCCCGTCGTGTTTCCGCCAGCTTCCTTGCTATCTCCCTGTAGATATCCGGCTCCAGGTATTTCATTGCAAGATCTTCCATCTCCGTTTTAATAGTATATAAGCCCATGCGATGTGCCAGGGGAGCATACACATACACCGTTTCACTCGATATTTTCAATTGCTTTTCACGTTTCATGCTGTCTAACGTGCGCATATTGTGCAGGCGGTCGGCCAGTTTGATAAGGATGACGCGGGGATCATCAGTGAGAGTAACCAGTATTTTTTTGAAATTTTCTGCCTGTTGCGTGGTATTGGTATCTACTACATTGGCTATTTTGGTGAGCCCGTCAATGATGCGTGTAATTTCGCCGCCAAACGCTCTTTCAATATCCTCCAGGGTAAGGTCAGTATCTTCAACCGTATCGTGGAGCAACGCACAAATAGTGGAGCGAACACCCAGCCCTATTTCTTCAACACATATCCGCGCTACGGAAATCGGATGCAAAATATAAGGTTCGCCGCTTTTGCGGCGCATGGTTTTGTGGGCATCGGTAGCCATTTCAAACGCCAGCCTCAGCAATTCCCTGTGTCCGGGTTTTAGCTTGGGTTTAAGCCCTCTTAACAATGCCCTGTATTGCCGAACAATTTCCTTTTTTTCTTCTTCTTCGCTCAGGTTGTATTTTGGCGTTTTAACATCAGCTTCCATATAAATCCAAATTTAAGTAAAATCTACTACCTTTGCCGTCCCAAAAAACGAAAGAAACTTTAAAAGTCCGGGGAAAACAAAAGCGGGTGTGGCGAAATTGGCAGACGTACCAGACTTAGGATCTGGCGCCGCGAGGCATGGGGGTTCGAGTCCCTCCACCCGCACAAACGTTTTAACATAAGAGCAGGGAAAAGGTTGATTTTTAATTCTTTCCTTCAGATTATGAAGGGATCGTTATACTAAAAATCAATTTTCGGCTGGTCTGTGGCTATGTTCCTTCGGCTCTTCATTAAAAAATATTTAAACACATTCTTATATGGCAACGGTTACAAGGGAAAACATTGGTTTACTTAACGATAAGATAACAGTTACTGTAAACAAGGAGGATTATTTCCCGCCTTTCGAAAAAGCATTAAAACAGTATGCAAAGTCGGCCAATATACCGGGCTTTCGAAAGGGAATGGTTCCGTCGGGCGTTATCAAAAAAATGCACGGATCTGCAGTTTATACTGAAGAAGTACTGAGGAGTATTGAAAAAGGACTGGTTGATTATTTAGACCAGGAAAAACTCGACATTTTTGCGCAACCCCTTCCCGGAACAGACAATGATCCCGGCAGTTTGGATATGAATAATCCTTCTGAGTATTCCTTTCATTTTGAAGTGGGCTTAAAACCATCATTCGAACTACCCGACCTGAATACAATACCGCTTAAGCGCTTTAAAATTGAAGTGCCGGCTGAAATGATAGAAGAAGAACTGGAACGCCTGAAAGTGAGGCATGGTAAAATGACAGAACCGGAAACCATTGCTACAGACGAAGATGTGCTGAATGTAAAATTTGAAGAATCCGATGCCGGGGGCAATTTGGTTGAAAACGGCATTTCTAAAGATAATTCGCTGTTGCTTAAATATTTTAATGCTTCATTTAAGGAACAGTTAACCGGGAAAAAGAAAGATGACAGCGTTGTTTTACAGTTAAAAAACGCTTTCGACGATAAAGAAAGAGAATGGCTGGTAAGCGATTTGGGATTAGATAAAAACAATACTGAAGACCTTGAAAAGTATTTTAAAGTAACCATTACTAAAATAGGGCTGGTAGAAAAGCGGGAGTTAAATGAGGAATTTTATAAAGAAGTTTATCCCGGCAAAGAAATTAAAACAGAAGAAGATTTTCGCAACGCGATTAAAGCAGATATAGAAAAAGCTCTCGACGAACAAAGCCGGAATCATTTTCATCATGAGCTATACCATGCCCTGTTAGATAATACAGCCATTGAATTCCCCGAAAGTTTCCTGAAAAAATGGATGGAAAAGGGTGGTGAGCAGGCCAAAACTCCGGAGCAGATAGAAGAAGAATTTCCAGTGTTCAAAAATCAGTTAAAATGGACTTTGATCAGCGATAAAATTGTTAAAGAAAATCAACTGGAGGTATCGCCCGATGAAATACGTGACCAGGTTACCCAGGAAGTGCTTGGGTATTTTGGAGCTTCAGGATTACAGGGTGATATGTCGTGGATTGACAGCTACGTTGACAGGCTTATAAAAGATCCGCAACAGGTAGAAAATACCTACAGGAAATTGATAAGTGAAAAGGTTTTTAATCAAATGGAAACCAAAGCAACCCCCACAGAACAATCCATCAGCTTAGATGATTTTAAAAAACTGCAGGAAGAACATCAGCACCATCATCATTAGATTTGAAATTTGAGATTTGAAATTTACCGCCACCACGGACCTGCCTACCGGTGGACGTTTCGGTTCTTATTTTTTGGTTTCTTGATGCTTCCTATCTGTATTTCCTTCGGATTTCGGATTAAAAGGCTTCGGGTTTTGTTTGGTTCTTGTGATTTGGTTCTTGAAATTTAATTCCTCCCGCATGGCATTTTGTCTGTTTTTTTCTCTTGCATGATATTTGGGTTTATAAATGCCATAAATTGCCATTCATAAAGAAACCTTGATATTATGAACATTGGAAAAGAATTTGAAAAATACGCTGTTAAACACAGGGGTATTTCCAGCAATACCCTCAACGATTTCACACGCCACTCCGTAACCAATCTTACTCCCAATATTATTGAAGAGCGTCCTATGAACGTAGCTGTAATGGATGTTTACAGCCGTTTGATGATGGACCGCATCATTTTCCTCGGCTATCCTATTTCGGAAGAGGTGGGTAATATTGTGACGGCCCAGTTGCTATTTTTAGAAAGCACAGATCGTACCAGGGATATACAAATGTATGTGAACAGCCCCGGAGGTTCCGTATATGCCGGTATGGGTGTGTATGATACCATGCAATACATTACGCCGGACATTTCTACCATTTGTACGGGAATGGCTGCCAGTATGGGAGCAGTATTAATGTGTGCCGGTGCAAAAGGCAAACGCACAGCTTTAAAACATTCACGTATTATGATGCACCAGCCCAGTTCAGGTGCGGCCGGACAGGCAAGCGATGTGCTGATTACTGTGAATGAAGTTAGAAAGATAAAAAAAGAACTATATGAAGTAGTAGCCTATCACAGCGGGCAGGATGTGGAAAAAATTGAAAAGGATTTTGACCGCGATTTTTGGATGACAGCCCTTGAAGCAAAAGAATACGGGCTTGTGGATGAGGTATTGCTGATCAACCCCAAAAAGCAAAAAGATAAATAACCACAAATAACAAATATCAGATATGTATATAAACAGCAAAAGGAACCCTTTTATTTCAGATGATGAGGACAATCCCGAAACGCCTGAGATGCCTTCGATGGAAAAAATGCTGAGCGGCTGGCAGTTTGACAAAAAATTTATTGAACAGCGAAAGGTTTTTCTATGGGGCGCAGTTGACGATAAAAGCGCTAAAGACATTACCTCCCGTCTGCTGTATTTAGACGCTATTGACCCGGGAAAAGAAATCACCTTTTACATCAATAGTCCTGGTGGTATAGTTACCAGCGGTATGGTAGTATACGATACCATGCAAATGATTAAATCGCCCGTAGCAACAGTATGTATGGGCATGGCGGCCTCCATGGGTTCTCTGTTATTAAGCGGTGGCAAAAAAGGCAAACGTTATATCTTTCCACACGGCGAAGTAATGATACATCAACCCAGTGGTGGTGGACAGGGAACTTCTGCCGACCTGGAAATAATGGCTGAGCAGATCCATAAGGTAAAAGAAATGAGCGCTAAAATACTCGCCGATAACTGTGGGCAACCTATTGAAAAAATAATGAAGGACTTTGACAGGGATCATTGGATGGACGCAAAGGAATCTGTAGCATATGGTATTGTGGATAAGGTAATTGATAAGTTATAACCGGCTTATAATCATCCGATTGATGAGCCGCCCACAATGGAGCGGCTTTTTCATGCATCGAAATTGACATATGTATACATGATAAAACTGAATTTTTACAAAAAAGTTTCGGACTTTTGCAGCTTATCCTTGTCTTTTTTGCCTTAATAGTAAAACCACTTCCATATCCTTTGCAGCCATCCTAAAGATAGTTTAACATTAAATTTTTATTAGTATTACAATGGCTAAATCAATTTTACATTGCTCTTTTTGTGGAAGAAGTCGCGACGAAGTTAAAATTCTGATCGCTGGGCAGGAAGGACATATATGCGAAAACTGCGTAGACCATGCCCGCGAAATTATTGAACAGGAACTGGTATTAAAGCATGAGTCTTCGCATCCCCAGTTTAAACTTACTGTTAAAAAACCCATAGAGGTTAAAAAGTTCCTGGATGAATATGTTATTGGCCAGGATGATGCAAAAAAAGTACTGGCTGTAGCGGTGTATAATCACTACAAACGCCTGCAGCATAAAACAGGCGAAAATGAAGTAGAGATAGAAAAAAGCAATATCGTAATGGTAGGAGAAACCGGAACAGGAAAAACCCTGCTGGCCAAAACCATCGCGCGTATGCTCAATGTGCCCTTTGCAATTGTGGATGCCACTGTTTTTACCGAGGCTGGTTATGTGGGAGAAGATGTAGAAAGCATTCTTACCCGGCTGCTTCAGGTTTGTAATTATGACGTGGCGGCAGCAGAAAAAGGGATTGTATATATTGATGAGATTGATAAAATAGCCCGTAAAAGTGATAACCCGTCCATTACCCGCGATGTGAGCGGCGAAGGCGTTCAACAAGGGTTACTCAAACTGCTTGAGGGGACAGAAGTACTGGTTCCACCGCAGGGCGGCAGAAAACATCCCGAACAAAAACTGATTAAAGTAAACACCCAGAACATTCTATTTATTTGCGGTGGCGCATTTGATGGTATAGACAGGGTAATTGCCCGCAGGGTAAATACCAATGCTATAGGTTTTAATGTAAACAAAGAGCAGCAGGAATACATGAAGAAGAACCTGTTGCAATACATTAATGCACAGGATTTGAAGTCTTTTGGGCTAATCCCGGAACTGCTCGGGCGTTTACCCGTTGTTACCTATCTTAACCCCTTAGATGCAGAAACACTCCGCTCTATCCTTACCGTGCCTAAGAATGCGCTTATGAAGCAATACAACAGGCTGTTTGAACTGGAAGGTATTAAATTAAAAGTAGACGAAGACGTTCTTGATTTTATGGTTAACAAGGCCATGGAATATAAACTTGGAGCAAGAGGCTTGAGAAGTATTTGTGAAAACATACTTACAGATGCTATGTTTGAACTGCCTTCTTCAACAGAAAAGCATTTTCATCTTACACTCGACTATGCGCAACGTAAGTTCGACAACAGTAAAATGAGTATGTTGAAAGTAGCGTAGATAGAAAAACACAAAGCATCATTCACTTGTATAAAAACACAAACGCCCGGCAACACCAGCCGGGCTTCTTAGTTTACCAATTCAATTTATTATTTCCTCCTATCTTCACCAACAAATTACAAGTTCATCGTATGAAAGAATTAATTGACCGTTTACAAACGGAAGCAGGTTTAAGCGAAGAGCAGGCTGTAAAGGCCATTACACTGGTGAAGGATTTTGCTAAAGAAAAATTCCCTTTATTTTCAGGAGCAATAGAAAAAGTATTTACCAAATATTCTCCTAAAGAGGATGAAGATTTTTTGCATTAATAAAAGAAAAACCCCTGCCTGTAAACAGGGTCCTCTTGTTTTCTCATGTTATGTAAGGAAACTTTAACCTTGTAATACCTCCCTGGCGATTACAATCTTTTGTATTTCACTGGTACCTTCGCCAATGGTACACAACTTACTGTCTCTGTAAAATTTTTCTACCGGAAAATCTTTAGTATACCCGTATCCACCAAAAATCTGAACAGCATCATTGGCCACCTTTACCGCCACTTCACTCGCGTAATACTTTGCCATAGCCGCCTCTTTTGTCATGGGTAATCCTTTATTCTTTTTATCTGCAGCCTGTAATATCAGTAACTCCGATGCCATAATTTCCGTAGCCATATCTGCCAGTTTAAAAGATATGCCCTGAAAATTTGAGATGGGCTGGTCAAACTGGCACCTTTCTTTGGAATATTGCAATGCCGCCTCATAAGCGCCCCTGGCTATTCCCAGCGCAAGGGCCGCAATGGAAATCCGGCCTCCGTCAAGCACTTTCAGTGATTGCTTAAACCCATCCCCCACATTTCCCAGGCGATTGCCATCGGGAATTCTGCAATTGTCAAATATCATTTCCGCGGTTTCACTGGCCCGCATGCCAAGCTTGTTTTCTTTTTTTCCCCCGCTAAACCCTGCTGTTCCCCGTTCCACCACAAAAGCGGTGGCATTATTCTTTGTTCTGGGCTCTCCTGTTCTGGCAATTACTACTGCTGCGTCCCCCGACTTACCATGAGTGATCCAGCATTTTGTGCCGTTGAGTATCCAGTCATCACCATCTCTTACGGCAATGGTTTGCATATTGCCGGCATCGCTTCCCGTACCGGCCTCTGTTAAACCCCATGCACCGATCCATTCTGCAGTGGCCAGCTTAGGCAAATATTTTTGTTTCTGTTCTTCATTTCCAAAAGCCAGAATATGCCCGGTACACAATGAATTGTGTGCAGCAACACTTAATCCAACCGAACCGCAAACCTTTGCCACTTCTGCAATAATCGTTATATATTCCACATAACCCAGCCCGGCGCCGCCATAGGTTTCAGGAACCAGCACTCCCATTAATCCCAGTTTACCCATTTCCTTAAAAACGTGCACGGGAAACTCCTGGGTTTCATCCCATTCCATTACATAGGGTCTTATATGTCGCCTTGCAAAATCACTTGCCGTTTGAGCAATTTGTAGCGTTAATTCATCTGTTTGAAAATCCATACTATTTTATAATTGTGCAAATTAAAGAATTTTTTTCATAATACTAACAAACGTTAGTAATCAATGTAGGGTAACAGCTTTTGAATAAGATTGTCCGTTACCAAATGAACTTGTCTCAGATCATCTTCATTTTGAAAGTTGCCATGCTGTAAACGATACTGGATAACGGCATTACCCACCTGATATTTTATATAAGGATGTGCTTTTAACTCGTCTATGCCGGCAGTATTGATATTGATTTTCTTTATCGCTCCGGCATCGCATTGCAGGTGGCCTTTTATTTGTTGAAAAACGGTGTCGCTGATCCCATACACTTCCGCAACCTGCTCTACATTGTAAAAGCCCCCTAATTTTTCCCTGAAACTGATGATGCGGATAGCCAGTTTACTGCCAATACCCGGTAAGGCAATAAAAGCCGTAGTATCGGCGGTATTAATAGGAACCATACCTACAGTATGTTTTGCGCTTCTGGCAGCAAAAGAAGGAGGGTACACGTTCTTATCTTTACTTTGCGATACATGTGCAGCAATGCGCACATAGGGCAACAACCTTTCATAATCAGGCTTTCTTAATCCATATATTTTGCCAATATCTTCTGCTTTATAAAACTTACCGCCTTTTGCTATAAAATTTTGTATGGTTTGAATGGTTCTGCCGGATATGCCTAAACGTTGCCATTCGGAGGGATTTAACGTATTGGGGTCAAAATAAAATGTTTCTGATTTTACAGGCTTACTATACGAGATGGCTGATGATGCAGGATAAAATATTTCGCCCGAATCAATATATTTTCCCGCAAGTGCGGCCTGTTGCTCCAGTTGTGCAATATCATGCTCAAATCTGACAAATTCTTTACCATCAAATGGTTCATCCGGGGTAAACAGCAAAGGTGCAAACCACACGCCGGCCAGTATAGCCAGCAGTGCAATAATCCCATTGCGTTCTTTTTTACTGAAATTAAAATATTCCTTCACCCGGTTAGCATTCATACGTTGGTGTATATCATTTGAAAGTTACATAATAAAAGGAATGAAAAGCTGATAATAATAAAATTATCTCATCAAAGGACATTCGGAGAAGTGTTTACCAGTAATAAATTAATGAATGTTCATCCGCATAAGGCGGCTGTGGGGAGAATTACAAGGCTATGCTCAATCGGTCGTAAGCCAGTTGTATTCCTTCGGGCAATTCGCTGCTTACGTCAGCATGTTTTCCCAACTGGTGGCTTATATGTGTAAAATAAGCTGCGGGTATTTGCATATCCTGTACTTCATTTATGGCTTCGCTTAAATTAAAATGGGAGATGTGTTCTTCCCTGCGGAGCGCATTTAATACCATTACTTCGCTACCCCTTATTTTCTCTTTGCTGCTCTCCTCTATACGGTTGGCATCGGTGATGTAAGTGAACTTCCCAAACCGAAAGCCCAATACGGGCATTTGCATATGCCATACCAGCACCGGCGTAATTACAAGATCGTTGATCTGAAAGGGGTCTGAACTGATGGTATTGAGATGGATGTTGGGTGCTCCCGGATATTTCTTTTCGGTAAAGGCATAGGGAAATTCCCTGATGATCACTTCCAGCGTCATTTCATTGCCATAAATTTCCATGGGCTTTTGCATGAAATAGTTGAACCCCCTTACATCGTCCAACCCTGCCACATGATCTTTATGCGGGTGCGTAAATATAACTGCATCCAAATGTTTTATGTTCTCCCTCAACATCTGGTAACGAAAATCCGGACCCGAATCAACCACAACAGTAGTATGTTCAGATTGTACAAGTATGCTTGAGCGCAACCGTTTATCCTTCCTGTCTGTTGAAGTACAAACATCGCAACTGCAGCCAATCATAGGCACGCCACTGCTGGTACCCGTACCCAAAAATGTAATTTTAATATCAGGGTAACTCACGTGTCAAAGCTAAAAGAAAATGTACAATAGCAATTGTAAATTTACAGAAGAAGTAAAATTAAAAAGTGTATCAGCCTAAATTACAGCCAAATTACTGTTATTGATAAACCACTCTATTCATTGGCGGGTTTGGCCATTAATTCCTCGTATAACTTTTGCGAATCGTGAGTAAGCGCATCAAACGTTATTTCCAACTCGGGCATAAGATCGGCCAAGGTAGTGATGCGGCCTTCCAGGGTAAGAAATTTATTAAGTACCACCACCTTCCTTTGCTGTAAAATGCAATACCCACTTTGAAAAGTACCTCTTTCATACCGTATCACATAGCCGGCTTCTTCCAGTATGGCTTCAATTTTATTTAAGGTCGGTTGATTAATCTTCATCTTGTTGTTTTCTCCTGGCAAAGATATACGATTTGAAATTTGAAATGTAAAATTTGAAGTCCCAACTAATGCACATCCCTTTCTGCCGCTATATTACGAGCTGAGGGGCCAATCTCAAATCTTAAACTTCAAAATTACTTATTCGTCATCCTTACTACCGGCACAATCATTTCCTCCACACTTATACCCCCATGCTGAAATGTGTTTTTGTAATAGTTTGAATAATAGTTATAGTTATTAGGATAACAGAGATAACCATCTTCTTTGGCAAATATAAAGGAAGAGTTAACGGAGGGCACTGGCAGCCCCGCTTCTTTTGGGTCGCGAAAAGCCAGTACTTCCTTAGGCTCATAATTAAGATTTCGCCCGTGTTTATACCTCAAATTGCTGGTGGTTTGCTTATCTCCAATCACTTTGTAAGGCGTTTTAACCCTTACACTTCCATGATCCGTTGCCACTATCAGCGTGAGGGGCTTTTCTCCAATTTTTTTGAGTGCCTGGTGCAGGGGCGAATGCTCAAACCAACTGGCGGTAATACTTCTGTAACTGGTTTCATCACTTGCCAGCTCTTTCAGCACTTCCATTTCCGTTCTTGCATGGCTCAGCATATCCACAAAATTGTATACTATGATGTTGATGTCATTTTCCAAAAGATTATGGATATTGTCAACCAGTTTTTGACCGTCCTGGTGATTAAGCACTTTGGTATAGGAATATTTAACATCGCCTTTGTACAAACGCTTTAGCTGCGCTTTCAAAAACTCCTCTTCATACAGGTTTTTTCCACCTTCCTCCTCATCGTTTTTCCATTGTGCCTGAAAATGTTTTTCAATGTCCATGGGCATCATCCCGGCAAAAATGGCGTTGCGGCAATACTGTGTAGCAGTTGGCAGTATTGAATAAAAGGTTTCTTCTTCCTGTATCCGAAATGTTTCGGCAAACGCTGGCTGAATAGTTTTCCATTGATCGTAACGCAGGTTATCAATTAAAGCAACAAACAAGGGCTTTCCTTTTTCAATATGGGGCAATATTTTATACCGGAATAAAGTATGGCTCATAATGGGTGCATCGGTGCTTTTAGGATTCACCCAGGAAGCATAATTTCTGCTGATAAACTTAAAAAATTCGGTATTGGCTTCACTTTTCTGTGATTGAAATACCTCCCGCATTTCAGGACTGTCGCTTTTTTCCATTTCCAGTTCCCAATACACCAATTTTTTATAGAGTTCCATCCACTCGTTATAATTTGGATTGCTGTTTAAAGCCATAAAAAGATTGCGAAACTCCTGCTGGTATGCACTTGTTGTTTTTTCGGCCACCAGCCTGCGGTTATCAATTATTTTTTTTAAACTCAGTAACACCTGGTTGGGATTAACCGGCTTGATCAGGTAATCACTGATCTGAGAACCAATGGCGTCATCCATCAGGTTTTCCGTTTCATTTTTGGTAATGAGCACTACAGGCAACTGCTGATTGATCTCTTTTATCCTGGACAATGTTTCCAGCCCGCTAATGCCAGGCATTGTTTCGTCGAGCAATACTACATCTACTATATTTTCCTTCACGTAGTCCAGCGCATCATACCCGTTGGTGAGTGTTTGCACTTCGTATCCTTTGTTCTCCAAAAAAAGTTTTTGCGACTGGAGGCTCTCCATTTCATCATCAACCCAAAGTATTTTTGCCAAAGACATGAATATTTATTTTTATGTTTAGCTAATCAAATGTAGTTATTCATTTCCCGCTTTTTACCTTTGCGGCGGTTCCTTTATTTTTTTAACATATTTACATGCCTTTCCGAAAAATCATCAACGACCCCGTATATGGATTTATTACTGTAAACAACCCGTTGATATTTGAAATTATTTCACATCCCTGGTATCAGCGTCTGCGCCGCATTAAGCAAATGGCTCTGGCGCATTTGGTATATCCCGGAGCCGTTCATACCCGCCTGCACCATTCTTTGGGAGCATACCATTTAATGTGCAATGCTTTGCAGGTGTTACAGGAAAAAGGAATATTCATCAGTGAAACTGAAGATACTGGTGCAAAGATTGCTATACTTTTACATGATATAGGACATGGCCCCTTTTCGCATGCACTGGAAAGCGTTCTGATGGAAAATGTTCATCACGAAGAACTTTCTCTTTTACTGATGCAGGAGTTAAACCAGCAATTTAGCGGACAGCTTCAAACAGCGATTGATATCTTCACCAATACTTATCCCAAAAAATTTTTGCATCAGTTGGTAAGCGGCCAATTAGACGTTGACCGTATGGATTATCTTACCCGTGATAGTTTTTTTACCGGCGTAAGCGAAGGCGTTATCGGATACGACCGGATCATAAAAATGCTTACCGTGCACAATGGTGAGCTAATGGTGGAGGAGAAGGCGATATACTCCATCGAAAAATTTTTAGTGGCGCGCAGGCTTATGTACTGGCAGGTGTATTTACATAAAACTGTACTGGCAGCAGAAATGATGCTTGTTAAGATTCTTGAACGAGCCAGGGAAACAGGTATGGAAAATACCGGACGTTTACAGGAAAGCATATTGAAATCGTTTTTGTTAAATCAATATAAAGGAACCATAGCCCTGCATCTGGAGCAGTTTTGCCAACTAGACGATACAGATATTGTAGCTGCTATAAAAAGCTGGTGCCATCATCCCGATAAAATATTGTCCCTGTTATGCAGAGGGATCATGAACCGGAATTTGCTCAAGGTAAAGCTACAAAGTAGCCCTATCCCTGAAAAAGAAATAGATAAGCAGAAAAAAAACGTAATGGAACGGCTTAATATTAATGAAAGGGATGCTTCTTATCTTGTTTTTACCGGGGAAGCTGTAAACCGCACATACAATCCTTACAATGAAAAGATCAATATCCTTTTCAAAGACGGTGCGGTCAAAGATATATCTCAGGTAGATAACGCCCTCATACAACATAGCCTTTCGGGGGCCGTGAAAAAATTTTACATTTGTTATCTCAAATAATATTTATGACGTTCACTGCCGCACAAATAGCTATGCTGATTAACGGTAAAATTGAAGGCAATGCCGATGCAGGTGTAAGTTCATTCAGCAAAATTGAAGAGGCAACAGAAGGTCAGTTGGCTTTTCTTGCCAATCCCAAATACGAGGATTACCTGTATACTACCAAGGCGTCCGTAATTATCATTAATGAATCGCTTGAGCTAAAAGAAAAGGTAAGTGGAACACTGATAAGGGTTCCGGATGCGTATAGCGCGTTTGCCACTTTACTGACCAAATACCAGGAAATGATGTCACAGCAGCTAACGGGTATTCAACAACCTTCTTATATTGCTGCTTCTGCCCATATAGGAACAAATGTTTTTGTTGGAGCTTTCGCCTACATCGGTGAAAAGGCTGAAATTGGAAACAATGTGAAAATATATCCATATACCTTTATTGGTGATAACGTTAAAATCGGTGACCATTCTGTTATCCACCCTTCAGTAACCATATATCATCATTGTAAAATAGGAAAAAAGGTTATTATCCACGCCGGCACTATTGTTGGAAGCGATGGTTTTGGCTTTGCTCCGCAGGCAGACGGCAGTTTTAAAAAAGTTCCGCAAATTGGAAACGTAGAAATAGAAGACAATGTGGAAGTGGGCGCCAATGCTACTATAGACCGGGCAACTATCGGTTCAACCATTATAAGGGCAGGCGCAAAGTTAGACAACCTGATCCAGGTGGCTCACAACGTAGAAGTGGGGCGTAATACCGTAATTGCCGCGCAGGCTGGCGTTAGCGGGAGTACCAAAATTGGGAATAATGTTATGATTGGGGGACAGGCAGGTATTGTAGGGCATATCAGCATAGCGGATGGCGCCAGGATCAATGCACAAAGCGGGGTAAGCAAATCTATCAAGCAACCCAAAGCGGCAGTAACAGGATCTCCTGCTCATGATTATACCAGTGCCTTGCGCAGCCAGGCCATATCCCGGAAGCTGCCGGATTTTGAGAAAAGAATCCTGGAACTGGAGGCGCTGATCAAACAGCTGCTCGCTGAAAAAGTATAATATCTTCTTATATACTGAAGGCGAATAACTTACTATCGGGCGTTCATCCCTATCTTTGCCCGATAACAAAAACGCATAATGAACGCAAAATTCAATCCTGATAAACAGCACACACTTAAATCGGCAGTGAGTATTTCCGGAACGGGTTTACACACAGGCATTAAAGTGGATATGATATTAAACCCCGCAAATGCAGGCTTTGGGATTCAATTCCAGCGTATTGACCTTGCAGGGCAACCCATTATTAAGGCGGATTGCGACCTCGTTACCGATACTTCCCGCGGAACAACACTTGAAGATAAAGGTGTTAAAGTAAGCACTGTTGAACATATTCTGGCCGCATTGGTAGGTATGGGTGTTGATAATTGTCTTGTTGAATTAAACGGTCCTGAAATACCTATAATTGACGGCAGTTCGGCTCCCTTTGTAGAGATTATTGAAGAAGCCGAGGTAATGGAGCAGGAAGCTGCAAAACTGTGGTATACCATTGACAGCAATATTACATATTACGACGATGAAAAAAGGGTAGAAATGGTGGCTATGCCCGCTATGGAATACCAGATAACAACCCTCATTGATTTTAACAGTCCCGTTTTGGGAACACAGCATGCAGGCTTAAAGCATCTGAAAAATTTTAAATCGGAGATCGCACCTTGCCGCACTTTTTGTTTTTTGCACGAACTGGAAATGCTCCTGGAGAATAATCTCATAAAAGGTGGTGATATTAATAACGCCATTGTAGTAGTAGATAAACCGGTAAGCGAAGCCGAAATGGAACGCCTGGGCAAAACTTTTGGCAGAAAGAAGATGGAGGTGAAAAGTGGCGGGTATCTTAATAATCTTGAGTTACGGTTTCCGAATGAGCCGGCACGCCATAAGCTATTGGATATAATCGGCGACCTGGCGCTTATAGGCACCCCCGTTAAAACGCATATTATTGCCAACCGTCCGGGGCATTCTTCAAACGTAAGTTTTGCCAAAAAGATAAAGCAGCACATTAAAGTAAACAAGCAAATGCTTGACGTACCCATATACGATCCTAACCAGGTACCTATATATACGACCCAGCAAATTGAAAAAACACTTCCCCACCGCTATCCTTTTTTGCTGGTTGATAAAATAATTGAGCTTACCGATACAAGAATAGTAGGTATTAAGAATGTGACCTTTAACGAGCCCTTTTTTGTGGGACATTTTCCTGGTAACCCAATTATGCCCGGTGTGTTGCAAATAGAAGCGCTTGCACAAACCGGCGGCATATTAGCCATTAATGCGCTGCCCCCGGGAGAATATGATACCTATTTTGTTAAAATGGACAATGCCCGTTTCCGTCAGAAAGTGGTTCCGGGTGATACGATGATATTGAAAATGGAGCTCAATGCTCCTATTCGCAGGGGAATGTGTGAGATGCAGGGAACGGTATATATTGGAAATAAAATTGCAACTGAAGCCACGCTGATGGCACAATTAGTGAAGCGGTAACTGATGAATATTATCTTTTCCTTACTTTTGCCCTCGTCAGGAAACCACCTGACATTTTTTATATCTATATCAAATACTTTTTGCAAGGATTCCAATAAGAAATAATCATCAATGATTCACCCCCACACATATATTCACCCCAACGCCAAACTGGCCACCAATGTAAAAGTTGATCCTTTCACTGTAATTCACCATAATGTAGAAGTAGGTGAAGGCACCTGGATTGGAAGCAACGTAACCATTATGGAAGGCGCAAGAATTGGCAAAAATTGCCGCATCTTTCCGGGAGCGGTTATTTCGGCCATCCCGCAAGACCTGAAATTTGCAGGAGAAAATTCACTTGTTGAAGTTGGTAACGATACCACCATCCGTGAATTTGTTACCATTAACAGGGGTACTAAAGAAAGAGGGAAAACTACCGTTGGTAATAATTGCCTCATACAAGCCTATAGCCATATAGCCCACGACTGCTCTGTTGGAAACAACTGTATTATTACAAACAATACACAAATGGCAGGGCATGTGGTAATGGGCGACTGGTCTATACTCGGTGGTATGTGTGCTGTGCACCAGTTTGTAAAAATTGGCGCTCATTCCTATGTAGGCGGTGGCTCACTCGTTGGCAAAGATGTGCCACCCTATATTAAAGCCGCCCGCCAGCCGCTTAGTTATGCCGGCGTAAATTCCATCGGTCTTAAACGCAGGGGATTTACCATAGATAAGATCAACCATATATTGGATATTTACAGAATTATTTATAATAAGGGCTTAAATACCTCCCAGGCAGTGGAAATTCTGGAAGAAGAATTCCAGGCCACGGATGAAAGAGATGAGATCGTAACTTTTATCCGCGAAAGCGGAAGAGGCATCATTAAACGCTACACTAAAAACAGCGTGGATGACGATATCGTTGATTAATACAGGCAAAAGGTTTAACAGGGATTGGATATTCCGGCATGTTAACTTTCGTTTCTCAGCAGGCATAGCTTACGCCATTACTGGTCCTAACGGATCGGGTAAATCCACACTCCTTCAGGTAATAGCAGGAGCGCTTTCGCCAAGCGAAGGAAAAGTTGAATATTTCGCAAAAAGCAATCAACAGCAAACGGGTAATCCACTGAACCCTGAGCATATTTACCTGCACCTGTCCATCGCCGCTCCTTACCTGGAACTTATAGAAGAGATGACCCTCCATGAGTTCCTGCATTTTCATCACCAGTTTAAACCACTGTTAACCTATCCGACCATCCCCGGGATTATTGCATTAATCGGGCTGGAAAAGGCTACCCACAAACAGATCCGATATTTCAGCAGTGGGATGAAGCAAAGAGTAAAACTGGCGCAATCTGTTTTTTCAAACACTCCGGTTTTATTACTCGACGAGCCCTGTACGAATTTGGATGCCGAAGGAGTTGCGTTATACCAGCAGCTGGTTACAACATATTGCAAAGACAGGCTGATCATCGTAAGCAGCAATGACGAAACAGAATATACGTTTTGCAACGAACAGCTGGATATTAATAAGTATAAATAATAATACAGCTTGTCTTTCTCTCTTTTAAAGACCTGCATGTTGCGTATACACGCCGTCTCTGTGCAATATCCCGGCCAGGGATAGCGTCATGAAGAGGCAATTGGTTGGTTTTTTTTAAATTTGCCCGAACTCTAAATCAATACCGGTTGGAACTTTATTATTCGTTTTCTGTTTTAATTGTGCTCGCTTCTTTTTTTGCTTATCTCAATCTCAGGATATTAAAACTACCTTCTACCATTGGCATTATGCTCATTGCCATCTTCGTTTCTCTCCTCATCAGGCTTGCCGGCCCAAGCATTTTTCCTAAAACGACACTTAGCTTTTTTAACCTTATTTCGGAATTTGATTTTACGGAAGTATTAATGGGTGCCATGCTGAATTTTCTCCTTTTTGCCGGTGCTATACACGTAAATTTCTCGGATCTGAAAGAGCAACGCATGCCCATATTCGTTTTTTCAACAGTGAGCGTTATTATTTCTACTTTTGTAGTAGCGTTCATTTTGTATAATATAGCGCCGCTTTTGGATGAAGATATTCCTTTTCTTTATTGCCTGTTGTTTGGCGCACTAATATCCCCTACAGATCCCATAGCCGTGCTCGGCATTTTAAAGCAGGCAAAAGTGCCTAAATCATTAGAAACAAAAATAGCCGGCGAGTCGCTTTTTAACGACGGGGTAGCCGTGGTATTATTCGCCGTTATTCTGCAACTTACCCAAACCGATGCCATGAATATTTCCGTTGGTTCTATTTCATGGCTGCTGGCAAGAGAAGCGTTCGGGGGGCTGCTGCTGGGCTCACTTCTTGGCTTTGGCGCCTCGGAAGCAATGAAAAGAGTAGATGATTATAAAGTGTCTGTGCTTATTACGCTTTCGGTGGTAATGGGCGGATATCTTGTAGCACGTGCCACACATATTTCCGGGCCCCTTACCATGGTTGCTGCAGGGCTTATTACGGGCAATTACGGGAAAATAACAGCAATGTCGTCAGAAACAAAAGACTATCTGAATAAATTCTGGGAACTGATAGATGAGATACTGAATGCTATATTGTTCCTGTTTATTGGCTTTGAACTGTTGTTGATCCCTGATTTGATCAGCCACCTGCTGCTTGGTCTTTTTGCTATCGTTGTTGTACTCCTTGCAAGGCTGCTTTCCATTTGGATCCCCTATGCCATAGTGCCATTTAAAAACAAGTTTCTCAAGGGTGCTCTCTCTGTAATGGTTTGGGGCGGACTGCGTGGTGGTGTATCCATAGCCCTTGTTTTGTCGGTGGACAATGGGGAACACAAAAATTTATTACTGGAGGTCACCTATTTTGTAGTGGTATTCTCCATCGTAGTGCAGGGGCTTACGGTGGGGAAAGTGGCTAAAAAAGCACTGGCGGGTAACTAAGACTAACCAAGAATATTTGCGACTTACCATTTGCTTTTATCTCCTGCTGGCAATCAGTAAATTCAGATCTGTATATTTTAAATTGAAGCGCTGGCTGAGATAGATATTGGTGAGCGCTCCTTTAAACAGGTAGATTCCGCTGCGAATATTAAATTTATGCCACACTAATTTTTCGAGCCCGCCTTCGTCGCCTATTTCAAGCAACAGGGGCATCAGCACATTGCTAATGGCCTGCGACGCTGTTCGCGCAAAGCCCGAAGGTATATTGGGTACGCAATAATGAATAACACCATGCTTGATAAATACGGGATTTTCATGCGAAGTGATCTCTGAGGTTTCAAAACAGCCCCCGCGGTCAATACAAACATCAAGGATTACACTCCCCGGCCGCATTATAGACACCATCTCCTGGGTTGCCACTATGGGCGTGCGTCCGCCAAAAGAAGACAAAGCGCCCACCGCCACATCACAGGTCTTTAATTGCTTGGCCAAAATTTTAGGTTCTATTACTGAGGTCCACATCCTTACCCCTATGTTGCCCTGCATGCGCTTGAGCTTATAGATATTATTATCAAAAACCTTTACGCTGCTACCCATAGCCAGCGCGGTTCTTGCCGCATACTCACCTACAATTCCAGCACCGATAATAACCACTTTGGTGGGAGGAATGCCCGAAATGCCACCCAGCAGCATTCCTTTACCATTGTTGGCATTGCTTAAATAATTACCCGCCAGCAGCATTACCGCACTGCCCGCAATTTCACTCATGCTGCGCACAATAGGATTGTGTCCAGAATCGTCTTTAAAATTTTCAAACGAGAGTGCGGTGATCCGCTTTTCCATCATGCGCTGTAAGATTTCCGTTTTCATCACCGGCAGATGGATAGGCGATATGATAGTTTGATTATGCCTTAGCAACAGCACTTCCTCCTCATTCACCGGCGCCGATTTCATGATCAGATCGCATTGAAATACTTCCTTTTTATCGTATGCAATTTTAGCGCCCGCATCGCTGTAGTCCTTTTCAGAAAAGTGTGCGCCCTCCCCCGCACGGTGCTCTACAACAACCCTGTGACCGTTGCTTGTTAGCACACTAATCGCATCAGGTGTTAATGCAATCCGGTTTTCCTGGAAAGAGGTTTCTTTTGGAATCCCGATCAGCAATTGTGCTTCACGTGGCTTAATATCTAACGTTTCTTCTAATGTTTCGTAATGGAACGATGTACCTACAAATGGCTTTTCTGCCGGCATAAGCTGGATAGGTTTGAGCGAACAATTTACTAAAAATTTACCTGTGAAAATCAATTTTTAGCAAACGCGTATTGTAATTAACAGGATGCATGTAAATATCTACCCTGCTTTCGGGAAAAAGGGAAGGTGTTTTCTGAGGCCATTCCACAAAACAAATATTGCCGGAATATAAACAATCTTCTATACCGGCATTAATGGCTTCTTCTTCATCCTTTAAACGGTACAGGTCAATGTGAAAAATATGCTTCAGTAAGTTCCCTTCACTATAGCTGTACTCATTTATTAAAGAAAAGGTAGGGCTGCTTACGTGATCAGTTACTCCTTTGGCAATACACAACGCTTTAATGAAAGTAGTTTTTCCCACCCCCATCTCTCCATGAAAGGCAAAGACCCTGCCCTGCACATGCTCCCAAAAATACCGGGCACTCTGCTGAATGTTTTCTAATGTAACTGCTATCTCCATAAACGATGTACCTGAAAGCGTGTTGTAAGTCGCATGGTACAGGTTGCAAGGGCAACGATCCCGCACCAGTAAACTGTAACCCGAAACCTGTAACCTTCCTGCCTCCCCGTTGCAAAGATATTGACTGTTTTATCACTTTACTGATACATAGTTGCAAAGATATCTGCGATTGCATTAATACATCAGTATGCTGGTTAGTAATTTTGCGGTATGGAAAATATCAGATGGAAAGTAGAAGGGATGGATTGTTCCAATTGTGCGCTCACCATTCGCAGGTACCTGGAAAAAGAAAACGTCCGGAACATCAGGGTCAATTTTGTGGACGGCGATATTTCATTTGATTTAAATGGCGGCAGCACCCCACAACAGATACAAAAAGGAATTGATGCGCTGGGGTATAAGGTAACGGGCATTTTGGAAGCGGATAAGACAGGAGCTCCTGCAAAAAAAATGAATATTCATTTAAAGTACACGCTCCTTTGTTTGCCTTTTACGGTAGTATTGCTGTTACACATGGTGCACGACCGGATAGGCTGGCACTGGCTCATGAATCCATGGGTACAGTTTGCGCTTTGTCTCCCGGTATATATCATTGGAATGTCTTATTTTGGAAAAAGCGCTGTTAAAAGCCTGCGCAACGGCATTCCTAACATGAATGTATTAATTGCACTGGGCGCTACCGCGGCTTTTGTATACAGTTTTACAGGAACCCTGCTAAACCTGGGCGAAGATTACCTTTTTTACGAAACTGCCGCCACCATTATTACCCTCGTTTTTTTTGGCAATTACTTAGAAAGCGCATCTGTTCAATCTACGCAAAAAGCCTTACAGGGTTTGGCTAAATCACAAAAAACAGTAGCCAATATGATTGCTTTTGATGAACACCATCAGGAAGTAATTATGCCCGTTGACAACAAGGACCTCCGCTCCGGCGACCTGGTTCTGATAAAAACCGGTGAACTTGTGCCGGCAGACTGTAAAATTCTGTGGGGCGATGCCAGTGTAAATGAATCCATTATTACCGGCGAAAGCCTGCCGCGGGAAAAACATGCAAAAGATATGCTTATCGGAGGTAGCTCACTGGCAGAGGGAACAGTAAAAGCACAGGTTACTGCAGCGGCCGGTGATTCGGCGCTTGCGAACATTGTAAACCTGGTAAAACAGGCACAGGGTGAAAAACCACCTGTACAGCAAATGGCCGACAGGATCAGCGCCATATTTGTACCTGCAGTAATTGCTATTGCAGTACTTACTTTTATTATCAACTATTTTGTATTGCAGGATTTCACTTCTTCGCTGATGCGCAGCATTGCTGTGCTGGTTATTTCGTGTCCCTGCGCATTAGGGCTGGCTACACCCGCCGCTATCGCAGTTGGGTTGGGTCGTGCCGCACGTAATGGTGTGCTTTTCCGCAATGCCAAAAGTCTTGAACTTTTTAAAGATATCCGGCAGGTGGTATTTGATAAAACCGGAACACTCACTACAGGTGATTTAACAATTGACCAGTTCCAAACAACAAATAATGCTGTTTCAGAAGAAGAACTAAAACGGATTACATACTCACTCGAAAAATACTCCAATCACCCGATCGCAAAAAGCATTGCCACCTCATGGAAGTCCAAAAACGAGATACGATGGGCCAAAATAGAGGAAATAAAAGGTTTGGGAATAAAAGCAACCAGCAGAGCGGGAGATGTATATTGGGCCGGTTCCTATAAAATAGCAGCAACACTAACTGCCGACAACACGCACAATGTATATATCGTAAGAAACAATGAACTGATCGGGTGGATAGATGTAAAGGATGATATCCGGCCCGAAGCCAAAAAAGTGGTGAATTACCTGCGCAACAAAGGGATCGTTACTTATCTTTTAAGTGGCGATAGCAAAACCAAAAGTGAACAACTGGCCGCCGAACTTGGCATTGACAAAGTAATAGCGGAACAAACACCCGAACAAAAATTAGCTGTTATTGAATCGCTTACCCGGCAGGCGCCTACCGCAATGGTGGGCGATGGCATCAATGATGCACCAGCACTGGCAAAGGCAACAATCGGAATTTCACTGAGTGATGCATCACAAATTGCCATTCAAACAGCCGATGTAGTGCTGATGAACCATGGTCTCAAAAATCTTCCATTATCATTGGGATTAGGCAAGCACACCTTTATTACCATAAAACAAAATCTGTTTTGGGCATTTTGCTATAATGTAGTGGCGATCCCTGTAGCGGCACTTGGTTTTCTTAATCCCATGTTCGGCGCGCTGGCCATGGGGCTCAGCGATGTAGTGCTCGGCATCAACTCCGGAAGATTGTTTGTAAAGAAGGTAACATGAAAATGTGGAAATGGAAATGTGGGAAATTTGAAAATATACTAATTTGAAAATGGAACAGTGAAGCATCAGCCACAGGTAAATACATGCTGCAGCCAACAACTGGATGAGTGCCGGAAAAGAGTGAGTTGCCAGGAGTGATCAGCCATTAGCTCTCGGACAGCAATTATTCATGAAAGGACGAAAACTCCTTCTTTCACTTCTGCCTTTTCACTTTTCACCTCGCTTCTTGGCGCTTTTACTGATATTTGTCCTTTACAATTTATTTTTTTGACGGACATCCATTCTATATTACAATCCAACTGGGGCTATACTTCCTTTCGCCCAATGCAGGAAGAGATTATTCAATCTGTATTGAGTGGCAGAGATACTTTGGCCATTATGCCTACAGGCGGAGGTAAATCCATATGCTTCCAGGTACCGGCACTCGCTTCAAAAGGCATTTGCCTGGTAATAACGCCATTGATTGCATTGATGAAAGATCAGGTACAAAATTTAAAGGCAAAGGGTATTCTGGCGCTTAATATCAACTCAGGAATGCAATTCCCCGAAGTTAAAAAAACGCTTGATAATGCCCTGTACGGCAATTATAAATTCCTGTATGTATCACCCGAACGGCTGGAAACGAATATTTTTAAAGAATATTTACCGGCTTTACCTATCAACCTCATTGCGGTAGATGAAGCACATTGTATTTCGCAATGGGGCTACGATTTTCGCCCGGCTTACCTTACTATCGCATCCATTCGTGAACAAAAACCCGGAGTACCAGTACTGGCCCTCACCGCATCGGCCACTAAACCAGTACAGGAAGATATTTGCGGGAAATTACAATTCAGGGAAAAGCAATTGTTTCAGTTATCTTATGAACGGCCCAATCTTTCGTACAGTGTATTTAATGTAGCCGTTAAGTTCAATAAATTATTGCAAATAATTGAAAAAGTACCCGGCTGCGGAATCGTATACTGCCGCAGCCGGAAACGCACCAAAGAAATAGCGGATTTGCTTCGGCTCCACCATATCAGCGCCGATTATTATCATGCCGGTTTGTCGCATGAAAAAAGAAATGAAAAACAGGAAAGCTGGCTCAAAAATGAAACCCGCATTATGGTATGTACCAATGCTTTTGGGATGGGTATAGATAAACCGGATGTAAGAACCGTAGTGCATGTAGATATGCCGGATTGCCTGGAAAATTATTACCAGGAAGCCGGTCGCGCAGGCCGTGATGGTAAGAAATCATATGCAGTCCTGCTGTTCAGAGACCAGGATATTGATGATCTTCAAAAGCACCCGAACATTCGCTTCCCTTCGTTTGAACAGATCAGCAACGTATACCAGTGCATTGTAAATTATCTCCAGCTCCCCGCTGGCTCGGGTGAGGATGTTTTTTTTGATTTTGATATGGAGGAATTCACCAGGCTTTTTAAATTGGATTTTGTATCCACTACCTATGCTATAAAAGCATTGGAGCAGGAAGGCATTATTGAGTACAATGAACAGCTGTTTGTACCTTCTACAGTGGTTTTTTGTTGCGGAAAAGAAACCTTAGAGCGGGTGCAGGAGGAAAACCCTGCTGTGGCATCCTGCATTAAATTCCTTTTGCGGTCGTATGGCGGCATTTTTGATATTCCTGTGCCTGTAAGTGAAATGCAAATAGGTAAAGCCTTACAAAAAGATGTAAGCGAAATAAAAAAGATATTGTTGTATCTTCAATCACATGGTGTTATTATCTATACTCCCCGGAAAGATAAACCCCAGCTACGCTTTTTGAGTAACAGGGTAGTAACCGGTAATCTTACCATTAATACGCTCAATTATCAAAAAAGAAAAGAGGCACTGATAAAGCAAATAGAAGCCATTACCGGCTATGCAGGCAATACCAAAGATTGCCATGCACAAATCATAGCCCATTATTTTAATGACCATGCAGCCAAACCATGTGGTATTTGCGACAATTGCATTGAAAAGAAAAAAACAATGCTCTCCAGTGAAGATTTCTCATTGCTGCAATCTGATATAACAAAAGCGCTTGGTCCCGGGCCATTAACCATACGGGAATTAATGCAACAACTACGCATTACTGATGAAAAAAAGACCTGGAAGATCATTGATCATCTACTGGCAGAAAACTACCTTGAAATGAGTGAGGCGGGGTTTAGCGGGAAAATAAACATAAAAAAAAAGGGCCAGGATAAAAATCCAGCCCGTTTTTAAAATCCAATATCCTATGAAAAACCAGGTCAAAGATAGTAATGATAACGGTTCAAACAATACCCTTTTAGTGGTATTCACTTAATATTTTCTACTATTTATTCATGAGATTACTATCAACAATCTATTATACTTTCTACTATTAGTGATGAAGTTTTCTTAAAGTGCTCAGAACCAACTTGTTTTCTTTTTGGTACTTCGTCTGCCGCCCAATCCCAAAGCTCCTAATAAACTTCTCGTAATAATAGAAGCCGCCGTTCTTTGAACCTGCCTGGCTACCGGATTATTTAAAACCTTTTCAATGGTTGAGGATTCGGGTTTAGAAGAAGGCTTGTTGGCAGCCTGTTCGGCCGACTTTCTTTCGGCTTCCGCTAATTTGCCGGATACGATTTCGTAAGCGCTTTCATTATCTATACTTTGTTCGTATTTTCTGACCAGTTTGGACCTTGTTGTCAATGCACTTATCTCGGCATCAGTTAAAACATCCATCCTTGACCGGGGTGAAGTAAGCAAAGTGTGCACCAGGGGCGTAGGAATTCCTTTTTCGTTGAGCATGGTTATTAATGCCTCACCAATACCCAGTTCGGTTATTAATTCATTTACCTGGTAATAGGTGGTTTCGGGATAGTTTTCCGCGGCCTGTTTAATTGTTTTACGGTCGGCCGCGGTAAAAGCTCTTAAAGCATGCTGCACTTTTAAGCCCAGTTGGCTAAGCACAGATGCAGGTATATCCTGCGGATTTTGTGTACAAAAGAAAATACCTACTCCCTTTGACCGGATGAGCTTAACCACGGTTTCTATTTGCTGCAGCAATGCATCCGTTGCTTCCTGAAATACCAGATGGGCCTCATCAATAAACAATACCAGTTTGGGTTTATCCACATCGCCGGCTTCCGGAAGTATAGCATACAACTCAGCAAGGAGTTGCAGCATAAAAGTAGAAAACAGTTTGGGGCGGTTCTGCATATCCGTTACCCGCAGTATATTGATCATGCCGCCTCCATCATCACTGATGCGCATCAGGTCATCCACTTCAAAAGAAGGTTCTCCAAAAAATACATCGGCGCCCTGTTGCTGCAGTTCTATCACCTTTCGTAAAATAGTGCCCGTGCTGGTAGTTGATATTTTACCATATTCCTTTTCAATACCAGCCTTGCCTTCGTTGCTGATGTACTGAAGCATTTTGGTAAAATCCTTCAGATCCACTAAGGGAATTTTCTGATCATCGCAATATTTAAAGATCATCGCCACCAGCCCCTGCTGGGTGTCATTCAGTCCCAGTATTTTTGAGATCAAAATAGGGCCGAATTCACTAACGGTAGCCCGCAGCCGAACACCCTTTTCCTCACTCAAACTCATGAGCTCAACCGGAAAGGGTTTCGGAACGTATTCCAGCTTCATTTTGCCATATCTTTCCTTTATTTTATCGTTAAATACCCCGGGCTCGGCTATGCCACTCAAATCTCCTTTAATATCCATCAGCAATACCGGAACGCTGGCGTCACTCAATCCTTCTGCAATTACCTGCAGCGTTTTAGTCTTTCCTGTTCCTGTAGCTCCTGCAATTAATCCATGCCGGTTCATCGTTTTTAATGATAAATGAACGGGGGCATCACTGAGCACTTCACCATTCAGTATGGCGGCGCCCAATGTAAAGCTTTCGCCTTTAAAACTATATCCGGCATTAACGGTTTGTATAAAAGCTGTTTTATCTGGCATAAGCAACAATTTTCAGGAAAGTTAAAGGATTAGTGCAATCCGGTTAAATTTATTCTTAGATGTCTTCTTCCCGCTCCAGCATCAATATTGCGCTTTGCGGAACGATCAAATACTTTTCATTTTCGTACATCACTTCCGTTGCACCGCTCAATAAAAAAATAGCCAGATCGCCCTCTTTTGCCTGGAGCGGGATATATTTAACCTGCTCTTCTTCCGGCTTCCATGATTCGCTTTCAACGGGCATTGGTACGGCATAACCCGGACCATGCTTAATAACATAGCCCTGTTGTACTTTTTCTTTTTCCTGCACACCGGGCGGAAGATACAGGCCACTTGCTGTTCTCTGATCAGCCTGAAGCGGTTTTATCAATAGTCTGTCGCCTATGACGATCAGTTTTTTAAACTTATTTTCCGGAGTTAATCGCATGACTGTTTTTATTTAATTGCAAAAATAAAGATTCGTATATTTAATACCTTTTAACAAAAGTTTATTCACTTTTTATTATAAAGCGGAAACTAATTATATTTATTTGTCACTAAATGTTTGAATTATGGAAGCACAAAAGCACAAAATATTATTATGTGAAGATGATCAGAACCTGGGTCTGGTGTTAAAGAATTATCTCGAACTTAATGATTATGATGTAACATTGGAAAGAGACGGCCGCCTGGGTTTAGCTGCTTTTCAACGGGAAAAATTCGAGCTTTGCCTGCTGGACGTTATGATGCCCAATATGGACGGCTTTAAGCTGGCAGAAGAGATCAGGGACATTAACCCGGATGTTCCTCTGTTTTTTCTTTCTGCAAAAACCATGAAAGAAGACATCATACAAGGTTATAAACTGGGCGCCGATGATTATATAACCAAACCTTTCGACAGTGAAGTATTGCTACTGAAGATAAAGGCTATTCTTAAACGGAATGACGATGTGAACAAAGACTCGGCCAATGTAGAATTTGATCTGGGTAATTATCATTTTAACCCGAAATTGAGAGAACTTATAATCGGAGGCAAAACACAAACCTTATCGCCCAAAGAAAATGAATTGCTGAAAATGCTGGCCGAATATAAAAATGATTTACTACCCAGGGAAATTGCATTAAAGCGCATATGGGGCAGCGATACCTATTTCAACGGAAGAAGTATGGACGTGTATATTGCCAAGCTTAGAAAATATCTTAAAGAAGATCCCAATATTGAAATAGTGAATATACACGGTAATGGTTTCCGGCTGGTAGTGAACGAGTAAGATAGTGGTAAGTAGTAAGTGGTAAGTGGTAAGTAGAGAGTTCTACTCACTATTCACCACTCACTTTTTTAATAATCAATCAACTGTTCCTCAATTAATTCAGGTATTTCACGCCATCCGTATTGCTGGTTTCGCAACTGCGGCTCAAAACCTGCTTCCCGTATAGCGTCCTGGATGGATCTGTATGTAAAACGGTGAGGTGCACCGGCAGCGCTCACCACATTTTCTTCTATCATAATGCTGCCAAAATCGTTGGCTCCGGCATGCAAACAAATTTGTGCGGTTTTTTTACCAACGGTAAGCCATGAGGCCTGAATATTTTTAACATTGGGCAGCATAATGCGGGAAAGTGCAACCATACGTATATATTCTTCGGCAGTAGTAAGATTGTGCACACCCCTTATGCGGGCAAGCAATGTATCCACATCCTGGAAGGTCCACGGAATAAATGCCAAAAAGCCTTTTGCCTCTGCTGGTTTCCGGCTTTGCACTTCACGGATCTTTGTTAAATGTTCAAATCTTTCCTGAATGGTTTCCACATGTCCAAACATCATGGTGGCGCTGGTAGTAATCTGCAGTTTGTGGGCTTCATGCATAATATCAAGCCATTCCTGTGCGCCGCATTTTCCTTTGCTGATCAACCTTCTTACCCTGTCTGTTAATATCTCTGCGCCGGCGCCGGGCAATGAATCAAGTCCGGCGGCTTTTAAAGCCTCCAAAACATCGTGGTGGCTCATTTTCTCCAGCTTACAAATATGCGCCACTTCGGGGGGTCCAAGTGCATGCAGTTTTATATCGGGAAATTCCTGCTTTATTGCACGAAATGTACTGGTATAAAAATCGAGGCCCAATTGCGGATGATGGCCGCCCTGCAACAACAGTTGGTCGCCTCCGTATTTTATGGTTTCCTTTATTTTTCTGCGGTAGGCAGACATATCTGTTATATATGCATCTGCATGTCCCGGAATGCGGTAAAAATTACAAAATTTACAATTCGCAATACACACATTAGTGGTATTTACATTCCGGTCTATTTGCCAGGTAACTTTTCCGTGTGGAACATGCTGTTTTCGCATTTCATCTGCCACATACATGAGTTCTGCAAGCGCAGTATTGTGATATAAAAACATTCCTTCTTCCACGCTAAGAAATTCAAACCCCAACGCCTTCTGTAAAATATCTCCGGCATTCATCATTACAATTCATATTTTGGTTCAACTGTAAAATCGGCGGATTGCTGGCATACATTTGTTTCTCCAGAAATATATAAACCAGTATTTGCAAAAATACTAAGTTTATGAATGATGAACGGGTGCATTTTCTATACAAAAAGAATTAAATTTATAAGCTACATATGAAAATAACATTTGCCTGTTTTATACTTGTAGCTACATTAATGTCTTCGGAGTTAGCCATGGCCGGCCGGAAGATCCTTTCCGGCGAGCCTGCAAAGCTGATCTCTCAATTCAAATTTCAGCAATTCAGCGGTGGCGTAGTAATTATTCAGGCTCGTGTAAACCACTATCCCGATACCCTGAATTTTATTTTAGATACAGGTAGTGGCGGCATTTCTCTTGATTCTTCAACAGTGGTAGCTTTATCCATTCCCACATTACCCTCAGATCGAACCATCCGTGGTATTGCAGGCATCCGGAAAGTAAATTTCCTGTACAACGCAACACTTCATTTACCGGGACTTTCGTTAGACAGTCTTAATTTTCACGTAAATGATTATGAAATTCTGTCGAGTGTATACGGAGTAAAAATAGACGGGATAATAGGATATAGTTTTTTTAGCCGCTATATTGTTCATTTTGATTATGACAACCTGCTTCTGTCGGTGTATTCACAGGGAGATTTCAAATACAAGCGCGGTGGTTATATTTTAAAACCATTGCTTACCTCCATTCCTATTATGCAGGCGGATTTCAGGGATGACAGGAGATTTAATTCAAGATTTTATTTTGATTCCGGCGCGGGCTTATGTTTTTTACTTTCAGATGATTTTAACAGAGACAGCGTTGTACTTAATCCAAAGAAAAAGCCGCTGCTTACCCAGGCAGAGGGATTGGGAGGCAAAATGGAGATGCGGTTAACCACTGTAAAGGAAGTGCGCATTGGTCCTTACCGGTTTCGCAACGTTCCTACCTATATTTTTGAAGATATCTATAATATTACAGCATATCCTTACCTCGCTGGTTTAATAGGCAATGACCTGCTGCGGCGTTTTAATGTAACCCTTAATTATGCCAAACGCGAAATACACCTTATTCCCAACTCGCATTACCGCAGCCCTTTCGACTATGCTTATACGGGACTGGGCATTTATATTGTTGGAGGCAGAATACAGGTAGAAGATGTAATACCAGGCTCTCCGGGCGAAGAAGCAGGATTTAAAGTTGGTGATGTTTTAGTAAGCGTTGGCAATAACCTTTCCAATAATATTCAAACGTATAAAAATATTTTGCAGGCGCCGGGTAAAAGAATAAAAATTATTATAAATCGCAACGACAGTCTTCTTATTCTTACACTCCGGCCAGGCAGCATTCTCTGATTTAAAATCGTTTTCCATATATTCCTCCTAATTTTGCATTCCTTTTAAAGCTACAGGAATTTTATTGTATGATACAATTTGAACAATTTGTACTGCAAAACGGATTAAAGGTAGTGGTGCATGAAGACCATTCCACACCTATGGCAGTGGTAAACGTAATGTATGATGTTGGGGCAAGAGATGAGAATCCCGCACAAACAGGATTTGCTCATTTATTTGAACACCTGATGTTCGGAGGCTCCGTTAATATACCATCATACGACGAACCGCTGCAACGTGCAGGAGGAGAAAACAATGCATATACCACCAACGACCTTACCAATTACTATTGCCAGTTACCGGCCGAAAATATTGAAACCGCCTTTTGGTTAGAAAGCGACAGGATGCTCAGCCTTGACTTTGGCGAAAAAAGCCTGGAAGTACAACGCAAAGTAGTAAGTGAAGAATTTAAAGAGCACTACCTGAATAAACCCTATGGCGATGTTTGGCATAAAATGCGTACACTGGCATATAAAAATCATCCGTACCGCTGGATGACTATAGGGGCCGAACTGAGCCATATAGAAAACGCTACACTGGAAGATGTTAAGCAATTTTTCTCAAAACACTATCGTCCTGTAAACGCCATACTTACAGTAGCCGGTCATGTTACTGCCGCGCAGGTACAACAGCTTGCAGAAAAATGGTTTGGCGATATCCCTTCAGGAGAAAGATACATGCGGCATCTTCCGCAGGAACCTCTGCAAACCACTCCACGCAAACTCGAAGTTCACGCCAATGTGCCTGTAGATGCATTTTATAAATGCTGGCATATTTACCCACGTATGGACAGCCGATACTACACCACAGATCTGCTTACCGAAATATTGAGCGGCGGCGGTTCCTCCCGGTTATTTCAATCGCTGGTAAAAGAAAAACAAATCTTCAGCAGTATTGGATGCTATCATTTTGGAAGCATAGATGCAGGTCTGCTAACCATTGAGGGCAAGCTGGTAAGAGGCGTTAAAATGGAAGATGCAGAATTGGCTGTAGAAGCTGAGCTGCAAAAAATAAAAAATGCACCCGTTGAAGAAAAAGAATTGCGAAAAGTAAAAAACAAAACGGAAAGCCTGATTGCTTTTGAAGACATGAGCCTGATGAACAGGGCAGGCAGTCTTTCTTTTTATACCCTGTTGGGCAATACCAATATGATCAATGAAGAATTAAACAAATACCAGGTGGTTACACCTACCGAAATACAGCAGGAAACCAATATTATTTTTGATCCCGCTAACAGTAATACCATGTATTACTTTGGTAATCGTTAAAACAGAAAGTACAAAGCATGGCAAACAGACAAGTTGCTCCCCAAATTAAGGATGCGATAGACTATATACTTGAATTAAAACCTTTCCGGAAGATCATTTTAGATAATGGAATAGCCGTCTACGCCATTGATGCGGGCGCAGAAGAAGTGGTACAATTAGAACTGGTTTTCAATGCCGGCAACTGGTATGAGCATGAAAACATGGTTGCTTCCGCCACCAATTACATGCTCAAAAATGGCACTTCACAGAAAAATGCATTTGATATTAATGAACATTTTGAATACTATGGCTCATACCTTAACCGTAACTGTTATAACGAAACCGCCACGCTAAGCCTGCACAGCTTAACCAAACACCTTCATGAATTGTTACCTGTTATACAGGAGCTGATTACGGATTCTATCATACCCGAACCGGAACTGCATATTTACAGGCAAATCATGAAACAAAAACTTGAGGTTAACCTCAAAAAATGCGATTTTGTAGCCAATCGTTTAATTGATGAATATTTATTCGGTATACGTCATCCCTATGGCAAGTACAGTTCTGCCATAGCTTACGATGCACTCCAGCCTGAACAGCTACGCCGGTTTTTTGACCAGTATTATGTAAACGGACAATGCAGCATATTTGTTGCAGGTAAATTGCCAAACAATATTGAGCAACAGTTAAATGAAAATTTTGGAAAACTACCGTTAAATAAAATGCGGTCTCCACAAATAACACATATTATAGAAGCTGCAGCGGAAAAGAAATACCGTATTATAAATGATAAAGACGGGATACAGGGCGCTATTCGCATAGCAAGTCATTTCCCCGGCAACAACCACCCCGACTTTATCAAAACACAGGTGCTCAATACACTGTTTGGCGGTTACTTCGGTTCAAGACTCATGAGCAATATAAGGGAAGATAAAGGGTATACGTATGGCATACACAGCTATATGCAAAATCATATGCATGCAACTGCCTGGATGATCAGCACAGAAGCCGGCAGCGAAGTTTGTGAAGCCACGATTACCGAAGTGTACAAAGAGATGCGGGTATTGCGTGACGAAACCGTAACGGAAGAAGAATTACTACTGGTAAAAAATTACCTTATTGGAACCGTACTGGGCGACCTTGATGGCCCTTTTCATATTATAGGCAGGTGGAAGAACATTATCTTAAATGCATTGGGCGAAGATTATTTTAACAGGTCGGTAAATGATATTAAAAGCGTGACTCCCGCAGAAATACAGGAGCTGGCCAACAAATACCTGCACCCCGAAAAGTTTTATGAGCTGGTGGTAGTGTAATAACACAACAAATGCACTATTGCTCAAATGCAAAAGGCTGCCCGCTAAAAGGCAGCCTTTGTATTGCAGACTATTTTGGGGTTTATTTTATTGAACTTTTTTGAGTGTAATGGTGTAATCGCCAAAGCTTCCGGCAGAAACAGTATGTTTTAATCTTACGCTTAAAATACCATCACAAGGCCCAACATAATTATCGGCACTGGGAACAGTTTCGCAGGAAATTTCTCCATATCCAGCACCATACCCGTCACCATATACCTGCTTTGCTACAAAAGTGGAGTTATCGGGTTTAACTTCAACAATGATCGGACGGGCATTGGCATCCAGATATTTGAAAGATACATGTGTATCATCTACCACTGTTACAGCAACAATATCACCGGGCGCATAATCTCCCCAACCATCTGCTATTACTTTAAAATCGCCCGCATAATCTTCGGCGCTAAACTTACATATCGCTTCGTAACGAACGCTTGTGCTGGAGTTGGCCAATGCGGCAACATTAGCATTGTATGCAACCCCGGTTAAAGGAAACGCCTGATATACCCTACCGTTTTGTGTTGTAATATTTACGCCTATATCAAACTTATCTCCCAAAACGATAGGCGACCCAAACAGCGTAGCCAACTGGGACCCGGTAATTTGCAAGGAAACAGGAAATGTGGTAACGCCATCCTTCAAGGACTTAACATTGGATTTATCTCCATTTTTGATAACAACCACATCAAATTTTTGCGGTTTAATATCGTCTTTATAATAAAGATCTACAATAAATGTTGCGGCAAACGTCTCCGGTTCCTGCGATGAAATGGTTACATCGGTAGAAGCATCTTTGGTAATCAGTGGCAATGGCACACGCTCCAGGTCGGGAACATTGGGATTATCATCCTTTCTGCATCCTGCAAAAAGGAATATGGCCAAAATTACACTGTATATTATTGATAATTTTTTCATACTATTATTTTAGATGATTATCTTTTATTTATTAAGGCATCCAGAACACTTTAAATTCTGAAGGCGTTTTTTGTGCCGGGGCATTGGGGTTCGTTTCCAGTTCATCCTGTGCCCAGGGCAATGAAAGCGGGTAAGGCAAAGTGCGAAGTACCGGTACTTTGGCCTGTGCTCCGGGGTTCATTGGATCGCCATCAATAGGCGGTTGCACAAAGCCTCCCGGCGCGTGTTCGGGATTATTGGGATCGAACATTACCGGGTAGCCCGTTCTTCTGTAATCTGTATACTGATCTATTGAACTGCCTATGCTGGATAGCCATTTTTGAGTCATAATAATTTCCAGTTTCCCGGCAGCGGAAGCCGCGTCGAAATTGAGAAGTATTTCATCAATGTATTTCATCATTGGCGATGCAGGCGTTTCGTCGAATATGGCGGGAACGGTTTGAGAAGGCTTTACATAGTTGGCAATGGTATAATCAATCTGGTTAAAGGATTCCAATACAGCCGCCTGGAATGTTGCCCTGGCATCACCGGCAATAATGCCTTCCTGTATTAATTCGCCTTCAAGGTATAGCCTGTCGGCGTAAGTAATAAACCTGTAGGGCGCAGCGCCAGTACCGCTGTTTGCAGAGGCAACACCACCAGTGCCTTCATCATATCTCCCTCCAACCGGGTAAATGCCAAACAAGCTAACGGTATTTTGTTGTGACTTGGCCGAATTTTCGCCTTTTGATCCAAAAATGATGGTCACAAACGGACCGTCCCTGTATTCTGTACTATTATCCGGGGAACTTGTTGCTGTTTCCTGGTTATAAATATAATAGGGTATGCGGGGGTCTTCTATCCCGGCATTCATTTTTGGGTTATACCCCTTCATAATTTCATACAACCAGGGGCTTACATGATTGGACCTTTGCGTAGCAAAATAATCACCGAATCCCGGGTTGCGGTCGTCGGTAGCGCCATTAGGACCATAAGGTAGCATAAATGATTCTTCCGTACTGCCGATCAAATCTCCGGCGCTGATTAAAGCATTTACAGGACCGGAAACGTCCTGCACTTTCCGTATCTGGGTATACAGTTTCAGTTTTATGGTATTGGCAGCCTTTATCCACTTTTGCGTTGAGCCTTTATAGATCAAATCATCATCATCAGGTGCATTTATATTCGCCGCTCCTGCATTGCCAAGATCGGCTATAGCCTCATCAAGCATGGCAAACAACTGAGGATAGATATCGGCGCCTCCGTCAAATTTGGGATACCGGATCCCTTCGGCTAATTTACCCACTTCAGAAAAAGGAACATCCCCGAATACATCTACCAACTGACTATATGCATACGCTTTCAACACTTTCGAAATGCCTGCATATATCATATCGTCGTTTGCTGTTGCATCTTTAATGATCTGATCAAGGTTGGCAATAGTGGTACGGTATAACCTGGGCCACGACTGGGTAAGAAAAAATTCAACCCCCGTAACGGCATAATCGTTTGCCTCTTCGCGGGTACTCATCTGGTGCGTATATACCGCCAGATCCTGCGAAAGCCCGGTACCAATGGTGAGCGAGTTACCCAATGCAACTTCTGCATTCGTGAGCAAAGTTGTTAAAGGTACTTTTACCGGGTTGTTGGGGTTATCATTTATATCCAACTGCTTTTTGCATGAAACAAAAAGCATCAGCCCCGGTATAATAAATAATGAGTTCTTTATTTTATTTAGTATCATAATTAATAATTTTGGTTATCCATATTTATTAAAAAGTAACCAGCAGGTTAATACCATATCTTTTGGTGGTTGGCGCAGCAGACAACTCAAAGCCCTGGCTGTTGTTGGTTCCAAAAGAACCCACTTCCGGATCGAAATTGGTATATTTAGGAAAATTAGGCGCCAGGTACCAGAGGTTTCTGCCCGTAAAAGTTAGGGACATTGACCCGATGGGCGTTTTATTGAATATAGATTTTGGGAACTCATACCCAAGTGAAATTTCCCTTAGCCGGTAAACCGTAGCATCATATATGCTGAATTCAATTGGCCCGTTAATGGCAAAGCTGGCATTCACACTGCTCGAAGCAAAATACAAATCATTTACCGGTATGCGGGTTTGATTGGGAATGGTTTTACCACCATCTAAAATAGGTTTCTCTGTTAGCGGATCACCGTATACGCCGGGGATTACAACTGAGGTTTCCCTGTCTTCTGTATCCTTTGTAACGCCGCGTCCCATTAAAGAATTTACGGTAACAGAATACAGGTCGCCGCCTTTGGTCATATCAAACAGCACATTAAGCATCAGCCCTTTATAGCTCAGTATATTGGTAATGCCGGCTTTATAGTCGGGATTTGGGTTTCCAACATATGCCAGCTCTGTTGATTGAATGAGCGTTCCGGTTTGAGGATTGATCAAAAAATTACCCTGGTCGTCCCGAACGGCTACAGTTCCTCTAAAATAACCATAAGGCATTCCTGCCTCCAGGTAGGTATTTAAATCACCCAGCGGGTTATTCGGATTAAGGACCATTCTTGTAACTCCTTCTGTTAATTCATCAACTGTATTCTTGTTTTTGGTAAATACGCCCCTTATCTCCCAGCCAAAATTGCGGGTTTGTACAGGCCTGAGATTCAACGACACTTCTACGCCTTTGTTGCTGATCTTTCCAAAATTAGTATACAAATCAGCATATCCCGAACTGGCAGGGAGTGAGATAGGCGCAAGTAAGCTGGTGGATGTTCTTTTGTATAGGGTAACATTTAAAGAAATTCTCCTCTTTAAAAAACTTAAATCAGTGCCCACTTCAATTTCCCGGGTAAATTCAGGCTTTAAATTAAGATCATAATAGGTTGTTCCCAGTGAAGCACGGGGTTGCCCGAGGAAATTGGTATTAAAAGAATATACATTCTGCAAAGAATAAGGATTAGCATCCCTGCCTACTTTTGACCAGCCGACCCGTATTTTCCCATAATCCATTACATTGTTGTTAATGCCAAGCGCATCGCTGAATACAAATGAAACGGATGTGGCAGGATAAAAATAACTTCTGCTTTCAACGGGTAAAGTAGAAGACCAGTCATTGCGCCCGGTAAGATTCAAAAACAAGTAATTTCTGTACCCCAGGGTAAAGTCCCCATAAACACCAATAATACTCCTCTTTGAATAGTAGTCAAGGTCAAATTTTTGCTGCACCGTATTGAGCAAATTGTGAATCCCCCGTGTAATGAACTCATTGCCGGTGTTTTGTTCGTCGTCTATTATACGCTGGTTGTAATTGGTGCCCACAATGCCGCGCAAGCTAAAATTTTCACCAATATCCGGTGTTAAAGTAAACATGAGGTTGGATTCAGTTTCCTGCTTGCGATAGTTTTCAACAATCAGTCTTCCTTTCTTCTCGGCCGCCCTGGATCCAATTTCGGTTACTTCATTTCTGTTAAACGTAGAAATATTGGTACCAATTGAATAATCTATCTTTATCCAATTTGTAATATTATAATCGGCATGAGCATTCGCTATAATACGATCTTCTTTGGTGGTAGCCACATTGTATTTGGCCGACCATAATGGATTATCAAATTGGCCTGCCGGACCAGGAACCAGCATATTGCCATTTTCATCTTCAAAGGGTAAGTCGTAATTCCAGCTTCTTCCTAAAAATAAAGAACGGGCAAACATTGAGGCAGAGCCGTCAAACTGGTTCTCCCCAAAATAACCGCCTTTTTGCGTAGAGCGTGAATAACTGAAGTTACCTCTCAGGTTAATTCCCATATTGAGTTTGGTAGATCCTCCCAAACCAATATTGTTCCTTTTATAAGATGAATTTTGTACATACCCCTTATGTGACAGGTTTGAGGCCGTAAGCGCAACGGAGTTTTTTTCGTCTCCGCCACTGAGCCCAATTGAGTTTTCATATACCGTGCCCATTCTGAACAAACTTTTTGTATTGTTTGGATAGGCCTTATAAACGATATTATCAGAAGGAAACATATCAGGATACGCTTCCCGATAGCCGTCATAGAGTGGAATGGAATCTCTTGTTCCAAATTTAGCGCCCCAGGAACCATTTGAATTAGACCAATTGCCGTACGACCCTACCCCATAAGTATTCTGATATTCCGGAAGATTAGCGATTTGTTCAAATGCCACAGAACTTTTGAAGGTCACTTCCATTCCTTTTCTACTTCTGCCGGCACTGCCGGATTTGGTAGTAATAATGATTACCCCATTAGATGCCCGGGAACCATATAAGGCAGCTGCAGCAGAGCCCTTTAATACGTTCATGCTGGCTATATCATTGGGGTCTAAACTTGAAAGACCTGTTGAATAAGCCGTACCACCAAGGGCCTGGTCGCTCGTAGCTACCTGGTCGTTGCTAAAAGGAATACCGTCTACTACTATGAGTGGTTCATTATTACCAAAGAATGAAGTATTGCCCCTGATTTGAATACGGGTAGCCGAACCGGGCGTACCCTGGGAAGAACGAATGTCTACACCGGCCACCTTGCCCTGCATGCTTTTCAACACATCGGGTTCAGATTTTTGAACCAATGTACCCGGGTCAACCTTACTTACGGCATAACCCAACGCCTTTTCGGTTCTTTTGATCCCCAAAGCGGTAACCACCACCTCCTGTAAGTTTGTAGCTGATGTTAATGCTACCGCTAAAACAGATCTGCCCGCAACGGGAATTTCCTGTTCTTCGAAACCGGCTGCGCTCACAACAAGCGTTGCCCGTGGGCCAACAGAAATGGAAAAATTGCCATTCTCGTCAGCGGCTACCCCGGTTGTGGTATTCTTTTCTCTAATAGAAGCAAAAGGAACGGGATTGCCTTGTTCATCAACAACCCGGCCGGTTACTGTTGTTGTTTGAGACCAGGCCAATGCTGAGAATAACATAAGCATTGTTAGTAGTGGTAAGATTTTTTTCATACATAAAGTTTTAAAAAAGTCACAAATTCCTGACTTTAACTTGATTCAAGGACAATTGATTCTTAAATTCTGCTGCTTAGTAAATTTTGGAGAGTACGATCAGAAAGTAAAGATAATATATATATATAGAATATAAAAGCCATATAGATGATAGAAATTTTGGTATCAAAGTGCCGACTTATTGGCGGTATTTTATTTATGCATAAATCCAAAGCGAAAGTAAATGTTATATGACATGTACATATTGTTATCAGAGGGAAACCCTTAATACGAAAAAAGGACCGCCGGCTGGCAGTCCCTTTTGTATGCATATTTCCTTTAAATGGTTAAAACTTATCCCACCACAATTTAGTTTCTACGTCGTCTCCACCAATAGCAGATGAAGCAGAGGTATAGTTTGGACCGTTCAATTGTTGCTCATTCTGGGGATATTCGAGCCGCACGGGAAATCCGGATTTAGCAGCCGCAGGCTCAGATAAAACCGGATAATCAAGTCTTCTGATTTCAGTCCATTCTTCAAATGGTCTGTTATACAATCCTATCCATTTTTGCAATCCAATCTTTTCTTTCCAGGTTCCGGTTGCGCTGGCATAGGCTACAGCAGGTTTTGCCAGGTAGGCATCTGCTTCAGCTTCAGTTCCACCCCAATATAAAATTGATGCTCTGATCGCATTTTCATAATGTTCAGCCGCTGTACCATCAATGGCATATCCTCTTTCCACAGCTTCTGCACGAAAAAATTCTATTTCTACATAATCGAGAAGCAAAGAAGGAAAGTCGGGGGCAACCATTGCCTCGCTGGGCTTGGCTACTGTAGCAAAAGTATTATTGGCGCCTACAACTCCACCCACGTATACACCGTCGCTGTTCGGCCGGAAGTACAGTGAAAGCCGGGGATCGCCCATTTCCTTTATTTTATCAATGAAAGGCTTTCCTGCTACCACATCCTGCCTGAGGCTTTGTACCAGGTCTACCCAAATTGGATTGGTGTTAGGTGTTGCCGCCAGGTACGCAAATTTTGCATTATCATCTGCCGACATAAAAGCATTTGCATTTACAGATTCAACGATAGACTTTGCTTTGGCATCATCTGCATCGGCAATGGTCATCGCCATCCTGATCAAAAGGCTATTGCCGAATTTTTTCCAGCCAGCCACATCACCTCCGTATAACAAATCCTGTTCGTCTGATATACCTGGGAGCGCCGGATCAAGCGCAGCCACATCGGCTGTTAGCCTGGTAATCAAATCATCATACACCGTTTTTGCGTCATCGTATTTGGGAAAAAGGATGTTATAATCCAATGCATCCGTATAAGGAATATTTCCATACGTATTTACCAAAACGGTAAAAGTGTACACCTGCATCATGTCAATGATAGCCAGCTTATTCTTTTTCTCTGCTTCAGTTACTGTCTCGTCTTCCTGCAATAATCTCGCTGACTCTTTTAAATCGGTCAGTACATCGCGATACAATATTCTCCACCAGGTTTGGGGTATGTTACGGGTGATGAAATCGTAATTTGGTTCATCCTGGTAGGTTGTTGCTGCCCATTGCTGCAGCGTATATCTGAACACGTTAACATTTACATTTGCGCTGGTTAAGGCGTCCGTTAAATTTCTAACGCCATTTGAAAACAAAGCTTCAGCCGGCACATTGCTATAGCTCTTTGTTCTTTCGTTATAAGATTCAATGTCTTTTGTGCAGGATGCTAAAGTTAACACCGCCAAAGACACGATAATTAGTTTTTTCATATTAAATACATTTAATAGTAGTATCATTTTAAGTTCGTCCAGGCCTGCTTGCAGACGCTATTTCAAGCCAATCTTAGAAATTAAATTTCGCATTAAAGCCTACATAGCGCGTAGTGGGATATGCTCCGCTCTGGTATCCCTGGATATTTCCTGAAGAAAGATTTTCTTCCGGATCAGCATACGGCAGGTTTTTATGAATAATCCACAGGTTTCTTCCTAATACAGAAAATTCAATTCCTTTGAACGGTGAACTTCCTAATAAAGTTGAGGGCAGACTATAAGATAAACTCAATTCTCTTAGTTTAACATAGCTGGCATCGTATATAAAAGCGGCCTGGGGATTGCGTGCATAACCAAAAGTTCCAAAATTATTTTCCACTCTTTTATCATTTGGCTTACCATCGGCTGTAACGCCGGGCATTATTACACCGCCACCATCAGCAATTGAATTTCTTGAAGGATTACCCAAATCATTAAGCGCTGCGGTTTCAGGATAAATGCCGGTAGCCAGTCCATAATACAGATCCAAAGAAAATACATCGCCGCCTTTTCTCACATCAATCAGGAAGCCCAATGAAAAGTTTTTGTACTTAAACGTGTTATAAACACCGCCAACCCAATCCGGGTTTATATTGCCAATAACAGTGGTGCTGGGACCGGTGTACGAGTAGCGGCCATTTGATTTTACCAATTTTTGCCCGTTTACAAGATCCCATGTTCTGCCCTGCAATGCACCGTAAGGTTCATTTAATGTGGCATTCAAACTAATACCCCCCTGGAAAGAACCCAATGGCAGATTTCTGGCTGTATCATACAGCGCCACAACCTTGTTGCGGTTTTGTGTCCAGTTGAAGTTGATCGTCCAGGAAAAATCCTTGGTACGAACGGGAGTTGCATATAATGAAACTTCAACACCTTTATTTTCTACCTCTCCTGCATTCACATATTTACTGCTATAACCGGTGGCTGTTGATACGTCTACAGCCATGATCTGATTTTTGGTGTTCGTGTTATAATAGGTAATATCAAACCCTAACCTGCTTTGGAAAAAAGCCATTTCCAGCCCTATTTCCTTGCTTTCGGTTTGCTCTGGCACCAGTTCATTGTTGTTTTTTACTGATGGAAGCGTAAACAATATTGCGTTTCCGTATGGATCGGGCTTGGTGTAAATATCTTTTAAACTACCAAAGGGAGCATCATTACCAACAGTGGCGTAATTGGCTCTTAATTTACCGTAAGAAAGCCAGTCCACATATTTCAAATGATTGGAAAACAACCAGCTACCGGAAACCGAATAATAATTATAGGCGTTTTTATCGGTAGGTAAGGTAGATGATCTGTCTCTGCGGAAGGTACCATCAAGGAATAAGAAGTCATTATATCCCAGTGTTGCTCCTGCAAAATAACCGTCTACAGCTCTTCTGTCTTCACCTTCGGTGGGTGCGCTTGGCGGGTTAACAGAATTGGATACTGCATATAAGTTGGGAACCACCAAACCACCATTGGTGCTGGAGAAAACAGAATTTATCGCGCTGCGCCTTACATTCAAACCGGCCAAAGCTTTTAAATTAAAGCTTTCTGAAAGGTCTTTATCAAAGTTGGCCATCAAGTCGTAATTGTATTCCCTGAATGTTCTGTTATACAAGCCATAAAAGGAAACTGCATTACTGCCAACTGCTATTCTTTCTTCCTGGTTTTCAGAATAAGAATCCAAAGAAACACGTCCCAAAATACCCAGCCAGTCGGTGATTTTGTAATTCAATGAAACATAACCGAAGTAACGGTCGCGCTGGTCTGTTTCATAGTTTTTGTATCTTGCCCAATACGGATTATCAGTATAAATGGGGATTAAACCGTCGGGACTCGAAGGATCTGACCAGTTCCATGTTACATTTTTACCCGATCTGAAAAACGCGTCCCTTTGTTCATACACATCCATGTTTGCTTCATTCCATTGCCGGAAGCTCTGGTTTACATTCCAGTTATCGTAACCAGTACCATACCTGCCTTTGCCCTGTATTTTTGAAAAATTGATGCTTGCAGCAGCAGTTAACCGGGATGTAATATCGTAGGTAGAGCCCAGGTTAATAATATTTTTCAATACTCTGCTATTGGGTAAGGTTCCCTTTTCATCATTGCGCGTATAACTTAGTTTAAAAGTTCCTTTGTCACTGCCGCCACTAACGGCAACATTGTAATTGGTTGATACGGCTGTTTCATAAAAGTCGTCGGGGTGATGCTGTGCGGCAACCCAGGGGCGGGCTTTTTTGAAATTGGGAGAAGTAGGATCAAACGCGTCCCAGTGATAAACCATTAAGTTGGGATCAAATTTAGCACCGTATGAGGCATCTTCAGTAGTTGGCACAACCAAATCTTTGTTTCCATCACCATCCACGTCAAAATAGTACCAAAAAAGTGAATTGGGAGAAGTGGCAGGGTCAGAATAATCTGCTGAATATCCGGCTCCATACTGATTCTGGTATTTGGTATACGTGCTTTTATCAATAGATCCAACATTAAGGCCTGCATTAACCGTTACGCCCAAACCTCTTTTTGCTCTTTTGGTGGTGATCATAATTACACCATTGGCAGCTCTTGAACCGTACAATGCAGTTGCAGCAGCGCCTTTAAGCACGTTAATGGTTTCAATATCATCTGGGTTTATATCGGCTGCAGCATTACCATAATCAAAACCGCCACGGCCTGTTCTCTGATCGGAAGTATTGGTATTGGAGTTGTCAATCGGCACGCCATCTACAACAAACATCGCCTGGTTACTTTGCGTAAGCGACTTGGTTCCCCGAACAATAACGTTTGTTGATCCGCCGATGCCGTTTCCCTGCCTTATCTCCACACCGGAAACCTTTCCGGATAAAGCACTTGCGGCATTTCCGGTTCTGAGTTTACTGATATCCTCTCCACTAACCTGCTGAGCTGCATAGGGAAGGGTGTTTTTGGCCCTGCGAACACCCAGTGCAGTTACTACTACTTCTTCAAGGTTTCCCTGGGCCTGTAATATCACGTCATAGTTCAGGGCACTGCCAATTTTGAGCTCCTGTTCGCCCAGACCAGCTGCACTGATTATGAGTGACTGACCTTGCTGTACATCGATCCTGAATTTTCCTTCGGCATCTGCAGTGGTGCCTGTATTGGTTCCTTTGATCAGAATACTGGCATAGGGGATAACCTGCCCGTTTCCGTCTTTAACCGAACCGGTAACAGTTCGGGTTTGTGCAAACATTGCTACACTACATAGCAATAGAATTGCGTTTAGCAATAACTGTTTTCTCATGTTTTAATTTTTAAAATGAAGGGACAAAGATACAGAGATTTGACAAATATCAATTTTTTGTTAAATTTCTGAAATTTAATCCTGTATCCACTTTCAGACAAGAATCGGTTAAGTTTTGCTGCTTTTTTTTAAAAATTAAGAGAGAAAAAATTTCATCTTTTTGAAATTACAATTATTGTTTATTCGTAGTAATTTAACTAATAAATAATAGTATATTTCCAGGGAAATAAAACGCATAAACACGCTTTTACAATCATTCACTTTTATCGTACCTGACCGGAGAGGAGCAAATACAATTTTAGGGGGTTTTGACAGGTTTTGGCCGATGTAAAATAATCAGTAATACCGGTAACAGCACCAGGTTGGTTACCGTGGCAGAAAGCAATGTGATTGACGTAAGCCAGCCCAGAGCCTTTGTGCCTCCAAAACCACTAAAAATGAAAATACTAAAACCGGCAATCAGTACCAAAGAAGTATAAATAATACTAATGCCTGTGTGATGAATCGTTTGCAGGATAGTAGGCTTCACCATATTATTGTTAGCCGGTAACTCCTGCCGGTAATTAACCAAAAAGCGGATGGTTACATCAATAGCAATGCCCAAAGCAATACCAAATATTAAAACAGTGGATGGTTTAAGGGGAACGCCAGCCCAGCCCATAATACCGGCAGTTAGCATTAATGGAATGATATTGGGTATCAGTGAACAGATTAATATCCGAAGGGATTTAAAAAGATAAAACATGCATAGCGCAATCAGCAAAAAGGCCCACATAATACTTTCCTGAAGCCCGCTTATGATAAAACGGCTACCCTCTAAAAAAGTAACACTGGTACCGGTAAAACGCACATCAAATTTGGATGAATCAAAAAGTTCGTTTGATCTTTTTTTAATATCAGCCAGTATCGGCGGTAACTTTTTGCTTCCCACATCAGCCATATTAACACTAATACGGGTTTTTTGCCGCGTGCTGTCCATAAAAGCATTCATCAGTTGCTGAAAAACATTACCGGCTTTACCTGTATCTTTTTTTACGCTTAAATAGTCGTTTACAAATGCGCCGTCAAAAGCGTTTGGCAATGCATAGTTCAGGCTGTCGCCATTATAAAACCCCTGTTTTGCAAATTTCAATGCTTCCACAAGCGATAAGGGCCGGGCCATTTCGGGTTTGGCAGCTATATATTGTGAAAGAGAATCTATTTTCCGAAAAATATCCAGGGCCTTCATTCCAGCAAACCCATATTTTTTCTTCGTGTCTACAATGATCTCCAGGGGCATGATCCCTTCAAAATGCTTCTCAAAAAATTTCAGGTCAGTATAAATTTTATCGGTTTTTGGTATATCATCAACCATATGCCCAACGGAAACCAGCCGAAGCATACCCGAAACAGAAAATACAATAACCAGCCCGGTAACAATATAAATTACCCTGGTATGGTTAAACACCCATCTCTCAACGCGGGTAAGCACATTATCGAGCCACCGGGTTTCCAAATATTTAATATGTTTGGATTTGGGAGCAGGCAAATAACTTAATACAGCCGGGATGGCTGCCAGCGAAATAAAGAATATCGCCATAATGCTAATGCCGGCCACCATACCAAACTCTTTTAATATCGCACTTTTGGTTAAAGCAAATACAGCGAAACCAATTGCTGCCGAAATATTACAAAACAAGGTTACAATACCCATGCGGTTTACCATTTCTACCAATGCTTTGGTCTTTTCGCCCGTATCCAGCCATGAGGTATGATACTTATTGAGAAAATAAATGCAATTGGGTATACCAATTACTACTATTAGTGGAGGTATTAATGCCGTAAGCAAACTAATGCTGTAATGAAAGAGGTGCATAATGCCCATGCTCCAGATTACCCCTGTTATAACCACACCCAATGATAATACAGTAGAACTTATTGACCGGAAAAACAGCATCAGAATTACCGCAGAGATCAAAACGGAACCGATAAGGAACCAACGCATTTCCTTTTCTACCTTAATGGCCATATTGGTGCGTATTAGCGGAAGTCCGCTGATATGCATTTCAATATTATGCTGGTTGCCAAAGTTGTATACCAGTCCTTCAATCTGCCCGATTACTTTCTCTCTTGCTTTGGAGCCCAGTACGTCTTTATTTATTCTTACGCCTATCAGGTAGGCTTTTGTTTGTGGGTTGTACAACAATCCTTTATAGAAAGGAAGAGAATAAAAAATGGACAGATTACTGTCCAAACTTTGCTGAGACATACTTTGCGCGGGAAATACGGGCTTTACCTGCAGCTTTTGGATACTGTCGTTTTTTACCAGGTTAACGGCGCCGGGTACACTCAGCAATCCTTCCACCTTGTCTGTCGCTTTCAGCTTATCGCACAGCGCTGCATAATCGTTAAATACCTTTTCTTCAAACAAACTGTCTGTTTTGCAGCCAATGACCAGCATGTTGCCATCGTCGCCAAACTGTTTTTTAAAAGCAAGATATTGTTTGTACAGGGGATTATCAACAGGAATGGTTCGCACAAATTCGTAACTGATGTGAACCTGTAACGCATGGTACAACATGAAAGCCGTGGTAACGAACAATGTAATTAACAGAACCAGCCGATAACGCAATACAAACCGCCCGAGCTTTTGCCACATGATAGTGTCATTGAATTTTACAAAAATGCAAAGAAACTTATTTTTTTGGGGGGACGGGGATTTTTTTGCCGTGAAGCGACCGGCGGTCAGCTTTCGGCAATCAGCTCTTCGATGAGCTGTCTTTTCGATGAGTCGTCAGTGAGACTACTAACTATAAGTTGAGCGCTCCTTCTTTTACTTCTCTCTTTTCACCTTTCACTAATAGCGGCTGAATGCTGACCGCTGAATGCCGATCAACTTACCACTTTTCCGGCTTAGCTTTATGCCTTATCACTCATGAGCATGGTTCACACCACAAAAGGAATTGTATTGCGTACGGTTTCCTACAGCGAAACCTCAGTAATCGTTTTGCTGTATACCGAATTGTTCGGGCTGCAATCCTACATGGTGAATGGCGCACGTAGCTCTAAAAAAACTGCAAAAAATAATTTATTTCAGCCGGCCGCTATACTGGAAATGGAAGTGTACCATAACGACTTAAAAAATCTGCAGCGAATAAAGGACGCCAGGTGGCATTACCTTTATCAGGATATTTTTTTTAATATACCCAAAAATATGGTTGCCCTGTTTATGACGGAACTCCTGCAAAAAGTTATCCGGCAGCCTGAGCACAACCCCGCTCTTTTTAATTTTATTGAAGACGCTTATATACAATTAGACAAAGCGGATATAAAAGTTACCGCTGGTTACCCTTTATTTTTTGCACTGCAGCTCACTTCCTTTTTTGGTTTCAGTATAAGAGATGATTACACATCATCCAAAAAAATACTGGACCTGCGTGAAGGAGAATTTGTGAAGGATATCCCTCTGCATCCTTATTACTTAGAAGAACCGGTAAGTGGCATTGTGTCGCAACTCTTAAAAGTAATGCAGCCGTATGAACTGCACAATATTGCTTTATCCCTGACAGTAAGGCGGGAACTTCTCGGGTTCATATTACAATTCTATGCCCTGCATATACAGGATTTCGGCGTTATGAAATCACTCCCCGTATTACAGGATATATTGTCGTGAGCTTCCTGCCATCTTACTCTCTTACCATCTTACTTTCTTGCATCTTACTCTCTTGCATCTCACTCTCTTACCATTTTACTCTCTTACCATCTTATTCTCTTACCATTTTACTCTCTCTTACCATTTTACTCTCTTACCATCTTATTCTCTTACCATTTTACTCTCTTGCATCTTGCAAAACCGTAAGACATGTAAGACATGTAAGACGTGTAAGACGTGTAAGACCGTAAGACGTGTAAGACCGTAAGATATGTAAGATAGTAAGACCGTAAGACGTGTAAGATAGTAAGAGCATTAGATGAAACCTTTCTGCCACCTGCCATGTTATTTTTAATCCTTCAATTTGACAACATTTTGCTATTTTTGGATACAAATGTCCTGAAAAGGGATTCTATATATAATAATGTTACAGAATTTGTGAGAATGGTGAAAGTATTGAAAAAAGCATTTATTTCTATTTCAATATAGTTATTCTGGTTTCCGTTGTTATACATTCAGTGTATAATAATTCATTTTATACAGGAGCCCAAAACCGGGCTGTTCCTCAACAGGATAATAGTGTGCATTTTATTTACTGTAACATCATTCCCCTTTAACCAGGCATTATTATTAACTATTTAATATATGCCAAAATATGAGTTGTAGTAGCTGTGGCACAAATGCCGGTGGCAAACCCAATGGATGTAAAAGTAACGGAGGATGCAGCACTGGCGGGTGTAACCGCATGAATGTGCATGACTGGTTTACCAATCTTCCTTTGTCTGATGAAAACAGTATGTGCCGTATTGTTGAAGTTTCTTTTAATAATGGCAGCAGAAAAGATTTTTACCGGAACAGTACCGTTCACCTTTACCACAAGGGAGATATAGTAACCGTAGAGGGTGTAAGCGGGTTTGATACTGGTGAAGTAAGCCTTTCGGGAGAACTGGTACGCCTGCAGTTAAAAAAGAAAGGCGTAGAAGAGAACAATCCTGAAATAAAGAAAATATTGCGCCGGGCGGGTGATCGTGACCTGGAGCTGATGAAGCATAATAAGGCCCGCGAGCCTGAGGCATTGATGCGGGCCCGGTCTATTGCCCGGCAATTAAAAATAGAAATGAAACTTTCGGAAGTGGAATTCCAGGCAGATGGAAGAAAAGCGACTTTTTTTTATACCGCAGACGGCCGTGTAGATTTTAGGGAGCTGATAAAAATATACGCATCAGAATTTAAGGTAAAGGTAGAAATGAAGCAGATTGGTGCAAGGCAGGAAGCGGCAAAAGTAGGAGGAATAGGCAGTTGCGGGCGGGAACTCTGCTGCAGTACCTGGCTCACCAGCTTTAAGAGCGTTACTACCATTGCTGCCCGGTACCAGAACCTGAGCATCAATCAAACAAAATTAAGCGGCCAATGCGGACGCCTTAAATGTTGTTTGAACTACGAACTGGATACCTACTTAGATGCGCTCCAGGGCTTCCCCGACAATGCTGATATACTGGAAACTACCAAGGGAAATGCATTGCTTATTAAAAAAGACATTTTCCGCAACCTCATGTGGTATATATTGCCCGACAGCAATAAACATTATCCGCTTTCCATTGTTACTGTACGCAAAATAAAAGAAATGAATGTAAAAGGTGTAAAACCCGAAACATTGGAAACAGAGGAACTCGTGAGCAGTAAACCCAAAGAAGTGGAGCCGGATTTTGTAGATGTAGTAGGGCAAATTAGTTTGCGCAGTTTAGAAAAAAACGACAAGAAAAGGAAATACAAGCAAAGAGAGCAAAGAGATCAGCAGGACAGAAACCGGGGTAATGCTAAAAATACGCCGCGCCCACCGCAGCAACATAACCAGCCGAGGCCTCAGATCAGGAAAAACAGGGACAAAGGAAAAACGAATTAAGGGAGCTGACAAATCCGGGAATGACGTATGTATGTTTCGTGAAAGTGAGAAGATAAAGGTGAAAGCGAATTTCACTTCCCGCATTTGACACACATTATGCGCATTGTGTGATTGGTGAGCAGGGCTGGTTGGTGAATAGTTAACCAGTCTTACCTGCCCCTGTAACTTGCACCCCTGTAACCTGTAACTTGCACCCTGCAACCCGTAACACCGCTTTCTATTTCCGTTTTACGTTCTCTTAATTTCATATCCTTTCCAGCCATACCATGCTACCACAACAAAGCAAAACAATGGTATAATGTATGCCTGCGCCGTGCCCTTTTCCGACAGTAACCCCATAAAATAAGGCATTAGCGCTCCCCCTACAATAGACATGATCTGGAATGACGAGCCCCTTTTGGTATGATGCCCGAGGTCTTTAACGCCCAAAGCAAAAATGGTTGGAAACATTATGGATTCAAAAAAGAAAACACCCATAAGAGAATATACCGACAGCCAGCCTTTACCCCAAACCACTATGATACAAAGAACGATATTGACCAGTGCGAAAATAGTAAGCAGTTTATTGGGGGCAACTTTCCGCATAAGGGCCGTTCCCGCAAACCGGCCTACTGTAAAAAGCAATAAGCTGATGGACAGCAGGTACGCCGCTTTTGCATTATCAATTTCATTTTTTGCTTCGGTACAATAATTAATAAAAAGTGCAGCTATCCCTACTTGCGCCGCAACATAAAAAAATTGCGCTATTACGCCATATACAAAATGACTATGTTGAAATAAAGGCTTTTTATCCTGTATTTGATCGGAAACGATTTCGCTTTCTTTAATTTCCGGTAAATACGTTCTCCAGAACAATACGGCGATAAATAAAACAACGATGGCTATAATAACATATACCACTTTTACTGAATCCAGGTTGCTACTATCCGTTCCTGAAGTATCATTAAAAAACACATTCGCCGCAATAATAGGTCCTATAAAAGAACCCACCCCATTAAAGCATTGTGATAAATTGAGCCGAAACGCGGAGGTTTCGGGCTTGCCCAATACGGTTACATAGGGATTTGCAGCCGTTTCAAGACAGGTTAGCCCTGAGGCCAGTATAAAAAGGGCCAATAAAAAAAAATCAAAACTGGCCATTTGGGCCGACGGGAAAAAAAGAAATGCACCTATTGCATACAATAACAAGCCAAGAATAATGCCTTTCTTATACCCATACTTATTCATAAAAATACCGGCAGGCAGGGCAATAAGAAAATAAGCGCCAAAATAAGCGGCTTGTAATAGCGTTGATCTTGCTTTTGTTATATTCAATGCATCCTGGAAATGCTTATTGAGTACGTCCAGTAAACCATAGGCCAATCCCCATAAAAAAAACAGGCTTGTTACCAAAATAAGGGGGAACAGGTAATTTTTATCACTCCGTGAGGTGGATGCAACGGGAACAGAGGTTGAGGTTAAGGCCATGCAATCTTGAATTAGGTATATAAATTTATTATAAGGATCTGTCTAAATGCGTATAACCACCATCAACATAAATAATTTGTCCTGTAGTATGGCCCGACCTGTTGCTCAGCAGAAATACTGTCATATCTGCAATTTCCTCCGATGTGGTCATTCTTTTTTCCAAAGGAATTTTAGATACGATTTGTGCCAGCTTTTCTTCAGGGTTAGGAAGGGTTTTTATCCAGTTTTCATACAACGGCGTCCACACTTCGGCCGGCAACACCGTATTTACCCGTATAGAATAAGGCAGCAACTCAACCGCCCATTCCCTGGTGAGCGCATTAACGGCGCCCTTGGAAGCAGCATAGCCCGAAGTGTTGCCCTGCCCTGTAACCGACACTTTAGATCCAATATTTACAATATTGCCCTTTGTTTCTTTTAAGTAAGGCAGCGCAAAATGCGCGAGGTTATAATAGTGACTAAGATTTTTTTGAAGGGACTGGAAGAACCTTTCAGGCGATCCCTTTTCAAGTCCTACGCCATCGTTTATTCCTGCGTTGTTGATTAAACCGTCTATCCTGCCATATTTTTCAACCGTAAGATCAATCACTCCACTGCAGGTTTCCGGGACAGCGAGTTCTGCAGTAATATAGCTGGCCTTGCCTCCGGCTTTAATTATCTCATCTACTATAGCCTGGTTATCTGTTTTATTTCTTCCTGCAATGACTACTATTCCTCCTTCTGCTGCAATGGTTTTGCTGATAGCGGCGCCGATGCCTTTAGCACCACCGGTAACGATAAAAACTTTATTACCAAGGTTCAGGTTCATACTGTTTATTTAAGATAAAAAATGATTTTCAGCATCAGAGAGGTGAATGCCTGGTTTATACTCTTTTTTGAAGATACTCAGAGGTTATAAAACTGCATGGCATTCAGTCCAAAAACTTTCTCACGTTCTTCTTCCTCGTAGTTTTCCATGTATTTTTCCAGCAAGCTTTTCCATTGCACATACATCCCCGAAACCAAAATAACCGGCCAATCACTTCCATACATGAGCCTGCCAGTGCCAAAAGCTTCAAATACCACATCAAGATAAGGGTAAAAATCGCCGGCGCTCCACTCTTTCCAGGCGGCCTCGGTAAAAAGCCCCGATAACTTACAATAAACATTGGGATGGCGGGCTATTTCCTTCATCCCTTTGGCCCATTCATCAATGGCTTTATGCTTAATATCGGGTTTGGCGCAATGATCAATAACCAGTTTCTGATCGGGAAACAAAGACACAAACTCCAATGCAGGCTGCAACTGGTGGTGGTAGATCAGCACATCATAGGTATAATTGAATGGCTTTAGCGCTTTAACACCCCGCTGAAAGTCTTTTTGCAACAAAAAATCATTGGGCTCGCCCTGCACAATATGCCGGTACCCTTTTATAGCAGCATATTGCGAGAAATGCTGCAATCTTTCTTCCACATTACCGGCCCGCAGGTCTATCCATCCCACTACCCCTTTTATAAAAGGATGGGGTTTGGCCAATTCGCATAAAAAACGGGTTTCTACTTCTGACTGGTCGGCCTGCACCGCTACACATCCGTCTACATTATTGCGTTTTAAAGTGGATTCCAGTGTCTGGGGAATATAATCCTGCTGCAGCACTTTCATATGATCCATCCAGGCATCCCGCCTCCTGTCGTATTTCCAAAAATGAACATGTGTGTCTATGCAAGTCATAAAGTAGTAAGTGGTAAGTGATAATTACCAAACAAGTCTGAACAATTTATTTTACTTCAATTTTATCTTGTATGGATTTAGTTAACCCTACAATAATCCTGGTTACTTCTTCACAAAGGAACAGCAAATCATTCTTTTTCGACACTTCGATATGCTTTAAACGCTGTGCCCAATAACACATTGACTTTACTTCATTACTGGAATTTCTGGCTATTCCCAAAAATCTCATAAATTCCCTTTTACTTCTCGAATCAAAACCTTCTGCGATATTGTTAGATACGAATATCGCAGCTGACCGAATCTGACTTCTAAAAGCAAAATCTCTGGTCAGTTCAAATGCATTGTAAATTTCCACCGCCAGATCCTGCGCCTTTTGCCAGGCTATCAGGTCTTCAAACTTAATAACTTTCATAACAGGTATTTTTTAGGTTAACATTACACTGTTAAAAATGGGTTCTTACTACTTACCACTTACCACTATTTGATATACCCCCAAAACTGCTCTGCCAAAAACCTGTTCCCCTCATCATTCATGTGCACGCCATCTGTAGTAAGAATACCTGAATTTTTATCTTCGGGGTTATGACTGCTGATGTAGTCAATAATATTTTTGTGGAGGTCTATCAGTTCAACATTTTTGTTTTTGGCGATCTTTCGCACAATTTCGGAATACTTATTCAGGTCGCCGTCTAATTCATTAACATAGCCCTTTTTTTCGCCCACCACCGTAGGCGTACAAATGACTACTTTGGCGCCTGCCGCCTGTATTTTTTCAATGATCCGGTTGTAAAACTTTTCAAACTTATCGGGGTCTGTTCCTGTTCCGGAAGTTTTTTTATGCCATACGTCATTTATGCCAACATATATAAAAACCAGGTCGGGCTTTTTAGACAATACATCCTCTTCCAGTCTTAAATAAAGATCATACACTTTATTGCCGCCAATGCCGGCGCCGATGAGATCAAAAGCCTTATCCCTGCCGCTTTTTACCAGCATTTGCTGTAACAGGGTAATATATCCGTTTGGTGCAACGCCCGCCTGGGTAATGGAATCACCAAAGAAAATAACTTTCTTTTTCTGCATAGCTGTAAAAGCCGATAAAAAAACGACAGCAAAAATAAAAGAGGAATATAATAATAAGCGTTTCATACAACTGCGGTTAAAATGTGTATTAATGCAATTCAGCGTTAATTAGCCCGATGGGGAAAGTGAGAAAGGACTGTTCTTACTTCAACTCAAATATCTTTTCCATTGTTACCCATTTTTCACCGGGTTTTGCCCAGGGGAGGGCCTGCTGAAAAGTCCACATAAAATTTTCCCATTCCTGCACTCTTTGGTTGCCTGCATCGGAGGCACTTTTTTGCTCAAAAGAAAAATCGTCATTCACTTCCATGATCATAAATAGCCTGTTCCCGGTAAGATAAATGTCCATACCCGTAATACCATCGGCCTTTATCCTTTCGCGGATATCCGGCCATATATCCTGGTGTATCTTTTTGTATTCGGCTATAACAGCAGGATCATCTTTCAGATCCAGCGCCAGGCAATATCGTTTCATGATCTTCAATTTAGCGCTTCTGAAAAACTATTTTTTCCAGCTTACCAGTGTTTGCTTTGCCTGCCCCAAACCATCAATTCCCAGTTCCACCACATCGCCGGCTTTGAGGTAAACGGGCGCCGGCTTTTGTCCCAATCCCACACCGGCAGGGGTACCTGTGGTAATAATATCACCGGGCAGCAGGGTCATAAATTCGCTGAGATAAGCGATCAGATAAGGTATTTTGAAAATCAGGTTTTTGCTATTGCCATCCTGCATGGTTTTGCCGTTAACGGTAAGCCATAACCGAAGATCATTGATGTCTTTAATTTCCTCAGGTGTTACCAGCCAGGGGCCCACAGGAGCAAATGTATCGCAGCTTTTCCCTTTCACCCATTGTCCGCTTCTTTCCAATTGAAAGGCTCTTTCGCTGTAATCATTATGGAGCATATATCCCGCCACATAGTCCATTGCATCTTTCTCCTCTACATAAGAAGCTTTTTTACCGATCACAACAGCCAGTTCCACTTCCCAATCGGTTTTTATACTGTTCCGCGGAATAACCACATCGTCATTTGGCCCGGAAATGGCAGACGTGGCTTTAAAAAATACGATGGGCTCAACCGGCAATTGCATATTACTCTCCGCTGCATGATCAGAATAATTGAGTCCTATGCAAATGAGTTTGGACGGACGCTTCAATGGCGCGCCCAACCTTTCATTATTATCTACAACAGGACAGGATGACTGGTTTGTTTTCAACCATTCTTTAAGACGATTTATACCGTCTGCACCAAAAAAATCTTCCGTATAATCTTCCCCAAAAGCGGAAACATCAATGCGTTTTCCATTTTCCAGTTCAATTCCGGGTTTTTCTTCTCCTGCCTGTCCAAATCGAATTAATTTCATATAGATTGTAATTTTTTTGCGTGGACTAAACTACTCCCATTTTTTGTGTAAGCCAAACCATTTTTTGTGCAAACGTTTGAAAAGCTAACAGGCATTAGGATTTGAATTAATTTTAGGCCCTTGTAACAACAGTGAATATGAGCAACCCAACAAACAATAAGATCCGAATTGTAACGGCGGCAAGTTTATTCGACGGTCATGATGCGGCTATAAACATCATGAGGCGCATACTGCAGAGTAAAGGCGCTGAAGTTATTCACCTGGGGCACGACCGGTCGGCACAGGAAATAGTGGAATGTGCCATTGAAGAAGATGTGCAGGGCATTGCAATTACCAGTTACCAGGGCGGACACATGGAGTTTTTTAAATACATTAAAGATCTGCTTGATGAAAGCGGATGCGGCCATATTAAAATTTTCGGAGGTGGCGGCGGCACCATTCTGCCACAGGAAGCAGAGCAACTGCACCAATATGGCATTACAAAAATTTATAGTCCGGATGATGGCCGAAAAATGGGACTGGAAGGTATGATAGAAGAAGTGATCCGGCACTGTGACTTTTCGCACCTGTCATCACCTGAAAACTGGACGGATGCATTGCCTCTGGGCGAGAAAAAGGATATCCGGAAAATTGCAAGGGCCATTACGCTTGCGGAAAGAGAGGAAAGCTATTCATCGCTTTTAAGGCCTGTAAAAAGTTCGGGGCGGACCGATATTCCGGTTATTGGCATTACGGGAACGGGCGGTGCAGGAAAATCATCTGTAACCGATGAAATTGTACGCCGTTACCTGGGTTACTTTGCTAATAAGACTATTGCGGTTATTTCGGTTGACCCGAGCAAGAAAAAAACCGGCGGCGCCCTGCTTGGCGACAGGATAAGGATGAACTCTATTCCCGGACCTCGCGTATATATGCGGTCACTGGCTACACGCGAAGACAATACAGCTATAAGTAAAGTGGCAAAAGATGCCATAGCCATATGCAAAGCAGCAGGATACGACTGTATTATTCTTGAAACAGCAGGCGTTGGCCAAAGTGATATGAGCATTGTAGATTACTGCGATGTAAGTGTATATATAATGACTCCTGAATACGGGGCGGCTTCCCAACTGGAAAAAATAAATATGCTCGACTACGCGGATATTATTGCGATTAACAAATTTGATAAAGCAGGCGCCGAAGATGCATTAAATGACGTAAGAAAACAATACAGGCGCAATCACCTGTTGTTTACAGCCCCTAATGAGGAATTGCCTGTAACGGGCATATGTGCCAATACATTTAACGACAAAAGAGTAAACCATTTCTTTGGTTTACTGCTTCAAAAAATAAAAGAAAAAACAGGCGTGGTATGGGATGAAGCTTTAGCAAACAGTTCCCACAATGAAGGTGGAAGACAGGATGCAATTGTTATACCGCCAAGGCGCGTTCGCTATCTCAGCGAGATCAGCGACAGCGTGCGCGCCTATAATGCACGTGTAGATGAACAAAGCCATATTGCATCGCAGCTCTACCAGTTAAACGGTGCAATTCAACTGTTAAAAACACTTCCCGAAAATGAAAAACACCACTAAACAATAACGCATGCAATCCATATTACAAAAACAATACGAATCGCTCGAAAACAAGTTAAGTCCTGAAGCGAAACAGTTGCTGGAAGGATGGAAGGAACTGCAAAAAAAATATGAGTCCGATTTTTTTGAGTATACCGTACGCGGCAAAGTCATCAAACAGGAAATGCATACGTTGTCTTTAAGCGGAACAAAAATTCCAAAAGTTGCGTTGCCTGCTTATAAAGAATGGGGCGATATTGTACGATGGCAAATGCAGGAAAATGTGCCGGGGAGCTTTCCTTATACCGCAGGGGTATTTGAGTTAAAACGACAGGGGGAAGATCCTACAAGGATGTTTGCAGGAGAAGGCGGACCAGAACGCACCAACAAACGCTTTCATTATGTTTCTGCCGATCAGCCGGCAAAACGGCTTTCCACAGCCTTTGACAGTGTTACATTGTATGGGCAGGATCCCGCCTACCGCCCGGATATTTATGGTAAAATTGGCAATGCCGGGGTTAGCATTGCAACAGTGGATGACGCTAAAAAACTGTACAGCGGTTTTGATCTGTGCGATCCTGCCACCTCTGTAAGTATGACTATTAATGGCCCTGCACCAGTGATGCTTGCATTTTTTATGAATGCGGCGATTGATCAGCAATGCGAAAAATGGATAGAAGAAAACAAATTGTGGCATGAAGCAGAAAAGGTACGCAAAAAGAAATATAAACATCAGCCTCCTCCTGTGTACTATAATCCTTCTTCCCCCGAAAGGTTACCGGAAGGTAACAAAGGACTCGGATTAAAATTACTGGGTTTGAGCGGAGATGAAGTTTTGCCGCCTGATATCTATAAAAAAATTAAGTCCGAAGCATTGCAACAGGTGCGCGGCACAGTGCAGGCAGATATACTAAAGGAAGACCAGGCACAAAATACCTGCATCTTTTCTACGGAATTTGCATTAAAACTGATGGGCGACGTGCAGGCATTTTTTATTGATAACAAAGTACGCAATTTTTACAGTGTAAGCATCAGTGGATACCATATTGCCGAGGCGGGAGCCAACCCCGTTACCCAACTGGCATTTACCCTGGCCAATGGTTTTACGTATGTTGAGTATTACCTGAGCCGCGGCATGCATATTGATGATTTCGCTCCCAACCTTTCTTTTTTCTTTAGCAATGGCATGGATCCTGAATACAGTGTTATCGGCAGGGTGGCAAGAAGGATATGGGCAAAGGCCATAAAATATATGTACCAGGGCAGTGAACGCTCTCAAAAATTAAAATACCACATTCAAACCAGCGGGCGCAGCCTTCATGCACAGGAGATTGATTTTAATGATATACGCACCACATTACAGGCATTATATGCCATTTATGACAACTGCAACTCATTGCATACAAATGCGTATGATGAAGCCATTACCACGCCTACTGAAGAAAGCGTGCGCAGAGCCATGGCTATACAGCTCATTATAAACCGCGAACTGGGCTCGGCAAAAACAGAAAATTTTATACAGGGAAGTTTTGCCGTTGAGGCATTAACCGATCTTGTGGAAAAGGCTGTACTTACAGAATTTGACCGCATTTCCGACCGGGGCGGTGTGCTGGGCGCCATGGAAAGAATGTACCAGCGCAATAAAATCCAGGAAGAAAGTTTGCATTACGAAAGCCTCAAGCATTCAGGGCAGCTTCCGGTTGTGGGCGTAAACACATTTCTCAGTAAAAAAGGCAGCCCTACCCTGGTGCCGGATGAAGTGATCCGCAGCACTACCGAAGAAAAAGAACAGCAAATTGAAAATGTGAAAGCATTCTGGAAACGAAATGAAGAAAAGTCGGCAGAAAAACTCGATGCGCTTAAAAAAGCCGCAGGCAATAATGAAAATCTTTTTGAGATCCTGATGGATACGGTTAAATATTGCAGCCTTGGCCAAATTACCCATGCCTTGTTCGAAGTAGGCGGCCAATACAGGAGAAATATGTGATTATTGGCAGAAAAAGTGAAAAGTGAAAGGTGAGACGTGAAAATCAAACCCCAACAACAATTGCACTGTACAAAGGAGTGACGAAATATAGTTGAGCAGACATTCCAAAGGAGGTTCCTGAACACCCCCTGCCGGCATTAATATTTTAAAAAGGCGTCGTATAGTTTTTGCATATATGCCTTGCCGGTAGTAAGCACACTGTCGGAATGAACACCGGTGATTTCTTCTGAAGGATACATGAGCCGCTTTGCACGGTTATCAAATATCAGCGTGTCTTTTGCAGTTAACCAGGCAAATCCGTCGTCGAAAGTATAGAAAGCAAAGGGCTTCCTGCCGGGATTCAGCAAATCATTTCCCCATTTAAAAGCGGTATCTGTTATTTGTAACTGTTGAAGAAGGGTGGTGGCGATGTCTGTTTGCGAACCTGTACCGGCTATCTTCTTGCCGCGGTATGCCTCTTTTATTACGTTTCCGAAAAAAAGAAGCGGGATATGATAACGCGCCGGTTCATTAAACTTCCTGTCATTCGGCAAATGGTGCCCATGATCGGCCGCTAAAACAAACAGGGTATTTTGATACCACGCTGTTTGTTTTACCGTTTCAAAAAAAGTTCCCAGCGAGCGGTCGGTAAAATAACATGCGTTTTTAAATTGCTCATTCTGGCTGCTTCCATCAAAAACTGCAGGCATAGGCACGGTAAAAGGCTCGTGGCTGCTTGATGTAATGATATATGAAAAAAAAGGCGCTGCAGGATGCTGCATCTCCTTTACATATTTATCAAACAAACTCTTATCGTCGGCGCCCCATTTATTGAATAAGCCCGCATCAGAAAAATCCTTCAATCCCACAATGCGGTCAAAACCCGCGCGGTATGCAATTGTATTGAAACGCCCGAAGCTCAGTTCTCCGCCATAATAAAATGCATTGTGGTAATTTTCATTTTTAAGTGCCAGGGAAAGAAAAGGCAAATGCTCAATTTTTTCAGGCTGGTTCACAATATTGGTTTGGGGCTGTGCCGGAAATCCGCTCAGCATAGCTATAATACCCTGGTCTGTACGTACTCCGCTTGCGTATATATCTGTAAACAAAATGCCTTCTTTGATGAGCTTACTCATATTGGGCGCCACACCGCTGTCTCCGCCAAGTTCCGCAATAACATCTGCAGTAAAACTTTCCAATTGAATAAAAACAATGTTGGGCCGCTGCTGTGTTAATACCAACCGGGTTGAATCTTTGCTGTTCGTTCTGTATAAATGGTTAACCCGTTCAGCAGCTTCAGCGTCTGGTAAATAAGTATATATATTTTTTTGTCCGCTATGGCGGTTCTTTAAAAAGCTGCTGCTCAGATGCCAGGGTGTATTTACAGCGGCATGATTGGCAACAGGAAAAGAGCTGAAGTAAGCTGTACTTTCATTAATGGGTATCTGCTGCCATCCGCCGCGGATACTTAAAAAAATGAGTCCTGCTACTACGATGAGCTGAGCGGCATATGAAACTTTTTCATTGCTTAATAACTTGCCCGTAGCAATGCTCATCTGCGAAAACGCCAGCCTGTACAGGAATCCTGCAATAATAATTTCCGACAGCATAATGATGAACAGCAATACCAATGGCGCGGATTTACTGGTTTCAATGGCTTCGGCCGGATGGGCAAGCATTGAAATGGCACGGTAATTTAATTTTACACCCCAGTTTTCATAAATGCCCAAATCGCCCCCCGAAATGAATATGGTTACCACAAGCAGTACCCATGTGTATATTTTTAGTGCTTTTTTAAAAAATGACGCTTTTATAAACTGCTGAACAATAAACAGGAGCAGTGGTACAGCAGCAAAATAACCTGCCATGGAAAGATCAAGCCGCAACCCATATGCAAAACTCTGTACCATCCGTGCTGATCCGGCATCGGAGAAGCTGCCGTAATAGTATAGCACAAATGCAAGGCGCTGCGCAAAAAAAACCAGTACCCAAAAAAGATAATACCGCAGAAAAAATAAAAATGGCGCTGCCTTTCGCCCGTTTAAAAAAAAGATGTTCATGAATTGCTGCAATTCTTGCCTTAAATTAAGTATAAGCTTTGCAAATTAAACGTTATTATTAATGTATAAAGTTTTTAAGGAGTTGTAACTTTATTGGAGCTGTAATGCGTATGGAAACGTATGGGAAAATATTGCTGATTGCCATGCCGGCATTTTTAGTATTGGTATTGTTTGAAAAATGGTATGGGTGGAGAAAAGGAAAAGATACGGTTCGCAATATGGATATGATCAGCAGTTTGAGCAGCGGCGTTACCAATGTTACCAAAGATGTACTGGGGTTAAGCATCATCGTGATCTCCTACGAATGGATGTACGATCATGTTGCGGTTGTGCGCGTAAATAATTCTGCATTTACTTACATTATTGCTTTTTTTGCGCTGGATTTTGCCGGCTACTGGACGCACCGTATTGCACACGAATATAATTTTTTCTGGAACAATCATATCATCCACCACAGCAGTGAAGAATTCAATTTAGCCTGTGCTTTGCGGCAGAGCATTTCAGGGATCGTAAGGATATTTGTTGTTTTTCTTTTACCGGCCGCATCATTGGGTGTGCCCGGCAGCGTTATTGCCATAGTGGCTCCTTTGCATTTGTTTGCTCAATTCTGGTATCATACGCAGCATATTGGCAGAATGGGGATGCTGGAAAAAATCATTGTTACCCCTTCACATCACAGGGTGCACCATGCCATCAATAAGGAATATCTTGACCGGAACTACGGGCAGATCTTTATTTTCTGGGATAAATGGTTTGGCACCTACCAGCAGGAACTGGATCATGTTAAACCTGTATATGGCATTACCCGCCCGGTACAAACCTGGAACCCCATTAAAATAAATTTCCAGCACCTGTGGCTGCTGATACAGGATGCGTGGCGCACCAAAAAATGGAAAGACAAATTTCGTATATGGCTGATGCCCACCGGTTGGCGCCCTGCGGATGTAACGCAAAAATACCCGGTATACAAAATTGATGATGTGTATCATTTTGATAAATATGATCCGCATAACCCAGTAGCCTTGCAGGTTTGGAGTTGGATACAGTTGATTGTACTGCTCATTTTTATATCTTATTTGTTTGCAAACATTGCCGCTATCGGGAGTCCGGGAATTTTTATTTACGGATTATTTGTTTTCCTGCATGTGTATGCTTTCACAGATTTGGCCGACAAGAATAGTTCGGCTATCACCTGGGAAGCATTGAAGAATATTTTTGGTATTGCTATTTTATACCGGCAGGGCAGTTGGTTTGGTGCGGCCAATGGAAATGCCGGTGTTAACGCATTACTTGTAGCCTACATTGTTGCAGCAACTTTTATTACCGCATGGTTTGTTTACAGGCAGCAAGTTGAAGCCGGGAATTCCAAATCCGAAGCAAAAAGTTCGAAATTCGAAAAGAAGCACTGCAACCAATAAATTAATAACAACAAACTTAGCTGATACCCGCCCGAAGCAAATCTCCAAACCGTAAACCTTTGTATATCTTTGCACCCATGGAAACGGTAAAAAAGCAAAATATTCGTGATTTAAGCCTCGGGGAAATACAGCAATATTTTGAAAAAACAGGTGATAAAAAGTTCAGGGCCAACCAGGTATATGAATGGCTGTGGCAAAAACATGCCCATAGCTTTGAGGAGATGACCAACTTAAGTAAACCATTGAGAACCAGGCTAAGTGAAGATTTCAGTCTGCCCGCTTTAACCATAGATGCTTCCCAGTTTTCGGCGGATGGCACGATCAAAAGCCGGTTCAAAACGGTTGACGGGCACCTGGTGGAAGGCGTACTTATTCCTACAGAATCAAGACAAACCGCCTGTGTATCTTCCCAGATCGGTTGCAGCCTGAGTTGCAAGTTTTGCGCCACCGGCTATATGGAAAGAAAACGCAACCTCAATTTTGACGAGATTTATGATGAAGTGGTTTTGATCCATCAGCAGGCCGAAAAAACATACCAAAAGAAGCTGAGCAATATTGTTTTTATGGGAATGGGCGAGCCACTGCTCAATTATAAAAACGTATTAAAAGCCATTGAACGCATTTCATCACCCGATGGATTGGGAATGAGTCCAAGACGGATAACCGTTTCTACCGCCGGTGTGGCAAAAATGATCAGGCAACTGGGCGATGATGAGGTGAAGTTCAAACTTGCGCTTTCCTTACATGCGGCCAATGACAAAAAAAGGCACGAGATCATGCCCATCAATGATACCAATCATATTAAATCGCTGATAGAAGCTTTGAACTATTTTTATAAGAAAACGCACAATGAAATTACACTGGAATATATTCTTTTTAAGGATTTCAATGATTCGCTGCAGGATGCAGATGAACTGGTAAAAGTATACAGGCAGATACCTGCGGATTTGGTAAATATCATTGAATACAATCCTATAGACCTCGCCAGTTTTTCAAAGCCCGATGAAGCCACTACCGAAAACTTCATGCAATACCTCGAAAAGAACAGGGTGAACGCAAGACTAAGAAGGAGCAGGGGAAAAGATATTGACGCCGCCTGTGGGCAATTGGCCAATAAAGAAGGGCATTGATTTTTAAATTCTTCTGATACTTAAGTCATTTTATGAGCAGAAAACCTTTCGATAAATTCATTAACAAAGTAGAGAGCGGCGCAAAGAAAAAAGAAAGAATACGCCAGGAGAAAAAGAAGCTCAGGGCCGAGAAAAACGCATATTTCGATGAACAAAAGAAATTGGCCCGGGAAAGAAGAGCGGGGAACAAGTTACAGGGGAGAGGGGAAAAGACAGAGGAGAGAGGAGAGAGGAGAGAGGACAGAGGACAGAAGACAGAGGAGAGAGAAAAGAGGACAGGGGGCACGGGAAGAAGTTCCGGGAAACAGCATTCCGCAGATAAAAGGGATGGTACAGGGTACAAGGTACAGGGGAGAGGGGAAAAGACAGAGGACAGAGGAAAGAGGAGAGAGGATAGAGGACAGAAGACAGAGGAGAGAGAAAAGAGGACAGGGGGCACGGGAAGAAGTT
>CALKHN010000041.1 GCA_937991535.1 uncultured Sphingobacteriales bacterium
CAACCTTCAATTTACACTTTTACAGGACCCTTTCTTATACATGAGACCTTTCACCTCTCACTTTCTCCCCTCTCACCATCTCCTACCCTTTTCCAAAAATAATCTTTCCCTGCGGATATACCGCATGATCTCCCAAAGCTTCCTCAATGCGAATCAATTGGTTGTATTTGGCCAGGCGATCGGTTCTGGAAGCACTGCCTGTTTTTATTTGTCCGCAATTTAAAGCAACTGCCAGGTCGGCAATAGTAGTATCCTCCGTTTCTCCGCTGCGATGGCTCATAATGGTAGTATAGCCGCTGGCCTGCGCCAGTTGAACAGCATTAATGGTTTCGGTAATAGTGCCTATTTGGTTCACTTTAATTAATATACTGTTGGCTATGCCTCTGTCAATACCTTCCTGCAGGCGCTTAACATTGGTTACAAACAGGTCGTCCCCCACCAACTGGCATTTTTTGCCAATTTCGTTCGTGAGGTTTTTCCAGCCATCCCAATCATCTTCGGCCATGCCGTCTTCAATAGATACAATAGGATATTTCTTAACCCAGTTGCTCCAATATGCTACCATTTCATCGCTGCTAATCGTTTTGCCGCTGCTTTTGTAAAATTTATACGATTTGCTTCCTTCATCAAACATTTCGGTGCTGGCTGCATCCATGGCAATGGATATTTGTTCACCGGCTTTATAACCGGCTGCATCAATAGCCTGCAGTACGGTTTCAATGGCTTCATCATTACTTTGAATATCGGGTGCAAACCCGCCTTCGTCTCCAACATTTGTACTGTATCCCTTTTTCTTCAATACCGATTTAAGCTGGTGAAACACTTCCACGCCCCAGCGCAATCCTTCGCTAAATGAAGCCGCTCCTACCGGAACGATCATAAATTCCTGGAAATCTATCTTATTATCGGCATGTACACCTCCGTTCAAAATATTCATTAAAGGCATGGGCAATACGGTAGCGTTTACCCCGCCCAGGTAACGGTACAAAGGCAGGTTACATTCCTGCGCTGCCGCTTTAGAAATAGCCATAGAAACAGCCAGGGTAGCATTGGCGCCCAATCGCTCTTTGTTTTCGGTACCGTCAATCTTTATTAAAAGATTATCTATATGAGCCTGTTTAGTTACATCAATGCCAATCAATTGGTCGGCTATAATATCATTTACATTTTTTACAGCTTTTAAAACACCCTTGCCCTGGTATACACTTTTATCGCCATCCCTCAGTTCTACCGCTTCATGTTTACCGGTGGAAGCACCGGAAGGAACAGCAGCCCTGCCTACCAAACCATTTTCAGTAATTACATCTACTTCAACTGTAGGGTTTCCACGGCTATCTAAAATTTGCCTGGCATGAATATCTGATATGAAACTCATAGAAAATGATTTACGTGTTGTTGTTTTTTTGCAAAGAAACGGTTTTCATTCTTGTTGCAAAAATAAGTGTAGGATATTATTCGCTTTTGCCCGTTAATTCTTTAAATACCGATTCTAAGCTTTGATTTTCGCTTTGCATGGAAATAATGTCCAGGTCGTGCTCCAGTGCAAGTTCCCTCAATTGCCTGCGCAACAGCCCGGAGTTCTGTGCGAACAGTTGATAGCGTGTGCCGCTTATCTGTTGCACCTGTGCGGATTCAAGTATCCGTGTAAACAACCCGATGCTCACTTCAGCGGCAAATTCAACAATAATGCGATGCCTGTTTTCACCGGCTGCCTGCAGATTGGCTACTGTATCGTCTGCCACCAGTTCTCCCTTGCTGATAATAATTACCCGGTTGCATATGGCTTCCACTTCCTGTAATATATGGGAAGAAAAAAGAACAGTTTTATCTTTACCCTGCTGTTTTATCACCTCCCTGATCTCAATGATCTGGTTAGGGTCTAACCCTGTAGTGGGTTCATCCAGGATAAGCACTTCGGGGTCGTATAGTAGTGCAGCAGCCAGTCCTACCCTCTGCTTGTATCCCTTTGAAAGTTGCCCGATCTGTTTCTTTTGTTCCGGACCTAACCCCACCATTTCAATAACATTCCTTATAGCAGTGGCTTTGTTGGTAAGCATATGCACCCCTGCAATGAACCCGAGGTATTCTTTTACATACATATCATAATATAGAGGATTGGATTCGGGCAGGTAACCAATTTTCCTTTTTATTTCTAAGGGATGAGCGGCAACATCCAGGTCACAAACAATGGCTTCGCCGGCTGTTTGCTTCAGGTAGCCGGTTAAAATTTTCATGGTAGTAGATTTGCCCGCGCCATTTGGACCCAAAAAACCAACGATCTCTCCTTTGTTTACAGAAAACGAGATATCATTTACCGCTTTTTGCTCACCGTAAATTTTAAGAAGATTATTTACCCGGATTGACATGCAACAAAAATAAGAACTCCATTTTATATTTGTCTTTTATACTCGTCTTTCCATGCATACCAGCCAAATATGCACAGGCCAATAGCAATAGGTATAAACACAATTACAAATACCGACCATTGTATTTTGGTATCTGTTACGGGATGAACGGCAATCTGGTGCAAAGCCGTTTTGATAAGATAGAGTATAGACAGCGGCCCCATCAGCATCCATACGAGCCCCAGCCATTTTCGCAATTGATTCATTACAGCAAGTTTATAATTTAATCGCTTACATCGGGATCTGCTTTATTACTGATATAAACAGCCCCGATAACAAGACATACAAAAGAAATAATTATAGGATACATTAATCCTACTAATTTGTTGCCGGTATTAATAGTCGTTAACAATAAGGCGATAAAAGGTGTTAAGCCGCCAAACACGCCATTACCTATATGATAAGGTAATGACATGGAAGTATACCGAATGCGTGTGGGAAACATCTCAACCAAAAAAGCGGCAATGGGGCCATACACCATCGTAACGAAAATAACCTGAACAAAAATCAGGAATACAAATTTCCAGTAAACCGGTGATGGTAATTTCTTCTCAGTATATACAGGCACAGCCTCCATCACAGGTTTCGATACGCCTGCAAAAACCGTATCCCTGGTTTTTTGCGTGTAAACAAAGCCGTTATCAAAGGTTTTTACTATGCTGGTGGTAATGATCGTTCGTTCGTTTATTTCATCTGTATGCACAACAGGCTCACTGATGCTTGCAGGTGTTTGTGCCTGATAAATAGTGGTATCGGAAAGATCGAGAAATTGCTGATAGATGGGCCGGTAAAATACAATGGCCAGGAACATTCCTGCCAGCATGATCCATTTTCGTCCTACCCTGTCGCTCCATGAACCGAATACTACGAAAAAAGGTGTGGCAAAAAGGATAGCCCAGATCAGCATGGTACGCGATTGCTCAAAGTCTATTTTACAAACCGTTTCAATAAAACTTTGCGCATAAAACTGACCGGTATACCACACTACGCCCTGTCCCATAGTGGCGCCAAACAAGGCCAACAAAACCATTTTGAGATTGGTTTTATGACCGAAGCTTTCCTTCAGCGGATTAACCGATATTTTTCCTTCCGCCTTGATTTTCGTGAACAATGGCGATTCGTTCATTTTTAAGCGGATATAAATGGAAACGCCCACCAGCACTATGGAAACCAAAAACGGTATACGCCAGCCCCAATCGTTAAATTTTTGAATAGAAACATTTACATCGCTGTCTAATCCGTGCCTCACCAGCAATATCACGCCTAAGGAAACAAATAGCCCGAGGGTAGCAGTGGTTTGTATCCACGAAGTATAATACCCTCTTCTGTTGGGCGGCGCGTGTTCGGCAACGTAAGTAGCCGCTCCTCCATATTCGCCTCCCAGCGCAAGGCCCTGCAACAAACGAAGCAATAATACAATAACAGGCGCCGCAAATCCAATGGTTTCGTAAGACGGAACAAGCCCGATAGCGAAAGTAGAACCACCCATAATGATGAGTGTAAGCAAAAAAGTGTATTTACGTCCCACCAAATCGCCCAAACGCCCAAATACCAACGCGCCAAAAGGCCTTACAATGAAGCCTGCGGCAAAAGTGGCCAGGGTTGACAACAAAGCGGCGGTTGGATTGGTTTGGGGAAAAAACTGCGTGGCAATTACCGTTGCAAGGCTGCCGAAAATATAAAAATCGTACCATTCAATAAGTGTGCCTACCGAAGAAGCGCCGATAACCTTCCAGATTCCCTTTGGTGATGTTGACATTATACGCAAGCAAATTAGGGGATGAATATACTAAACATGCACATGTGTGCAAAAGGAAAATAAAAAGTTTATCGTTTGAAAGTTTATCGTTTATCGTTGCATGAAAGATGAAAATTTTACAGTTCCATTTATATTCAAGAGAATGTGGTTAATTTAGCCCTTCCGAATATGAACTAAAATTGCATCGCTATATGTCTTATCCCTATCAGTTAAAAAGCATTGAAGCATACAGAGCAGCCTACAAAAAAAGTGTTGACGACCCGGAATCCTTTTGGTCTGAAATTGCTGAAAATTTTAAATGGAGAAAGAAGTGGGACAAAGTATTGAACTGGAATTTTAAAGAACCCAAAATAGAATGGTTTGCCGGCGGCAAATTAAACATTACCGAAAATTGTTTAGACCGCCACTTAGAAACCCTGGGCGATAAGCCGGCCATTATCTGGGAATCCAACGACCCGGAAGAAAGAACAAGAGTAGTTACTTACGAAAGACTGCATAAAAGGGTATGCCAGTTTGCACAGGTGCTCAAAAACAATGGAATAAAAAAGGGCGATCGTGTTTGCATTTACATGGGCATGATCCCGGAACTGGCTTACGCGGTATTGGCCTGCGCCCGTATCGGCGCTATTCACAGCGTAATCTTCGGCGGCTTTTCTGCCCGCAGCATTGCCGACAGGCTGGAGGATACCAAAGCGGAATGTATCGTTACCTGCGATGGCGCTTACCGGGGCGGCAAGGACATCCCCTTAAAAAGTGTGATTGATGACGCGCTGGTAGGAAACAATCTCGTAAAAAAAGTAATTGTATATACCCGCACAAGGATACCTGTGAGTATGATAAAGGGTCGCGACGTGTGGTGGGAAGATGAAATGCTGAAAGTAACAGATACCCTGCCGGTAGAAGGTTTTGGCGATGCGGAAACAATGGATGCGGAAGATCCCCTGTTTATTTTGTATACGTCGGGCAGCACAGGTAAACCCAAAGGCGTTGTGCATACCACCGGCGGCTATATGGTATGGACCAACTATACTTTTGTAAATACTTTTCAGTACCAGCCCGGACAAGTACATTTTTGCACAGCCGATATTGGATGGATAACAGGTCATAGTTATATTTTGTATGGGCCTTTGAGTGCAGGCGCTACCAGTATTATGTTTGAAGGCATCCCCACCTGGCCCGACGCCGGCAGGTTTTGGGATATTGTTGATAAATATAAGGTGGATATCCTGTACACAGCACCTACGGCCATCCGCAGTTTAATGGGTTTCGGATTAGACCCACTGAAGGATAAAGACCTTTCCTCATTAAAAGTATTGGGATCAGTTGGTGAACCCATTAATGAAGAAGCCTGGAACTGGTATAACGAAAACATCGGTAAAAACAAATGCCCCATCGTAGATACCTGGTGGCAAACAGAAAATGGCGGCATACTCATTTCGAATCTCGCGGGGGTAACGCCGTCGCGACCCTCCTGGGCAACCCTGCCCCTGCCGGGGGTTCAGCCTGTGCTGGTTGATGAAAATGGAAAAGAAGTAACAGAAAAAGATGAAGAAGGTTTTTACAAAGGAAATTTATGTATGAAAGCTCCCTGGCCCGGAATGCTGAGAACAACCTATGGTGATCATGAACGCTGCCGCACCACATATTTCGCCGCGTACGAGAACCTGTATTTCACAGGAGACGGGGCTTTAAGAGATGATGAAGGCAATTATCGTATAACCGGAAGGGTAGATGATGTGCTGAACGTAAGCGGTCATCGAATTGGAACGGCTGAAATTGAAAACGCCATTAATATGCATGCCAGCGTGGTGGAAAGCGCTGTAGTGGGTTACCCGCACCCGATAAAAGGACTCGGCATTTATGCCTATGTGATCGTAACCGGCTTTCACGGCGATGCGGAAAGAACCCGGCAGGATATTGTTCAAACCGTTTCCCGCATCATTGGGCCCATTGCCAAACCCGATAAAATACAATTTGTAAACGGTTTACCTAAAACGCGCAGCGGAAAGATCATGCGGCGTATTTTACGAAAAATAGCGGAAGGTGAGCCCGATAAAGTAGGCGATATTTCCACCCTGCTTGACCCGGCGGTTGTGGAAGGCATTAAGGAAGGGAAATTATAAACTAAAATAGAGCCGCAGATGCGCAGACTTAATCTGAACATCTGCGGAAACGATCCAACACAGACCTGAAAATGAATTGCACGATTTTTTAAAGCTTATCGCCAAACAAATTTCTCAGGTTATTTATATTTTCAACTCAATGCCTATACCAGATTATCAAACACTGATGCTGCCATTGCTAAAATTTATTAGCGATGGCGAAATACATACTACCCAGAGTGCGGTAGAGCAATTATCAAAACAGTTTAATTTAACAGAGAAAGAATTAAATGAATGGTTACCCAGTAAAAAACAAAAAACCTTTCACAACCGGGTTCATTGGGCGAAAGCACATTTAAAAATGTCGGGTGCTATTGAAAATACAGGCAAAGGACATTTTAAAATTACAAACAGGGGTAAATTAATACTTGAAAAAAAGCCGCAATCACTGAATGTAAAATACTTAATGACTTTATTTCCTGATTACGAGGAAAAAATAAACGGGTTTCGTCATAAAAAAAAGGAAGAAAGTCCTGTCTCTGGCTCCCTTGATGAAGCAGAAGAAAATGCAAAGGAAACACCTGAAGAACTAATTGAATCCGGATATCAAAAAATCCGGGCTTCTTTGCAAAGTGAAATACTTTCCAGGCTGAAAGCCGTCCATCCTTCTTTTTTTGAAAAAATTGTTGTAGAGCTGCTTGTAAAGATGGGTTATGGCGGATCTATAGAGGATGCCGGCAAAGCAATCGGAAAAAGTGGAGATGAAGGAATAGATGGTATTATTAAAGAAGATAAACTTGGATTAGATGTCATTTATGTTCAGGCTAAGAGATGGGAAGGTGTTGTAGGACGTCCCGAATTGCATAAGTTCGTTGGTGCTCTGGCAGGACAAGGAGCCAAGAAAGGGATATTCATCACAACTTCTTCTTTCACCAGGGAAGCAGAATTGTATACGCCCAAAAACGAAACTAAAATTGTTTTGATAGACGGTGATACGCTTTCGCAGTATATGATAGATCACAATCTGGGCGTTTCGATCCAAAACACCTATGAAATCAAAAAGATAGATACCGATTACTTTGAAGAAGATTAGCCTGCCGGGTGACATAAACCGTGCATGGAAATGCGATTGTTCGACCCTTTCAGCGTAATACGATTCCTTTAAAACAATGTATAAAGCGGTCAGCACCCGGCGAAGGAGGGTCAGACCGCTTCAGGAAAAAAATTAATTAGATTTCGTTCCTATACTTTTAAAATGAATACCGGTTGTCGCCTATAAGCTTATCCGCTATGCGTCTTCTCGCATCTTTGCTATTGAATGGTTCCGCTTTAGTGAAACGTTTTACGCCCAGCAGCATCATGCGTTGCTCATCTCCTTCGGCAAACGCGTTAATGGCATCGCGGCCGCTTTTGTTTACCCGGTCGGCTGTATCGTACAAATAAGTACGGGCCATATCAAGGTATAGGGCGGCAGCCGGCTCGCCCTGCTGATCCGCTATTTTGATAGCTCTTAACAATGCGCTCTCGGCATGAAAAACGTTAATGGCCATATCGGCAATATGCATCAGGATCTCCTGTTCGGTCTCAATTTTCATCATCAGCTTTTGTACGGCTGCACCGGCTACCATTAAAATCGCCTTTTTCATGCTGGCGATCAGTTTCAGTTCATTTGCAAAAGCGCCTTCATCGCCACTGCCAAAATCAGGAATACTCATCAACTCCTTTTGTACTGCTGTAGCGGGGCCCATCAAATCCAGCCTTCCTTTCATTGCCCGCTTCAATACCATATCTACCGTGAGTAAACGATTGATTTCATTCGTTCCTTCAAAAATGCGGTTGATCCGGCTGTCGCGGTAAGCCCTTGATATAATGTATTCGGCGCTGAACCCGTTACCACCATGTATCTGAACGCCTTCATCCACTACAAAATCCAGTACTTCACTGCCAAATACCTTGAGCATCGCGCATTCTATGGCATACTCTTCGGCGCCTGCCAGCAGGGCTTCGCTGAAAGGTTTTCCCTCCTGCACCAATTGCTGTTCTTTATCATCAATCCATTTTGCCGTCCGGTACAATGCACTTTCGGCTACCCATATCCGTACAGCCATTTCTGCTATTTTATGTTTCATGGCGCCAAACTGTGCTATGGGCTGTTTGAACTGCTCGCGGGTATTGGCATATTGTATAGCGATAGTTGCGGCTCCCTTTGCCCCGCCCAAAGCCGCGGCGCATAATTTTAATCGCCCAACATTGAGGATATTGAAAGCGATAATATGTCCTTTGCCAATTTCACCCAATACATTCTCAACCGGAACTTTGGCATCCTGGAAATAGAGCTGAACGGTTGAAGAGCCTTTGATACCCATTTTATGTTCCTCGGGCCCCTGTGTAAATCCTTCTGTATTACGATCTACTATAAACGCAGTAAACTTATCTCCATCTACTTTAGCAAACACGGTGTACACATCGGCAAAGCCTCCATTGGTGATCCAGCATTTTTGCCCGTTCAGTAAATAGTGTTTACCATCACTGCTGAGTTTTGCAGAAGTTTTGGCACTAAGCGCATCGCTGCCGCTGTTGGGTTCAGTGAGCCCGTAAGAGCCCTTCCATTCGCCGGTAGTTAACCTGGGTATGTATTTTTCTTTTTGTTCGGGCGTTCCGAAATATAAAATAGGTAAGGTACCTATGCCTGTGTGCGCCGCGATGGCTACAGAAAAAGAAAAACCACCGCCTAATCCCTCATTTACCAATGTGGAAGTAACAAAATCTTTTCCCAATCCACCATACGCTTCGGGGATGGATACACCCAACAATCCCTGTTCACCTGCCTTATCAAGCAATGACGGCATTAAACCCGGTTCCAGTTTATCAATGCGTTCAATTATGGGAAGTATTTCGTTACCAACAAAACTGGTACACATTTCCATGATCATCTTCTGCTCCTGGTTAAAATCTTCAGGAGTAAAAATGTCTTCCGGTTTACTTTCCCTGATGATCCATTCGCCCCCTTTCAGGATGGCAGTGGCTGGTGCTCCGGTATTCATACAATTGTATTTTTTATGTTAAGCAATAATTGAGTCTCTCCTAAAACGTACCTATGGAATGAAATAATATGAAAACCTTCATTTTGCCCGAATTATTATTTAAGGTTATCATATACCCTTTGCAAAACCGATTTGCACATTTCAATTTCTTCCGTGCTAACGCCACCTAATGCCTCATTGAGCGTTTGGTTTGCCATTTCCATCGTTTGGTCCCTGAGTGCATGCGCTGCTTCACTTAAACAGATCATATTTATCCTCCTGTCTTCCGCCGAAGCCACACGCCTTACCAATTTCAGTTTTTCTAAATTATCTACCAACCGGGTTATGCTGGGCTTGTCCCTGAATGTGGCATTGCACAATTCCTGCTGACTCTGACCGTCCTGTTTCCACAAGTGATACAAAACGCTCCATTGCTCAATGGTAATATCAATACCATGCTGCTTAAAATTTTTCTGCAGCCGCCTTGCTATAGCCGTGGACGCTACGCCCGTGATAAAGCTATATAATTCACCCCGCTTAAATTGGTTGCCGGACATATAGTTAGTTATGCAACTAATTCAAAGCTATACAATATCCTCCTAATTCAAAACTTATTTTCGAGTTTTAAACCGGTGATAACAACAATTGTTAAGGGGGAAAAATAGGTATCCCGAAATTGGAGGAATCAGTCTAATCAACCCTGTATGAAACAAAGGGCGCATTATTCATACCCACCATTAACAGGTCTTTATTTCCCACCTGTATAATACCCATAGAACGTGCATCTCCGCGCAGCTTTAAACCACTTTCATACTGTGGAACATAGTCAAAAGCTCCTTTTCCGTCTCCCATCAGCATAACACCATGATTGGCCCTGTACCGGCCAAACTTAATTCTTGTCCATGCATTATTGCCGGCAAGAATAATGTCTTTTTTCCCATCTTTATTAAAGTCTGCAGACGTTATGGCATAAACCGGAGCATACTGGGCTTCCTGCGGTAAGGATCTCATTACAAAACCGGAATCACCATTGTTTTGCAAATAAACGGAAGATAGTATTTCAACGTGGAGTACGCCCGCATCTTTTAACTGCTCCGCCGAAAATATCTCTTTGATCGTGGCATTGGCATAGCTGCTATAGTCATTAAACTTCTTTTTTAACGCGGGCAGTTGCTCAATCAGGTCGTCGCGTGAAGCAGCAGGATAAGAAATACCATTGATATAATAGCAAAATATTGGATCAACAGAACCATTGCTATCAAAATCTTTGTAATAAATGCTAAGCGGTTCTTTTTCGCTGGCCCTGAATTGTGCATTGGAGCCCAGGTTGCCGATTATAATATCCGCATCTCCATCGCCGTCAAAATCATCAGCCAGTATTTTGTTCCACCATCCCGAAGAAGCAAAATGTATATACTTTGCCGAAGCATCCTCTAATTTGCCATTTGCATTAATGAACACCTTTACAGGCATCCATTCACCCACAATAATAAGATCGGGCTTCCCGTCTTTATTCAGATCGGTCCAAAGTGCATCTGTTACCATCCCGATATTTTTAACTGAGGGAGCAACAGTTGAAGTTGCATTTGTAAAATTTCCCGCACCATCATTTAACAGTATATAGCTTTCCGGAGCCATTGGGTATTTACCAGGCACCACTCTCCCGCCTACAAACAGATCCATATCGCCATCTCCTTCAATATCCGCAGCTTTTACACAACCTGTGCTGGTTATCATTCGAGGCAGCGCATCTGGTTTCACTAAACTTCCTTTACCATTATTAATATACAACCTGTCCTGTAGTAAAATATCTTCTTCAGTAAACTCATAACCGCCGCTTCCAACGTATAAATCGGGATACCCATCACCGTTGGCATCAAAAAAAATGGCGGAAACATCTTCGCTTAAAGAATCCTTTATAAGATCAGGCTGCTTTGACAGCGTAAAAGTTCCATCGCCGGTTTGTGTAAATAACTGACCAGGTTTTCCCCTGGCGCCGCCAATAAACAGGTCTTCACGGCCGTCTTTGTTTACATCGGCTTTGGCCATACAGGGCCCCAGCCGGGATAAATAATCCGGCATCAAAGATTGTATGGTAAAGTCGTTAAAATCATTTTCTTTATGCGTAAAACCAAATGGGCTTGTTTCTGCCAGGTAAGCGGTGGTTGTTAAGTTGTCATACTGCCATTTGTTCCCTGCATCTATAATATCCACTTTCAGCAACTGGTTAGCGGGAATGTTTTGCAGTACCTGAAACTGATCATTTGGCCAAATAACCTGTATGGAATCAATCTGCGTGTGTTTGCCAATACCGAAATTCAATATAGGGTCAACGGAAGACTGGTAGCCCCTCACAGGAATCTGTTCCTGGTAAAAAACCTGCCCTTTGCAAAAGAGTTTCACTTTTGCACCTATACCTGTTGGATTTGCGGGACTCCCTTTTAAACTTATTTTTAAATAATGATTGGGTTCAGTTAATGAGCCATTGTTTTTATATATACCGGCGTAATCATTGGTATTATTGATTATGATGTCCAGTTTACCATCGTTGTCGAGGTCGGCATAAGCGGCGCCCGCTGCTACAGTTTTGTGATCAAAGCCCCACTCCGTATTGCTTTTGGTAAAAGTATTGTTTCCATTATTTTTAAATACTGTACTCGTTAAATGATTTACGGGCATTTTATTGATATACTCCTTTACCGCATCTACCTTTTGTCCGCCGCGCTGCTTCACAGCAAGGTCAACAGAGTATTTAATAAAATCCATATCGGTATAGTCTTTCACATAGCCTGTAGTGGCCAGCAGGTCTTTGTTACCGTCATTGTCAAAGTCAGAAAACAATGCCGCCCAGCTCCAGTCTGTATTGGAAATACCGGCTAACTGGCCTATTTCACTAAAGGTACCATCTCCGTTATTTTTGTGCAGCATATTGCGACTGTACTGGTAATAGAAACCCAGTTTAAAAAGCATTTGAAATTTGTCAAAATTCTCCGCCCCGCTGTGCATTTTCTGGGTGCGGTTATCTTCAGGCAGCATGTCCAGCGTAACAAGATCAACGAGTCCGTCATTATTGAAATCCGCAGCATCAGAACCCATGGAATACAATGAAACTTCATCCATACAATCGGCCAATTTATCGGTGAAGGTTCCATTGCCGTTATTAATAAACAGGTAGTCGGGTTCATTAAAATCATTGGAAACATATACATCGGGCCAGCCGTCATTATTGATGTCGGAAACTGCAAGGCCCAAACCAAAGCTCAACACGTTGGAAGTTATGCCTGCCTCCGCAGTTGCATCAGTATATACCGGATTTTGCTTACCTGATGTACTGCCTTCATTGCGATAAAGTTTACACTCAAATGCGGGTTTGCTTTGCCTGCGCCAGCCGGGGTTTTCAACCGCGCCTGTAGTGTATTGCTGCAAAGAATGGTTGATAAGAAACATATCGAGGTCGCCGTCCTTATCATAGTCGAAAAAACTCGCCTGGGTCGAATAACCATCATTGGCCAGTCCATACGTTTCAGCCGATTCAGTAAAAGTGAGATCACCATTATTAATGAACAGCAGGTTTTTTCTCATGGAAGTACCCGCATCGGCCGATCTGCAAATGTAGATATCCAGATTGCCATCGCCATTAATATCCACCATTGTTGCCCCTGAACACCAGCCTTGTTTAGCGGCGATTCCACTTTTGTCAGTTATATTTTCAAATTTAAAATCGCCTTTATTCAGGTAAAGCCTGTTTTTGACCATATTACCGGTAAATAAAACATCCTGTAATCCATCATTGTTGATGTCGCCAATAGCCACGCCGCCGCCATTGTAGTAATAAACATAATTTAACACGTTCAGGTTTTCATTCTCAAACAAAGTGTTTTGAAATGCTATCCCGGTGTCGGTATGGTCAAGTCTGGTGAAGAGGTGCTTTTCCCTTTTATCAGCGCACGAAATCGAACTCATGAGCACCACAACAAAAAATAATTTTACGCTATATTTGATCATATCTGCCGGTTAATAATTGTGATATGAAATATAAAAAAATTCCACCAGACGGCTGATGGAATCTTTGAAAAATATAATTTTTTGAATTAGTTCTTATCCCACCATAGCGGCGTGGTAACTTTATCTTCACCGCCAAGCAGCCCCACAGCTTTATTTACTTCTTCTCCGTTGGTCTCTTTTTCGGAATCCAAAAAAGGAATTCTTCTTATCCATTGGGTTGTGGTATTGGTTATATCAGCGTTTTCTGAATTGGCTACAGGGTAAAGTTTTAGTACATGGCTTCTCCTGTAATCGGCCCAGGCCTCCATCCCATCAGGGAATAATGCCAGCCATTTTTGAGTAGCGATCTGCTCTTTTTGCACGTTGGGATCTGTTCCAAACTTAACAGGAATATTTGTCATTGCAGGAGAGTTCAAAAAATCATTTGGGGCAACGGGGGTTGCGGTACTGTTGGTATATGCTGTAATTACTGCATTATCCGTAACCCCCCACTGATTAAGCGAGTTAGCAATACCGGCTTCATATAAATCCTTTGCAGTTCCATTCATATTCCAGCCCAACAAAGCTCCCTCGGCCCGTAAAAAATAGGCCTCGGCGGTGGGCATTATATTTTGTGGCGTTTCCAGGTGAGTGCCATCCCCGCCAAAAGCGGGAGAAGACCACCTTTTACCCACATGAGAATTGTTATCTGGCTTATTCGGATTTAATTCTAACTGGGCGGCCGTTAATCCATTTCTTAATCCTTCGTATGTGCCTGTATTTTTTGCAGGTGAAAAATAAACGGGCATTCTTGGATCATTGTATCCCTTTAATACAGACTCCATAGAAGCGCTCATGCGAAATTCATTCCAGTCAGACATGATAGATAAGCCATTACCATCGTCACCTTTGGTTGAGCGTGTAATCAGGGCGTCGTCATCCGGACTGGTAGTCATTACACCATCTGCTACTGCGGCTTCCGCCTCTGTTTTAGCCCTTGCAGGATCCACCTTCGACATTCTCATTGCAAGGCGCAAACGAAGTGTACTTGCAAATTTTATCCATTTCGCTACATTGCCTCCATATACCAAATCATAAGAGCCGTAAGGAGTTTCACCGGTTTTGCTTTTTAACACTGTTATCGCATCTGCCAAACGTTTTAAAAAATCATCGTAAATTTTATCCTGGGCGTCATAAGGAACAGAAGCACCTGGCTGCCCTGCGCTAAAGTAAGGTATCGGCCCCCAGTAATCGGTAACCTTGTGAAACACATATACCCACCAAATATTTGCTAATGCATATTCGGCGGAGCCCGCATCTGTGTTTTCAAAAATACTTTGTAACTGAGGCATAACGTCTGTGTACATAGGTCTGAAAGCAGCACCTACCCAATCTTGTCGTATGAATAAACGATCCGACGGAAAATAAGTAGCGGTGCAGGCGAAATACTGGGAATATTGATCTGAAAAAAGGTTTTGTGCCACCTGGTAGTTCCACTGACTATTGGTACCAATAGACTGGGCTTTAGAAAAAAGAAAAGGAAGTTCTGCAGGGCCGATAATAGCAACACTGTTCTGGTCAGTGTTGATTTCCTCATATTTTTTTGTGCATGAAAAAGCCAATAGCAACAAAACCGATATGCCCATCACCTGCGTTCTTCCTGCTAAATTTTTAAATCGTTTCATATTTAAATGTTTTAATATTCAGGTTTTTAGAATGTAAGTTTCAGATCAAAACCTACTGTTCGGGTAGCAGGTAAGGTACCATATTCAACACCCTGGAAATTTCCGTTACCCAGGCTCATGTCAGGGTCAAACCACATGGTACGTTTTCCCAGGCCGGGTATATCCAACTTAGATTTGCCTCTGTATAACCAGGCTACATTACGTGCTACTGCAGATATCCGCGCGTTTTTGATAAAGAAAGCCGGGCCTACAGGAATGTCATATCCTACGGAAAGCTCCCTGATCCGGAAGTTCGTTGCGTCATAGGCAAAAAACTCTCCATTGCCATAGCGCTTTCCGGAAGCTGTTTGCCAAAATTGCTGAGATGTAATGCTTTGATTAACGGGTTGACCGGATGCATCAACGCCACCCAGGTTCAATCCTCCTTCGCGGTACCGGCCCGTAACTTCAGGTATACCACTAAATGCGAGGTTCATTTCTGTACCCGACACCATTACACCGCCCGCACGTCCGTCGAGTAACAGCCTTAAAGAAAATCTTTTATACTCAAAAGAGTTGCTGAATCCAATTGTTGCTTTGGGATTGAAGTTTCCGATTGATCCCCTGTCTGCGGTTATAGCAGGCGTTCCATCAGCTTTAACAACGAATTGACCTTTTGCATTCCTTTCCCATAAGTAAGATATCATATCTCCGTAATGTCCACCTTCCTCTGCAATAGGAGTGGCAGACCTTCCATAACCACCACCCAGGTAGAATATCTTAACATTTTCATCGAGTTTTTTGATTTTATTGGTATTCATCCCCAGGTTAAATACAACATCCCAGCTAAAGCTCTTCGTTTTAATTGGGGTACCCGTAACAACAAATTCAAACCCTGAATTCTGAATATCACCAGCATTAATGTACTGGTTGGCATATCCCGTAGCAACAGGAAGATCTACCTGTAATAACTGGTTAGTAGAATTACTTTTATAATAAGTAGCGGTAAACCCAATACGATCATCAATAAATCTTGCTTCAATTCCAAACTCCAGGTTTTTAACAATTTCCGGCTTTAGTCCCGGTATTGGTAGTGTTGAACTGCGTGTTAGGAAACCATTGCCTGCACCTTGTGAATAACTGTAAGTACTTAACCTGATTTGGGATCTGCCGCCATTGCCTACGGATGCATAATTTGCACTTGCTTTTAAAAATGATATCGCCGAAGGCAGTTGCATTAAATCAGAAAGAATTACTGAGGCGCCTATAGAAGGATAACTAAAAGAATAGGGACTTGGTAACGGAGAAGCCCAGTCGTTTCGTAAACTCGCATCTAAAAATATGGCGTCTTTAAAAGAAAAGTTCAATTGCCCGAAAACAGATTGCGTTTGTGTCTCCGAAGAGCCTGATGAAATTGCCGGACTTGTGGCATAATTGAGGCTAAATTTATTAGTCACATTCAAACCATCGGCCGTATTATTAACTACGTTATATTGTCCGTCCTGATAAATAGCTCCCACCCTGTATTCTACTTTGAAATCTTTAGTGATGTCATTGTGTCCTTCCAGCATTACATCAAACCATTTTTGGGTTGTTGTAATTTTTTGCTGTCCGTAATATCCACCTACTTTGCCAGCCCAAAGTTTAGTTCCCGTTGCATATTTGGATTCGCCACGATCAAATATGCGGTCTAAATTTGCCCTGCCCTGTAAACTCAGCCAATCCGTAATTTCAAATTTAGCTGTAATAAATCCCATTATCCTGTCTCTAACTTCGTTGATGGCTGTATTGTTAATCATCCAGTACGGATTTTGGTATATGGCTTCAAGCGTTGCAGGCCATGGGGTTGGAGAAGCTATCCCAACATTGTTCAGCATTTCATATTGTTTGGCTTCCGCAGTACTCATATTACGCGGTATCTGGTAAATGTCAATAGTGGGTGCATTTTCCTCGCCCGTCCGGGGCCTGTTGTGGATGGATTGTGCGATATAGGTGACTTTAGCATCCGTAGAAAACCGCTTACCTATTTGATTGGTTAAACGGAGATTTACTGTATGGCGGAGCAAATCATTTTTAGGTATTATACCCTGAATGCTGTTATTGGTATAGGACAAATAGGTTTGCATTTTTTCGGAACCACCAGTTACACCAATTGAATTGTTTAAACTGGTACCTGTTCTGAAGAAATCTTTAATATTATCGGGTTGGGCATTGTAGGTTGCTTGTTCACCTAAGTGATTGGTATAACCCTGCCCGCTCATTTTAAGTCCCCAGCTATCTCCCAAATCCACTTCCAAAGCGCCGCCGGAACCCGCTCTTGCCTGCCCATACTCATTTTGAACTTTAGGAAGTGAAGTTGCCTGCTCAAACACTACACCGGAATTTACCGTTACCGCTATTTTCCCTTCTTTTCCTTTTTTAGTAGTAATAACTATAACGCCGTTACCCGCAGCACTACCATACAAAGCAGCGGCAGAGGCGCCACGCAATACGGTTACCGATTCAATATCATCCGGATTGATATTTGACGCACCATCGGACCCCTGCACGCTTCCAAAATCACTTCCTGCGGCGCCATTTGTGCCATTGGTAATGGGCACACCATCTACCACAATCAATGCGTTGTTGTTGCCCTGCAGGGAGCGGTTTCCTCTTAGTACAATTCTGGCGCCACTCCCCGGCCCGCCGGATCCCTGGGAAATGGTTGCGTTGGCAATTTTACCCTGGAAGGAATTGAGTACATTGTTTGCATCCCGCACTTCCGTAAGGGTTGATGGTTTAACAGTTTGGGTGGCGTAAACAAGCGTTTTCGCTTCACGGGTAATACCCAATGCCGTTACCACCACTTCACTCAGTTGCCGTGCGTCTTCGGATAATTGAACAGATACACTTGTGGCATTGGCGGTTACAACTATTTCTTTAGGCAGAAAGCCAACAGAAGTAATAACCAAAGTAACCGCGCCGGGCGGTACGGAAATCGAAAAGCTGCCATCGGCCGAAGTTGTAGTTGCCTGTGAGGAACCTTTTACAGACACCGTTGCGCCAACAACATTTGTTTGATTACCTGCGTCGGTGACCTTACCGGTGACGGTTCTGTTTTGGGCCAAAAGAAGGAGCGTAGACAATGACAGGAAACATGTTAAAACAAATTTTAACTTGCTCATAAGCTATGCGATTTTTGGAGTAAGAAGTATATGAAATCTTGGTTAAATTTACTAAAAACCCAGATAGGTAGTTTCACTTATCCAAAATATAACGCAAACGGTTGCTTACAAACAATGGCAAAACTTCCATAATAAAGTGAATATTAGAGCGCTACTGATCCTCCTGGCTCCTCGCAGGAATTGTTAACGAAGTTTGTGTAAAATTATTCGAATCTGCCGGATCAAATAGTTCAACAATTTATCGTGCTAACGCAACCACTAATTCTAATATGCTTTCGTACTGAAATTAATTTTCCATAATCCGGATTCTTTTCAACAGATAAATAAAAACCTTAATAATCTGATAAGGTTGGAGAAACGATAACTTATAATTTTAAAATAGTAATGATCTGAAGTTTATTATAAATTACGATATACACCGATACGTTCATACATTTTTTGAAAAAAACATTAACAATATTTTAAAGCTGTATAATTATTTATAATAACTTTATATGATCTTCAATTCACTATTATTTAAATTATTAAAACTACTGTTTATGGATGTATCCTTAAAAGGATGGCAAAAAGTCATGATCAAAGGGTCCTGGCAAGCCATCAAGATAAGTGTTTTTTCGATTTTGCTCATTTGCTCTGTTTCGCTCCAGGTATTCTCACAGGGCCGTGTAATTACCGGCAAAGTTACCGATGCTGCCGGCGCTCCGGCTGCCAATGTAACGGTTACTGAAAAAGGAACCAACCATGTTGTACTCACCAATGAAGAAGGGAACTTTTCCATTACACTTACCAAATCCACCGGGATTTTAGTATTCAGCTCAGTGGGTTATGAAACAGTTGAGCAATCAACAGGCAATGGTTCTGTTGTGAATATCAGTTTAAGACAGTCAGTTGGTGGATTAGAAGAAGTAGTAGTAACAGCATTGGGTATCAGGCGGGAGAAAAAAGCATTGACTTATGCGGCACAAACCGTTAATGGTGATGAATTGCGAAAGGCCGCTAATACAAACTTTGTGGATGCTCTTAGCGGAAAAGCCGCAGGTCTTGATATCAAGATCAATACTTCAGGGCCCGGTGGTTCTACAAAAGCCGTGTTAAGAGGAAATAAATCTCTTACCGGTCTAAGTGAAGCGCTGTATGTAATTGACGGCGTACCGATGGTCAACAATAAGACCGGGCAGCCGGGGTCTTATGGTGGCACTGATGGAGGTGATGGCCTTTCTTCGGTCAACCCGGCAGATATTGAAAGCATCAATATATTGCGTGGCGCCAATGCCGCGATCCTTTATGGCAGCCTGGGTGCCAATGGGGTGATCCTGATCACAACCAAAAAAGGAAAATCAGGAAAAATGTCGATTGATTTTAACTCCAGCACTATTTTCGATCAGGTAGCAAACCTTCCCGACTTTCAATTTCGTTATGGAACAACCGGCGGGGATTATAGCTGGGTATATCCAAAAATGAAAACTGCCACAGCACCAGGGTTCGTAAATACAGACCTTATTAATTATGCTGGAAAATCACCGGTTCAAAATGTTACATCGGATAATTATCAAAAGAACTATATTGATGACTTCTTCCGGATAGGAGGCACCTATACCAATTCACTTTCTATATACGGCGGAACCGAAAAAACAACTGTATATTTTTCGTATGCCAATACTTCGGCTACCGGTGTCGTGCCAACCAATAGCTACACTAAACACAACTTCTCGTTTAACCAAAGCACAAAATTATTGAACGATAAGCTGGTGATCAGTTCAAACATTATGCTCGCCTCGGAGAAATCAAAGAACCGTCCGGGTGCAGGGTATTATAACAACGCCCTTACCGGTTTATTTCTTTTTGGAAGAGACAAGGATTTCAACTACTACAAAAACAACTACCAGGTATTTGACAGCACCAGGAACCTGTATAAAATGAACTGGTATTCTACCGAGGAAAAACAAAACAATCCCTTTTGGGAACTCTATAATGATCCCAAACTGGCCACTTCCAAACGCGCTATCGCAAGCATGAAGTTATCCTATCAAATTGCTGAAGGACTCACGTTTGACATCAGGGGAAACATTGACTACAACACCATTGAAAGAGATTATCGCTACGCCGCTGCAGGTAACTCGGTAAGCGTGAGCCCCAACGGTACATGGTCTTACACCAAATATACAGACCAGTCTCTTTATACCGATGGTATCCTGAGCTATAATAAAAATTTCGGCAACATCAGCCTAACTGCCTTAGCCGGTTTAGCTTACCAGAAAAATACATTCAATAATGGCATGAATGTGGGTAATGGTACAAACCCATTACAGTATCCTAACTTTTTCACGTTTGCTAATATTCCCAATAACGTAATGTTTAACAAAACCATCAGCCGGACCGTTAAACAGGGCGCTTTTGCAAATGCGACCATAGGGTTTAAAGACTTTGTATTTCTTGATCTTGCGGCCCGCAACGACTGGGCTTCTACTCTGGCGCTTACCGGTAATGAGTCCTACCTGTATCCTTCTATAGGAGCAAGTGCTATAATTAGCCAGATGGTCAATCTGCCCAGGGCGATCTCCTTCTTTAAAGTGCGGGCCTCTCTTAGCCAGACAGCGAACGAAGTACCTTTTAGCGTAGTAAATCCATGGAATTCAATTGGAGGAACAGGCAATCTGTCAACCGGCGTTGGAAGTATCAACAGAAATACGCAGGTTCCTTTCACCAACCTGAAACCTGAAAAAATAGTAGGCAGCGAATATGGTACAGAGATACGCTTTCTGAATAACAGGCTCGGATTGGATTTCACGCTTTACAGAGATGTTAGTACCAACCAGTTCCTGTCTCTGGCAGCACCATCAGGTTCCGGATTTACAAGATACTATGTTAATGCAGGAAAGATTGTCAATAATGGTTTTGAACTTTCAGTGAATGCCGAACCGATCCGCGGCGCAAATTTCAGTTGGAGTACTTCTATCAACAGTTCCCAAAACAAGAATAAAATCGTTGAGCTGATCGCTTCTAACCCTGGGTACCAGGTAGGTGGAGACGATGAAGGTTTTGCTTCTATTATCAAAGCGGGTGGCTCATTCAACGATGTGTACATTTATAAATTTGCAAGAGATGACAAAGGTCAGATTATATTAACAAATAAGGAGACCTCATCCCCTGTTCCAACAAAAGCCGCTACTCAGGAGAAAGTAGGTAATGTAAACCCTGATTTTCTGCTGGGCTGGAACAACAATTTTACATTCCATAATTTCTTTGCCGGCTTCCTGATCAATGGAAAATTTGGCGGTGTTGCTTTCTCGAAAACAGAAGCATTTCTCGACTCTTACGGGGTGAGCGAAAGGAGTGCCGCGGCAAGAGATCTTGGGTATGTGCCCATTAATGCCGTTATGGGATCAACGACAGTTACAAAAATTGATCCTGCAACCTATTACTCGGCTATCGGCGACAGGAATAAAATTATGGAGCCATATATTTATTCAAGAACGAATGTGCGCTTAGGCCAATTGGTATTGGGCTATACCTTCCGGTCTAAAAACGCCAATCCTGTTTTCAAAGATGCCTCTGTTTCTTTGATCGGCAGAAATTTGTTTTTCTTCTACAAAAAAGCACCATATGATCCTGAAGCAGCTATGAGCACAAGCAACGCTATGCAATCAAATGATGTATTTAGCTTGCCTGCAACGAGGCAGTTTGGGTTTAATGTGAAATTTACATTCTAAAATGGTTAAACAAATCAATATGAAATATTTTGTAATTGGAATAGCATGCCTGATCGCATTTGGTGCGTGCACTAAAAATTTCGAGGCCACCAATCAGAACCCGAACCAAATATCAGATGAACTGCTGAAACAGGATTTCAACCTGGTAGGGTCTCCTTTTTCGGGGATGATCTTCAACCTGAACGGTCACCAGATTGAAGAAGACCTTTGTTACGACAATTGGATGGGTTTTATGGGCACCCCTACGGATTTTGTGGGCAATGTAAATAATACTACCTATTATATCCGCTGGAATTCCTACTGGAACCGGGTATATGGCAGTATCATGTCGCCTGCAAGGCAGGTTATCCGGCTTGCAGACGAAAATAATCTTCCGCTTTTTGCAACCTGGGCTAAACTCATCCGCATTGTTGGAATATCTAAGCTGGCAGCCATTCACGGCCCGGTTATTTATACCAACTACGGCAGCACGGAGGCTTCTATCCTATACGATAAAGAATCAGACCTGTATCCTTTGCTTTTTAAGCAATTGGATTCTATACAAACCACTTTTGCCGGTAACCAGGCCTACCCCGGCTTTAAAAAATTTGATCCTACTTTGTATGCAGGAAGCATTCCCAAATGGATGAAGGTAATTAATTCGCTTAGGTTAAGATTGGCCATGCGCTTGTCAAAAGTTGCTCCGGATATGGCTAAAACAGAAGGAGAAAAGGCCCTGAGCGATCCCGCCGGTTTGATAGAAACAAATGCAGACAACTTTACGAATTCTCTTTTAGGAAATATTATGCCGGTAGCACAAATATGCTACCAATGGGATGATACCCGTATGGGAGCAGTGATGGAGTCCTTTATGGTTGGGTTAGGCGATGGCAGGATATCAAAATACTACGCCCCCGTAACCAACCTCTCTTTGGTTGCCGACCATCCGCTGGTACCTTATAAAGGAGTTCGCAATGGCGCCTTTATTAATGCAAAAGCAGACCATGTTCCTTTCTCCAAAGTATCTGATGATTTTAACAAGGTTCAAACCCGGAGGGATATTACGGCTGCAGAAGTGCTGTTTCTTAAGGCCGAAGCCGGTTTAAGAGGTTGGGCCGGCGCCGGTGATCCCAAAACAAATTATGAAAACGGAGTAAAGGCGTCTTTTGCCGATTGGGGCGCTGGTGGCGTGGATGCCTATCTGGCAAATACTACCAGCAAGCCTATTAATTATGTGGATCCTATTGACGCCCGCAATAGCTTTACGGCCGCCTCTACCATTACAGTAGCCTGGAACGATGCCGATAACAACGAGTTGAAGCTGGAAAGGATACTTACACAAAAATATCTTGCAGCGTTTACTCAAACCCTGGAAACATGGGTAGATTTCAGGAGAACAGGTTATCCGAAGATACCACATGTTGCCAAAAATGACAGTAATGATGACTGGGGCGTTATTCCGGCAGATCAGTGGATCAAAAGGATGCCATTCGTTAATGCTGAAAGGAACGGTAATGCTGCCGCTGTTGCCGACGCCGTAACCAAAATGGGATCCGGAGCCAAAGACAATATCGCTACCCGCCTGTGGTGGGATACCGGTGGTCCTAATTTTTAATTTTATAGTTCGTCTAACATAAAAAGAGGCTGTACGAAAATTTCGCACAGCCTCTTTTTTATTACGAACTTTTGGCAGATGCTACCAAACATAGGTTGCCACCGCACCCCCATTAAGCGTAACAGAAACCTGATTGTTATTGTATTTTATAGCAAATGACCGTGGCTGATCTGCTTCATTTAAAACAATGACCACCATTTTTCCATTGCTATTTTTAAAAGCCACATTGGCCATACCGCTAAGCTGGCTGGAGGCGACACGGACAGCACCGGGACGAACAAATTTGGATGCATGTGCGATGATATAATAAGCAGGATTGCGTGTAACGGCATTGCCGTCTATGGTTAATGCTCCCAGGCACCGGGTACAGCCTCCGGGCGTGTGAGGTTCCAGGCTGGTATCAGCAGCAAGATTCCACTCTAATGCCACCCTGCACCAGTTGCGCATGGCGCCAATAATTACATTTTTAATGTGCCAGCTCAGATCGCCTTTTAAATCACCGGGTGCGCCTATCCATTGTTCAGTAAAGTAAAGATGTTTGCCGGGGTAGGCATTGTGCAACTGCGCCAAAGTATCAATATTGCCTCCATACAAATGAAAGGCGGCGCCATCCACATATTGCGCTGCATCCGCATCCTTATAAATAGTAACCGGGTAATCGGGCCGGTCGGCATTGTGATCGTATACAATGATCTTAGTATTGATATGAGCGGCTTTAAATGCCGGGCCAAGACTCTGCTTTATAAAAGCCGCCTGTTCTTCTGCCGGCATCAGTAAGCTGGGGTTATTGCCCGGGTGCAGCGGTTCATTTTGTACCGTAATGGCATCAATGGTTATCCCTTCCGCCTTCATGGCCTGAATATATTTTACAAAATACCTGGCATAGGCATCATAATACCGGGGTTGCAGGCTGCCTCCTTTTGAATTGTTGTTCGTTTTCATCCACGCCGGAGGCGACCAGGGTGAACCTAGTATTTTGATGGCCGGATTGATTGCCAATATTTCTTTTAACACCGGGATAAGATGTGCTTTGTCGGGCGCTATACTGAATTTTTCCATTGGCTCATCTGTTTGACCCGCAGGCAGATCGTCATAGGAAAATACCCGCTCGTCTAAGTCGGAGGCGCCAATGCTTACACGCAGGTAGCTCACCCCTATATTATTACTATCCGTGGCAAATAATTCTTTTAACAGGACAGCCCGGCCCGCGGCATCCATATTATGGAGGTGCATGGTGCTTCCTCCCGTTAAGGTATACCCGAAGCCATCAATGGTTTGAAAGGTTCGCCCGTCATCTATTTCGATAACCCCGGCTGTTTGGAGTGCATCGGCAAAAACCAGCGGCTGGTTCTCCTTCTTAAAAAGTATACCGGCATCCGGGTCGGTAAGCCAAAGGGTTGCTTCAGTTTCTGAAGTGTTTCCATCCCCGTTTTGCTCACCAGGATTTGTTTTACAGCCCGAAACCATTGTCAACAACAGCATACAAGACAGAAGCAGATTGGTCATATTTTATGTTTCAATGAAGGTAGCCGTTTAAATTGGGCAAATATTTCTACCAATTAAAGCCTGACAGGTCTGCCTGGCACAAGAGCTTCTTGCTGCAGACCTGGCAGGCTGGCTGGCACAAGAACTTCCTGCTACAGACCCGGCAGGCTGCACAAGCGCCGCTTACTGCAGACCTGGCAGGCTGGCTGGCACAAGAGCTTCCTGCTACAGACCCGGCAGGTAGGCAGGTTGGCATACTAATAGCCCGGGCTTTGCGTAAGCCTCGGGTTGCGGTCTATTTCATTTTGGGGAACAGGAAACAACAACCGGAATTCCTGTATCGGATAACTGAGCGGTTCGTTGTTTGCTTTCTTTGCGTTCCGCATTACTTCAAGCGCCCGGCCAGTTCTTTTCAGGTCAAACCAGCGGTAACCTTCAAATGCCAGTTCTAACTGGCGCTCTTTTTCAATAGCCAGGCGAAGGTCTGCCTGTGTGGTGGCCGTTGTATTGGCTAACCCTGCCCTGTTCCGGATCTTATTCAAATAAAACTGTGCGCCCGACGCATCATCCAACTGGTTAAGTTCGGTTAATGCTTCGGCTTTTAGTAAAACTATATCGGCAAAACGATAAATAATGAAATTGCTTACATCCCCGCCGCGTACCTTATTGATCAGAGGAAGGTTGTTCATGGGCCAATACGGATCAACCCATTGACCCGAATAATCAACCCACTGTATTGAACTGTGGAACCGCACATCATCGCCTTCTGCCTCAAAAGCCCTTACCAGATCATGTGAAGGGGTATTGAACTTCGGCCAGCCGCCGCCGATATACATGTCTTTGATCCACAAACCATAGGTTCCGCTTCCCCAGCCTCCATAAGTGATCTCCCATATAGACTCCGAAGAATTCTTATGTTGTCCGTCAAATAGAAAATCATAATCCGGCAGTAAGGTATACCCATCTGCTATAACAGCATCACAATATTGATTAACCTTATCCCAGTCGTGCGGTTCAAGCGTAGCATATACTTTAGCGAGCATGGTATTTACGATACCTTTGCTTATTATTTGCTTTAGTGGTACTTCGTTTACGTTGCGTACCCTGGTAAGCGCATACTCCAGGTCAACAATAATACTATCATATACAACTGATGCAGATGCCCGGGGTATAGCAACCGACTCAAAAATGGTTTTTGTGTTGGTGGTAACAATAGGCTGCAGTATCAAAGGCACATCTCCCCACAGGCGAACCAGTTCAAAATAATTGATCGCTCTTAAAGCTTTCGCTTCGCCCAATATCTGGTTTCGTCTTTCCGGAGGTACAGCCGCATCAGTGGCTTTCGATACTTTATCAATGGTTTCGTTCAGTTTGCCAATGGAAGTATAAAGCCTTCTCCAGTTTCTTTCCACATTGCCATTTAAAGAGTTGGTTGTAAACAGATCAATGGCATGATTGGCCGGGTTATCACTGCCCGCGTAGGCATTGTCAGCCATTGCATCGCCATTGGTTGTACGGTCAAATGCCCAGTATTCTTCGCCAGCCCAGTACATATCATTATATGCGCCGCTTAACAACTGCTCCGCTTCTGTAGCGGTAATGCTTCCCCCGGCATTGGGATCGTCTATTGTAGAGGCATCAATTTCTCCGATGGGCTTTTTATCAAGTATTTTGCTGCAGCCGGTAATGAACAAAGCCATTATCATCATTAAGCAGCTAACGTTTAATAATTTATTTTTCATTGTTATTTTTTTGAATAATTGCTGCAAACAATTATTATTAAAGAATAGGATCACGGTTCTAAAATGTTACATTCAGTCCAATGATAAATGCCTTAGACTGCGGATAAGCACCATAATCAATTCCCTGCGCGATATTTTTAACATTGCTGTTGCCGTCATTTCCATAAGTGCTTACTTCAGGATCAAAACCTGTGTATTTGGTGAAGGTTAAAACATTCTGACCTGTTACATACAACGAGGCATTGCTGATCGCCATTCGCCTCAAAAAACCACTGTTGAAACGATAGGAAAGGGTAACAGCTTTCAGACGCAGATACGAACCGTCTTCTAAGAAACGGCTTGAGATATACGTGTTAGCAACATCATTGCGAATGGCTTTTGGAACATCTGTAATATCACCGGGATTTTTCCACCTGTTTAATACGGCAGTTGTTTGATTGCGGGAATCATACATACCCTCCGTTTCTATCCTGGCGCCATTAAATATCTGGTTGCCCTGTGATCCCTGGAAAAAAACAGAAAGATCAAAGTTTTTAAACCGCACCGCATTGGTCATACCATAAATAAAGTCGGGTTGAGCATTTCCAATAAAAGTACGGTCGCCTGGATTAATCTCTTCATTTTTATCCCTGTCTTCATACACCACATTGCCGGTTTGCGGATCAATACCCGTTGCTACGTAACCGTAAAAAGCCCCCAGCGGATAGCCGGCCTTCACTAAGGAAGCATTGCCCCGCTGATAAATATCTCCGGCGGGTATCTGCACATTCGGATCATCACCAAGGTTCAGCACTTTATTGCGGTTGAACCCCATGTTAAAGTCGGTGTTCCAGTCCCAATGATCATTCCTTATGTTTTTGGTAGAAATGTTGAACTCAAATCCTTTATTCTCCATATCGCCAGCATTCAATGAAATAAAATTCAATCCCGAGGTAGTGGGAATGGGCATCCGCACCAGCACATCTTTGGTTTTCTTCTGGTACCAGTCTGCAGTAATGGTAATACGGGAATCTAAGAATGTTAGATCCAGTCCTGCATTTACAGAGGTTGTTTTTTCCCAGGTAAGACTGGGATTGGCAAAATTAACAAGGGTAAGATCACCTGTAACGGGGTTTTTGTAGTATCGTTTCATGTAATCGTAATTACCAATGCCTTCCTGGTTGCCGTTCATTCCCCATCCTGCGCGTAATTTCAACTCCTGGATATTGTTTACGTTTTCAAAAAAACTTTCAGACGATATGCGCCAGCCGGCAGAGAACGACGGGAATACTCCTGTTCTGTTGTTTTTGGGAAATTTTGAAGAAGCATCGGCCCGCAGATTGCCGGTAAATAAATAACGGCTATCGTAGTCGTAGGTTATACGCGCTATGCCCGACACCAATCCCCATTCCGTTGCATAACCCGATGTATCGGGCTTGTTGCGCGAATGCGATAAAATATAATCAATGCCTTTGGCGGCAGTATCTCGTCCAAATTTGCCGGTATTAATGCTTGAGGGATCGTAACGGGAGGTTTGTGTGGTAAAACCAGCCAGTGCGGAAAAATTATGTAAACCCGACCGCTTTGTATAGGTGAGTGTTTGTTCGGTTAACCATACTGTTTCTTTTGATTTTGTTCTGCCTGCAGTACCTTCCTGCTGCCGACCGTAAATGGTAAGAAACGGATCAAGGATATTATAATTATATCCGTTGGTATAATCCAGCCCGAGGAGGGACTTGAATGTTAGCCCCGGCATCAGTCTTATTTCGGCGCTGAAATTGCCAAGAAAACGGTTGTTCCGTGTATGTGATTCAGAACCCTCAATAGCTCCAAGGGGATTTTCCCAGCCCGAATTGGGATTAATACCTATTGTACCGTCCGGTGCGTACTTGGGAACAGTGAAGGGTGTGGTGAGTGCCGATAATACAACACCGCCGCGGGATGAACTTGCATTATCCGTTACATCCCTGCTTACTGCATTGGAAAAGCTAAGGTTGGTGGAAAGCGTTAACCAGGAAGTTGTTTTGTGGGTTAAATTGGCCCGGCCGGTAAACCGCTTAAAATAAGCAGGTTTGATCATTCCCGTTTGATCCATATATCCGAAAGAAAAGTATTGTTTGAACTTATTCGTACCACCTGAAAGGGATAGCTGATAATTTTGTTCAACACCTGTGCGAAAAACCTCATCAGGCCAATTGACGTTATTGGCGGCCACCACTGCATCGGTAATAATATTATCGTTATATGCTTCATTGATCAACGCCTGGTATTGTTTTCCGTTTAATACATCTAATGTATTGGTAGGTTTGGAAAAGCCCACATACGCATTCAATCCCAATTTCATTTTTTTCCCACTGCCCTTTTTTGTAGTAATCAATACTACGCCGTTGGCTGCTCTTGCGCCATATATGGCAGCCGAAGAAGCATCTTTTAAAATAGACATGGTTTCAATATCAGTAGGATTGATAGAACTAATGTCTGTGGTAGGCACACCATCTACTACATACAACGGATCGTTTCCGGCACTTATAGAATTGGCGCCACGTATCCGAACGGTCATTCCAACGCCCGGTTTACCCGAAGGCTGCACTACCTGCACGCCAGCAGCTTTTCCCTGTATGGCCTGGGCGGCATTAATAATAGGGCGGTCAGCAATATCTTTGACAGAAACAGTAGAAACCGCTCCTGTTATATTTTTTTTGCTCTGGCTTCCATACCCTATCACAATTATCTGGTCTAATTGTTTTTCCGATGGCGTTAACTGTGCATTTACTACATTTCTACCCTGCACTTCTATTTCCATATCGTTGTATCCTATATACGAGAATACCAGTACGGCATTTTCTTCGGCAGTAATGGAATAGGCGCCGGTATTATCCGTTGCCGTTCCTGTGGTAGTATTTTTAACCTGCACGGTAACTCCTGCCAAAGGTTCGGCGTTGACTCCTGTTACTATACCCGTGACGCGCACAGGCTGGTTTTGCATAGTGGCCGATAATACTACCACCAGGTTATTAGCCAATAGTTTATAAGTGAGGTCTGTATTGGAGAATAATGTTGTCAATGTTTCATCAAGCGACGCATCAACTACCTTAATATCAATTTTTTTCTTCAGGTCTGTCAGGTCATAATTATATAAGAATCTGAACTGTCCTTCTTTTTCAATTTTGTTAATGACTTTGGCAATTGCTGTTTTTTGAAGTGTAAGGGTAATATTCCCCTGGCTATACACTTTTGCCTGCAAATGGCTAAAACTAAGTATGATCATCAAAAAAGACAGTTTCATAACCATCAACAATTTAATAACGGAAGGAACAATTGCATGGCTTCGTGAAGCCCTGTTTTTTTTCATATATTTATACTTTATGGTTAATGAATAGGAAACCTTACCACATGCCAGTGCGTATAAGCGTTCCTTTATTACCTGAACGGGGAATGTTCGCGCATTTCCCGTTCTTCGTTTTTAAAAATTATTTTTCAAATATTTCTATTTCATTTTCATTGATTTTATATTGAAAGTTATTGGTGAGCTGCAAAGCCAGTAAGGCCTGTTGTATTGTTTCATTCTCAAAAATGCCCTTAAACCGGTAATGCAGTAATTTTTCATCCAGGATATTGATCTTTACATCATACCACCTTTCCATTTTATCGGCAAGTTGCCTGAAGCTGTCTCCATCAAATATGAGTTTATTGTATCTCCATGAAGTTTCAGACATAAGGCTATCGGCCTTATTTCCCGGCAATGCTGCTATTGCTATGTTTTGCCCTGTTGCATAGGTTTTCTTTTTGTACGGGGCGCCGGCAACGGCCGGCTGCACATGGCTGTTTGATTCTTTATTAAATACCAGCTTTTCGTGGGGATGAAGAACAAATTTGGGTGCCGAAGGGTCATTTTTTTGTATCACTTCAATCATTCCCCTAACCAGTGTAGCTTCAATGGTAGCATCACCCGGGTAGGATTTTACATTAAAAGATGTGCCCAATACTTTAACGTCAATTGCGGAGGTATGCACTGTAAAGGGGCGAACGCTGTCTTTCACCACATCAAAAAATGCTTCCCCTTCCAATTGAACTTCTCTTATGCGGTTGTTAAAACCATCATGGTAGGTAAGCCTGCTGTCGGCATTCAGCCATACTTTCGACCCGTCGGGCAGAATTACTTTGGTTGACCTGCTGCCCTTTTCAGCTATTATTTCATTTACTTGTTTTCGCGGGGAATGGGAGTTGCTCACCGGCTTTACTGTAAAGGTATATATCCACAAAGCGCCTCCCGCAGCTATCGTCGCTGCAGCATATATCCATTTTTTCCATGGCTTGCGGCGTAAAGGAATAAATAAGTTGTCGTAAGCGTACTCATGTTGTATTTCCGGTTCCGGAAAATGCGCCGGCACATGAACAGCACAACTGATGATGCGATCAAAAACCTCCTGCGAATTATCGTCATCCAGCGACAAAGCATCGGGTTCCTGTTTCCAGTAGGCAGAAAGCATTTCATATATATATTCATAGTCAAAATGCTCTCCCAGGAGCTCCTTCAACTCGCGTAACTCCCCCTCTGTTGCCTCTCCTGCCAATTTGCGGGCCACCAATATGTATAACCGGCTATCCTGCTGCATGAAATATTTACACTGTGATCATTAATAATGACAGGTAAATCGAACGTATCTACTAAAAGAAAAAATAATTTTTCCGAAAGCTTAAGCGAAGAAGTATAAAGTGAAGAGGTTATTCTTTGAATTTTAGCCCTTTGCAGTGAATGAGGGGATAATCAATTTCTGAACGAAGTCCCGTCATTATTTTCTTTATCGCGATTGCCATCTGCGCATCAATTGTATTTACCGAAATATTAAGTATCTCAGCTACTTCTTTATACTTCAGCTTGTCTTCCCGTACCAGTTTAAAAATAATTTTACAGCGGGGAGGAAGTTCATCAATGGCACGCTGAATTTTCCTGTGAAGTTCTGCTGTAATCATCAGTGCTTCAGGAGAACTGGCTTCTGCCAGCTCAATATTAATATGATCAAAAGGCCGGGTAATGTTTTCTTTAGCTTCTTTAGCCAGGAAGTTGAGCGATGTATTTTTGGTTGCGGTGTACAAATACACTTTAATATTATGTATGCCGGAAAGGCTTTGTCTTATGTTCCATATTTTAATAAATACATCTTCCACAATTTCTTCCGCAGCTTCTTTGATTTTTACAATCGCAAAAGCAAAATGGAGCAGTTTCTTATAATAAGCGTCGTATAATTGCCTGAAAGACTGCTCATTGCCAGCAGCGATCTGTTGCATTAACTGCCCAGCGGTATCTGTAATATCATTTCGGCTCTCCATAAAAGCAATCGTCTGAATTGGCACATAACAATAAAAACCCGTAACTACAGGACAGTATAGCTACTGCATTTGCTGCACAGTAACCATTGAACACCGATCAATCACAAAAAATATGTATGCAATATGGCAAAAGATCAGCCACCTTTCAGTTTGTCATTCAGCCTATGCCTTTGGCCATCGCGTATGTTTTTCTTTTCAAAGTTCTTTTGCAGCGCAGCGGTTAAATCAACGCCTGTTTGATTGGCCAGGCACAGCAATACCCACAATACATCCGCCATTTCATCAGACAAATCCTTTTCTTTATCGCTTTCTTTGAACGACTGCTCTCCGTATATGCGAACCATTAACCGCGACAGCTCCCCTACTTCTTCCATTAATATCCCCAGGTTGGTGAGTTCGCCAAAATAGCGTACGCCTGCTGTGTTTATCCAATCATGAACCTGTTGCTGGGCCTGCTGTAGTGTTATTTCCATAAAGGAGAATTAAAGACCAAAGATACAGAAAGCCAAATCCGAATACAAAAGCCCGAAATTCTAATACAAAAACCAGGCGTGCGGGACGGAATTCCAGGAGAGGTGAAAAGAGAGAAGTGAAAGAAAAAGTATTCATTCAATCGGTGGGCGTATTTCACCTGACCTGATCGCTTATTACTACAACGGATATTCCCTGCATCCTGTAACCTGTAACCTGCAACCTGTATCAATCTCAAATTTCAAATCCGCTCTGTTACAAACTATAAACAACAAACCATAAATCTCCTAAAACACCACCCGGAAGCTTCCAAAAATGCCAAAGCGTTCGAATGTTTTTTCAGGCAAAGGACGCGGCAATACTTTCCAGATAAAATCGAGCCGGAATATCTTAAAAATATTATCAACGCCTGTCCCAATCTCCATATAGGGTTTGCCTTCAAGACTTTTAAATCCATGTTCTCCATTGCCAAAATTATAATCTTTATTGGCCTGGCTCACATCGCCCCAAAATACTTTAGCGCTCCAAAACTGCCTGAACTTCAATATCCTTGTTAAGGGGATAAAGCGAAATAAACCATTGCCAATATTGTGCTCCACATTTATGCCCGCATACCAGTCTGTTAAATACTCGTAACGCGTCATCATGTTGAAAGCGTATTTATTATAATACCACAAATTATTCCCCGGCGGAATTTCAAGCAGCGTATAAGGCAGGGTGCCAAATACTTTACCGGCATAGGCGTTGTAATAAATACTGCCGAAGGGCGATATTTTTTTGTAATCTGAAATGCTGCCACCCAATTTGTGATAATTATAGCTGCTTCCGAATACGCCCGATATGCCTTTTGAATAATGCCCTTCCACAATCGGGTAATCGCTGCCAATACTGATCCGGTAAAAATTGCCGTCTAAAAATTTCTCTAAGTAAGCAAAACGCAGTTTAATTCCCATTTCAAAGCTATTCAGCGACTCACCGCCATTTGCCGTAGGAAAACTGTCTTTTAAAGGAAGATTGGACAATGGGGTAGACCGCCTGCGCATCCCATTTAATGTAACCGAAAAGCCACTGTTCCATTCCTTGAAATACTCCAGTTTTTCCTGCTCAATTTTCATATACCTGAGCGGTATATTGGGTTTTCGTAAGGCTATGGCAAATAAATTATCGCTTCCTACTTCATCGTAATAAACCTGACCATTGTCAATATCATTAATAAAGGCTGCCATTAACGTGGAGCGTGGCGATTTATTAAAAAGGTATAAACTCTGGAACCTGCCTTTCCATTTTTGATCGGCAAAACCATAGGCCAGGTAACCGGTGAGATAGATCTTTTTATTAAATCCGGTATTGGTTCCCAAATCAAACCGTAACCTCAACCCTTCATACGCATTGGCCGTAATCCAGTTGTACCATGGACCAATTTCATAATTGCCTACATTTTTATATCCTGTACCAATAAAATATACCAGGTCTGTAAATCGTTGAAAGCTGGGCATTTCCATAAGGGTGTCAATCATCTTATAAATACCCTTTTCAGTTTTTGTCAATTGCTCATGCCTGGCATTCTGCCAATATGCATCGGAGTGTTTGGATGCTGAATCGGCCATCACCACTTCTTCCTTCAGCTTATTTTTTTCAAGTGCGTTTGTTACCGATGTATCATTCACATAAATCTTGCGGTAAGTACTGGTTTTCCGTCCAATAAAATTCAAGCGGTTTTTATCCAAAAAAATAAAGTCGGCTACAAATTTATCCTTCGACAAAAACCATACAGAGTCATTAATCAACTGGTATTCCTGAACAAGATCGAGCTTTTTAACAAAATTCAGGTTGGCCAGCTCTGAAACCCGAAGGTTCATTTTCATTACCGCATACGACGAGTCGGCTATCCACGCATCGCCTATAAAAGTATTTTCGCCCTTGTGCTTTGGTGTAAACAAAAAATGGAAGAACCGCCTTCCTCCTATATACTGTGTATCCGGAACGCGGTAATGATAGTAAGCGGAGCCGTAATCGCTGATAGGGCTAACAAAGTCTTTATCAAAAACCGGTATAAAGTTTTTATACACATTTACGTTTTGGTACATACCACCCAGCATCTTACTTATGCTGGGGTTATTGAATCCCATGGTTTTAACGGCTTTAAGTTCCTCTCTCGTTTTTTGGGGCCTTCTTTGATAGTAATAATCCGAAAGCGATTCGGTTAAATATAGCGGCAAAATAGGCTTGGTTTCACTTGTGGAGTCAATATTTTTATAAATAACAGACTTGAAGGGTTTCAGCAATGGAAACTTAATCAGCTTGTTATTTGCCGCATCGTTGAGATCCGCTTCAAGCTTGTTGTACAATTCGTAGGAGAAATTGTCAAATCTGGCGCGGTCATTAAATTGTTTGTGCTGTACTATTTTACGCCACATGATCATTCCTTTGCCGATCTTGCTTTTTATGATCACTTCCGCATTGCTTTTCCCTCTTTCCATTTCAATGATCACCTGAATTTCCTCCAGCGTAGTGTCTATGGGTAAAGCATAGTCTTCAAAACCCACAAAAGTAACCATAAGCGTGTCGGAAGGCCAGCGGGAAAGCGTAAAAGAAAAATGACCTGCGGAGTCGCTCAGGGCGCCAATGGTGGTGTTTTTGAATTCAAGCGATGCAAAAGGGATCCGCTCTTCACTGTGCGAATCCTGAATATGCCCGGATATTTTTTTAACCTGCGCCGAAGCACTGAATGTAAAAACGGACAAAAATATAATGCTACCAGTAATCAACCCTTTCCAACCCATATGCGCAAAAGTAAATACACTGCAATGTATAACGTACAATAGTTCTATATATCAAAAAACAAATAATTATAAAAAAGTTTGCAGATACCAGTTTTTAATACTTACTTTGAATTTCAAAGTACTTTTTATGGAGCAAGAACATTCTGCACTGCATACTTTAAAAGATATAAAACAAATGATGGAGCGCAGCAGCCGTTTTATTAGCCTGAGCGGATTAAGCGGTGTGGCCGCAGGCATTTGCGCATTAGCCGGCGCCTGGTTTGCTCACCGGGTTATTACTGGTAAAGAGCCGGAAAGCTATGATTACGATAGCCTCACGATTGGCAATATGCTAAGATACAAGCTCTTTATTATTGCCTTGCTTACGTTGGGTTTCGCCATAATAACAGCCTTTTTGTTTACCTACACCAAAAGTAAAAAAAACAATATTCCCATTTGGAGCACAGCCACCAGAAGACTGATGCTTAATTTTTGCATCCCGTTAGTAGCTGGTGGAATGTTTTTACTGCGCATGTTGGAACTGGGGTATTTTGAACTGATCACTCCGGGTTGCCTTTTGTTTTATGGACTAGCGCTTGTGAATGCCAGTAAGTATACCCTGGGTGAAATAAGGTATTTGGGATATGCTCAAATTACATTGGGATTGATCAGTTGCTGGCTCCCTGAATCTAGCCTGGCCTTCTGGACCCTTGGATTTGGTGTATTGCATATTGTTTATGGCGTGGCAATGTGGTGGAAATATGATAAAAGATAAAAGACGCAGGGCATTTCCGGCACTGCTTCAATCTTTAAAAAAATGGAATGAAAAATCCGATAGAAAATTTAAATAAAATATTTGACAGCCGCATACGGTTGGGTATCATGAGTTCACTTATGGTGAATGAAGATCTTAATTTTAACCAGTTAAAAGAGATCATAGGCGTTACCGACGGCAACCTGGCATCCCATTTAAAAACCCTGGAAGAAAATGAATACATTAAAGTGCAAAAAGGGTTTATTGGCAGAAAAACCAATACCACTTATGCCGTTACCCAAAATGGAGAGAGGGCTTTTAAACAACACTTAGAAGGGTTGGGGCAGATGATCAGGTTATTAGAATAATTTTTTTCTTCAAATACTTTGAACTTCAAAGCACTTTTAAAAAATAACAATCATGGATTCTGCAAGCACATCTCATTTTCTATCTGCCAACAGGCTCACCATTAAGGGCATTATCGTAGCCTGTTTGATACTCATTATGCTTATACCCACTGTATTTGTGATGAACCTTGTGAACGAAAGAGCGGATCGTCAGGAAACCGTTGCCAAAGAAGTAAGTTCCAAATGGGCGACACAACAAACGGTTACCGGCCCGGTACTTGTAATACCTTACAAGGAAAGCATTCAATCGGAAGATGGGAAAACAACAGTGCATAAAAAATATGCTTACTTTTTGCCCGACCAGCTAAGGATAAATGGGGTATTGCAACCAGAGATAAGGCACAGAAGCATATACAATATTGTTGTGTACGAGGCAGACATGCAGATAGAGGGCTATTTTGGTCCGGCACAAACCGAAGGACTGCATATTGCAAAGGAGGATTTACAAATGCAGGAAGCATTTGTTTGCATCGGGCTGAGTGATTTCAGAGGTATTGAAGACCAGTTAAGCCTTTTATGGAATGACAGCAGCCATATTTTTAATGCAGGCATGCCGGATGACCGCATCATAAAAAACGGGTTAAACACTCCTGTTGCACTGAATGATGATGACCTTACAAAATCAAATACGTTTAAACTGCAATTGCATCTACGGGGCTCCGAAAATTTGTCTTTCACCCCTGTGGGCAAAACCACAAATGTGAATATCGCTTCCATATGGAACAATCCTTCTTTTGATGGAAACTTTTTACCCGTAAATCCGCCGCAAATAACCGAAAAGGGATTTAACGCCGAATGGAAGGTGCAGCATTTAAACCGGAACTATCCCCAAAGCTGGAAGGATAGCAATTATGATATAGCGGATTCGCGGTTTGGCATCACGCTTTTGCAACCGGTTGATTCGTATTCAAAAACCATGCGCTCCGCTAAATATGCCATCCTTTTTATCGCGCTCACCTTTGGATTGTATTTTTTTATTGAAATATTGCAAAAAAGAACTGTTCATCCCATTCAGTATGTGCTGGTAGGACTGGCATTAAGCATTTTCTACACCTTATTGCTATCCATATCCGAATACATCCGGTTTAACATAGCATACTCCATAGCGGCTGCTGCAACAGTGGCACTCATCACCCTTTATACAAAAAGCGTATTTCATAAATGGAAGATCGCAATGTTGTTTGGCATTATGCTTACCATGCTGTATACATTTATTTTTGTATTGCTTCAGCTCCAGGATGGCGCCTTGCTTTTTGGAAGCATTGGTTTATTTATAGTTTTGGCCTCAGTAATGTACTATTCGCGAAGAATAAACTGGTACGGATCATGAAATTCATTCAATCCCTGCAATTTGCCATAACAGGCATCGCTGCCTTTTTCCGGAACGAAACAAACGGGCAGATCCAATTGGGCGCGGCAATAATAGCGGTAATCCTGGGATGGATATTTCAAATTGCTCCTATGGAATGGCTGGTTGTTGTGCTTTGTATAACAATGGTACTAACACTTGAAATGATAAATACCGCTATAGAAAAATTATGCGATGTGATGCATCCCGGTTATCACCCGCAAATTAAGATTATAAAAGACATAGCTGCCGGGGCAGTATTGTGTGCCGCCATTGGCAGTGTAATTGCCGGAGCTATTGTTTTCTTACCAAAAATTATTTCATTTTTTTAAGACTGGATATGAAAAAATACAACCCTTAACGGGAATGATATTGAAATATTTAAGTTATCGCTATTGCGTATTAAGCATTAGAAACTTACGGACTATTTTTTATGTTTTCTACCCCACCAATATAAAAACCCGGTAACCGGAAGACTGGTAACAATTACTGCTATGAAAAAAAGTATTACCCTGCCCGGAAATCCGAAAATGGCGCCTGTATGAATATCGTAGTTCATACGTTTGATATAATCGGCAGTGGTACTTGCATCTGTATAATTTCCCCATACATAGGCGCCTGGAAACGCTTTTCCATTGAATGGATCAAAATAGCGGAAGTCTGTTTTGTATAATGTTTCTTTTTCAGGATTGGCTCTTACCAGGATTGCACCGTTTTTGGTGGAAGGCAATACAAACATCAACGATGCATACTTTTCATAAAGATCCGGTGCTACCTGTTTCCAAACCAGGTCAATGGCCGCTGCACGTTTACCGGCAATCCCTGTTGAATCGGAAATTGGCGGACTTGTTTGAACAGTGGAATGCTCAAAACCTGTATACTTATAAACAAGACCTGCGAAAGCTTTCCATGTAAACATTAAACCGGTAAGCGCTGAGAATATTACGATCCAGCTAATGTAAAATCCCAACACCTTGTGCAAGTCGTAATTCAATCGTTTGGGGGAGGCTTTCCACATGATTTTAAAACCATGTTTTGCATTTTTGGTTTTCCGGGGCCACCATAAAATCATCCCTGAAATCAACATAAAAATAAAAATAACCGTATTCCAGCGTATAACGTAATGCCCATGAGGAATCAACAGCGTTCGGTGTATTTGCAAAACAACACTCAAAAAATCTTTCCCATTATCGCGCACTTTTAAAACCTTTCCATTATAAGGATTGATAAAAACAGCATAACTGTATACATCCGCTTTTGTAAACAAAACCATAACAGCCTTGTCTCTTGCATCATAATAAATTCTTTGCAGTGACTTACCAGGTAATTGATCCTCAGCAATCTGCTGTATACGGGCGGGTGGTAAAAACGGTTTGCCTTCCTGCTTAACCCACCGGCAGGGCTGCATATTTTGCAGTTCAGGAGCAAAACAATATACAGCACCGGTTAGCCCCACAATAAATACAATAAGGCCACTGGAAAGGCCCAGCCACAAATGAAGTTTCCCAAATATTTTCTTTAATGTCATATTGCTTTTATATGAAACCAATAGTCCCGGCTTCCGGGACTATCCATCATATCCATGATTAAAGTTATAGCTTCACATGCAGTGTCAGCCGGTACGAAGCGCCTTTGCCCTTTGTATAGCTATCATTAAAAGCGCCATATTGAGAACGCGCCGTAAAATAATCTGTGTTCAGCAAGTTTTCAATCCCTAAATTCAAGGATGTACTTTCATTAAAATGATATCCTACCGAGCTATTGAATAAATGGTAAGCCGATACCGGGGCTTTGTAAAAATCATACGAACCACTGTTGTTTCTGGCAAAACGATCTCTGTTCAAAATTCCGGTATATTGAAGCAGTACATTTAATTTTCCGGGAATCAATGCATAATCCACGTAACCGGCTAATTTAGGCGCAGCAATCCTTTGACCGGGCAGATAGGCATCTTTATCGCCATCATATTTTCCATCGTTGTCTGCATCTAATTTGCCTTCAACATAACTATAGGACATGCCCGCCTGTAAATTCTTTACTACCTGTATATCGGCAGCCAGTTCAAAACCATAAATACGTTCCGGCGTTCTTACTACAACAAAAACACCATTATCATAAACACTGGCCGCTCCCAGGCTTGACTTGCTGATATAACCTGTGGCTTCGAACCGGAAGTTTTTAATTTTAGATACAAAACCGGCTTCATAATTGTTGACTATGACAGCTTCTGTATTGATTTTTGAGATGTCATCCACCCTTGCTGACCGGAGAACCAGACCGATGTCGGACACACTGAACCCTTGCGAAAAACTTACATAAGGTGAAAAATAACGGGAAAGGTTATAACGAAGACCAACATTAGACACTAATGTATTGTACTCCAGGTTACCGCCTTTTACATTCATGGATGGTGTAACAGCGCCGGTTGCCGCATTCTTCGTGGGCAATGTTGCATAATCTTCTACTCCAATATCAGCCTTTTCATACCGAAGGCCCCCCGCTGTGGCTTTTTAACACGCTGTTGCTGCCTACCTTGCTGAAGCCCGTCACAGTGGTCTTGAACTGATCATCAAAAAAGATATAGTTGATATAGGCTTTGGGTACTGTGGGCGCTGTGGCCGCATCGGTGGTTTGATTACTAAGCAGGGTATTGATTCCCGTTGTAGTGCCGGTGCTGCCGTTGAGCTGGCTGGCTGTTATGCCGCCGTGGCTGGCAGCCGCTGCCCCGCCCAATACACCAGAACTTTTTTGATGAGAACCGCGCTGGCAAATCTCCTCGCCACCCGCGATAATTACAAAGTCAGCATCCAGGCCGAAAATGGAAAACAATTATTGGATCAGATTGACATTCAGGGCCTGCCCGATATCATCCTTCTTGATATCAGCATGCCGGTGATGGATGGCTTTGAAATCATGTCCATACTTAAAAGAAGGTACAGGAATCCCAATGTGGTTGCAATTACAACGTATAATGATCACATGACCATATTAAGAATGACCGCTCTGGGAATAAATGGTTACCTGTTCAAAACCTCTGAACCGGAGGAAATTTTAACAACGCTTGATTCTGTCAAAAGAAATGGACAATACTTTTCAGAAGCGGTTCATGACAAACTTTTCCGGGCTTCAAAGAATGAACTGTATCGAAAGATCGGAACGATCAGGCAAAAAGAGCTTTCGTTTTTAAAGTACCTGTGCACCCAGAATGACATATAACGAGATAGCGGCTAAAATGTACCTTAGTCATCACACAGTTGAAGAATACCGGGATGCGTTATTTCAAAAATTTGAATTAAAAAACAAGGCCGAACTGATCTTATTCGCACTGAAATATAAACTCGTGGAAGTAGAATAACCGGCGCCTCTTACCCCTTGTCACTTGCCACTTACCACTTCTTTAAAAATCCAGCCCCAAAGAAAAATACCACACGGGTTTACCATTAAAAAATCCGCTCATGGGCCAGCCGGCATCTACTCTTAAAAAGTAGCCCAGCAAGGTGCTTCTCACTCCAAAGCCATATCCCCCCACAAAAGGACCTATGCCGCTGCTCTTAAAAGTTACCTGAACCGGGGGGAAACCATACGTTGCTGAAGGCCGGCCAATTTTGTCGTAAGCGCCGTTCCAGGCGGTTCCCAGGTCAATGAACTGAACCAACTGGAAGTTCCTCAGGAAAGCATTATTTATCGGACGGCTTAGTAAAGTGGTAAAAACAGGCAGCCTGAATTCGCTGTTGATAACCACCGCGTTATTGCCGTTGGCAGCATTTTGCCTGTAACCCCGAAGGTTTACCGCCAGCGACTGGTAAGCATACGATTGATCAGGCGCTGGCTGGTTGGCATTATTGAATTTGGGAGAGATCCAGCTATCGGTGCCGCCGAGGTAATACAATATCTTCTGACTGCCCCATGAAATATCCACAGCGCCACGCCCGGCCCATATAAAATTGCGGTAAATGGGATAATAATAACGGATATCGGTACCCACATTAAAAGTAAATTTCCCTTGTTTTTCTTTTGTAAGATCAGTATTAATGTCGGTATAAATTTTATACCGCAACCCATTCCAGATATTCAATGCAGGGTTGATGCTGTTATCGTGTACATATTCAAAATGTGTGAGTATCGAATTCTTTACCGTATCCTTAATCGCCAGTGCAGGAGGATAGTTAACATTGGTTCTGATCGCCACCCTGTCGGTACGCAAAGCTACATTTGCACGGAGGCTTCTTACTTTATCCCACGGATAAGAAACATTTACCTGGTAAATATTGGAATACAATTTATTCTCTAAAGCGCTCAGCGGAAAATCATCTGCTTTATATAAAGGGAAATTGGTTACCGTGGAACGATAGTAGGTAAGCCCCCAGTCTAATCGTTTGCGCATATTGTAAAAACTAAACAGCACATCCTTATCATCCAGATTAAGCCCCAGGCGGAATCCGCCAATGAATTTGATATCTTCAAAAAGATCAGAAACGCCAATTCGTACTATACCATTTAAATTAGAGCTTCCGTTCGTAAGATAAATAGGGCCGCCACCACCACCATAAGGCTGCCAGCGCGTCATTAATACGGAATTATTGAAACCCGAAACGGAATATTCCGTTGCAAATTTTAACCTGTAATCGTATAGCTTGGCCTGCGAAAGCACCGTTTCCTCTACAGGCTGATCGTTTACATCCATGACCCTGCCTTCTACCGTACTGTCTTTTTTCTCATCTTCAAATTCACTTTGAAAAATATCGCCTTCGGTTGGAGTGCTGTCAATGGGCTGATAAATAGTAGCTGCGCCTTTAACAATTTTATCGTCTTCCATCACCTTCTTCATGTATTCTGTTGGCCGCACATTAATATTCCGTCTTTTCAGCGCATCCTCGTTTACCCTGAGCTTATACAACATCTTAAGATTCCCTTCCTGCCGCACTTCCGACACCTGTCCGCCATCACCTGCTATCCTGGTTTCCTGCAGCCCGCTCTGATAATTGGTGATAGGGAACGCATAAGCCGAATCGGTAGTAACCGCCATGTAGCCTATGGAATCGGGTTCATTTTTGTTCCAAATCTGCAGAATAGAATCCAGGTCGGCGGTTGTGGGATTGCGCAACAATTCATCGCCAACTCTGTAGATTGTGTCCACGCCTGCTTTACGCGTGGTAAAAAATCCGGCATAGCGGTTGGCGATTCCCATTTCATCATTTACAAATGTAAAATGGTTGGTATTGTACTGCATTGGGTAGCGCGCATTACCATATTTTACATGAGTAAGCTGCGAGATCTGCCTGAACTCACTCCGGTTCCAGTTGTCGGCTAAAAATATATTGTATTGATTATTGGATGGTAAAGCGGTATCGCTGTTAACCGCATTGCCCGACGGGCGGTTGGAAGAAAATATGATACCTGTTCTGTTGGGGAATGCCACAAAAGAAGGATCAAGATCATCATACACATCATTGGTAATTTGCTCCAGTGTTTGTTCCTTTATTTTGTAAACAAAAATATCGGAGTACCCATTTTTTACAGCACTGAACAAAAGCGTGTTCTCATCAAGCATGTATTTTACATCGGTTACCTGGTCAAATTCTTCAGGCAGCTCCTGCTTAAATGTTTTGAGCCTTGTTACCAGGTCAAAAACAAACATGCGCAGCTTGTTCTTTTCCATATACACCACTACCAGTTTTGAACCTTTAGGATCCCATGCCAGTTGCGGGTAGTTGGGATTGATTTCATTCTGATTATCGAGCACGCCCGATTTCAATAAAATTTTCCTTTTAAATCCAAAATCTTCCAGTTCAATGCGATAGATGCCTTTTTTGAACCGCACCACCGCATACGTACTGTTGCGGGGATTGGGATTGGCCTGAAAGCGGTAGTAATCCAGGTTTTTGTTCACTTCTTCCAAAGCAACAACGTTACCCTTGGGAGCATTCCGTCTTCCTCTCAGGTCTTTATAATATTTATCTGCCTCTTTTTCCATGAACTCGTTCAATACTTCTTTGAACTTCTTCTTGGTAACCTTTAAGCTGGCCGAATTGAGGCTTTTGTATATCCTTGCCAGGTAAAGAAAATAGGTAACATTGTCTTTCCTGTAATTGTCTGCAATAAAACGCCAGAAGGCATGACCTGCCAGTTCGGGTTTATCAAATGCAAACTGGTAAAAGTTTCTGTAATCGCCGGAAAGCAGGGCCGATTTTAACTGATCATCCAAAGCGGGGCTCCAGTTTTCTGCAGCGTACATAATGTACCCTTCGGTTAGCCATTTGGGTAAGTCCAGCAGCGCCTGGTTGCTGGCGAATTCACCCAGATCATCACCAAACAATAAATTCTCCAGCAATATTTTTGCGATTCCCTGCCGGATCTGTTTTTTTAAATTTTCATGATCACCATTGAAATAAACGATCATTTTATTGTTCACAAACTTGGTAACGCCACCGGTATTCTGCCAGTCAATGCCCAAACCTATATTGGACTGCTCCAGTTCATTGAAGCTGTTATACATTACAATATTGATCCTGCGCTGTGATCCGTATTCTACAAAATCTTCCAGTCCGGGTAATTCTTTTTCTGCCAATTGTGCCGCATATTTGCCTAAGGCCAACCCATTCTGACTAAAATATACATTGAAGTTTTTGGTTTGGTAGTAACGCCATTTGAATTTTTCGTACTGCACCCTGTTTTTCCCGAATTCTACTGAGTTTACCTGGGCGAATGCTTTCTGCTGTATAGTGAAGAAAAGAGCAACCAATGTTAAGTTTCCAAAATAGTACCGTAGCCTGTTCTGTAAGATTCCCATAATTTCGTGCATTCTTATAATAAAATTAGCGTTTTTAAGGTACAAAAAAACATTATGCTCGCTGTTAAAGTTTTCATATTTAGCCCTGTACAGGAGAATACTTACCTGCTGTATAATGAACACAAAGATTGTATTGTAATTGATCCGGGATGCTATTATGATGGGGAACGGGAAGAACTGGCATCCTTTGTAAAGAATAACGGCTTAACACCTAAGTTGTTGTTGAACACCCATTGCCATCTTGATCACGTTTTTGGTAATAAATGGGTTGCAGAAAAATATGGGCTACAACTCCGCATACATGAAAAAGAAAAACCGGTTTTAGATTATGCTCCGGCTTCCGGGTTAATGTGGAACCTGCCTTTTGATAACTACAAAGGGGAGGTACTGTATTTGCGGGAAAACGATATGGTATCATTGGGTGAAGACAGTCTTGAAGTTTTTTTTACACCGGGCCATTCACCGGGAAGCGTTGTTTTTTATTGTAAGAAACAACAGTTTGTTATTGGCGGTGATGTGCTTTTCAGGATGAGTATTGGCCGTACAGATCTGCCCGGCGGTAATCATGATACATTGCTTAACAGCATACGCACAAAGCTTTTTGTTTTGCCAGATGAAACGATTGTATATCCCGGCCATGGTGAACAAACTACGATTGGGTTTGAAAAAAAACATAACCCGTACGCAGCGATTTAAAATTTGAAATTGGTTCGGGTTACAAGTTGCAGGGTGCATGTTACGATGAATATCCACTGATAGCTGATTGCCGATTGCTGACAGCCCGTTACTCCATACTTCCCATCTGCCGTGTATAGGCTTTAATGAATAAAGCGCCCAAATTTTTATACGGAGGTATGTAATTGTCGAATCGTTCTTTAGCTTCCCCGGTTGGGAACTGGGCTGCTAAATCTTTCCATATAGGCAGCCATTCAATGTCTTTGCCTTCCTTTAAATGATCATTTATTTCCTTTAAAATGGGTTCGTTAATAATTCTTGTACCCACTTCTTTTGAAGAAATAATATGCGCGTCCGGGCATGTTCTCAGCACATCGTCGAGATTGTGAAAACCGCCACAGGAGCCCAGGATCACAATTTTTGAGGAAGGCGGAAGGTTCCTGATCGTTGAACCTACCCAGTAGCTATGCCCTCTGTGGATGGTTATACCCGGTTTAAGATTATTTTTTTCTAAGAACTGCTGCAAATGTGTTTGAGCAACCGAGTCTAAGCCTTTTTCATAGTCCAATGGCAGGTTTGCATAAATAAAAACCGGTTTCCCTTTGGTTGATTTAATTTCCACCCATTCCGCGCTGCGTTTTACTTTCCAGTCGGATCCTGTAAACATGGTCATAAAATTGGCGTAAGATTCTTTGCCATCCTGGTCGCCATAAAAGAAAACCTGTTGCACAATGCGTCCGCTGTCGTCCAAAAGATCTTTATAATTTACCCGGTATACGGGCGGAATGTTCAATTTTGTTGAGACATCAATGCTGCTGTCTTGCGACGACTGGAAGATCGTTTGCAGGATATCGTAAATAACAACGGCTCTTCTGTCCTGTGCTTTTTTTGCCTGTATGAGGTTTTTTTCAATTTCCTGATCAATGAGTTTTTTTACCAGCGGATTTTTGATACTTCCATAGGAATCCGCCACATCCACTGCATCTTCAAGTGTACCACTTTTTTCCAGTCCGCGTACAAAAGCCATCATTAAACGCTGTGAATTGCTATCGGGCATGGTTTGCAGAAATTCATCCAGCTTATTATAACCCGCAGCCAGCCTGATGAATTTTTTAAAACGATCAAATCTCACGCTAATGAGCAGAGAATCGCCTGACGGAACAGGCATGCGCTGCATCATGCGGTTAAATATTCCTTTATAACTCGAAGTATACATCACATCTTCTCCCAAAACAATCAGGTAATACAACTCCTGTGGTGTAAGCGGATCGGTAATTTTAAAGCGGGCATTATCCGGAAGATCATGCAGCGCATTTACCTGTTCTATAAACACATTTTTTGCCCTGTCCTGAAGTTTAAACAACAACTTATCGTGAACCAGCGGTGTATCTTTTTTGAGGAGCCTTTCTGTATAACCAGTCTGTGTTTTCACCAGCAAACGGTAATACAGTAGGTTATCATCCATAGCATGGAATATATCGGGCATGGTTAAACGTCCATGCACAATTTCATCGAGGAAGGGATAATATTGCTGACCGCTTTTGCTGCTGGCAATAGCAACAATAGCTTTAACCAGCGAATCCCGGCTTCTCCTTATCAAACGACCTGCCTGGGTGCGCGTAGCTGCGGCATAATCATATAGCTGGTTCGGATTTCGATGCGCCGCGGCTTTAACAAGGCTGTCGGCAAAAGGAACATTGTAATATTGTTCCAGCATGGCAAGGGTTTTGTCGGGGTATTTTTGGCAGAATTTCCTGAATAAAATGATACGGGATGCTTCGAACCCCTGGTTTTCATACATAGCGCTCCCGCTTCCATTAATATTGATATTACCCACTTCGTAAGAGGCGCTTTCAACGATAGGGCGAATATCCTGTTTCCTGATGTCGGCCGTCATTAAGGCTTTATAATTCTCCAATAGTTCCCAGGCAAGAACCGCAGTAAAACTTTTATTGCGCCAGCCCGCATTAAATCCTTTAAGGAGATTTTCCAACCCGCTCAGGTATTTTACTTTTAACCTGTGATCAAGCTGGATACCGGATTCTATTGAATCCTTTAAAATATCAACTTCCTTTATCAATGCATTTGTAACCAGTGTATTAATATCTTTATTTGCCGATGCATTGATCCAGTCTCCGTTTCCTCCATTAAAGTGCAGTGCCAGTTGTTGTTCCTTTTCAATATTTTCATGATACCGGACACGGGCTATATTCACCTTCTTTTTTAAAGTATCAATATGGGCAGTTGCAACTTCTGAAAAAAGGAATAATGCGATGAGTATAGATATTGTCTTATACATATATATTGAACTGCTACAAAATTAAGGATATTAGATAAAGGAGGTTATTGAAGGAATTTTATAAAAAAACGCTTTGTTAAAAAGGAATAATAACTCAAACATTAACGTCAACAGAGAGAATTTAGTGCCAAACTGCGAAATGGGTTAACAATTTCATAATCCCTGCTTTGAGGCACATATGGCAGGCCGGATTATTTTTGCGTAAACTTATTGTTAATGGAGCAGAAAGGGAAAAAAATACTGATCGCGGATGATGAGCCGGATATCCTGGAAATTGTGGGCTACAACCTCCGAAAAGAAGGGTACGAAACAATTACAGCCAAAGATGGAGAGGAAGCCCTGCATAAAGCAAAACTTATCAAGCCGGATCTTATTATGCTGGACGTAATGATGCCTTATAAAACAGGTATGGAGGTATGCCAAATACTGCGGTCATTACCCGCGTTTCACGACACACTTATTATATTTCTTACTGCATTAAGCGATGAAGTATCGCATATTAAGGGACTTGAATATGGGGCAGATGATTACATTAGCAAGCCGGTTAGTCCTAAAATACTGGTAACCAAAGTAAATGCATTGTTCAGGAGAGTACAGAAACCTGAAAATGATAAAATTTTACAGGCTGGCAATATAACGATTGACCCCACAAGGTTTATTGTTCTGGTTAATGGCCAGGAACTCATTTTAGCCAAAAAAGAATTTGAACTGTTGCATTTGCTGGCTACCAAACCGGGAAGAGTTTTCCTGCGCAACGAAATATTGAGCCAGATATGGGGAACTGAAGTAATTGTTGGAGACAGAACCATTGATGTTCATATTAGGAAAATTCGCCAGAAGCTTGGTATAGACTGTATCACAACCGTAAAAGGGGTGGGGTACAAAATGGTAATATGATCCGGCATCTTTTACGAGAAAGAAGTTGAATCACTTCATCCGGACAGGTATTCTGTTTTTTTGTTTATTGTCTGCTATATAAATGAATCCTCTGCGTTTTAACTTTACATTCAGGCAATTGCAATAGCAATGTGTTATCTTATGAAATATCTTTAAGATAAAGTCCTGACCATTATTAATGGGCTTAAGTAATCCATCCTTCTATAACCGGAATGTATGTTCACTAAAAAAAATCTTTCCCCCCGCCAGTTGGCGGGCTTTACGGCATTTTTTATTGCGCTTCCTGTAGCTGCGGGCATATTTTTATTAAAGCCACTGTGGTGGGCGTTTATAATAGCGTTTGTTATTGTTATGGCCGGAAGTTACGCCTTGATATTATATACCCTTCAACGGTTTATTTACAGAAAAATCAAACTCATCTATAAATTCATTTATCAAACAAAAGCCAGTAAAAGAGAGGAATTTTATTATAAGAGTTTACTCCCGCAAAAAAGTATGGACGAAGTAAGTGAAGATGTTGAAAAATGGGCTGAGCAAAAGAAAAAAGAAATTGAAATATTAAAAGCAAATGAAGCCTTTCGTAAAGAATTTCTGCAAAATCTTTCGCACGAGTTAAAAACACCCATTTTTGCCATACAGGGATATGTAGAAACTTTGTTGGCAGGAGCTGCAGAGAACACAGAAGTAAGCACAAAATTTTTAAATAGCACGTCAAAAAATGTATCCCGGCTGGTAAACCTGCTCAATGACCTGGATGAGATCACCAGGCTGGAAAGCGGGGAACAAATACTATACAAGCAAAATTTCATTATACAGGATCTTGTTCGGGAAGTGTTTGATTCACTTTCTCTGCTGGCCACGAAAAAAGGGATAAGACTAGGACTAAAAAAGGGCTGCGAAGCTCCTATTGTTGTTTTTGCCGACAAAGAAAAAATAAGGCAGGTGCTTATTAATCTCACAGACAATGCTATAAAATATGGCAAAACCAATGGCAATGTAACCGCCAGCGCTTATATAACAGACGAAAGGCACGTGCTGGTGGAAATTAGCGATGACGGCATTGGGATTGCTGAAGAACACATTCCACGGATATCTGAAAGGTTTTACCGCACCGATGCCGCCAGGAGCAGGAAAGAAGGAGGAAGCGGGCTGGGACTTGCTATTTGCAAACATATCATTGAAGCGCACGGCCAAAGTATTCATATTCGCAGCAAACCAGATGTAGGCACCACCTTCGGCTTTATTTTGAATGCAAGAAAAGAGTAGCACTTATAAAGTAAGTAAAAAGTCCATGTGAAACCACTTACATCACCGTAAAAATACTATCGAAAGGCTTGCCAGACGCGATTTTAAGCACGAAAATTCTTGCAAAAATCAAAAAACATTGTAATTTAGTCCCAGTTTTCATAGGGTACGGATTAAAAACGGGCCAGGGTTTCCACCCAGGCCCAATTTATTAATATGATTTTTTTCTGATTTATTTTTAAGTTGAAAACAAGGTTTTTATAAATTAAGTTTCTCAAATCTATATCCGTTTTCAGTAAAGTGCGTCAGTACTTTCGGTAACGTATAGACTAAGTTTGACCACGCTTTTTCACTGTCGTGAAAAACAATAATATTTCCCGGCTCAGCAGAGCGCATTACATTTTTTAAGCAGGATTCTCCTGAAACTGCGGCATCAAAATCGCCGCTCAGTACCGACCACATTACCACTTTCATTTTAAAAGAATCCGTAAGGTATTTGAGTTGAAATTTTGATATTTTCCCATAAGGAGGCCTGAACAAAACGGAATCAATATTTTTGCTTGCTTCTGCAATGTCTTTGAAATATGCCATATCATTCACTTTCCATCCATTTAAGTGATTGAAAGTATGATTGCCTGCACGGTGCCCCTCATTTAAAATACGGCGATAAATATCAGTGTGGTGGGTTACATTTTTGCCAACACAAAAAAATGTAGCTTTTGCATTATATTTTTCCAACTCATTCAATACAAAAGATGTAGCCTGCGGATGCGGCCCATCATCAAAAGTGAGGTATAAAACCTTTTCATCCGCTGGCATTTCCCATATACAGGCAGGGTATAACTTTTTTATCCACCACGGTGTTTTTACAAAATAAAACATGCGCTTATTTTTTTACAAGGTAATGGTATTCCTGCAAGATTGATTTATCCACCTTACTTTTGCGATCTATGCACACAACAAAAAAAGTACGCGTTAGGTTTGCGCCCAGCCCTACCGGCGGACTGCATCTTGGCGGCGTAAGGACTGTTTTATATAACTACCTGTTTGCAAAGCAGCACCAGGGAGATTTTATTCTTCGCATTGAAGATACCGACCAAAGCCGCTATGTGCCGGGAGCTGAGGAATATATATTCAGTTGCCTGAAATGGACGGGACTTGAACCGGATGAAAGCCCCATCCATGGGGGTGCATACGGGCCCTACCGCCAAAGTGAAAGAAAGGCCTTGTACAGGCAGTACGCCGATCAACTGGTGAAAAACGGATATGCATACTACGCATTTGATTCTCCCGGGGAACTGGAAAAAATGCGGGAGGATTTTAAAACTGAGCAAAATCCTGCTCCTCAATATGATCATACAGTACGATCCCAAATGCGCAACTCCCTGACTTTAGCTGAAAGCGAAGTAAAAAAATTATTAGATGAAAATACCAGGCATGTAATACGCATCAAAATGCCGGAAAATGAAACGGTAAGTTTTACCGACATGATCCGTGGCGAAGTAAGCTTTAACACTTCGGTTGTTGATGATAAGGTATTGCTGAAAGCCGATGGCATGCCAACGTATCACCTGGCAGTGGTGGTGGATGATCATTTAATGGAGATCAGTCATGCCTTTCGCGGAGAGGAGTGGTTGCCCAGCGCTCCTGTACATATTTTGCTATGGAAATATTTATTTGGGCTGGATGCCATGCCACAGTGGGCACACCTGCCGCTGATACTGGGGCCAAACGGGAAGCTCAGCAAAAGAGATGGCGCTAAATATGGCTTCCCGGTTTTTGCCATGAGCTGGACCGACGCCAAAACCAATGAGCTTACAGAAGGGTTTAAAGAAAAAGGATTTTTGCCGGAAGCCTTCATCAACCTGCTGGCTGTATTGGGATGGAATGACGGCACGGAGCAGGAAATCTTTTCTAAAGCAGAATTGATTGAAAAGTTTTCTATAGAAAGAGTACACAGCGGCGGCGCCAGATTCGATTACGAAAAAGCGAAATGGTTCAACCATGAATGGATAAAGAGGTTAGAGGTTGCAGGTCTCAGGGAGCAGGTTAAGCAGGTTTTTAGCGATAAAGGAATTCATATAACCGATGAACAGCTTCTGGATAAAGTGATAGCGCTAGTGAAAGAACGCTGTCATTTGCTTACTGATTTTGCACAGCAGGGTGCTTTCTTTTTTAAAGCCCCCGAACAATATGACATGAACGCTGTTAAACCCAAATGGAATGAAGCGAAACAGGTGTTCTTTGCTGAACTGATCCGCAATTTTGAATTGAGCAATAACTGGATTGCACATGATTTAGAAACCGGTTTTAAAGAGATGGCAGCAGCGCACCGGATCAAACCAGGCGAACTACTGTTGCCATTCCGCATAATGCTGGTGGGCGGCAAATTTGGCCCGCATGTGTTTGACATTGCGGAACTACTGGGTAAGGAAGAAACGGTTGCAAGGATAAAACATTTGCTGGCATTGCTGCAGTAAAAGCATACAGGCTTTTTCGTGGGACTCAGTGGCTTGGGGCATAAAAATGCTGAAAGTCTCCGATGTCATTTATGTACCCAGGCATAGTGAATGCTGTTTATTTTTTTCTTATTTTCCTTATCCGTCACCTTACTGAAATCAGCCTCATTGGTGATGTCATTCCATTCTTCTTCAACTCTCTCCTGAACAATTTCATATAAGCCAGTTTCAACTCTGTTTCATCCATATAGCGAAGCTTATCTACAATCAATGCAAAAACAGATGGCGGCTGTTTCGTTTCCATACACGGCATTTATATGTAATGTACTAATTATTTACAGGTTTTGATGCCGGGAGTAAAGTGGGGCATATTTCAATTTTTCGAAGGCGGGGTAATCCTGGGCAGATGCCTCCTTCGTTGGCATGACAGACGACAGGGATATGTTCTGCAGTAGGGCAATTGTTCAGCATTTGTACTATTGTTCAACATATATTCTCCAGCTTGTCATTCCGACGCAGGAGGAATCTACCATAGCAGTAGTACATCAACCGCGAAAACTTGAAATACGTCCGGAAAGCGGCTGACATTGGTTTTAGAAGTGATCATCTCAAATGTTCACCCCGGCATCCATTTTAAAGTGGTCGAATTTGACCACTTTAAAATGGAACTGTTCGAATCTTCCTATTAAATTAAAATTTAACATCATATTTTTTTATCTTTAAGACTTACTGAGCACAATAAGCTATTAAAAACAGGAATCAAAACAAACAGGATTATTCAACTGGCTGGGCTCACAATAATTATAGCTGCTCTTATATATATATTGCAATCAAAGCATAAAAACTCATTCACTGTATAACGTATCAATGACTCCATGCCCACCCCCTACCAAATCACCCACGCCATTGCCGCTATTGAAAACCCGTATCCGCCGGATGACTTCATAAAAACCTACAAAGATTTTTTGCGGGTGCGGGATGTGTTGACCTATTACCAGTACAACCCCAAAGTGCTCGCGTCGCTGGCGGATATGCTGGATAGCCTGTGGTACAGCAAAGAAAGGATCAGCAGGATATCGCTGCTTACCAGCATCAAACAATATGGCGTAAGGGTGAAGGCGGTGAGGGAATACTATGGCAGGACGAAAGGTTTGCTGCATCCGTTTCCTGTCGAAACGAACCGGAAAATATGCCGGGCGTTTCAACGCTGTTTTGATAGCGAATTACCCATCAGCCGTAAACAGGCAGAAAACATTAAAGTGCTCTGCAACAGCCTGCTCATCGGGGCGCCTCTTGGCGCTGAGGAAGAACAGTGGCTATGCAGCAATGCAGACGAATCGCCCATGATCCTGAACAGACTACTCCGCTACCCCGTGGCTTCCCCGGTTATCAGCGCATGGGCTGGCTTACAGTACTATAGCCACCGCTACAGCGAACGCCGAACGGAGATGGTGGGATGGATGCTGGATGAAAACCCGGATTTTGAAATAGATGAACAAACCCTGATCGCCGACTTTGAATACCTCAACAGAAAAGACAAAGCGGCCGTCCGCCAGTTTGATGAAGAGTGGGAGGCAAAAGAAATTATGGATAATGAACTGGGACCATTACTCCTGGATCCAAATAAAAGGTCACCCGATCTTTTTGGCTTTGGCAGCCCGCCCCCAAGTTACTATTCCGATGAACCCAAACTGGAGCTAAGTAAACGCCCTTACCGGATCCCCACACTCAGCACAGATTATTCAAAATACAAAACCAGCCTGCCGGATTTCAATAAACTTACAACCGAATTTTACAGGGATTTGCTGCTCCTGCAAAATAAAACCATGCTCTGGGCAATTACCTATTCCAGGCTGCCTTTGCCTGTAAAGGAAGAACTGCTGATAAAAAATTATGAAGAGTCGTCTGCCAACAGCTTTTTCACTATCTGCAAGCGGCTGAAGTCGGTTAACCTGCTGCAATGGCTGAAAGAGCAGGGTTGAATGCTGGAGGTGTTTCGCGAAACAGAAACCACGGCTCAGGGAGAACTATATTGTTCCGGCAATTTATAATTACGTTTCGGGTAATGTTTTAAAATCGCAGTTTAGGGATTTGAATACGTCCTGATTCGAGAAAAAATGCATCAGGTGTTCTATTGCTGAGTTCACAGTAACATCAAAGCCTAATCAGGGCATTCCCGAAATCGGCCGCAATCGATTTCGGGCGGCTTTTTGTGTTACTTTTTTCCGCAAAAAAGTAACAAAAGAAAAGCCAGGGACTTGTAATTGAGAGAAACCCGGGTTCATACGGTAACAAACTTTGCCATCTCCTGACTCAATACCCCATCCCAAACGCCCACAACGGCAATTTGCTTGCAGGATAATCCAGGTCTGCTATAAACGAAATATATCTTGCACTTTCGAAAGCGCATTTGATAAATAATTTTGCGCATTGTATTATGCAATACTTATTAATTCGCCGGGGCCCCGCTCTTCATACAGTTGCCTGCTGTAATTGACCCCTTCGGGAAGAAACCTTTATGTCTCCGCGTTTTCGAAGGCTCAAACCCTATAATTTTTCCACTACATGTTCCGGGAGAATATATCCCTCGTCCAGTTCTATGATCTGCAGGTTCCTGAATTCTATCCGGGCGCCTTCTGCTTCGAGGCACAAATAGCCCTTGCGCTGCGAAGACTGCCGGATGCCATTTACATATTTTCCGTTAACAGACAATTTAATCGTTCCATCTACACAAACAACGGTATAGGTATTCCATTCACCAACGCCCAGACACCTGTTCTCTATTGATTTGCTTCTTTCTCCACGCGGATTATCAGGAATGGTTTTGGTTTTGCCCGCCCCAAAAAGCTCGCCATGCACATAGGCGATGGGGGGTGTTTCTCCGTTGCGTTTGTTCTGGTTCACCCAGTCTAATTCCAGCATCTGCACTTCCACACCACTGGGCAGCCGGTTATGGTCTTCCGGCCGCGCATCACACCAAACAAAAATACCCGAGTTACCGCCTTTTTCCATATGCCGCCATTCCACCTGCATTATAAAATTCTGGTACATTTTTTCCGACCGTACAACACCTATCGGCCAACCTTTGCCCACGAGGGTATCTCCTTTTTTATACCAGGTGGTATCCGTAGTATTTACATCTACCCAGCGCAAAGGCTCCCTGGTTGTATCACCGGTGATCAGTTTGCCAAAGTTTTTTCTTTCGCCGAACTCAAAAAGTATTTTTTGACTGAACACGGGAAGGCACAACGCAAGATTCAAAACGATAAGGACAGATTTCAATGATTTCATGTTATTGCTTTAAGAATACAGAAGTACAATATACTAAACAAACAATAACTACATGCGGCATCCGTTTACAGGGATTAATGCCAATCACCTGATAACAATCAACTCATCTGCTCACACAAATTAGCGGTGGCAAGCGGGTATTTCGTATCTTCAAAATCACATTTGTCAATTAAACTACATATTCATGAAAAAGATCATTGCCCCGGTAGATTTTTCCGAACCCGCTGTAAATGCTGCAAAATATGCTGTTCAGTTGGCGTCAGACCTGCCGGACAGCACCGTTATATTGTATTATGTGTATGAAACGATCGTCGCCGGCTCCGACGGCACGCCCCTGATGATTGACCCCGATGCACGGAGAAATGTGGCGATGGCGGCATTAAATAACGTCAGGAATACGCTCAAAAATATTTCAGAAGTGCCCATTGATGTGGTAGCGGAAGAAGGCCGCCTGGCGCCCAGTCTCGAAAAATATGTAAAACAGCAGGGAGCAGACCTTATTGTAATGGGTATTACCGGCAGCAGCAGGATTGAACAGTTAATTATCGGCAGCAATACACTGAACGTGATCAGTAAAGATATTTGCCCGGTTTTTATTATACCTGGCAACGCCTCCTATAAAAAAATTGACAGGGCTATTTTTACCTCCGATCTCAAAAATGTGGAATCAACCACTCCGCTGCGACCCCTAAAGAAAGCTCTGGATATGCTTCAGCCGGAACTGTATGTGGTGCATATAACTACAACCCGTTCGGCAGTACCTGAAGCGGATCTGGAAGAAAAAAGAAAACTGGAGCCATTGCTGAAAGATTATAACCCGCATTTCTTTTTTGTACTGGAAGAAGATTTTACAGCCGCAGTAGATAAATTCGCTGAAGAGTATCGTGCAGATATTATCATTACCGTTCCGCGTAAACACAGCTTCCTGGCGAGCCTGTTCAAAAGCAGCAATACGAAAAAACTTGCTTACCGCAGCAGCTTACCTATACTGGCTTTGCATTCGTGGGAATAAAATCGCTTAAATGAATTTTTATGGAATCCTTGTTCTTATCTTTTCACAACCATACGCTGATCATCACAATCAACCGTCCGGATAAGCTGAATGCACTTAACAGAACCGTAATAGAAGAACTGAGCCTGGTTATTGATGATGTGTACAATAATGCCGATATAAAATCAGCGGTTATAACCGGCAGTGGAAATAAAGCCTTTGTTGCAGGAGCCGATATTAGTGAATTTGCCGCGCTTGATGCCAAAGGCGGAAAAGCAATGGCAGAAAAAGGTCAAATGCAGGTATTTAATAAAATTGAACAATGTTCCAAACCGGTTATAGCTGCAGTAAACGGGTTTGCTTTAGGCGGCGGATGCGAGCTGGCAATGGCCTGTCATTTCCGTATTGCCAGCGACAATGCCAAATTCGGACAGCCGGAAGTGAATCTTGGTTTAATACCGGGATATGGGGGTACGCAACGATTAACGCAACTGATCGGCAAAGGACGCGCAATGGAATTGCTGATGACCGGTACTACGATTGACGCCCCCGCCGCCCTGCAATATGGATTGGTGAATTACGTGGTGCCCCGGGAAGAACTCATGGATAAAACCTTATCCGTTGCCGGGCTTATCAATACGAAAGCACCATTGGCAATAGCAGGATGCATAAAGGCAGCCAACACCGTTTTTGATAAAAACAAAAACGGCTACGAAACGGAAATAAATATTTTCGGGGAGCTTTTTGATACGGCCGACGCAAAAGAAGGCGCTGCCGCTTTTCTTGAAAAAAGACAGCCGGTATTTAAGGGACTTTAATATTGAATATATCTTTTAATGCCCGCTTCGCTGCGTTGTGGCCACACATGCCATGCACACCTCCCCCGGGCGGTGTAGAGGAAGAACAGATGTACATTCCTTTTACTGAAGTTCTGTAAGGTGAAAAGCGCAGTGCAGGCCGGGTAAACAATTGTCTGAGATTAATTATCCCCCCGTTAATGTCGCCGCCAATATAATTGGGATTATAGGATTCTATTTGCTCCGTATTCATTACATGCTTTGCCTGTATCCTTTCCCTGAAACCCGGCGCAAAACGTTCCACCTGTAACTCAATAGGCGCTGTCATATCTTTTACAGAGCCATTGGGCACATGGCAATAAGCCCAGGCAGTATGTTTTCCTTCCGGCGCCCGCGAATCATCAAATAAACTTTGCTGCGCCAACAATACAAAGGGTTTATCGGGGTGACCGCCATCCCATGTCAACTGTTCGGAAGCCGTTATTTCTTCAATCGTATTGCCGATATGAACAGTGCCTGCTGTTCTGCACGCTCCGGCTCTAAAAGGAATAGGCGCATCCAATGCCCAATCTACCTTAAAAACGCCCATTCCATACCTGTATTTTTGTAGTTGCCATTTGTATAATGAAGAGAATTTATGCCCTGCAATCGTTAGCAATTGTTGTGGGGTTACGTCAAATAAAATAGCCCTGCAAGCGGGCAACTGCTGCAATGAGCGAACATAAAAACTGGTTTCTATTTTGCCTCCCAAGGAAATAAAATAGGAGGCAAGTGCATTGGCTATCGTTTGCGATCCTCCTTTAGCAATAGGCCATCCTTTAAGATGTGCAGCCGCCATTAATACCAACCCTATAGCCGATGTGGTGAGGTTGCTTAATGGCTGGATAGCGTGCGCCGCCATGCCCGCAAAAAGCCCCCTGGCTGTTTTGGTACTAAATCTTTTTGCCAGATGTGTGGCAGATGTAATGGCTTTAAGCCCAAACTGAGCCATCGCCAGCGGATGTTTTGGAATGTGCAATGGGGCCAGTACATCAGCAGCGATTAATGGCCAGTTTTTTATTATGGGATTGATAAGTTGAAAATATGGATCCTTATCTATGCCCAATGAATTCGCCGTTTCTTCGGGTGATGATTTCAAAATAGCTGCGGTTCCATCATCAAAAGGATGTGCAGCGGCAACAGGAGGATATATGTAGGAATAGCCATGTTGTTCGAGCGGCAGGCTGTTGAAAAAGGGTGAGCTAACCGCCATGGGATGAATGGCGGAACAAACATCATGTACATAACCGGGCAGCGTAAGCTCTTTCGATCGCAAGCCGCCTCCAATCGCGTTCCCGCCTTCCAACACGAGTACGGAAAGCCCCGCCCGCTGTAAAGTAATAGCTGCCGCTAATCCGTTTGGACCTGACCCAACCACAACAGCGTCAAATTCCGTTTTCTGCACCAGCTTTTTTATTTTTAATTTTCGGTTATCTCCCCAAAATATAAACGAATTCCCGCAACCATTTCTAAATGAACCGCAGCACTAAAATAATGCAGTGAGATCAATAAACCGTAAACTTGTAATTTTGCAGCGCCGGCGGATAAGCCGCATGGTAACCGATTTTTTAACTTCTTTAAAATAGCTGCATACTACTATGGATTACAGGATAGAAAAAGACACAATGGGGGAGGTAAAAGTTCCCGCTCATGCTTATTATGGCGCACAAACACAAAGAAGCATTGATAATTTTAAGATTGCACAGGATATTAACCGCATGCCGAAAGAAATTATCAGCGCATTCGCTTACCTGAAAAAGGCAGCGGCACTTACTAACTTAGAAGCAGGTGTACTGCCTCGGGAAAAAGCAAAATTAATTGGCGGAGTTTGTGATGAAATACTGGAGCATAAGTTAGATGATTATTTTCCGCTGGTAGTATGGCAAACCGGTAGCGGCACCCAAAGCAATATGAACGTTAATGAAGTAATAGCATATCGCGGGCATGTATTGAACGGGGGCAAACTGGAAGACAAGGAAAAATTCTTACATCCCAATGATGATGTAAACAAATCCCAGTCGAGCAACGACACCTTTCCAACGGCAATGCATATTGCAGCCTATAAAATGCTGGCCGAAGTTACCATTCCGGGGATAGAAAAACTCAGGGATACACTGGCTGCCAAAAGCAAAGCATTTATGCATGTGGTAAAAATAGGCCGCACTCATTTTATGGATGCCACCCCGTTGACGCTTGGACAAGAATTCAGCGGTTATGTGTCGCAACTGGATCACGGGCTTAAAGCCATTAAAAACACTTTACCGCATTTAAGTGAACTGGCTTTGGGGGGTACCGCTGTGGGAACAGGGATCAACACGCCGGAAGGCTATTCCGAAAATGTAGCCAAACATATTGCGGCTTTAACAGGACTACCTTTTATAACCGCAGAAAACAAATTTGAGGCCCTGGCTGCGCATGACGCAATTGTAGAATCGCACGGCGCTTTAAAAACCATTGCGGTAAGCCTGATGAAAATTGCAAATGATATCCGCATGCTTTCATCCGGGCCACGGAGTGGCATAGGCGAAATTTTCATTCCCGACAATGAACCCGGCTCATCTATTATGCCCGGCAAGGTTAACCCTACGCAGTGCGAGGCCTTAACAATGATTGCGGCACAGGTAATGGGAAATGATGTGGCAATCAATATTGGCGGAGCAACCGGGCATTTTGAACTGAATGTTTTTAAGCCGGTAATGATTTATAATTTTTTACACAGCGCCAGGCTGATAGGAGACGGCTGCGTAAGCTTTAATGACAGATGCGCTTCGGGTATAGAACCTATTGAAGCCAATATTAAAAAGCATGTAGACAATTCCCTGATGCTCGTAACAGCACTCAATACAAAAATCGGTTATTATAAAGCTGCGGAAATTGCTCAGAAAGCACACAAAGAAGGTACCACATTAAAGGCTATGTCGGTTAAACTGGGTTATGTAACTCCGGAACAATTTGATGAATGGGTGCAGCCCGCTAACATGGTGGGTGTGATCAACCCCGAATAGGCAGAAGGTTGGAATGTAAGATTGTGAAACGATGGCAGTTGCATAATCCAAGTCACAAGTTGACCGACACCTCACATGCTCATCTGACTCCTGATACCTGACAACTTTCCCATATAGCAATAAGGCATCTTACCAAACGGGAGATGCCTTTTGCTTTAAACCAACTACAACATGAGAAAAAAGACGGAAATAAATATTTTGACACAGTTAGTATCCTTAAAACGGACTTTGTATAGGAATAGTATTTATATGCCGTAAATAATAAATGCAAAATTATACGCACATTACGCCATTCCATTTCCGGTGTGCGGAAAAACCTAAATTACCATTTGGTAAGGAGCCTTACTTGTTCTAAAAAATATTACAATATTATCAGAATGAAGCATTTAATTCGCCTGCATTTTTTTTATCGGCCAAATTGAAAATAAATGTAAAAATCAGAAAAAATATTTTGAACTACGCTCCGTTTAAATAGCTCAGACATGTTAATCACAAATACATTTATATTCTCATTCCCTAAGCCATCACCGGCAGGACGTTATAAACCCTGCTCATTAATTGTACCCTATGGCTGTGCTAATTGCACGGCTGCTTAATCCATACCCCAACAAACAAAGCCTGTTGACTGATTTTACAACCTCTCAGCAACTTTGTAAACAAAAAACCCTCCTTTGCAGGAGGGTTTTTTGTTTATGGGAAGGATGATCCGTCTCCCGGTCATTTACATTCATATTCAAACCTGGTTAGCCCGTTAACCAGCGGTAGCCCATCTATTACATCACCCGATGCGTATACCTCTGTAACATAATCATCAGCAGAAAACTGATAATTTTTATACTCCGTATTGTATGTTAATATTTCATTACCACCTGAATCATAAATTCTCACAATAATGGCCTCCAGCAGATTTTTTGACTTTGCTCCCATATTTACTGCAAATAGATAAGGAGCCAGTTCATCCGCATCGGGAAAATAATATAAAAAATTTTTAACTGTTTTGACATCGTTATATTTAAGTTCAGATCTTAATGCTGTTCTCTTGTCGCCTGAGGCTTCATTAACCTCCACCCCCACAAGGTTTTCATTAACCCATTCATATTTATAAACAAAAAAGGGCACATCCGTACTATACGACATCACAAACCAATTTTTACCGTAAAGATGTCCGCCGGCATCATACGCATAGGTATATTTGTAACGATCAGAACTTGTGTCAGAAGGGTTCTCAAGCGTATTAAACTCTTTAATACGGCCGGCCCCATCAAGGAGAAAAAATTCATTATTGTTTATCCTGATGGTATCATTGATATAGGTAAGACTTGCCTGAAAATCCAAAGTCAGGGAAGTACTGTCAAACCATTCTATTTTTTCTGCAAGATTATTGGTTCCAGGCGTAATATGGAATGATCCATATCCTTTTCCTGTAGCCGAGTCATAAGGTGTTATAGAAGTTATAACACAATCATCACCTAACGGCGGGTTGCTTGTTACGCCAATTTCGCGGCTATATTCTTTCCTGCAGGAGCAGATAAGAATACAAAACATTGAAATAGCAAATGCTGATCCACGTATTTGTGTCATAAGTATTGCATCGCAGGCATTATGATACCTGCACTTCATCATTTACGGTAGTGCTGGTCTCTACCGTTGGGTGCGGTTCCTTTTTTTTACGTTCAAAAAAACGTTTCTGAAAAAGCAATATAGTTATAACGCCAATGGAAATGGACGCATCCGCAATATTAAAAACCGGCCTGAAGAACTCAAATTCTTCTCCTCCCCAAAATGGAACCCACTCTGGAAAATGAGCATCGGTGATAATAGGAAAATACAGCATATCTACCACACGACCGTGTAAAAAGCCGGCATAGCCTTCTTCCGGAAATATGGTGGATACATAGGGATTGAATATATCGCCGCTGTTTTCAAATATCAGCCCATAAAACATACTGTCTATAAGATTTCCGATAGCGCCTGCATATATTAAAGTAGCACAGATAATAAATCCCCTGTGATAGCCTTCTTTAATAATATGCCGGATATAATATGTACCAAACACCACCGCAAAAAGCCTGAATAAGGTAAGGATGATCTTGCCCCATTCTCCGCCAAGCTTCCAGCCATAAGCCATACCCTCGTTTTCTATAAAATGCAGCCTGAACCATGAGCCTATGAGTAGCTTTTCTTCTCCCAGGTAAAAATTCGTCTTTATCCAAATTTTTAAACTCTGATCAATAATAAGAATGGCCAGGGTGAGAAAAATAACAGATCTGAATTTCACTATCAATAGTTTAAGCGCAAACCTACATGAAAAAGCTGATTTTCCGAACACTTCGCCTGCCTGAAGCGGTTTTATCATTTAACAAAAGAGAAGGTATACTATTTAAAAAATACAATCCACTTTCACACGGTATACTACCAAATCAATTCGTTAACATTTTGATATTGCTATCTATTTATCAATTTTGTACCTTTGAACACTTCATGGCAGCAAACAGTACATACAAACTAAAACATTATGGATCTGCAGTCTTTATGATTTTTACGCTGTTGTGGCTTACAGTCAGTACTTCTCTTATCGCAGATATTCAGCAAAAATTATACGGCAAAAATTCATCCCGTGCTTCTGCTCAGTCCATGGAAGAAAATACAAATCCATTTTCTGGTCTCAATGAAGAAAAGTGCAGTGCGAATACTTTTTCAGAATATTTGCACGAATCTTTAACACTTTCAGAATTTACACAACCCGATCTTGAACATAGCCGCCATACTGGTTCTCCTATTTATATTGCTTATTACGGAGAATTGATCTCTCCTCCTCCGGAAGTTTAGTTATTCTTTTTTACTTCAACTCAAATAAACGGAACGTCTACTTTTAAGTGCCTGCATTTTAAATAATGCAAGTTGCGGAAACGGTGGGAAGTTCTTGTTTTATTTCCGTAATCCAACCGGTATCTATCCATAAATAATGGCAGATTAGCATCCGGTTAATACCTGGTTTGTAAAATTATATTTTTAAAAGCGGCGGGAATATCATGATAAGATTTCCTGTTATTCAATTGTTACAGAATATGAAAAACTGCATTACATCATATATCAGGAACTTTCCGGGTGATCTGGGTTCCTCTGTAGTAGTATTTTTAGTGGCTTTACCCCTTTGTTTGGGTATAGCTTTAGGCTCAAACGCTCCCTTATTCAGCGGCATTATTTCAGGCATTGTTGGGGGTATTGTTATAGGCGCCTTAAGCGGCTCTCAGTTGAGTGTGAGCGGTCCTGCAGCAGGGCTTACAGCCATAGTGGCGGGAGCTATAATAATGCTTCCGTCTTTTGAAGTTTTTTTACTCGCTGTGGTACTTTGTGGTGCGTTTCAATTGATACTTGGATTTGTTAAAGCGGGTGTTATAGGCGATTATATACCCAAAAGTGTGATTAAGGGAATGCTGGCGGCGATCGGGATTATTTTAATAGTAAAGCAAATACCGTATCTGATTGGCTACAACAGCAATCTTGAAGACGATCAGGCCTTTTTACAATCCGATGGAGAGAATACATTTACGGGTATCTGGAGCGGGCTGGCACGGGTAACCCCGGCTGCATTACTGATTGGTATCATTTGCCTGGTTTTCCAGTTTTACTGGGGTTGCCTTGCAGAAAAAAAAGGGGGATGGATTAAACTTATTCCAGCTCCGCTACTGGTTGTATTGCTGGGCGTTGGAATCAACGAGTTCGTAAAATGGCAAAGTGGGGATTTTGCGCTCCGCCAGGAACACCTGGTTACTATTCCCGTAGCCTCCTCCGCCAATGAATTCTTTTCTTTTTTTACTTTTCCTGACTGGAGCAGCATTTTTAATAAACAAATTTGGATCACGGGTGTTACGCTGGCGCTGGTGGCCAGCCTTGAAACCCTGCTGGGAATAGAGGCTGTGGATAATCTTGATTCACAAAAAAGAATAACCCCTGCCAGCAGGGAGTTAAAAGCACAAGGTGTGGGCAATATCGTATCGGGTCTGATAGGCGGATTACCCCTCACCAGCGTAATTGTACGTTCATCGGCTAATGTTAATGCGGGGGCTAAAACAAAAATGTCAACCATTTATCATGGCTTTTTTATTCTGCTTAGTGTGGCGTTTATACCAACGGTATTGGGCGTCATTCCCTTAGCAGCGCTTGCGGCTATACTAATTTATACAGGATATAAATTAGCCCGTCCTGCACTTTTTAGGTTTTTTTTCATCAAAGGATGGGACCAGTTTTTACCCTTTGTTTCTACGATAGTTATTATTTTATTCACCGACTTACTGGTAGGTGTACTGGCAGGCTTAGCCATCGGTTTGTTCTTTTCTGCCCGAAGTAATTTCAGAACAGCAGTGTTTATTGTTAATGATAACAATAAATATCTTATCCGGCTGAGAAAGGATGTTTCTATTTTAAACAAAAGAGGAATTAAAAGCAGGTTAGATGCTGTTCCTGAAAATTCGAGTGTGCTGATTGATGCTACCCGTGCAGACTTCATAGACAGGGATATTGTTGAAATGATAGACGCTTTTACGCAGGAGGCTCATAAAAAAAATGTAAGGGTGGAATTCAAAACAAATCATATAAAGGACCATGGATTTGATATAGAAGTTCCAGCCCGGCGGCTACATACAAATGCAGAAATGATATCATAATTACCTGAGGGTAATTCTTCTCCGTTATTTATTTAAAAAGATTATTATGAAATCGAACGAAAAATTATTATTGGAAAATAAGGCGTGGGCAACCGAGAAAATAGCAATGGATCCCGATTACTTTAAAAGATTGTCGGAGGTTCAAACACCGGAATTTTTGTGGATAGGGTGCAGCGACAGCCGTGTTCCTGCCAACGAAATTACCGGTACTCAGCCCGGCGAAATATTTGTACACCGCAATATCGCCAATATGGTTATTCATACGGATATAAACCTGTTGAGCGTACTGGATTACGCGGTGAATTTTTTAAAAGTAAAACACATAGTAGTTTGTGGTCATTATGGCTGCGGTGGTGTAAAAGCATCCATTACAAATAATGACTACAAAGCATTATTGAATATGTGGCTGCGGGGTCTTAAAGATGTATATCGCCACAACAGGGAGGAGCTGGATGCCATTGCCAATATAGACGCGAGAAGCGACAGGCTGGCCGAATTAAATGTAATGGAACAGGTAGTAAGGTTATCGGAAACAACCACCATTCAAAACGCGTGGAAAAAACAGGAAGCCCCCGATCTTCATGGGTGGGTATACGGTTTGAAAGATGGCTTACTGAATCCGGTAATGGAATTAAAGGCCGGCAGCAGGGTTGATCCAATATTCAGGTACGACAACATACAATAACAAAGAGGAAGAAAAGAAAACAAATAAGAAAGCGGAGAAGTAAGAAGAAGAAAATTGCTTGCCGCTTTCATTTTTTTATTAATCCTTCCACCTCCATTCACCTGAAATTTTTAATGGTTCCTTAAGATTGCTTTGTAATAATGCCGCTTTTAGTTCATCATCATTTAAGCGTTTGGACTGTAACTCCGGCGCATCGGCCAGTCCATACAGCAACATGCCGCTGAACCGTATGGTATTCTTCAGTTCCTGTTCATTCACAAGGCTAAAAACATCGCAGTCTGCATGATAGCAGTTCAGCACTTCCCTGCTCAGGCTTCCCGCTACACTTCCCGCAGGAATGCCCTGCAGCATAAAAGGCTGATGATCGCTGTGCAAACCAAATCCCGAACGAAATGTATTTGAAAAGGATGTGTCAACACGATTTGCAATACTGCCGATGGCCTGAAAAAGCGTTTTGTCTTCATCGGTGGTAGCTGAAAATCCTTTTGGATTGTTCGACATATCAAGATTGAGCATAAACTTTATGTTCGCCACGGTTTCATCCTGCATTGCTTTTCTCATATAGGCTTTTGAACCCAGCAGCCCCTGTTCTTCTCCCATAAACAAAACAAATTCCACGGTGCGCCTGGGCTGCAGATGCAATGCTGTAAAAGTGCGGGCAACATCTATTACCGAAAAAGAACCAATACCATTGTCAATAGCGCCCGTTGCAAGATCCCAGCTATCTAAATGTCCTCCAATTACAATTTTTTCAGCAGGTTTTACTCTCCCTGGAATACTTGCGATTATATTCCGCGCTTTTATTTTACCTGAAAAATTGCTCATGGAAATGCTGCCTGCGGCAGGCCCTGTTTTCAACTGCTTTTTCAATTGCATGCCATCGTCATTACCAATACATATTGCCGGAATACCAATTTGTTTGCCCGTTACAGAAGCTGTGCCGGTAAGTAAAATATTACCCGGCGCAGCGTTAAAAAGTATAATGGCTTTTGCACCATACCGGATAGCCAATGCTGTTTTTTCTGACCGGTGCAAATTTTGTAAGCCGCTTCTGGAACCCGGCAATAGACCCAATGAAACCAGTACAATTTTGCCCCTGGCTGCCCGGGGATCATTAAGATAATCTTCTTCCAACCCATTGCCCATATCTGCAATACCGCCTGAAACATTTTCTTTTACCGGTGAATGTGCCAGCGAAACCGATTTGTATTTCTTATTATTGATAACAACAGAGAGTGAACCCCGGCTCCAGCTTTCTGCTTCAAAAGGAGCATAGCGCACATCTAATCCATAAGATTTTAAGAGTTCGTAAACATATGTTTCTGCTTTTGCACCCTGCACGGAGCCCGTTAGCCGGTGACCAATATCTGCTGTAGCTTTCTGCAAATTACCGTAGGCGGCTGAATGTTGCTGTACTTCAGCATCAATGCTTTTAAAAATAGCTTCCCACTCGGGCGTGGATTGTGCGTAAAGGATATTAGCATAAAAAAAATGCTGATAAAAAAAATCTAATCATATGAAACGAGTATGGTCTGTGATGAGCTTTCCGTTTTCACGGGGTGTAATCCAAATTGTCGCATTGCTTTGCTTCATGTAAGCAGTGGAGACACTGCCCACGGCGGGCCGCCCTGGCTGGTGTCTCCACCAGCCAGCGACAATTTAGGATGCACCCTTTTCACGTATGACTATCAAACAACAAATTATTTAATTCAGCTTCGATAACGTGTCGCTGAATTGCTGTAAAATATAGATGCGCTTGTTTTCGTAATAATCCGGCATTGTGCTATTCTTACTCCAGTGAATTGGTTTGAAATCGAAATCTGTAAGTACACGGTAATTTTTATCTGAAAGATGTTCCGGCAATGCATCATTGTATTGAGTAACCAGGTGACCAAACAGGTACATTACTTCATACCCCCGGAAAGCCATTTCTGAAGGAGTAGAATACGTGAGCCTCGCGTATTTTTGTGAAAAATCAGCGCTCCATGCATGTTCCTCACCCGGATTGAAAAACGTGGAAGAATAGATGACAGGTACTGTTTTTAGTTCTGCCGTTTCCAATTCGCGATAACCTTCCCAGGTAGGCATTCCTACCAGTTTAATTTTATAAGTAGCTGCAAGTGTTCCAACCGCTGTGATCAATTTCTTACTAAAGAGCTCATCAAGGCTACCACAAATAATAACGTTTTCTCTTACCTTATCTAATGAAGTAGCGACATTTTCCGGGGTAAAAGCCGTATTTAATATATTCGTTTTAATATTAAGCACCTGACCGGATGAAGATGCATTAAGCGACTTAAATACTTCTGTTACCCTGTCGTCTGCCGCGTTTTGCCTTCGGAACATTACAATATTACTGGTGCCAAGGTTGCGCAAAACATAGTTATAGATAGCCTGTAAATGCGTGTTTAATTTGGAGTTCACAATAATTACAAAGGGATTGCCGCTGATGCCACCATCGTTGGGATAAGTTGCCGAAACAAAAGGAATTTGTTTTTCCCTGGCAATGGTAGCAAGGTCTAAATATTCACTGCCGCTAACAGCGCCAATAATAAGATCAACATCATTCAATGCACCACTATCTGCAAGCTTATAAACGGAAGTTTTATGCCTGGTATCATGTACCTGAACGTCAAGTTCCAGACCTTCTTTATCTAATGAATCTAATGCCAAAGCTGCCCCCTGATAAAAGTCCAAACCCGGATTTATATAGTGTGGAACAGATTTACCGAACCTGTAATTCCCTGATGCATCAAAAGCCGAATCAAGATAAAGCGGTGCAAAAAATGCAATACGTGGTATTTTTGCAGCGCTATCCTGGGCAAAACTGGTGTTTGTGAGAAACAGCAAAAGTGCAAAAAAAAGAAATCCGGCTTTAGTCATACTTTCAACTTTACCATAAGACGTATCATTCCCACTCTATAGTTGCAGGTGGTTTGCTGCTGATATCATATACCACACGATTGATACCTCTTACATTGTTAATGATCTCATTAGAGATGTGAGCGAGAAATTCGTAAGGCAGATGCGCCCAGTCTGCTGTCATACCATCTACGGAAGTAACAGCCCTTAATGCGATCGTGTACTCATAGGTTCTTTCATCGCCCATTACGCCCACGCTTTTCACAGGAAGCAAAATAGCTCCAGCCTGCCATACCTTATCATACAAATCAAAAGATTGCAAAGCTTTAACATATAAAGCGTCTGCTTCCTGCAGCAGCAGAACTTTTTCTTCTGTTATTTCTCCCAGTATCCGTATGGCCAAGCCGGGTCCCGGAAAAGGATGACGGGAAAGCATAGCCGAAGGCAGCCCCAATTCTAGACCAACCTTTCTTACTTCATCTTTAAACAAATAACGCAATGGTTCTACCAGCTCAAGGTGCATTTTTTCGGGTAACCCGCCTACATTATGGTGCGACTTAATGGTAACGGAAGGGCCATGTACAGATACACTTTCAATCACATCCGGATAAATCGTTCCTTGTCCAAGCAAACCTATACCTTCAATTTTATGCGCCTCTTCATCAAATATTTCAATAAAGGTGTTACCTATGATCTTTCTCTTTTCTTCAGGATCTGTTTTTCCTGCAAGTCTTGTATAAAAATGTTCACGGGCATCTACTCCTTTAACATTCAGTCCAACTTCGCTATAAGTTTTTAATACCTGTTCAAATTCTCCTTTTCTTAATACACCATTGTCCACAAAAATGCCAAACAACCTGTCGCCAATGGCCTTATGGATCAATGTGGCGGCAACCGTTGAGTCCACCCCTCCGCTCAATGCCATGATCACTTTACGTTCCCCTATCTGCTTTTTAAGTGTGGCAACGGTGTCACTTACAAAATGCGCCGGCGTCCAGTCCTGCCTGCAACCGCATATTTCCACTAAAAAATTGAGGATTAATTTTTTTCCATGAGTAGAATGATATACTTCGGGATGAAACTGAAGCCCGTATATAACATTCCTGTCGTTACTGCCATTTTTTTTGAAAGCCGCTACCGGTATGGTATCTGTTGTAGCCAGCAGTTCGAAGCGGGCAGGTGTTTCTAATATGGAATCGCCATGGCTCATCCATACCTGCGATTCCACGGGTACATCCTTCCACAGCACATCATCCTGTTTAACCTTTAACAGGGCGCGTCCGTACTCCCGCTTTTCCGACTTTTCAACTTTGCCGCCAAATATTTTGGCGGTAAGTTGCGCACCATAGCAAATACCGAGTACCGGCACTTTTTTACTGATGGCTTCTATATCTACTAATGGCGCGTTGCTGTCGTTCACCGAAAAAGGAGAGCCTGATAAAATAACAGCCTTTAATCCGGGTGTGTAGCTGACAGGCTTGTTAAAGGGGGTAATTTCACAATATACGCTGGCTTCACGTACAGCCCGGGCTATAAGCTGGGTATACTGGGAGCCGAAATCAAGAATAATTATCTTTTCTGTCATTTGGGTGCGAAGGTAATGAAATGCGGTTATACGAAGCGCCGCTATACGAAGTCTGAAGACTTCGTATTACTTATGTTCTCCCGGGACTGTGTCCCGTAAAACCAACCTGACAAAAGGAGATTTAAATCTCCGGAGAACATACGAGGTGCGAAGTCTGAAGACTTCACGCAGCGAGAGCGGCTTCACACAGCAAAACGGAGGAGCTAAAAAATATCCAGGGAAGATGGGGAGAAAGATAAATTATATATATATTGTAATAATTATTACGAATTATTTGTAATAAAAATTGCTATATTTACATTTTAAAACTCTAACGCATGACGAACATTATTGATAAATATAAAATACTTCTCCATGCGGTTCCCAGGCTTATCGAAGTATCGGGATATAAGAATGAGTATATAGCACAGAAATTAGACATGACGCCTACTCATTTTTCGGCAAAAAAATCGAAAGGTAACTGGAGTATTGATGAAGTGGAGAAAATATTAAAAACCATTTCAAATGAAGATGTTGAAGATTTTTTAGACGACATGGTCTTTGAAAAATGCTTCCCCGGAAAGCTTATAGATTCAAAACAGTTTGAAAAAAAGATGGGATGGAAATAATGCTGGAAGAACGGTTTATAGAAGAACTTTTGTTTTGCCCAAAAGGATTTCAGCAGGACTTCAGAAAAATATACCAGCAACTCAAAACTGTTGATGATCCTTTAGAAGTAAAAGGTATCAGGAAGTATAAGCCTGGCAGGTACAAAATCTATATTTGGAAAAGCAGAATATCATTGAAAGTCAAAGGATCCCAGGGCTATATTGGTATGTTCCTCTACAATGAGTTTTATACGCATGAGTAGGACAAGATGGATTTAAGGCAACGTTTAAATTTCATGATCTTACGACCACTGTTTGTGAAGCGGTATCCTAAGAGGATGCTCAGTTTTCTATACCAGCTTCATTTCCCAAAATGCGGCTGTACGAACTCTCCAGACTTCGTATCATTATGTTCTCCCGTGACTCCGTCCCGTAAAACTAACCTGATAAAAGGAGATTTAAATCTCCGAAGAACATAGGAAGTACGAAGTCAGGAGACTGCTCAGAGCGTACAGAGCGGCGGTAAGGGTTTCCAACCTTTGTAAGGTTGGAAACCCTCCTACAAAAACTTTCCCGTATAGCTCTCCTTTACCTTTTTCAGATCTTGCGGCACGCCTGCAAAAACAACGTTACCACCTTCATCGCCTGCTTCAGGCCCCAGATCTATAACCCAGTCGGCATTCTTGATCACATCGGTATTGTGCTCAATCACCCAAATGGAATGGCCCTGGTTTATTAATGCGTTAAAAGAAGTGAGCAACTTATTAATGTCGTAAAAATGCAATCCGGTGGTGGGCTCGTCAAAAATAAATAAAATATGTCCCTGCCCGGCCTTACTCTTCCCAAGAAAAGAAGCAAGCTTCACTCTCTGAGCCTCTCCCCCCGATAGGGTATCGCTGGATTGGCCGAGTTTTATATATCCCAGGCCCACATCTGCCAGGGGCTTTAATTTGGTGAAGATGTCTTTTTCGTCTTTGAAAAATTGTAAAGCTTCGTCAACACTCATCTCCAGCACGTTAAAAATATTCTTATCCTTATAGGTTACTTCCAGCACTTCTTCCTTAAATCGTTTGCCATTACAAACTTCACAGGTAAGATGCACATCGGCAAGGAATTGCATTTCCACTATCTGCTCTCCTTCACCTTTACAGGCATCGCAACGCCCTCCTTCCACATTAAAAGAAAAATGCTTTGGCTGAAAACCATTTATTTTACTTAGTGGCTGTTTGGCGTACAGATCCCTTATTTCATCGTAGGCTTTGATATAAGTAACAGGATTGCTGCGCGATGATTTACCAATAGGATTCTGATCTACGAGTTCTACCTGGCTAATGCCATCAACATCCCCGCTTATGGTTTTATGCAAACCTACTTTGTCCACAAACTCTCCTTTTAATTTTTTTAAAGCCGGGTATACGATCTGCTTTATCAAAGTGGTTTTTCCGCTGCCGCTCACCCCGCTTATCACACATAAAACATTAAGCGGTAATTCAACCGTAATATTGTTAAGATTGTTCTGACGGGCGCCTTCTACTACCAGGGAACGCTTCCATTTGCGCGCAGCGCCCGGCGCTTCAATTTTTAATTCCCCTTTCAAATATTTACCGGTAAGACTTTTTGTATTACTGATTAAATCATCATAATCACCTTCCGCAATTACTTCGCCGCCCATGTGGCTTGCTAAGGGACCCATGTCAATAATATGATCTGCTTCCCGCATCATCATTTCATCGTGCTCCACCACCACCACCGTATTGCCCAAATCCCTCAATTCTTTCAATACTTTTATCAACCGGGCAGTGTCTCTCGAATGAAGCCCGATAGAAGGTTCATCCAGGATATATAAAGAATTGGTAAGGTTACTGCCCAGGCTCCTGGTTAGCTGAATGCGCTGACTTTCTCCGCCGCTCAGGCTATTGGCCAGCCGGTTAAGGCTCAAATAGCCCAGCCCTACATCAAGCAATACCTGTAATCTTTGCCTGATTTCAATAAGCACACGCTTGGCCACCTGTTTATCATAATCGCTCAGCCAAAGTTCATCGAACCACTTTTTCAGGTCTTTTACCTGCAATTCGCACAGCTCTCCTATATGCTTTTGACCAACTTTTACATACAGGGCTTCTTTACGCAACCGGTAGCCTTTACATTCGGGGCAAATCGTTCTTCCACGATAGCGGGATAACAACACGCGGTACTGCACCTTATATAAATTCTGCTCTACCTCTTTAAAAAAATCGTTAATGCCGTTCACATAAGCGTTTCCATTCCATAATTCATCGTATTGTTGTTTGGAAAGATCAATAACAGGTCTATGTACAGGAAAATTAAAATGTTTGGCCCCCCGGATAAATTCATCTTTCCAGCGGCTGAGTTTCTCTCCCTTCCATGGTGCTACAGCACCTTCGTATACGCTTAAACGGGGATCTGGTATTACAAGGTCGGCATCAATGCCCAGCACCAAAGAAAAGCCTTCGCATACAGGGCAAGCGCCGTACGGGTTATTAAATGAAAAAAGATTCGGAACGGGCTCCTCGAACTTAATGCCATCTTTTTCAAACCTGCTGGAATATTGCAGGCTTTTTGTACCATTTACTTCTACAACCATTTCTCCTTCGCCCTCAAAGAAGGCTGTGCCAACCGAATCGGACAACCGGTGTATATCATCTTCATCAAATTTCTTTGCTACTATACGGTCAATCAATATATAAATAACGGTTGACGACTGCTTATTGGTGAATTTCTTTTTTAATTCGGCGTCCTTTTGTTCAAGCACATCCTCGATACGTAATATTTCGCCGGGAGAAGATTCATCAACGGTATACAATCTTGAAAATCCCTTTTGCAGCAGAATATTTAGTTCCTCCCTGATATTTCTCTTGCCCTGCAGCCTGAACGGTGAAAGGATCAATATCTTATCACCCGCTTTTTGCGCTCCAATACCTTCCACCACATCCTTTACATCGTCTTTCTTCACTTCTTCGCCGCTAACCGGCGAGATGGTTTTGCCAATACGGGCGTATAACAAACGCAGGTAGTCGTACACTTCAGTCATACTGCCTACCGTAGACCGCGGGGTACGGGTAATCACTTTTTGTTCGATTGCGATGGCAGGGCATAGGCCTTTAATAAAATCCACATCGGGCTTATTCATCCTGTTCAGAAACTGGCGGGCGTATGCGCTAAGGCTTTCCGCATAGCGACGTTGGCCTTCGGCAAACAATGTATCAATAGTAAGAGAAGATTTGCCTGAGCCGGATACACCTGTTACCACAACGAGCTTATTGCGTGGAATTTCAACCGTTATATTTTTTAAGTTATGTACTCTTGCGCCTTTTATTAAAATGTTGTTATTGCTATGCAGCGCCAATTGCTTTTTCTTTTTACCAGATGTTGCTATCATAAAAGTTGTTCAAAATTAATACTAAATTGTTTAGCCTGATCAAGGGTGTATAAATAAGCCGTCATTTAAGAAATGGTATTATTGCTTTAGCATTCAGGTATTTAATATTATGCGGCTTATCGAAGATTTTCAAATGTTAATCGAAATTTATTTAATGAAAGTTTGGTTATATAAAAAAAAGCAATATTTTAGCAGTCCCAATATCGTACGAAAGAAACTAGAATTTAAAACATTACCGCCTATTTGGTATTAACTTCTACTTCTTTATTATGCTATTGGGGATATCAAAATCCCAACCATTAAAAACCGTAGAAGTTTATGAAATCCCTAACCAATCTGCCTGACCAGCAATTGATCCACCTTTTTATGGGTGGAGACGCGTCTGCTCTCGAGATCCTCATTGTTCGCCACAAAGACAAGATCTACACTTCCATTTTTCTTCTGGTAAAAGACAAGTACCTGGCTGAAGACATTTTTCAGGATGTGTTTATCAGGGTTATTGACACCATTCGCAGTGGCCGCTACACAGAAGAAGGAAAATTTCTGCCCTGGGCTATGCGTATTGCCCACAACCTTTGCGTAGATCATTTCCGTAAGGTAAAACGCACGCCTGCTATTAAAACAGGTGATGATCGCGACATTTTTGAAGTGATCAATTTTTCGGAGGATGGAGTAGACCGCCGGATGATGCAGCGCCAAAGTCATGACCGCGTTCGCGAAATGCTTGATCGTTTGCCTGAAGATCAACGCGAAGTGATCATTTTAAGACATTACGCTGAATTAAGCTTTAAAGAAATTGCTACGTTAACCGATTGCAGTATCAATACCGCTTTGGGACGTATGCGTTATGGTTTAATCAACCTGCGCAAAATGATGCAGGAAAAACAAATTGCATTGTAACACACATCTACTCAAATGAAAAGGGGTTGTATATTTTTATACAGCCCCTTTCTGTTTCCCTGATCCTTTACCCTTAGTATTTTTATCCCCCTATATTTACTTTAAACGAAACTTCTGCAGGCGGCAAACATTCCTTATCATCACACACCATAAATTCTACGGAACCACCTACATTCGTTTTGATCTTCTTCTTTAATTTCACCAGTTGTACAAACTCTACCTTTTTTTCATAATAATTTACATCACCTCCCCACACTTCTTCATGTTTTCTTACCATTTTACCTACTTCTTTAACCTTACCATTTAAATCTATCAATGGATTACGCGTAAAAGTAAATGCGGTTGCTACCGGACCTTCAACACCAACATTTTGAGCGTATATATGGTATTTACCGTTTATGTTGGCCGTAAAACGGATTTCATAAGTATCGGCAGTAACCTTTTTAGACGAAAAATCCCAGTTTACCATCCTGGCAGACCCGCTTTGCGCAAAAAGGATATTTGCAGAAAATATAAGAGCTATAAATGGAAAGATTCTTTTCATAATGCTTATGCTTTAAACGCAGGTACGCGGCAAATTTCATATAAAAAGACTTAAATATTTGTCAAAACTATTAGCCCGTTACCAAAAGGCTTTTTTTTGTAACGAGCAAATCGTTAAATATCTTTCGGCCATCCGTGTTGCCCAGTGCCGCATTGCATGCCCTTTCCGGATGAGGCATCATACCAAAAACATTTCGGGTAGCGTTAGTTATGCCGGCTATATTACGCAGGCTTCCATTAGGATTGGCAGCAGCGGTTATTTCTCCTGATGCATTACAATAACGATAAATCACCTGATTATTTTCTTCCAGCATATCCAGCGTTTTGTCGTCTGCATAATACCTTCCCTCTCCATGGGCTAAAGGAATTTTTGCCGGTATGTCATCTTCTCCTTTTATATATACATTCTGGCAAACGAATTTCATATTTTCATTGCGCAGTAAAACGCCGGGCAGCAAACCTGCCTCACATAATATTTGAAACCCGTTGCAAATGCCTAAAACTTTACCGCCTTTTTGAGCAAACGCAATTACACTCTGCATCATAGGGCTAAACCTGGCAATTGCGCCGCAACGCAGATAATCACCATAAGAAAACCCTCCCGGCAAAACAATGCAGTCATCTTTATCAAAAGCGCTCAGATCCTTATCCTTGTGCCAAAGTTCAATTACGTCATAACCAAGATCTTCTCTCAGGGCATACATCATATCTCTGTCGCAATTTGAACCTGGAAAAACAACTACGCCAAATTTCATAACTGATTATTATTATAGACTGCAAAGGTATGTTGTTGAGCGGGATATGACAAACGGGGAGGGTGCATTTCAAATTTTCGCTTATGCACCACTTTCCGGTCGGTGAGACACCGACCGGAAAGTGGACTCTGCAGGCGGGTGTCACCACCCGCCTGCGAAAATTTGAAATGCGCCTAACGGGGATAAGTTTGAAATTCCGATACAATTAAACGTCATGAATAGATATTTTGCGGAATAGATTCCGTTTCCTGCATTTATTTTAGAATATTTGCTGTTTTATACGGTATAACACTTATATTTATGCGCATTTATGCATTTTTATAAAAAATGACGCAGGTAAAAAAATACAATATGGTGCTTACAACAGAGATGCCATCGCGATTTGACGGACTGGAGAAAATGACAGTAATGGAAATCCTGGAAGGCATCAACAGCGAGGATCAATCAGTTTCATTAGCGGTAGCGAAAGCCATTCCCCAGATCAATGCGTTGGTAACAGCCATTGTGAAAAGAATGAAAAAGGGTGGGCGGCTTTTTTATATCGGCGCCGGTACCAGTGGCAGGCTTGGTATACTGGACGCATCTGAGTGTCCCCCAACATTTGGGGTGCCGGAAGACTGGGTCATTGGAATTATGGCCGGTGGGGACGGCGCAATAAGAAAAGCCATTGAATTTGCTGAAGATAATAAGGAAAAAGCCATCAATGATTTAGAAGAATATGCGATTAACAAATCAGATTCCATTATCGGTATAGCTGCCTCCGGCACTACACCTTATGTTATTGGAGGCGTAGAAAGTGCCCGGAAATCCGGACTACTCACCGGCTGTATTACCTGTAATATGAACTCTCCATTGGGCGCCGCTGTACAGTACCCGGTAGAAATAGTAACAGGAGCCGAATTTATAACGGGAAGCACGCGAATGAAGGCCGGTACAGCTCAAAAGCTTGCATTAAACATGATCTCCACGGCAGTAATGATACAATTGGGGAGGGTAAAGGGAAACAAAATGATAGATATGAAATTAAGCAACAATAAACTGATTGCCCGGGGAGTGAATATTGTAATGAAAGAACTGAATGTTGACAGGCAAGCTGCAAAACAGCTTATTGCAGAAAATAAAAATGTACGAAAGGCGCTCGAAGCCCGCAAACCTGTTTAATTGAAAACATTTTGCAGCTATTAAATGCTTTTTTGCATTTTATATCTGTTTTTTGCTGGTTATTGCATTTTTATGGTTATCTTGTTCTAACAATGGATATACCACAATTTACATTGTACAAGGGCAAGGTTATTTACTATGCCTCCCATTTTTGACAACCTTATGAATCACCCTCTATTAAACAAACCATTAAAAATTAAATCACTGCCGCTTAAAACGGCCCACAACAAATATAATTTCCTTTAATATTTATCACTAAAACGATTGCTATGACCAAACTTCAGCGCTTTTTGCTCCTGACAGGCATTCTGCTTTGTCATTTGTCGCTGCCGGCACAAGAAAAGACCATAACTGGCCGCGTTGTATCTAAAAATGAAAAAGAACCACTCGCCGGTGTATCCGTAACCAATATTGCTACAAACAGCAATACGATGACAGATGAAAACGGGAATTTCCGTATTGCTGCACAAACCGGGCAAAGACTGAGCTTTTCATTTGTAGGGTTTAAAACAGGTTTCATTACCGTAGCTGCCGCCAGTACGCTCACCATTGAACTGCAAAATGCAGATAACGTTTTGGATGATGTAGTAATAGTAGGGTATGGCACACAAAAAAGGGGAAATCTCACCGGCGCGGTTTCCACTATTGACGTTCAGAAATCTGTACAGAACAGGCCCGTTGCCGATGTGGGCAGAGCCATGCAGGGTGGGGCATCGGGGTTAAGCGTTACCATTCCCAGCGGCGAAATAGGTTCTGACCCTATCATCAGGATCCGCGGTCAAATGGGCTCTTTCCGGGGTGGCGCTTCTCCGCTTATATTGCTCGACAACGTTGAAATACCCAGCATACAACTGGTAAACCCGAACGATATTGCCAATATAACCATTTTAAAAGACGCGGCAGCCGCGTCTATTTATGGTTCAAAAGCATCTTTCGGCGTAATATTGATTACTACCAAAAAAGGCGCCGCGGGTGGCAAACCCCAGGTGAGCTACACAAATAACTTTTCCTGGCAGAATGTATGGAAAGACCTTGAGATGGCACGTGTGAACGGATTGAAATATACCGTTGACGCTGCAGAACGGGTAGGTACTTTTACACCAACAGGTGCTTTCTATTATGTAGACAGAGGGAGTTACGAAAAGGCGGCTGCATGGAATGAAAAGTATGGCAGTACAATAGGTAAAAATGATCCAACCGTTTTTGGAAGAGACTGGTTTGTGCAGGGCTCCAATCAAAAAATGGGTGTACGCACATACGATCCTTACGATTATATGATAAAAGAATGGGCTCCTACGCAGCAGCACAATCTTTCATTTGGACTTACTACAGGTAAAACTTCTTATAACCTGGGACTGGGGTTACTGGATCAAAGCGGTATGATAAAACCCGCTAAAAAAGATCAGTTTACAAGGTACAACGCTTCACTGAAAATATCCAGCGAGGTCAACAAATACCTTACCATAAGGGGTGGCGCGTTATATTCTCAAAGGAATAAAGAATATCCGTATGTAACGAGTTCTACCACTGCCGACCCGTGGCTGTACCTTTATCGCTGGGGGCCTTTATATCCATTTGGCAATGATCAAAACGGCGACCCTATCCGCAGCCCTGTAAGTGAAATGGCGGCCGCCAATACCGCGAATATTTTGCAGAATTATACAAACATGAGCCTGGGCGCCACTATAAATATCCGGAGCAACTGGAAAGTAGATTTTGACTATACGCACACCAACCAGGAGGAGTTGTGGAAACGGCCCGGCACCAGGTATACCGCCCGCAACTCGTGGGCTGCACCAAAGGCCAGGGTTGATGCAGATGGCAACCGGCTATATGTAAATGATGCAGGACAGGTAGTACCTTCTACTGACCCGGGTGCTATTCCGGCTTATGATCTGTCTTACGACACCTACACTTCCTACGGTGCTAACCCGGATCATTTCGCCAGAACCGCCACTAATTTTTCCAGCAATACCATCAATGCGTATACCACGTATAATCTTGATTTAGGCAGTGATCACAGGTTCAAATTTATTGCAGGGATCAACCGCGTTACCGCCACAACCGAATGGCAGTTTTCACAGATCACCAACCTGTCGGATATCACCAACCCACAGTTTGATTTTGGAACAGGCACCCAAACCATTGGTGGAGATAAGTTTTGGGAATCACAGTTGGGTTATTTTGGCCGTATCAACTATGCGTTCAAAGAAAAATATCTTCTTGAGGGCAATCTCCGTTATGATGGTTCCTCGAAGTTTCCAACAAACCTGAAATGGCGTTGGTTTCCCTCTTTTTCTGCGGGTTGGGTAGCCAGCGAAGAATCATTTATGGAATGGAGCCGCCCGGTATTAAGTTCTCTTAAACTCCGTGGCTCATGGGGCTCCATCGGAGACCAAAGCGTTCCCAATAATCTATATATAGCAATCATGCCCAGCGGACAATCTACCTGGATTGGCGGAAACGGGGCAAGAGTAAATTATGTGGGCTCTCCGGCCGCTGTTGCTGCAAGCATACGCTGGCAGGATATTGTTACTACCAACTTTGGAGTAGATGCCGGATTTTTAAATGGCAGGCTCAATGTGAATTTTGACATCTTCCAAAGAAATACCAACAACATGATCGTGCCGGCAGAAGGCATTCCTTTAACCTTTGGCACAGGCGCTCCCCAGAGCAACTATGGCGCTCTGAAAACCGAGGGCTGGGATCTCGGACTTTCTTTCAACCACAGATTTGAAAACGGGTTAGGCATAAACATCAGCGGTAACCTCTCGGATTCAAAAACCATTTTAACCGCCTATGGCTCAGGCACCCAGGTTACAGGAAACTATAATGGTAAAGTGATAGGCGAAATATGGGGATATCGTACAGACCGTTTATATCAAACAGACGATTTTACATTGGACGGGTCCAACAATCCTGTATTGATAACCTTAACCGATGCTGAAACGGTATTGTATACCGGCAAAAAGGTCTATCAGTTAAAACCAGGGGCAGATGGCAAGAAGCCTGTTTACCAGGCATATTTGCAAAACTCCTCCAACTTCAGGTTTGGCCCCGGCGATGTGAAGTTTAAAGATGTGAATGGTGATGGAGAGATCAATAATGGCAAAGGCACATTAAATGATCACGGCGACCTGGAAGTAATAGGCAATTCTAATCCAAGGTATGAATACGGCTTCAGAATAGGAGCTGATTACAAAGGTTTTGATATCAGCGCGTTTTTCCAGGGCGTAGCCAGCCGTAAGATCTGGGGACAGGGCTTTTTAAGCATACCCGGCTTTCAATCTTCCGATGGCGCCATGCCTGAAGCTATCGCAGGCAACTACTGGACGCCCGAAACGCCCAACGCTTTTTATCCGGCTGCTTACAACAATGCCGGCAGCAATACTGCAAACAATATGCAGGTGCAGGACAGGTACCTGCTGAACATGGCCTATATGCGTTTGAAAAACCTGACAGTGGGGTACTCCTTGCCGCAAACATTGCTTAACAAGGCACACATCAATACTTTGAGAGTATATGTAGCGCTGGAGAATTTTATCACCTGGGATCACCTGGGAGGATTACCTGTTGACCCGGAAAGCATAAGCGGCTATTCCATGTGGAATGAATCCAACTATAACCTGGGCCGTACAGGTACTGGTGTGCCGGCTTTTAAAAGCTTTTCTGCAGGTGTTCAATTAACCTTTTAAACTTGATTATGATGAAGAATATTAAATTAATATATAGCCTGGCGGCAGTTGTTTTATTCGCAAGCTGTAATAAAAATGTACTGGACCGCCCACCGTTAACCAGCTATGTTGACGGGCAATTCTGGCGCAATGAAGATGATATCCGCATGTATACCAACAGCTATTATCCCAATTATTTCAGTGGCTACAATACATCTTTTACCGCTGATTACACGCCGGTAAGGGGATATACATTTTCAGATGATCTTACGGGCAAAAATGTACAGCTCAGCTTTGAAAGCAGTGTGCCCACATCAAGGGGGTCTACATCGGAATCTGCAGGGTGGATGCAAACCTATGCAGGGCCAACCTGGGATTTCGCATGGGTAAGAAAATCGAATATTCTGCTTGACCGCCTCGAAAACACAGCCAAACCCAATATTTCTGAAGATGCATACAAGCACTGGACAGCCGTTGCCCGCTTTTTCAGGGGATTTGAATACAGCCGGCTGGTAAGTGTTTTCGGGAATGTTCCGTATTTCGATAAAGTAGTAGCCGATGATGATTTAGCTACTCTGTTCAAAGACAGGGACGACCGCGGTCTTGTAATGGACAATGTGTATGATGATTTTAAATACGTATTGGCAAATATCCGCGAAAATGACGGGGCGCTGTTTTTAAACAAATACATAGCAGCCGCATTTATTTCAAGATTCATGTTGTTTGAAGGCACTTACCAGCATTACAATGGATTGGATGCTGCAAGAGCAAAAAAATACCTAGATTTTGCGGTAGAAGCGGCTGAAATAGTGATGAACAGCAACAAGTATAATTTTGGGAAGGATTTCAAATCTTTGTTTTCTTCAGAAAGCCTGGCAGGTCATCCAGAGGTGTTGCTGTACAGGGTATATGATGCGGCATTAACGGTAACCCATTGTATAGGTTCTTATCAAAATGGCACCGAGACAGTAGGCGTGGATGCTAATCTTGTGCTGATCAAGTCATTTATCGCCAATGACGGAAAAGTTTGGCAAGACTCAGACGTACCTGATGCTGAAAGCTTTACAATTGCCGACCTGGTAAAAACACGGGACCCCCGTTTTGAAGCCTCGTTTATTGATAAAGCGAATACGTCTTCCGCCACACTTTTGTATGGCTTTAAGTTTGCCTCAAGAGACGCGATAACTTACATTGGTAAAACCTATCCTGCAGCCTGGGGCAGCAATACCAACACAAGTGATGCCCCTGTTATGCGACTGGCAGAAGTGGTATTGAACTGGATAGAAGCAAAAGCAGTATTGGCAGAATACCTTAACGGCAGCCCCGTTACACAGGAAGATATAGATAAATCAATTAATGCCATACGTCTGCGTCCGCTTGATGCAGCGGCGGCTGATAAAGGTGTGCAACAAACAGCACCATTAATGTTGGGAGCATTACCCAATGATCCCGGCAGGGATGCAGATGTGCCTTCTTTGATTTGGGAAATTCGCCGCGAAAGAAGAATGGAGTTTGTATTCGAGCATACCAGGCTTTTGGATTTGAAACGGTGGAAAAAACTTGATAACATGAATTTCAGCACCAACCCTGATTATTTCCTTGGACCCTGGGTAAATGTGCAAACTGAAGCGCCGGCGTATTTAACAGCTACTTATGTTGGCAGAACAAAAGTTAAGTTATTGGATGGCACTGTTGTTACCTACGATGGAACCAATGCCGCTTCGCTGGTTGGGTTCTGGATGGTAGATAATGCGCAAAACAGGAATCCTTTTACGGATCAGGCTTACCTGGCGCCTGTAGGGCAGTCCCAGATCATTCAATACGAGGAAAAGGGATATAAGCTCACTCAAACTACAGGCTGGTAATGGTTGCTATAGAAAAACAGCACTAAACCACCATATGTAAGCATTATAAAAAAATACAGTCTGCTTTTTGGGGACTGTATTTTTTTACGCTATTCTACTTGAATCCGCCTTCTATTTTCTCCCATTGCTCCCAACATTTCATTTAACTTACACACTCCGGCAAATTTCCGCTTTATGCTTTTACCAATCATTAAAAACTCTACATACTATGGCTGTACTGGGCATTGATCTGGGTGGAACCAAATTACTGATTGGCGTTTTTTCGGAAAGCGGTGAATTATCGTATAAAGAAAAAGCAGATCTTGAAAACAGGCAGGGTGCGGAAGTGGGAGCATTCATCACTCAAAAGATAAACGCCCTGCAAACAGAATGGCAGCAAAAAGGTGATCGTATATCTGCTGCGGGCATAGCTGTACCAGGCATCATTAACCCCGAAAGCGGCATCGTGTGGGCGCCCAATATACCAGGGTGGGAAGCCTATCCACTTTTGAATGAATTAAAGCAAAATTGTAACAGTATCAGTATAACTATAGACAACGACCGGTCGTGCAGCCTTTTGGGAGAAATATGGAAAGGAAATGCACGCCAATGCAGGAACGTAATTTTTCTTACCATAGGCACGGGAATAGGTGCGGGTATCATGGCCAATGGCAATATCATAAACGGAGCGCAGGGTATATCCGGGGCTATTGGATGGATGGCATTGACTACCCCTTTTCGTGATGCATATACATCATGCGGTTGCTTTGAACAGCATGCATCCGGCGAAGGCATTGCCAAATCGGCCCGTGAATTGCTGCAATCAGAAAAAATTACAACCAGTTTGTTAAGCCGTATTCCTCTAAAGGATATTAAAGCCCGTCATGTATTTAATGCTTATAGCTATGGTGATCCAGCCGCTATAAAAATAATAAGGCAATGCATACAATACTGGGGAATGGCAACTGCTAACCTGGTGAGTCTTCTTAATCCTGAAAAAATTATTTTTGGCGGAGGTGTGTTCGGTCCCGCGTTGCAGTTTTTGCCTGAAATTATTGAAGAGGCCCGCCAGTGGGCACAACCGGTTAGCATTAAACACACAAAATTTGAACCTTCTGCACTGGGCAACGAAGCGTGTTTGTATGGCGCTGCGCATTTAGCGCTAAAAAATAAATAAATGAAAGCTTCAGCAACATACAATAAAACAACGCTTTTTATTTCTGCCTGTTGCGGGCTGTTGCTTTTTGGTATCGCACTGCTTACGCTGGGAAGCGTATCGCAGGGCCTCCAGCAAAACTTTAAATTAGATAAACTTAAGGCAGGAACGCTGTTTGCTATCCTGCCTGCAGGGCTTCTTACGGGCTCGCTTTTTTTTGGTCCTGTATGCGACAGGTATGGATATAAGATATTGCTCGTAAGTGCTTGTTTGCTGCTGGCAACAGGCTTTACAGGCATTGCTTATTCGCCATCCACCGAATGGCTTCAGTTCTCCATCTTTATCTTTGGCTTGGCCGGCGGAATCATCAACGGAGCCACTAATGCCGTAGTCGCCGATATTAGCGGCGAATACAAAGGCGCCAACCTCAGTCTGCTGGGTGTGTCTTTCGGGATCGGAGCGCTTGGCTTACCGTTTGTGCTCGGTTTACTGAAGCAGTATTACACCTATCCCATCATTCTTTCGGGCGCAGCCCTTATCGCATTTGGCGTTGCATTGTTTTATGTGCTCATCCGTTTCCCTGCACCCAAAATAACGCAGGGACAGTCATTGAAAAAAAGCCTTGAATTATTAAAAGATGCGGTACTGTTGCTGATCGCTTTTTATCTTTTTTGCCAGAGCAGCCTTGAGGCGATTGTAAACAACTGGACAACTACCTTTTTGATTGAGCGAAAAAACCTTTCTGAAGGCAATGCGTTGTATGCCCTTTCGGCCTGCATTGCAGGCGTGACGATTATGCGGTTTCTAACAGGAACCATTTTTCGCAAAATAACGGCCAAAAGTATCCTATTGCTTTCTTTCGGTTTATTTTTTTGCGGAATTGTTGCACTGCAAGTTACAGGTTCCTTTATTACTGCGCTTTCGGGACTTCTGATCCTGGGGGCAGGCATTGCCGGGGGTTTCCCTATTATGCTGGGACTGGTGGGCAACCGTTATGCTGCGTTATCAGGTACCGCGTTTAGCCTGGTATTAGTGATCGCTATTACCGGAAATATACTGGTTAACTACCTGATGGGAATAGTGGCAGCAAGGTATGGTATACAACATTTTATTACCTTATTGTATGCCGAGCTTGTGGTAATGGTATTGCTCTTTATTTTTATTTTTAAAAAAATACAGTAAATATTCACTTTTAAAATTTCATCTCATGTTAGCATTAGAATGGCTGAAAAACGCCAGGGATATTATGTCGCAAATTGAAAATACCCAATTGGAAAACATACAAAGGGCTGCAGCAATAATGGCCGACAGCATTGAATGTGGACGGTGGGTGCATACTTTTGGGTGCGGACATGCTACTTTGCCTATTGAAGAGATGTACCCGCGGATAGGCGGATTTGTTGGCTTTCATCCGATAGTAGAGCTGCCGCTTACTTTCTTCACCAATATTACCGGGCAAATGGGCGTACACCAGTTTGTATTTTTAGAAAGAGTGGAAGGATATGGCGTGGAAATAATGAAAGGGCATACATTCGATAAGCGGGATACCATGTGGTTGTTTTCTCATTCGGGCATAAACAATGTAAACATTGATGTGGCCCTCGAAGCAAAAAGGCAAGGCATGAAAGTTATTGCATTTGGATCTGCAGCCGAGGCCAGGGGAAAGCAAACCCGTCATTCGAGTGGCAAGAATATTTTTGAGATTGCCGACCTTGTGGTGGACACCTGCGCACCTGCCGGTGATGCCAGTGTGCCCTTAAAAAACCACCAGGATAAAATAGGACCTGTTTCCACCATGGCTTTTGTAACCTGTGTATGGATGACCGTTACTACGGTAGCCGAGATCCTGGCCGATAGAGGCGTAAAATTACACATTCATCCTTCACATAATGTGCCTGGTGACACTACGGCCAAACAGCGGCTTGAAGAAGCGCTGGCGGAATACAAGAAAAGAGTAGCTGGAGTATAATATAATTTGGTTTTAATATTCGGGTAAATCTTACACGCAGGGTTTTGTGCAGGTGGGAACCAGTGCTATGTCAAACGTGAAATGTGAGAAGTGAGACACTCCTCTCACCTTATCCTCTCACTTTCACGATAACATACAGACATAATTGACTTGACTTAGCACTAGTACCCGGCCTGCCTAAACCGATGCGCTGCTTTATTCTATTGCTGAAATTACCTTCGTAATTTGTTTTGTTTCGTTGCTAAAATAGGTGGAGTTGAATTTCTTTTTAGTTTTAAACCGGACTACAAACAGGTCAAACCTGAAATTATAAAAATTCAGGTTCGACCATTTAAAAAACAGGGTATAACGGGTATTTATTTTATAAAGTAAGATCCCAGCCCTGGCGGTATTCGCGTTTTACAAACTGGTTGGCCAGGTCGTAGTTGGTAACCTTCATATTGGGTGCATCCCACAACAGCTTTTTGCGGCCATTGTATTTATCGGCGGTGCGCCTGCCTCCCGGATTGTCTCTGAGCATCCAACTGCGTATGGCCACATTGCCAATCAATATGCTTTCGGTAAACGGCCCCGCGTATTCAAATGGAGAGCTAGTTTGTGCATTACCATATCCGGCAATACATGCGTTTACCCATTGCAGGTAATGATCTTCGCCGGGAACCCTAACGATTGTTTCCGGAATGCTGAGCAATGTATTTTCTTTAAGCGGCAGCAGCCGCGGATTCGCACCATAGCAATCGGCCAGCAACTTGCCTTTGCTGCCAATGAACATCACGCCGCCATCGGAATTGCCAAATGCCTCACCGGGTAACAATTCTTCCGGAACTTCGGGCATAACACCGCCATCGTACCAGCTCACCTTAATATCACCTTTCCCGTCTTTGCGGGGATAGCTTAAATGAATGTTGGTAGAAAAAGGAGTCCAGTCGGGGTTATGGTCATTCTCTTTCAGAATAAAGGTCCATGTACCCGCCACACTGCATTCCACCGAAGTGGGATAATCAATCGGCAATATGCGGAATACAGGATCCAGTATATGGCAGGCCATATCACCCAAAGCACCCGTACCATAGGGCCACCATCCTCTCCAGTTCCAGGGCAAATAGTTGGGTTTGTAATCTACTTTAGGAGCAGTGCCCAGCCAGAGGTCAAAGTCGAGTTCTTTCGGAACTTTATAAGTGCCCGGATCAGGTATAGCCTGCGGCCATACGGGCCGGTTGGTCCAGGCCAGCACTTTATCTACATGCCCGATAATACCGGTATCGTATATTTCCTGCATTCTTCGCACACCATTACCCGATCCGCCCTGGTTGCCCATTTGGGTAATGACCTTATATTTTTTTGCAGCCTGCGCCAGTATTCGGGCCTCGTAAATATCGTGGGTCAGCGGTTTCTGTGTATACACATGCTTACCCAGATGCATAGCCGCTAAAGTGGCAACGGCATGGGTATGATCGGGTGTAGAAATCGAACAGGCATCTATATTGTTCTTTTCTTTGTTAAGCATTTCCCTGAAATCCTTATAATATTTGGCTTTGGGAAAATTCTTTCTTGATTCCACCGCCTGCCGGTCATCCACATCTACCAAAGCAACTATATTTACGTTGGGGCTTTTAGCAAATGCAGAAAGATCGCCCTTTCCTTTGCCTCCCGCTCCAATACCGGCAATATTTAGTTTATCGCTGGGAGCTGTATATCCTTTACCTAATACATGGCGGGGTACAATAAAAAAACCTGCTGCAGCAAGGGAGCTGTTTTTTAAGAATTTTCGTCTTGAGGAATTTTTATAGGGCTTATGCTTTCCGCTCATTGTATTTCTTTAAAGGAATTAAAAAAATGAGATTTGTGCTTGCGCATACGAGGCGACGTCAGGGAAAAGAGCGCGTTTTACGTGTATAATACTCACTGCACCTGAATAATCCTTAAGCCCTGATGCTTACCCATATATTTAATGCCAAAATGAAAACAACAATTGTCCAGTGCAACGCCACGGGAAGCCATTTCTTCTGTGCATAAAAAAAAGCATACCCGTGAAAAGCGGAAAAAGGCAGGGCACACAGAATCCAGTACTCGAAAGTAGCGGAAAAATTGATGAACGGAATGAGCAATGTAATAAGCAGGTAGATCAGCATAAGGCTCCAGCTTTTGCGTACCTGAATGAGCATGCGTAAGATATTGCCCTGGATATAAAAACCACTGATCAAAAAAGGAACGATAAGAAGAATGATCCCGCCCCAGGCCCATACGTCCTGCTGAAACTTAGGAAAGCTAACAGAAATAGAAGGCAGATAGGTAAGCGGATTCCAGGTGTTGCCCAAAAAAAGAAAAGCGAACAAAAAATAATAAGGAGTAAGGATACCCAGTATTGCCACCAGCCATTCACTCAGGTGGAAGGGTCTTAAAGTAATTAATGCAAAAAATATAAGTATAGAAAAACCAATAGCGGGAAAATACAGGAAGGAAGCAAACCCCACCAGCATACCTGCATTAAACACCTGGGCCTTGGGCCGGGGATGATTAAACAATCTGCTTAGCATGCCCCATACCCAAACAAGCAAACTGTTGATGATAAGCGCAGAGGATAACTGCCACCATTCGGGAAAGAGAGAAGTAATAAGAATGTAGGCCATAGCCGGCAAATAATTCGGCTTCGGCAGCAGCTTTTCATTGTTGATCAGGTTATTAAACGAAATGGCCTGTGTTAAAGTTAACATTAGTACTATAAAGGGATAAATAACAGGCACGGATTGGCCTGCGGGCAGCAGAAAATTCAAAAATTTGAGGTATAAAAAGCCATCGGTTGCCTGTGGCAGCGGAATATGCGGATGCAGAAAAGAATACCATTTTAGTACAAATGCATATACCAGCAATAAAAGTATATTAACCGGTGTGTTGGTTTTAAAAGAACCTGTCACAGGAATGTTTTTTAAAAATCAATTTTTGCAAAGCAAATATAATTCCTGTACATACACGGCATCACTACCTGCCGGGCTCCTACCTGCTTACCATATTTGGGCAAAAATTCAAAATCCTTATCTAAATTTTTAAGGGTTGGCGAGCGTGTTACGCTGCCATTAGGCGTTACACTTTGCTCGGACAATAACCTGGTCCGGCGTTCAAGCTGGTTATACAAGAAATTGATCTCCCCGCCGGTATTGTATATCAGGTAAGACAGGGCATCGGAAGAATTGTCATCAAACTGGCTCTTGTGCAATATGTTGCTCCACTCAATGCTTGCATTGGGATCAAATGAAAAAAGCGCAATGTTCTCACTGTAGTATCTCGTACTTGAACCATAGTTCCACCTGTTCCATGGATTACCATACATACCGTACGGACTCCAGTAACTGTTATATGATGAATAAGGCGACATGCTGTACGGACTATACAGGTAGTCGTACCGGTTCCAGTTATTGCCACGGGAAGAAGTAAAAAACAATTCAGCCACAATCATAAATCCACCATCTTTTTTGGGTAAAACCTGCCGTATAAAATAATCATTAAAAGCCGTTTTTGCCGAAGTATTCTCAGACTTTGCATCTTCCTTCAGTTCGTCATCAAATATAGTATAGTTCTCTGCTTTTATCCTGTTTTGTGCTTTATCCCATATGGCTATATACAATCCTTCCACATTTCCTCTGCGTTGTTTATAATATAGGGAACTGAGGAGATATGTTTTGTTGATATTATCGGCTTTAATTTTTACTTCATCCAAAAAATTATTGGCAAGTGGAATATTATCCACGCGAAAACTATCTGCCATAGCTGGTTTTATCATCAAATCCATATGCGAAATATTGTCGCGGCTGCCGTTTCTGCTACAGCGGGCAAAAACCAAATCGCCTTCATTATCAACTATAAAATCACTGAATACAGCGTCTTTTTTTGACATGGTTACCTGAAGTCTGCTTTTTTTCCTGAACTCCATTTTGTCATTGTAAAGCAACGTGGTAAAAAAGTAATTGCGCTCATTCCGTTTATTGATTTTAAACACCATGATATGCTGTTTGTCTTCGCTGTATATGGTGGAATAAATTTTATTGTCGCTTGTACCGCCAATTTGTGTCGTATCAATTTCTACCGGGCCGATCAGTTTTTGTCCGGCGGCATCCATTTTTACCACATTACAATACACTATATTTCTTTTCTGATATTGGTATATCATGTAGAAAAAATCCGGGTAAGGAACGAAATCCACATTAATGAGTTTATCCGGTAAAAAATCAAGGTTAATTTTATCCTTTAATTTCATTTCGTTATCAAATATGGATAAATCATTTTTCGATCTGTAGTTTTTATAGATTACTATATTGCTGCTCACTTTTCCAATGATTTCAAAATTTACCTGGCGGTAGTCGTCTCTTCCCGGGTCTGAATAATGAATGCGCTGAGCCAAAACCCAAATGGGCAATGCCAGCAGCATTAAAGCTGATATAATAATCGTCTTATACCCCATTTTTATCATTTTTTTCTTAAATATACAGCATCCGGTTGCAAATTAGATGGTTTTTGGCGATTGAATACTCCCTCTGCATTATTTTAACCAAACTTATAAACATTAGTTTTCACCGGTCGCGGGGGGGCATACGAATTCTGCTAATTTTCTGTTTGCGATTGTAATTTCCCCTATACCTTTGCCGTTTGGTTAGAGCATTAGAATTAATTTAACTGTATTTTAGCCGTGGGCAAACATACCAATAAAGCAACCGTTGCCGGACTTGTTATTGCACTTGGGATCATTTATGGCGATATTGGCACCTCCCCCTTATATGTATTCAACGCTATTATCAATGGAAGAGCTATTACTGAAGAGCTGATCATAGGTAGTCTTTCGTGCATTATCTGGACCATTACTTTGCAAACCACCATAAAATATGTAATACTTGTATTGCAGGCCGATAATAAGGGTGAAGGTGGCATATTTGCTTTGTATGCCCTGGTTCGACGACGAAAAAAATGGCTGGTGCTCCCCGCCATGATTGGTGGCGCCGCATTGCTGGCAGATGGTATGATAACACCCCCTATTACGATCACCTCTGCCATTGAAGGTTTACAAAAAGTTCCTGCTTTCCATAATCTCAGCCAGTACATTATCTACATTGTTATATTTATTTTAATCGCCTTTTTTTTTCTGCAGCAATTTGGCACAGCATCCATTGGTAAATTTTTTGGTCCCGTAATGGGCCTTTGGTTCACGATGCTTGCAGTACTTGGACTGTGGCATGTTTTTGATGATCTGTCTATTTTTAAGGCCTTCAATCCATGGTATGCAGTTAAGTTGTTAAGCTCTAATCCGGGTGCATTGTGGATTTTAGGAGCCGTTTTTTTATGCACCACAGGTGCTGAAGCATTGTATAGCGACCTTGGTCACTGCGGAAGAGAAAACATCCGCATTTCATGGATATTCGTTAAAACCTGCCTGCTTTTGAATTATCTCGGCCAGGGAGCCAGTTTACTTAAAAATAACCTGGATGTGCCGGCAGCAATTCACTCGTCTATTAACCCATTTTTTGACCTGATGCCGGACTGGTTTGTGATTCCGGGTGTTATCATAGCAACCGGTGCAGCCATTATAGCCAGTCAGGCCATGATATCGGGTTCGTTTACCCTTATAGGTGAGGCCATGCGCCTTAATCTTTGGCCGCGTTTAAAAATACGTTACCCTTCTGAGGAAAAGGGCCAGTTGTTTGTTCCATGGCTCAATACCATGTTGTTTGTTGGCTGCACAGGGGTGGTATTATACTTTCAAACTTCTTCCCGCATGGAGGCTGCTTACGGTTTGGCCATAATTATTACCATGATCATGACCACTATACTTTTTGCGAATTACCTGGTCAACCGCCGGGTAAAATCTTCATGGATATGGTTATTCCTGATAGGCTATACAATTATTGAAGGAGGATACCTGTTTGCCCTGCTGCAAAAGTTCACGCATGGAGGTTACATTACCGTAATCATTGGCGGGTTAATGTTTCTCATTATGTATATATGGTTCAGAAGCCGCAAAATCAAAAATCGTTACGTGGAGTTTGTGCGGCTCGAAGATTATATCCCCATGTTGCAGGAACTTAGCAATGACCCCTCGGTTACCAAATACGCCACGCACCTGGTTTACCTCACCAGCGCCAATAATCCCAAGGAAATCGAACATAAGATCATTTATTCTATTTTAAACCGGAAGCCCAAACGGGCTGATATATACTGGTTCGTACATGTAGATACCTTAGACAACCCCTATACCTGCGAATATGAGGTACAAACCATTATACCCAACGAAATAATCCGCGTTGAATTCCGGCTGGGCTTTAGGGTTGAACCGCGTATCAATCTTATGTTCAGGAAAGTAGTGGAAGATATGGTAGCCAATAAAGAAGTAAATATAACCAGCCGTTACGAAAGCCTGCAGCGCAATAATGTGGTTGGCGATTTTCAGTTCATTGTAATGGAAAAATTCCTGAGCATGGACAACGAACTGCCTTTCTGGGAAACGCTTATCATGAGGGGATACTTTTGGATCAAAGAAGTTAGCTTGTCGGAAGAAAGAGGATTTGGGCTCGACGCGAGCTATGTAACCGTTGAAAAGTTCCCGCTGATCGTGGCGCCCCTTACTAACCTGAACCTGGTAAGGATACACAGCGACTGAGCTGCGGAAACCGGCATTGCGCCTCCTCCGGGCTGATAATAATACCACCAAAAACAAAACAATGTTTTTTATGCCGTTAAAAGACGGTTTTTTTTACGTTTTTAAACGGTATTAAAAAATCAAAATCATTGTTAATCAAAAGGTTCAGTTTTTTCGTTTATGATCAGGGGCCGATTATTGCCAAATATCATTTTGCCGTAACAATATTTTTGTGATGTTTGTTCTGCACAATGATGTGCAACCCTAACAACCCCGGCTGCAATGAGATTTGCCCTAACCTTAGCATTGGTTATACTAACCTTTAGCATATATGCACAGCATGCCGACAGCGTTGTTCAAATCCCCGGTAAGTACCTCAGCAGCATTGATAAAAAACAGGAAAATTAGATAGACAACTCACCCGGCAATCCGAAAAATATTTAAACAGCTTATCCAAACAGGAAGAAAAGATCCTCAGGAAACTTTCAAAGCTGGATTCCTCAAGGGCAAAAGAATTGATGGATGACACCAAAGGAGCTTATGAGCAGCTCTCCCAAAAGCTCAACGCTGCCAATGGTAAATTAGACAAAGCCTTTAGCGGGCAGTACCTGCCGGGGTTAGACTCGCTTCAGGGTTCACTCGGGTTTTTAAAGGATGCCAAAAATATTGTTTCCAAATCAAAGGATATCCAGCAGAAACTGGGTAGCTCTCTGCAGCAGGTAAAACAATTGCAAAACAAATTACAGCAGGCGGATGAGATCAAACAATATGTGCAGCAGCGCCAGCAACATCTTAAAACTTTGCTGAGCAGCTATACCAACCTGCCCAAAGGCATTACCAAGCACCTGGGTAAATACCAGGAGAGCGCATATTATTATGGCAGGCAGGTGCAGGAGTATAAAGAAACCCTAAATGACCCGGATAAGCTTGTGAAAAAAGTATTGGCTACGCTTCAGACCCTGCCGGCGTTTAAAAAGTTCATGCAAAAGCATTCGATGCTGGCACAACTATTCCCCACCCCGGAGAACTACGGTACTCCGCAGGCCTTGTCCGGATTGCAGACAAGAGCTAATGTACAACAGGTATTGCAACAGCGGGTGGGCATACCGGCAGCCAATGGCACAAATGCGAACCCGGCCCAATACCTGCAGCAGCAAATGCAGCAGGCACAAGGTGAATTATCAAAAATAAAAGAAAAGCTTAGCCAGTTAGGAAATGGTGGCAGCGGCAACAGCGAAATGGTGATGCCGGAACATTTTACACCGAACTCCAATAAAAAAAAATCTTTCTGGAGGAGGATTCAACTTGGGACCGATTTTCAGACACAACGCTCTAATAACTACTGGCCTACTACTACCGATATTGCACTAACCGCTGCCTACAGGGCAAATAACAAAACAAATTCCGGGATCGGACTGGTAGGAAAAATAGGCTGGGGCCAAAGCTGGAAACACATCAAAATTACCGGGCAGGGTGCAGGTATGCGTGCCTTTGTAGAATGGAAAGCCCCCAACCTGTTTGGCAGCAACAGTAAATTAGCCGGCAGCCTGTGGTTAACCGCCGGCGCTGAGATGAACTACAACCGAACGGTAGAAAGTTTGGCAATATTCAAAAACTACAGCAACTGGAACAAAAGCGCATTGGCAGGCATCAGCAAAAAGTACAGCATGTCGTCGCCTTTAAAGAAGGGAAAGAAGATACAGGGCAGCATGCAGGTGCTGTACGATTTTTTACACAAACAGCATATTCCGCCTATCCCGGCATTTGTGTGGAGGGTGGGGTATAGTTTTTAATCAAAAATATGAAAACAAATATCTGCCTTTTTATTGCATTGTGCATAAACGGCATTATACATGCCCAGAATGACATCTACGATGTTCGGCTCAGTACAGCAGCAGGTGAAACCATTAGCCTTGCTGACTTTAAGGGTCAATCATTGCTTTTTGTAAGTATTGACCCGTTTGGCGACCCTACAGCGCAGTTGATTGAGTACCGTGAGCTGATCAAATATTTTAAAGATAGCGGGTTAACTATTATTGTCTGCCCGGTCACGGGTTTGTCGCAAGAAAAGCGAGGTAATGATACAGCGGTACTGAAGCTCCGGCAAGCCTATGAATCAGACAGAATTATAGTATGCTTCCCTGCGGGGAACACTGAGGGAGAAGCTTCATTATCTGCATGGTTGAGCACAAAAAATAAAAATGGAATTATTGATGAAAAATTTAATCATAACGGATGGAAATACCTGGTCAACCGCCAGGGAAAACTGACCGGGATATTTTCAAACCGGGTACGCCCGTTGGATAACGACATTATTGACGCTATAAAAAACAACCAGTAAATCAGCTTATGTTAAATAATATATTGACCCGTATTATATCAAAGTGTGCATTTGTAAGTTTTTTAATGTTTTTATCATTGTCTGCAAAGCCACAAAGTGAAATGGGAAACCTGACTGTTGAGATCTCGAGAATGAATTATTCCGCCAAAGCCATCACCCCGCCCTCACCCGAGGCAGCGGAACTCGGTAAATACGGCAACACACCTGTAAGTCTTTTTACAGGAACACCCAAAATTAATATTCCATTGTACGATATCAGTGGTAACAGCCTGTCCTTACCTGTCAACATAAGCTATAATGCATCTGGCTATAAGCCGGAAACCATTGCCACATGGATAGGGCTTAACTGGTCTTTAAATGCAGGCGGTGTAATTACACGTTCGGCACTCGGGAATCCGGATGTTGAGAACAATTACTTTACACCTGTCTCGCCGTTTACCGTTCCCCCGATACTGATGTATTTGCTTACAATGATTACAAGAAAGAGATCAGGGAAGCTACCAGGGAAGTGCGTCCGGATGTGTATTTTTTTAATTTCGGGGGATACTCCGGTAAATTCTACATTACTCCGGCAGGAGAAGTCTTTAAGAAAGAAAAAGATAACCTGCGAATCACGCATTGCGTTACCTGTTCGCCAAGCTATTTCACTATAACAGACGAAAAAGGAAATGTGTATGAATTTAATGAAGTAGAAACTACACGCATGGTGCCTGATGATGAAGTAGGCAATATACCTGCCATTCATTACAATTTTCCTTCATCGTGGTTTTTAAGTAAAATTACTTCTCCCGGAGGCAACGAAGTAATAAACCTGGAATACTATTCAACCACTGCGGAAGAAGAAATTTACAGTAATCTTCATCAGTCTGTTTCCGTGTCATATACTCAATTAGGATATCAATATCCACCTGGCACGCTTGTTACCACCGATCATCGCATCAATCCTCCATACGTATTTATCAAAAGAAAATTTTTAAAGAAGATCAGTTTTAAAAGAGGCAACCAGTTGGTCATGTTCATTGATTTTGTATCCGCCACAGGAATAAGAGAGGATGAAAATTTTTCTGAAGACCGTTTATTGCAGCAGATAAAAATATATAGCAATATAAATGCCACTGCGCGGCTAGTTAAGCAATACAATTTTACTTACGGGTACTTTTCATCTGCCACGGTACCTTATACAAAACGATTAAGGTTGGATGCGCTGCAGGAAGTGCCGGCAGACGGTTCTTCGATAATAAAACCTCCATATAGCTTTGAATATAACACCACTGCGATTCCACAAATTTCAACCGCCGCTCTTGATCATTGGGGATTTTATAACAGGGCCGGCAATACTTCCCTGGTACCTACCATATTAATAGGTAGCAACTCTTTTGGGTGGAATGCCAACAGGGAACCGGATTTATCAGGATCAAGCTGTACTTTACTGGAAAAAATTAAATACCCCACCGGGGGTTATACTACTTTCAGTTATGAATTGCATAAAGATGAAAATAATATAGCCATAGGTGGAGTGCGCCTTAAGGAAATTATAGATTATTCCTTTGAAAATAAAAAAGCCGTTTCAAAAAGGTATGAATATAAAAAAGACTACGGAACAGGCAGTGGAAAGTCGAATAAAAGCAATATTCAATACGGCGAAGTATCTACATGGCATCATTTCCATGTGCTATGTTTACCAGGTGCACCCCCTGCTCAATGCGATGAATATACCAATACCATAACAACGGTTTCTGCCTCTTCTCTTTTCGGACTGGGCGCCGTACAGGGCAGTCATATAGGCTATAGCCGGGTAACCGAATATCGTTCCAACGTAGAAACAGCTCAACCGATGGGTAAAACGGTATATGAATATGAAGTAAAGCCCTTTATGGAGCATGATGAGGACATTGGCAGCGGTGACCTGATAAGACGCTCTGTATATGACAATACGGGAAAATTGCTCAACGAGCTTACAAATAATTATACATACAGCAATACAGGAAGTATTAATACCATGTGGGTAAAGGCCCACCTGAACCAGGACAGCAAAACCTATTACTGTAAAAAAATAGTGAATGGTGTTCCGTATTTTGAAGCACGAAGGGAAAACGACAAGATGACCGATTGTGTTGATACCAGGCATTATTATACAAAGCAGGCATTGCTTTCAACCAGCATTTACGGACAGTATAAGCAGCTTGTACAGCAAACAGAAAAAAAATATGACCAGCTTTCAAGCTCCTATCAGATCAATACAAAAAAATATACTTATGGCAGTGCGGCACATACGTATGCAACAGCCATTGAGCAGGGAAGTTCTTCGAACGATCTTGTAATAACGACCAGGAAGTACGCCGGCGACTATGTTTATACCACCGGTACGCCAGATGCATCAACCAATGGCATTCGCTTACTGCAAAGCAAAAATGTTGCAGACGCCCTGATTGAAACAAGACAATACAGGAAGAACATCGATGGAACAAACCTTAGATATATCGGTGGCTCTGTCACAACATTTTTGCCCACTTTCCCATATCCCGAAAAAATATTCACTCTTGCCATTGATGAACCTGTTGGCACAATGACCGAATCCAACATCAGCAATGGCATGTTTGTAAAAGATAGCCGTTATATGGAAACAGGCGCATTTGTGTTTAACCTTTCCACCGGCAATATTGTAGAACAATCAAAAACCAATGATGTCCTGTCATCTTATTTATGGGAAAGATGCATCCGGCAACTATACTTCCGATCCCATAGAAAGCCTGACCTACGATTATAATATCCGTGGCTGGCTTGCAGCCATCAATAAAAGCTACCTTTCCGATAATCCTGACGATCACTATTTCGGAATGGAGCTGGGATACGATAAAGCCACCCCGTTGTCATTAAATACCACAGCCTTTACCATGCCTCAGTACAATGGTAATATCAGCGGAACGATATGGAAAACAAAAGGGGCGGGCATCAGCCGTAAATACGATTTTGAATATGACCCCGCCAATCGCTTTATCCGTGCCGACTTTGAACAGAATACCAGTGGCAGCACATGGGATTACAGCACCGTTAACTTTGCAGTATACAGCTTTACAGAAGATAACTACCGGATACCCTACGATGCCAATGGCAACATTCTGCGTGTAATAAGAAGGGGACTTAAAGGCGGCGCTATAGGGTATATAGACGCCCTTCGTTACGAATATTTTCCTAACAGCAACAGGCTGCGTAAAGTTGGAGACGAGCAGGATGATCCTGACTTTAATTTAGGAGATTTTAAGAACGGTGTCAATACAGGTGATGATTATGCTTACGATCTTAACGGTAATCTTATCATGGATCTGAACAAGTCTGTCAGCAGCATTGCTTATAATTACCTGAACTTTCCTCAAACCATTACCGTAACCGGCAAGGGCACCATCAGCTATACCTATGATGCTGCAGGCGCCAGGCTGAAAAAGATTACGGTTGAAAATCCATCAGCAGCCAACGGCAACAAAACCATAACCACTACTACCACTTACACAGGTGCTTTTGTATACGAAAGCAAAACCATCAGCCCTGCCGATCCGGCCAATCCCGATTATACCAACAAGCTGCTTTATGCAGGTCAGGAAGAAGGAAGAATAAGAACGTTGTTCAATACGCCGGGCAACCCCAATACGCCGTCGGGCTTTGCTTACGACTACTTTGTTAAAGACCACCTGGGCAATGTAAGGATGGTGCTTACCGAAGAGCAAAAAACAGATGCTTACCCTCCTGCCAGCATGGAAACAGTGCAGGCGGCAACAGAAGAAGCATTGTACGCCAACCTGCCTGAAACAAGAGAAGATAAGCCGTCGGGCTATCCCACAGACGACTACACTGACCCCAATAACAAGGTAGCCAAAGTAAAAGCCGATGCCGGTGGACAGAAAATCGGTCCGTCTATAACCTTAAAAGTAATGTCCGGAGATAAGTTTAATATACGAGTAAGCAGTTGGTACACACTGAATACAACCACTCCCGGCGCCCCTGTAAGCCCGTTAACAGACCTGGTAGCGGCATTGATCAGTGGTGTGGCAGGTGCGGCAACTCCTTCACATGGATCAGCCATAGCAACAGAGCTGCAAACCACAGGCATCCTCACCCCACAGGCTACTGATTTTTTAGGCACCCAAACTTATAACAGCAGCAAGCCCAAAGCCTACATCAACTGGATACTATTGGATGAGCAGTTCAAATACTATGACGGAGGTTTTGAGCAGGTAGGCGATGATGAAGAGTTCAAAGTGCATGTCAAAACGGAGTTGCCGGTCAACAAAAACGGTTATCTTTATGTATATGTCAGCAATGAAACGCCGAACATAGCCGTGTTCTTTGACAACCTGCAGGTAACGCATACCAGGGGACCTGTACTTGAAGAAAGTCACTTCTATCCATTCGGACTTACAATGGCGGGGATAAGCTCCAAAGCATTGAATGGTATAGCGGAAAATAAGTACAAATACAACGGCAAGGAAGAGCAGCGGAAAGAGTTCAGTGATGGAAGCGGCTTGGAGTGGTTGGATTACGGTGCAAGGATGTATGATCCGCAGATCGGGAGATGGCATGTTGCCGATCCGTTGGCGCAGGTATCGATACGCTGGTCACCCTACAGCTATGGGTATAACAATCCTATTAAGTTTGTTGATCCAAGAGGAATGGCGAATATTAATGCAGTAGACAAAGATCCGTTGAATAAAGATGAAATCGAAAACAATGAAGATTATAAACTTTGGAGATTTAGCTTTGAAAAATATGATGAAGAATCAAAATTTAGACCTAAATATAATTCTGAACCTCATTACATAGCAAGTACTGATGTCAGAAGGAACAAAGATGGCTCATATACTATAAAGGATGCGAAAAACGATGGTGACAATAATATTTATGTCCAGGGAACAGATGGCAATCGCACCGGTGAAATAATTGGGCAGACTGAAAATCCTTGGGATTTTATGTTGACTAATGATAGTGATGGTTCCTTTTCAGGCCCTGCGAGAGGACTAACATTCAGCCTCAATAATCTACCTGACGGGAACAAGAGATTGTCTTTGCTTTCAGCTTGGTGGACATTAACGGCGGCTTCAATGCAGTCCACTGGGAAATCGTTAGCGCTACTTGCCATTTTATCAAGAAATGCAGGAATATTGGATGTAAAAAGCCAATATCCTGATTATTATACAGCTGTCTCTTATAATGGGAAAATTACTACGGCTAGGACATTAGGTAATATTTTATTTGGAAAGAATATGCGAACGATCCATTCAGTTACAGTAGCTCAAATGTATGTGCCTCCAACGGTTTTCTATAAATCAGTTATGCCAACAGTAGGAGCATATAACCAGCACCAGAATAAAGGCAATGGATATAATGCAGGATGGCCCTTTTATGGGGAGCATACTTATTCCGGAACAGGTATCTATCTTGGATATTTTGATAAAATGCACTAAATGATCAACAGCGTGAAAAAGTATTTGTTTATTATGCTTACAATTTTCGAAAGTTGTGGAATAGTAGGGGATTCAAAATTTATTAGAAAGGAAATACAACTAAATAATGGTACGCTCAAATGGTACTACTATAGTTATATAACTAGTATGAGTCCTGATATAGTTCTTATTGAAAAAGATGGTAACGAAAAGGAAATATATAAAGCAACTAGGGTTATTACAGATATAAGCCTTAAAGCAGATACTATTATTTTGAAACTTGTAGAGCCCTCAAAAGGATTAGTTTTTACAAAAAATGTTGAAAAGGAAATTTTTGGATATAAAATAATTGTAGATAGTGCAGGAACTTATGAGGATTTAAACTTTAGACCTAAAGGTATAAAAGAATAATTAAAATTACCCAACCTAATGCATAACAAAAGTGCATGCTTTTTCCTTTCCGCTGGGGTCTTCGCCGGATAGATAGGAAGTGCGGGGCGGGACCCAGGCGAATATCATACCGAACTAAAAAAATCTATTTCATATAAGCTAACAGCGCTTTATTGACCCGGATGGCATGGAGATCGAAGACTACCGTTCCATGCGACGATTCAATCTCAACTTGGGAAAGAATATAATAGATCAAATTCGTGCCGACTTGGCAAAAATTTTTAACCAGTCTATCTGGAGGCGATGAATATGATAATAGGTATAGAATTTCGAAAAAGAACGGAGAAGTCGTTGGTATAACTCAAACAGGTACGGAAGGTTGGGACATGTTCGATGAAATAATCACGGTTGATCTTGATAAATCACTTACGTATGAACCTAGTGTAGAATATATTGCAGTTACAGTGGTTGAAGCAGCATTACCACAGAATGATGAAAGTTATATTCGATTACCCGGGGTATTGATAATAAATACCTGGAACAGGGCATCTGGATCTGCAGGTGAAGGCTTAGATTTGTCAGATATAATACCTGCGAAAGGTGGGGCAAAATTATTAGCAGGTGGTATTATCGCAGGGGTGTTAAAAAAATTCTGCCAAGAAGTTTCCTTCTCGTTTTGGGCAAATTCGAGGTGGCATTCGGATAGCCCAGGCACTAACGAAGGGTAATCATAATCTAAAATTATTGGACGGAAAAAGGATATATCTCAAAGGGAGACATCCTCTAAGTAGAGGACACTATAATAAAGTTACAAAAGAACAATTACGATATCCTCATGTTTATGATCCAGTTCATCCTGGAGGAGTTAGAGCTCCTAATGCTAACGACTACATAGAGATTTTTAATCTGTATAAATAATCAGTTATGGTACTAGAAAATTTTAAACTGATAAAGGTCGAAAATCAGCAAATAATCGAGATAGATTATCGGGGAGAAATTTTGGACTTGCACAATGCAGCAGAGTTTTTAAAAATAGATTATATAATAAAGACATCTATGCTGACATTGCTTTGGAAATACCATTTTAATGGAAAAAATATTATTCTATTTCAAATAAAATTCGAAGATGTAATTTATTTTGAAGTTTTTCCGCGGGATAGGGAAATGCCAAAGGAGGAGGATGACTGTTTGGAAGAAATTATTTATGATGAAAAATTGGAGTTTAGATTTATGGGAGGAATGAAAATTATCGTCGAAGCAGACAAAGTAAGCTTTGAAAAAATAGAAGATTAAGTTGCAATTAAGACAGAAATCCCGCATGAACATTCAACCTTAATAATCTACCTGACGGGAACAAGAAATTATCTTCGCTTTCAACTTGGTGGAAATTAACGGCGAGTTCAATTCAATCCTCAGCAAAGTTGTTAGCATTACTTGGCATTTTATCAAGAAATGGAGGCATATTGGATATAAAAACCAAATATCCCGATTATTATACTGTAGTCTCCTCGCACTGGCGCAGTTCTGTAGCCGTGGTGTTGTGCGTTGCCGACCTGATGCCTGGGCGTTACTTGTTTTGCAATGATGATAAATATAAGTTTATAGCCGTGCTCATGCACTACTTGTTTAAGAAATATTAGGATGAGTAAAAATATGGCAACAGGTCTGGCCTGGCACAAGCTATGCTACCAAACCTGCGCAAGTGTGGGATCCTGCAATACAAAAGAAAGTTGCTGCTGCAACTAAAAATGGAATAGTTTCGCCTAAAGGAAGTTAAGGTATAATTAAACTTACCCAAACAGAAGTTGCTTTAACAGGATATCTATATAAAGTAAAGATATTAGGGAAAGGCGGAGATATTAGGATTTATGGCAATCCTTTGAAGAATGGTCATATATTTTTCGATAATGCAACCGGACATTAAAAACATTAGAAATGACAATCAAGGCTAATAAAAAAGACCTTACTCTTCTCTATAATAGGGCGAAGAAAAAATATCAAGAATGTATAAACTATAAGAAAAATGAATACTTGCAAGCAGAAATCAATGTGTCATTGAATTCGATAGTATTAAGTTCGTCAGCTATCAAAATAATTTTTTCTGAGGAAAATTCTGATTCTTTCCATTTGAAGATATACCTGGATTTATATGCTAATAATAAGGTAATTGGTAGATATGTGTGTATAGAGAACGAGAAAGGAGAAATAGTTGATGACAGTCTGGATTTTTTATTAACTTTTTTTCTCTGGTTGTTCGTATTCGCACCGTAAATGCGAACAGGAGGCTATTATAACGTTTACAATCCTTTTTTGGGGTTTTGCGGCTGGCGCGGGTACGCGATTGTGTGATAGATGATTTGCTACCTGGGCTTGGCATATTTTGCAATGGTAACAGGTGTAGGTTTATTGCTGTATTTTAGCTCTATCGGTCGGTGTCTCACCGACCGGAAAGTTAATTGCTGATCTCAAATAATCAATATTTTCCCCGTTATTGGTACTTTATATCCGCCACAGCGAAAAACTGCAACAGCTCAATCCGCGCAAAATTATCTTACTGCGGATCAATGGTGGCCGGCATAATAATTTACCTTCGTTTCCCGAATATCACAATTTTATAAGAGATATTTTGAAATATTAGTATGGCGAACAGGTTGCAATGGCGCAAAAAGAAAAAATGGCTGCAATGGGTGAATATTGCCCTCGTTGTTTACCTGCTGTGCGGCATAGCCCTTTATTTGCTGCAGGATCGCTTTTTATTTCATCCGGCGGCATTAACGCGCACCAGCCCCTATCATTTTTCTGCTCCTAACAGGGAAATTAATGTGGCTGCAGATGAAACAAGCAATATGAACGTGGTACAATTTTTTACCAACGACAGCCTGTCCCGGGGTGTGGTGCTGTATTTTCATGGCAACCGGAAAAATATCAGCTGGTATGCTACCTATGCTTCTGATTTTACTGAAAACGGATACGAGGTATGGATGATAGATTACCCCGGGTTTGGTAAAAGTACAGGCCGCCTTACGGAACAAAAACTATACGATGATGCTATGCAGGTATATATTATGGCCCGCTCAAAATTTACGGCAGACCGCATTATCTTATACGGAAAATCATTGGGAACAGGCATTGCCTCCTGGCTCGCAGCAAGGAGAAGCTGTAAGGAGCTTATACTGGAAACACCTTATTACAGCATGACTTCGCTGGTACAGCATTATATGCCCATATACCCTGTAGGTACCCTGCTCAAATACAAACTGCCGGTATATAAATACCTCAACCTTGTTAATGCGCCGGTTACCATTTTCCACGGCGCTGCGGATAAAGTTATCCCATACCACAATGCACACCGCTTAACAGCAGCGATGCATTCAAAAGACAGGTTTATTACGATTGAAAATGCCGGTCACAAAAATCTTAATGATTACCCGCAGTTTCATAACGCTTTAGACAGCTTATTAAATAACGTACAGAAATAAAAAATGGACAGGCTTATATTGCAATAACATTTGAACCCTTGTTTTTCCTGATCTTTTCCGGTACCGAATCAAGAATAGATTCCCGCAATGCATCTATTAACCGTTTCTTTACAAAATCGCGGTGAACCACAAGGCTTACTTCACGTACCGGCACAGGGCTTTTAAATTTCCGGATAAGCTGTAACTGTTTTGCCGGCATATCCAGTGTAGCCAGCTCCGGTATAATTGTAATGCCATCATTCATATCTACCATTCGCCTGAGCGTTTCTATACTCCCGGTTTCATAATCAAAATGGCTGCCCGCACGGCTTAGCTTTCTTAATTCACAAAGATTTTCTATTTGCGACCGAAAACAATGCCCCTCTTCCAAAAGCCATAATTTATCAGGATCAATATCCTGGGCCAACACATAATGTTTTTGATAAAGCGAATTTTTCTTTGATACATATGCCAGCATTTCCTCATAGAACAACACGTATTCTTTTATTCCTTTTTGATGAAGAGGTGTTACCAGGATACCTGCATCTATTGCTCCCTCTTTTAGCGAATGAGTAATGATATCCGTAGTCATTTCGCTTACAACTACCTTTACTTTCGCATATTTGTGGGCGAACTGCTGAATGAATAATGGCAATAAATAAGGCGCCAGGGTTGGGATAATGCCTATGCGCAGTTCGCCGGTAAGCATGCCTTTTTTATATTCAACCAATTCATGAAGCGCATCTTTCCGGATAAGAATGTTCTTTGCCTGCGTTATCACTTCAATTCCCACAGCCGTAGGCACAACAGGCTGTTTACTGCGGTCAAAAATGATAATCCCTAATTCTTCCTCCAACTTTTGAATTTGCATACTTAAGGTAGGCTGTGTAACATGACAATGGTCTGCGGCTAAGGTGAAATGCCGGAAGGTATCTAAGGCTGTTATATATTCCAGTTGAATAAAGGTCATTGCCGATCAATTGAATTTATTAAAGTAAGCAAAATAATCAATTTCAACAATGAAAGTATTTGAAGTTTAGACGTTTTTGGTTTGGAAGTATTGCTGCCCGGATAAACCCTTTGCAATACCACCGTTACCACCTGATAGCTGAATGCCGATAGCTGATGGCGGCTCCTCAGCAAAAAAAGACCCGGCATTAGAAAACGCCGGGCATCTTGTGTAGATTTTCTCTATACCCTTTATCTATTTAGTGATGCAAAGTTAAGAAATGCCTTGTTAAAGATTCCAGAAAAGGAATATCAGACTGGAGTATTTTTTCTTCCGGCAGGGCTTTGTCTTCCTGCGAACAGGCAATATCATTCATTGCCTTTTTATAGGTATGACTGACATAACTGAATACCAGAGCGCTGCTTACCAGTAAGGCAGCTATAAAAATAATTTTATTGAGCTTTTTTTTCATCTTTTAAACGCTACGAAATTAATTTCAAATTATGTATATCCAAAACTGCAGATGTTAATTACTGTTAAAATCACCAGTAAAACGAAGCAGGCTGTAAAATGTTACATTACTTTTTATTTTTAAAAAGCACGTAGGTTTGCAACTTAAATATTTGCACATGAACACGAAGTTAACCGAACGCATCCGCAGCGAAGTGGAAGAGATCCGGCAAAACGGTCTTTACAAAACTGAACGCATTATCGAAAGTCCCCAGGGCGTTGATATAGCGGTAGCCATACAGGGAAAAAAGGGGGGAAAAAGAGTTATTAATTTTTGTGCAAATAATTATCTCGGCTTATCCTCACATCCAAAAGTTACAGAAGCTGCAAAAAAATACATTGATCAAAGAGGCTATGGACTAAGCAGCGTTCGGTTCATTTGCGGCACACAGGATATTCACAAAGAACTGGAACATAAACTTTCAACCTTCCTGGGAACAGAGGATACGATATTGTATGCCGCCGCTTTTGATGCCAATGGTGGCGTATTTGAACCTTTGTTCGATGACAGGGATGCAATCATTTCCGATGCGTTAAATCATGCTTCCATTATTGATGGTATAAGACTTTGTAAAGCACAGCGCTTCCGATATGATCATAATAATATGAACGACCTGGAAGAAAAATTAAAAGAGGCCCGTGCAGCCAGGAACCGGATTATTGTAACCGATGGATCATTTAGTATGGATGGCACCATTGCACAATTGGACACCATATGCGCGTTAGCAGAAAAATATGACGCGGCTGTAATGACAGACGATTGTCATTCCACTGGCTTTTTGGGTAAAACCGGCAGGGGCACACATGAATACAGAAATGTAATGGGCAAGGTAGATATTATTACAGGCACCCTGGGTAAAGCCCTTGGAGGCGCTTCGGGTGGTTTTACCAGCGGCAAAAAAGAAGTAATTGATATGCTGCGCCAGCGTTCACGCCCTTATCTTTTTTCCAACACCCTGGCGCCAAGTATTGTAGGAGGGTCCATTGCCGTACTGGATATGCTCAGTGAAACCACCGAATTAAGGGATAAATTGGAATGGAATACAAAATATTTTCGAAGCAAAATGACAGCCGCGGGTTTTGATATTAAGCCCGGCGATCATCCCATTGTTCCTATTATGCTGTACGATGCAGTACTGGCGCAAAACATGGCATCGCGGTTACTGGAAGAAGGTATTTATGTAACAGGTTTTTTCTTTCCGGTTGTGCCTAAAGGCAAAGCACGTATACGCGTACAGCTAAGCGCTGCACATGAGCATCACCATTTAGATAAAGCTATTGATGCTTTTGCCACAGCAGGAAAAGAACTTGGAGTGATTAAATAAAGTATTTGATTTACTATTCTTTACAAATAACATTCTCACAATTAAAATGAAAATAAAACATTCTGCATTATCTGTTTTAGCAATGGTCGCTATTTTACTATCCTCCTGTTCTATGAATAATGTGGAGCAGGATAATTCATTACAAAAATATTTTGATGAAAATAAGGTGACCGGAAGTTTCGCTCTTTTTGATAACGGCAGGGGAAAATTCGTGATATACAATCTTAAAAGAGATACCACCCGTATATTGCCAGCCTCTACATTTAAAATAGTGAACGCACTGGTTGCATTGCAAACAGGCGCAATAACAACCGACAGCACCATCATTAAGTGGGATGGTGTACAAAGAAAGGTAAGCAACTGGAATCAGGATCTAAGCCTGGCACAGGCCTTCCGGTACTCCTCCGTTCCACATTTCCAGGAAATAGCGCGGCGTATAGGAAGAGATACGATGCAGAAATGGATAGACAGCCTTAAATACGGTAATATGAAAATTGGCCCGGCTATTGATTCTTTCTGGCTGGATAATTCGCTTCTGATATCACCGGATGAAGAACTGGGGTTGGTTAAAAAACTATACTTCGACCAGCTTCCTTTTAGAAAAGGGGTACAAAAAGCAGTAAGAGACATGATGTTGCAGGAAGACAACAGCAACTATACGATAAGCTATAAAACAGGATGGGGATTTAACAGCGAAAATCACGCCATTGGATGGGTAGTGGGATGGATAGAGGAGAACCGGCATCCCTATTTTTTTGTACTGAACATTGAAACAGCGAACACTGAGGCTGATATTCCGGCAATCCGGCTGAATATTTTGAATGGCATACTTAAACAGAAAGGATTTTTTGAAGGAAAGATGTAGAGGTGAGAGGTGAGAAGAGAAAGGTGAGAAGAGAAAGGGAGAGGTGAAAGGTGGAGATCAGATCGTTATTAGTGCGCTTAAACTGATAGCTGATAGCCCAGAGCTAACCGCCCATAGCCAACCAATATTTTTTACATTGATACGTTTTGAACATACCGAACATTTGTTATTGCTGTTGCTGATTCCAGTATTGGTATTGCTATTTAAAGCAGTACTGCGCTGGAAAAAGGACACCATAAAAAAGATTGGTGATGAAAGCCTGGTAATACAGCTCATTCATGGTTTTTCTCCCCGCAGGTATTTGACCAGGTTCATCGTTGTACTACTGTCCTTTGGCTGCCTTATTATTGCCGCAGCTAATCTCCAGTCTGCAACCCAGGTTGAAAAAATAAAACGCCAGGGAATAGATATAATGATTGCGTTAGATGTAAGCAGAAGCATGCTTGCCGAAGATATTAAACCCAGCCGCTTAGAAAAGTCAAAACAGTTCATAAACAAGCTGATGAATAAACTGGAAAATGACAGGGTTGGACTGGTTATTTTTGCCGGAAGGGCATACCTGCAAATGCCACTTACGTCCGACCATACTGCTGCAGGATTGTATGTGAGCAATGCTGGCCCCGATGCAGTATCAATCCAGGGCACGGTTATTGGTGACGCATTAAAAGTATGCAACAGCGGGTTTAATGCAAAAGATAAAAAATATAAAGCGGTGGTATTGATAACAGATGGCGAAGACCATGACGAAGAGGCTGTTAAAATAGCAAAACAATTGGCGGAAAATGGCGTACTGATAAATACGATAGGAGTGGGCACAACTCAGGGAGCTCCTATTTTGAACCCCATTACAGCCGAAAGTAAGCGCGACCAGCACGGTAATATTGTAATATCCAGGCTGAATGAACAGGAATTAATAGACATTGCGCATGAAGGCAGTGGTACCTACCAGCAATTAAACGATATAGAAACAGCAGTAGATAAAACAACAGAGCAATTTGCAGGCATGGAGCAGAAAACGATCCAGGATAACCGGCTGCTCAATTACCGCAGTTTTTTTCAGTGGTTCCTGATACTGGCTTTTGCCGGGTTTGCGGGCGAATTGTTCATCAGTGAAAAAAAGAAAATCCTGTAGCATGAAACCGATCCCTTTATATCTAATGCTTTTGTTCAGCCTTCCGGCTTTTTCACAGGATATAAACCGGCTAATTGGAAAAGGCAATGAAGCATACCGCCTGCAACAATATGAAGAAGCCATTATGGCCTATAAAGAGGCATTAGAAACAGATCCCAACAATGTGATTGCTTCGTATAATATGGGCAACGCCCTGTTTAAAGATAAAAAGTATGAAGAAGCCGCTACTATTTTTGATAAAGCGGCAAGACGTACGACTGATAAAAGGATGCAATCGCAATTATTGTATAATAAAGGAGTGGCGTTAACACAACAAAAAAAACTGGAGGAAAGCATAGATGCTTATAAACAAACCCTGCGTATTAACACTTCCGATACGCTTGCACGTGAAAATTTGCAAAGGGCACTAAATGAACAGAAACAACAGCAGCAACAAAATCAAAAGGAGCAAAAAGAACAAAGAGAGAACCAGCCAAAACCCAAACCCAACAAACTTAATAAGCAACAGGTAGAACAACTGCTTAAAGCATTAGAAGAACAGGAAAGAAAATTACATGATAAAATGATGAAAAAAGCGCCGGTTTCCGGCCAGCCTGATAAAGACTGGTAATATTGTAAGCGATCGGATATCCCCTGCCATTGAACAACGGCCGGGAAACAGGCTTATTGCTGTTTTCGGTACCTGGCCAGGTTTACCAGCAGCACACCGGCCAATATAACAGCAAGCCCCGTAATTTGCAGCGCTGAAATCTTTTCACCGGCAAAAAAAACACCCAGTAATACAGCCACAACAGGATTTACATAAGCATGTGTGCTTACCTGCGTAGCCGGACGAACTTTCAGCAGCCATACATAAGCGCTGTAACCCAGTAAGGAGCCCATAGTAATGAGATACAAAACAGCAAGCCATGACTGTGGTGAAACTTCATGCCAGTTAAAATCACTCCAGTCTCCTCGTATGCTGCCTGTAATAGCATATGCTAACCCGGCTCCCAGCATTTGCCAGCCCGAATTAACGGTGCCTGTAAATGTAACAGGCTTATATTTGGAATACAAGGATCCTGCCACCCACGCAACGGAACCGACAATCAGCACACCTATAGAAATTACTTCCCATTTATCACCATTCCCCGAGAAAGCATCGCTCATATTTTCCCTGAACAAGAAAATGATGCCTATGAATCCTGTTACCAGGCCGGCAATAATATTCGGGCTGGTGAAATTAACCCTCCACCTGCTGTAGTCGAGCAGTACAAACCAGATAGGCGAAGAAGCAAGAAAGACGGCTACCACCGAACTTTCTAAAAATTGTTCCGACCATGCTACTGCGCCATTGCCTATAAAAAGCAAAAGGAGCCCGATAAAAAAGGCGAATAGCATATCTTTCCATATAAACAGTTTCTCACCCCTGATCAAACACCAGCCTGTCATAAGCAAGCCGGCAGTAAGGAAACGAAACGCTCCCATTACTGTTACAGGCATGTCCCGTATGGCCATGCGAATAAAAAAATAGGTAGATCCCCATACAATGTAGATAACGGCAAAAGCAGCTATTATTTTTGTGGCAGAAATTGTTGGCTTTCGGTTCTCTTCCATTCTTGCTTGTCTTTTAATTGATATATCCGTCATCGCGCAAGCAATCCTCTGTTCTGTGTATTAAAGTGCTCACCTCCCCGAATCGGACAAAAATGCAGGAGGTTTATTTGAGCGGCAAACCTATAGGAAAATATTCATTATCGGCGAAGTGGTTGAACAAGTTTATATTTTTCTCTGCAATTATTTGTACTCCAGTATAAACTCATTACCATTTTCATTCATCAGCGAGGGGTAACCCCAACTATTATATACATAAGTGGTTGTGGAAGTACTGTTTACACCCTGAGCAGATGAAGGATCATTATTGTAATTAACAGAAGCAGTTTCAATTATATTATTCTCATTTACAGAAAACGGAATATTTTCTATGCCATGATAGACTTTCCTGTACGGGTTTCTTTTGTTATCGTACCTGTAACTATGCTTAAAAGAAAGAACCGGATCGGGGTTAAACCGGTTTCTATAATATTCTTCACTTAATACTACATTGTTGCCTTCATAAGTGAAAATCGTATAACCAAACAGCGCCCCGTCTGCCGAATACCGGGTTTGCTTAACAGGATGCCCCAAATCATCATATGAGAAAACCGTAAAAGATCTCAGTTCATAATCATCGCCTGTTTTCAGGTAATGGTTTCTTTGTATAATACGGTTCCCGCTATATTCAAAAGCTGAGCGGCTGTACTGATAATTCGAGCCGAAGGAACTGCTTGAAAAATCCACCTGCTCATCTATTTGAATTAATTTATCCTTTTCATACGTATATGTTGTTTTTGAGAACACCAGGCCTGCGGTAAAATCTTTATAGCTGATGCGTGTTTTGATGCTTCCGCTTTCGTTATAGATGTTTTCCTCCTGTACAATATCTGCTCCATTAGCCTTTGTCTTTACAAACTGCAACTTCACATCTGAAGCATCGCGGTAAATTTCCCTATCCTTTTTACAACTAAAAATAAAGAGTATAAAGGCGAGGATATATAATTTTCTTTCCATAAACAGTGCCTCTTACTTTAATTGACATTACAGGTACTTATAACGTTGCACCTGCCCTGGAGAAGGGCATTTTACCGGAAGGCGATGGTTTGCAATTCATTTTTATTGAGCGTTATTGGAAATTCCACTTTCCTTCAACACATTTTCAAGCCTTGATGTTAAAGTAGCATAATCGGTATATCCATTGGCCAGCGCATAAAGCTTTCTTTCGCTGACCCGTAAATATACAGCGGGAAACCCCGTTACTTTAAGTTGTTTGCACAATGCAAATTCATAGTATGCTTTTTCCCTGTATTCCGGGCTATGCAGTTTCTTATAAAATAGCTCTGCCGGTATCTGATAATCATCCAGCAAATGGCGGTATGCTTCATCGTCGCACAAATCCCTGCCTTCAAAATGCAAGGCGTACTGAAGCGCGGATGCGAAGGAAACGGCAAGCCGGGGATGCTCGTCCCTGATTACACATAAAGCGATAGCCGGTTTTTCAGAATTGGGAAACCAATCGCTTTGATCGGGGTTGTTAATATGCCATAAATAATCTTCTCCAAATTTGATACCAGTATGCGCTTCCACTGCTTTACATGTGTTCCGTAAATGCTCTGCCATTATGCCTATATGCCTGGGCTCTTCGGGGAGGATCATTCCTCCGGATAACACTTCGAAACCAATGCTATCCTGGTATTGAACTTCCATTTTCCTGATAACCGGGCTAAAACCATAACACCATCCGCAATAAGCATCATAACAATAAATGATTGTTGGAACCATATACCTTTTATTGGCTAAGGTAATTACCCGCAGTAGTTTATTTTAAAACACTATTGTCCGACTAAAATAACATAAAAAAAGCGGTTCCGAAGAACCGCCGATT